>NZ_KI965877.1:0-607501 GCF_000524665.1 Alcanivorax sp. 97CO-5
TCAGATTTGGTCTGAACTAATACAAATCAGATCCTGCGGTTTCAGTCCTCTTGAGTCCTTGCAAGTGTAGGTTTTCGTACAAAAGCGCTAACCTGCCATTTTCCTTGTGGAAGAACCTCCAAATTTGACAAGTTTGACCATAATTATAGCGAACCCTGGAGCTGTTTAAATTGCCCCTGGATCACCGCCTTTTCCTGAAGAATTGCTTTGTTCTCGTCGGTCAGATACGTCACTTTATCCTGTGTGGTTTTCAATTCGGTTTTGGTGGCCTCCAAAGCCTGTGATAACACGGCCACTTCCTTATCGACTTCTGCTTTCTGAACAGTGAGAGCAGATATTTTTTCTGCCAATTGCTCATTTTTATGCTGGTTTTTCCGGTTCTTCGTCATGGCGTCTTCAAGGTCGCGTTTCAGCTTCTGGATATCATCTACCTTTCCGTTTAGGTCCCTGTTTAGCGTTGCATTGGCCTGTTCAAGTTTATCGGCATTGTTTTCTAACTGCGCATTGGCATCCAACAGCTCGGACGATCTTGACTCGGCCTGGGTGAGCCGGTGTTGCAGATCCAGGATCTGGTCTTTCAATCCCTGGTTAACCGAACGAAATTGTTCGCGCTCCTGTTGACGATCTTCGGCTGTTCGCTGCTGGTAATGCTCGAAATGGTCACGGATATCCCGGTTTTCCTGCTTGAGTTCCGTGACGGTTTCTTTCAAATCGGCGGTCCGGGCAATAGCCTCGTCCCGTTGCATCTCTGCCTTGGTCAGGTTGATGCGTGTATCTTCCAGAGCCTGAGTTTTCTGGTCTACTTCGTTGGTAAGTTGCCCGATCTGGATTTCTAAATCTTTCTGGCGGGCAGTGAGCTGCGTAATCGCGTTGCTGGCGTCGTCGAGCTTTTTCCGGAGATCTTCATTCAGCCCTTTGAACTCCTGTCGGGCCTGCTCGATGCGGTGGTCGGCCATCTGCTGCACTCGTTCGTGGAGAGATTTCACGACCTCCACCAAGTCGCTCGGGAGTCCATTGGTATCGGCCGCGTCCCCGTTATCGGAACGCCAGCGCTTGAGTAGTGGCGCGATCGTGCTTTTGCTGCCGGTGCCCAAATGTTCGCGCACCCGATCCACCGTAGGTTCTTGGCCTTTCGTTTTGATGGCTTCAGCGGCTTTGGCAACATCGTGGTAAGTGACTCCGGCGCGTGCCATAGGGATTTCCTCTCAGATTATTTGGTACCGTATTATGTATAACGTATTATTACATTATATTTATGATTTTCAAGACTACTTGAATTTCAAATATTAACTAACGATAATGACCATTATCGTTGGTTATGATAATCAGGCATAATTTTTTCACTTGTAACGCCGGTACATAGCCGCCTTTTGAGCGACCGCGATAGGAATTCGATTCATGCACAGCAAACCACCCAAATTGACCACTGACTTATCATTACGTAATGAGCGATCATATCAGATTGCCCATCGGGAATCCGAAGCGCTGCGTCACTATCTCCAGGCAGCCACCTCTGACAACACGCGCAAAGCGTATCGCTCGGCCATTCGCCAATTCGAAAAATGGGGTGGCCGACTGCCTACCGACAGGGATACTGTCGTGCGCTATCTACTGATCAAAGCTGAATCTCTCAACCCTCGGACACTGGATCTCCACCTGACGGCCATCGGCCAATGGCACTACTACCAGGGAGTCGCTGATCCAGTAAAAGATCCTCTCGTGCGCAAAACGATGGAAGGCATCCGCCGCACTCACGGCCAACCCAAACGCAAAGCCAAGGCGCTGCGCCTGGAGCACATCGCACAGATGGTAAAGCATCTCCAGCAACTACCAGATAGCAAGAAGAAGTATCGGGATATCGCACTGGTGCTAACGGGCTTCTTCGGGGCGTTTCGTCGCAGCGAGTTGCTCGCAATACAAGTCACGGACCTGGTGTGGGAGCCTGAGGGCTTGATCATTCGGCTGCCCCGTTCCAAGACCGATCAGCAAGCTACTGGCTTAGTGCGAGCCCTGCCTTTTGCAGGGAATCCAACCTGTTGTCCAGCCAGAGCAATAAAGCAATGGATGGATACCGCTGATATAGCGATTGGTCCGCTGTTTCGGCCGGTCAATCGCTGGGATCAGGTTCAAGCCAGGCAATTGAATCCTGGGGCAATCAATGATGTGCTCAAAACCCTTGGTAAAGCCTGTCAGTTCGATTTTGTCCCCGAACTGAGCAGTCACAGTTTTCGTCGCGGCCTCTCTACCTCGGCGGCTCGGGAACGCGTGGACTATGAACTGATTAAAAAGCAAGGAGGTTGGAAAAGTGATGCTACCGTTTGGGAGTACATTGAGGAAGGACAGCAGTTCAACAATAACGCGTCAGTCATTCTGATGGAAAAAATGAGTTTGCTGCTGAACGCTGAATCTCCAAAAAAGGGAAAGTAAACAGGATCGAAATCATCTCGGTGCGAACATGATAATGCCCATCCCTACCAGAGTGACGGCCACGCCAACAAAATCCCATAGGTGCGGGCGAATCCCATCCACACCCCATAGCCACAGCATGGCTGTCGAAACATAGACGCCGCCATAGGCGGCATAAACCCGGCCCGCGGTGGTTGGATGAAGAGACAGTTGTAGTTGAACAAATATGTTTGTAACCGTAACAAATAAGTCTGTAACTAAAACGGTGGAATGCAGGCTGTAGCGTGATTTAAGGCGAAAATCGTTCATTCAGTTACAAATATAATTTTCGGTAAGGCATATCTGACGACGGTAGAATCGGGGCTCCAGCACTGTCCAGTTACAGACTTATTTGTTTGCCCACAACAGTAACCAGGCAAACAACGCCAGGCTGAACGCAGCCGGCAGCAGAACCCATGCGGATGCCGATTTCTTCAGCCAGAGGTATGGCAGGTAGCAGCCGACTATTTCCGCAATAGCTGTGATGATAAACAAACCGAGCGTGTAGAGGATGGACATACGAAGTTCTCTTGTTAGTGCTGATCCGTTTGGCTGGGCACGGGTTGATCCCGGCAAGCTTCTTCGGGCAGTTCGATTTCAATTGTGGTGTGAGCCAGCGGGTATTGTTCGAGCGCCATAGCAATGGATTGTTTGATGGCACAGTATTCGTCAGGGCCAAAAACTCCCTCGTGATCCGCTACGATATGGGCCGTCAATACATGCTGTTCACCATCCAGGGACCAGAGGTGCTGGTGATGAATTCCGCTGATGCCATTAATGCCAATTAGTGTTCGCCGGATCTCTTCGTGAAGCGCCTTATCTGGAACAGCCTGAAAGAAAAGCTTGCAGGTTACCCAAAGATTCCGACACACATTAAACAGAATAAAGAGAGTAAACCCCACCGATAACAATGGGTCGAGAATAGGCCAGTCGGCAAACTGCAAAACGATTGAAATAATCAGCACTGCCACCCACCCCAGCACATCTTCCAATAAATGCCAGTTCAATACCTTTTCGTTCAGCGTATTTCCCTTGCTAAGGCGATAAGCAGCAATACCGTTGACGGTGACGCCCAGAATCGCCAGCGCTAACATGCCCTCGGTGACGGGCATCACTGGATTGGCCAGTCGGGGAATTGCTTCGCCTAATACCCACAGCGATCCGGCAATCAATACCAGGCCGTTGATCAGGGCGCCGAACAGGGACAACCGCCGGTAGCCATAGGTGAATTCGGTGTCGGCGGATTTACGTCCCAGCCGGTTCAGGAACCAGGCGCTGCCAATGGACAGACTGTCGCCCAGATCGTGCACCGCATCGGCCATGATAGCCGTGCTGTTGGTGAGCCAGCCGCCGATGAATTCGATGATGGTAAAGCCCACGTTAAGAAAGAACGCCATTGCTATGCGGCTTGCACTTTCATCTTTGTGGTGTGAATGATCGTGTTGATGCATGAGCAACCCTTACACAATAAATGTACCTGCCCTGACCGTAACGATAAGGGCAGGCACAACGTTTATGCCATGTCGCTTAACTTGCCTTTTGAAAACCAGGCAAACAGCACCGGCAATACAAACAGCGTCAAGAACGTAGCGGTTACCAACCCGCCCACGATCACACTCGCCAGAGGCTTTTGGATTTCTGCGCCGACACCATTCGACAGCAGCATGGGGATCAGGCCCAGTGCCGAGGTAATAGCAGTCATCAACACGGGCCTTAGCCTTGAAACCGCTCCATCAAACACCGCATCCGATACTTTAAGGCCGTCCGCAATCCGTTGATTGATGCTTTCCACCATGACAACGCCATTCAGTACAGCGACCCCGAACAGGGTGATGAAGCCCACTGAGCTGGGTACCGACAGATACTGGCCGGAAATCCAGAGTGAAAACACGCCACCAATCACCGCCAGCGGGACATTCACCAGAATCAGCATGGCCTGGCCAACCGAGGCAAAGGCAAAATAAAGCAACAAGGCAATTAATCCCAGCGAAACCGGCACCACCAGTGCTAAACGCTTTTGCGCTCTCTGCTGGTTTTCAAACTGGCCACCGATATCGACGGAATAGCCGGTGGGCAGGTCCACTTGCTCCACAATCGCCTGACGAATATCGGCAACCACGCTGCCCATGTCCCGTCCCTGAACATTGGCCTGAATTACAACCCGACGCTGCACGTCATCACGACGTACCTGCGGTGGTCCAGATGCGATACTGACTTCCGCCACATCCCCTAGGCGTACCCAGGCACCTGACGGGGCCTGTAAGCGCAGATCGGCAATGGTTTCACGGTCTTCGCGAAACCGCTCGGCGAGCCGCACGTAGATGTCGTAACGCTCGTTGCCATTGATGATCTGGCCGGCACTGGCACCTCCCAGCCCTTCGCGTACCAGCTCCATCACGTCGCCCACGGCCAGACCGTAACGGGACAAAGCTCTGCGGTTCGGCTTCACCACCAGTTGAGATTCACCGGCGATCTGCTCCATGGCCACATCGCGCGCCCCTTCGATTTCTTTCACTGCGGCCTCAATGGCCTGGCCCTTTTCGGCCAGCACGGCAAGATCGGGACCAAACAACTTGATGGCCAGCTGCGCTTTGACGCCCGAGAGCAACTCGTCCACACGGGTTGCGATGGGTTGCGAGAAGTTGAGCAGTAAGCCTGGGTGTTGCTCCAGTTTCTGTTCCATCAATGACTGGAGTTCATATCGGTTGTCTGCACTGGTCCATTCCGGCACCGGTTTAAGGCCAATATAGATCTCGATGTTATTCACCGGCTCAGGATCGCCGCCGATTTCAGCCCGGCCAATGCGCGACAGCGCATAGGTTACCTCCGGGAATTCCATCAACTTGGCCTCCAGTTTGGGGGCCACTTCCAGGGCCGTGTCCAGACTGGAAGAAGGTGCCAGGGTGACACGCAGATTGATGGTACCTTCCTCCAGTTCGGGCACGAACTCCGTACCCAGGCGGGGCAGCACCAGCGCAGCCGCTATCACCATAACGGCTGCAACACCCACCACCATTTTGCTGTGCCCCATCGCCCAGGCTAATCCTTTACGATAGAGCCTGTCGAGCGGCTTCAACACAAAGCTATCGCGTTGACGCACACCCTTGCGAAAGAGGTAGGTGGCCAGTGCAGGTACGATGATCAAGGCCACTAACACTGCCGAGAGCATAGCCAGCATGATACTGATGGCCATGGGCTGAAACAGTTTGGCTTCGACACCTTCAAAGCTAAACAGCGGCATGAAGACAACCAGAATAATGGCCGTGGCAAAAAAGATGGGGCGAGCGACTTCCTTACCGGCTTCCTGCAGGCGCAAGGCAATACCATGACGGTCGTGGGCCACATCAAAAGGGTCCACGTCATCGGAATCCACCCGCGATTGTCTCTTGGTATCATGTTCAGCATCCGGGTGCGTCAGATGTTTAAACATGTTCTCCACCATCACTACGGAGCCATCCACCAACATGCCAATGGCGACCGCAATCCCCCCCAGCGACATTAGATTGGCCGACAATCCGAACCACGCCATCACCATTAAAGCGATTCCAATGGAGATCGGGATGGACATCAACACCAGAAAGGTGGCGCGCAGGTTCATCAGGAATAGCGCAAGGATCACGACGATGAAAATAAACGCCAGCAGCAGGGCATTGACCACAGTCTGCACCGCCTGCGTGATCAAATCCGCCTGATCGTAAAATGCCTCGAAGCGAACACCTTCCGGTAATGCCTGGTTAATACGCTCAATGCGCGCACTGACTCCATCAATGGTGGCCTTGGTGTTGGCCCCCATTCGCTTGAGCACGATGCCGGACACCACCTCGCCGAGATTCTCCACCTTGTCGTCGGCGTTCTTGCGCGTCATGGTCACCGCGCCCTGACGGATCTCACTGCCCAGCGCCACTTGCGCCACATCGGACACGGTGATCGTAGTACCGTCCACGGTTTTCAGTGGCACCTGACGGATCTGTTCCAAACCCTTCTCACCATGATCCAGCCAACCCGTACCCCGGATCACCAGTTGCTCCTGGCCCCGGTTCATATACCAGCCGCCGACGTTGGTGTTGTTGCGCTCCAGTGCCATCATGACTTCGTCCTGGGTCAGCTCGTAGGCCAACAGTCGGGACGGGTTCAGGTTTACCTGGTACTGACGCACCTCACCGCCGAACGATAGCACATCGGTCACACCCTCGGCCGGAATCAATAGCAGCTTCACCACCCAGTCGTTCAAACTGCGCAATGCCATGGCATCGAAACCGGCATCGGGTTCGGCCACGAGAAGATACTGATAGACCTGACCCAGACCGGAAGTATTCGGGCCCATTTCCGGCGTGCCGACGCCATCGGGGATCAGCTCCTTGGCAGCCTGAAGCCGCTCAAATACCAGTTGCCGGGCAAAATAGATATCGGTGCCTTCTTTAAAGACTACGGTGACGCCGGACAGGCCGGTTTTGGAAATGGAGCGCACCTCTTCCACATCCGGTAAGGCGTACATCACGGCTTCGATGGGATAGGTAATAAGCTGTTCCACCTCTTCGGCAGCCAGCCCCGGTGCTTCGGTATTGACAGATACCTGCACGTTGGTCACATCCGGAAAAGCATCCAGATTCAGTTTTGGAATAATAAAAACGGCACTGACCGTTAGTGTGATCAGGGCTATCACCACCAGCAATCGGTTGATGACCGCCCAATCGATAATTCGGTTAAACATGGGGTCTCCTACTGCTTAGTGGTTATGGGGGTCAAAGCCGCCCTTGGCGATCTGAGAGGCAACAAAGAAAGCGCCCTGAGTGACGATGCGAGCCCCCGGACCGACACCGCTAATTTCACGTAGCGGCCCGAGCGCTCGACCCAGCTTCACCTCCACTGGCTGGAATTCGCCAGGATGGTCTTCCACGAATACCGTCCAATCTCCGTCTGCGCCGCGCATCAGTGCGGTTTCGGGTACCGCCAGCACGGGTCTTTTAGTCTGGAATCGGAAATACACCTCGGCGAACTGGCCGGGGTGCAGGCGGTGTTCCGGGTTATTGACCAACAGGCGCACGGTACGGGTACGGGTGATGGGGTCAATGGTGTGCGCCTCCTGAGTGACCTTGGCGTTTACACGGACATCCCCAGCCACCACTTCCGCTCTTGTTCCCGCGCCCAGCGTCAGGGAGAGATCGGCGGGCAGGTGGGCCTCCACCCAGAGTTGCTTTTCATCGGCCAACGCAATCAAGGGCGCGCCCGCCTCGATGCGCTGCCCCTGCTCGAAATCATCGCTGAGCACCGCGCCGTCAATCTCGGCATGCAGGGTATACTCCCCTAATGCAACAGATTGCTGAGGAGCGACCAACGCTTGCAAGTCCGAGGCCGAAAGGCCGTAGGCCAGCAGCGTCGCCCGGGCTGCCTCCAGGCTGGTTTTGGCCGTGATGTAACGCTGTTCACCCACGGTTTTGCGCCCAAGTTCCTCTACTCTTTGCCATTCAGGCCAGGCCGTGCGGTAATTGGCTTGTGCCTGCGCCACGGCTTCACTGAACAGAGTAACCAGCGGCTGACCCTGTTCGACGTGATCGCCGAGGGCGACATGGCGGCGCAGCACCACGGAAGGCACCCGGGGCGATACTCGGTAACTGGTGTAACCGTTGGAAAGGATCTCCCCCGGTGCGTAAAGCTGATAATCGACCTTTCTGGGAGTCAGTGGGTTGATCTGAATATCGGCCAGGGTCATTTGCGCCGGGTTCAGTGACGCAGAAGCAGCTTCTTGGTGACCTCCATGCCCACCATGATCACCGTGGTCACCGCCCTCGCTATGCTCTTCATGTCCGTGTTCTGAGCCGGAGTTGTGCTCGTCGTGGGCGCTGTGTTCATCATGATTTTCGTCGCCATGATCATCGTGCGCATCCTTGTGATCACTATTGACGTCCTCGCCGTGTTCCGCGTGGCCGTGCTCGGTGTCAGGCTTATGGTCATCATGCTCTTCATGGTTTTCCTCACGATGATCGTCATGATTATCCTGTTCGCTATGGGGTGCCGCCGTTATCGCTTTTTCCTGCCCATGCTCACGTGCATGCTCAGACTCAGATTCTTTGGCGTGGCTGGCGGTTGCGGTCGCAAGACCCGCCACCAAGATGGCTACCAGTGTTTTATTCATGTTTATCATTCCTGTTTAATTCGTTGACGCGGTCGATGACTTTATTGCGTTGATCAGGTGGCCCGATTGCTGAAGTGCTTCGGTGAGCGCAAGCCGTGTCTGCTTTTCCAGCTCAATGCCTGCCAGCAGGCTTTCGGTGCGTTGATTCAAGGCCAGCAGATAATTAGTGGTGGACAGATCACCCGTGCGCCATTGCCGTTTCAGCAGTTCGGCGCTGTTCTCGACCCGACCCTGAACAACCTCTTGCCAGCGGCGATATTGCTGTTCAAAGCGCTGCCAGGTGGCCTGTGCAGCCTGCCAGTCAAAGCGCTGCTTGCGGTAGATAGCCTGAAAACGAGCCTCGGCCTCCAGCGCTATGCGTTCGGTGGCGCGAGTTTCTGCACTGAAGTTGTTGCGGACATTCAACGGGATGGAGAAGGTCAGCCCGACAACGCTCTCTCCACCATCACGACCGGAATTGACGCCAAAGGTGGGCTCCGCCTTGGCGGTACGCCGTGTCACTTCAGCTTCCTCCTTCAGCGACTGCCAGCGGGCGTGGGCGCTGGCTACGGCCGGGTGTTGCAGTAACTCCTGATCCGAGGTCAAGTCTGGCTGGGAGGGCCAGAAATCATCAGGAATGCCGCCTCGCGTGGGCGCCCATGCGGGCAGCAGCTCGCGAACCCGGATTTCGGCTTTCTGTATCGCGGCTTCGGCCTCGGCAACCTGAGCCAGCTGCTGTGACAGGGACAGAAAGGTGAGTTCGGCATCGATGCTGCCCAGATCACCTGCCTGCTGGCGCTTATCCACCTGTTCGAGCAAGGCGTTAAGTTGCTGCTGTTGCGCTTGGGCAATGGCGGCGGCGCGGTTGGCGGCATGCCACTCCACCAGTGCGGCAAGCGCCTCGGCGGTTTTGTCCAACACTTGTTGCTGGTACAGCGCTTCGGCGGCGCTTCGCATAAAGCCCGCCTGCTGCCGTCTTGCACCCCGTCTGTCCCACCAGTCGATGGTCTGCTGAACGCCGACCCGGTAGTTGTCTTCCTCTCCATTACGCTCCAAATCGGTGGACAGCTCCGGGTTGTAAAGCGGCTGCTCCAGCGCATCGGCGCTGGCGTTGGAGCCCAGCAATTGCTCGCGGGCGGCAAGCACCTCGGGGTGTTGTTGTATCTGGGAGGCGAGCCAGGCGCTCCAACTCGATGTCTCTGCGTAAGCAAACATGGGCAGAAAAAGCACGCACGCGCCCAGCAAGGCCCGTCTGGGCCAGTCAAATCGTCTCATATTGATGCTCCTGAAATTCAGCGTGCGACGGTTTGGTCGTGCACCGGATTTTGCCGTTGTTGGGGTTCATCCCGGTGAAAGGCGACCTTTATTACGGTATCACCAGGCAAGGCGGGGAGCTTTGCAGAAAAACGCACGCCGCCCTTGCGTGATGCGCGTCTGGTGAGAAGGCGCGGTGAGTAATCAGTGGTTGTTTCCGCAATCAATTCGTTATCAGCAGACCAGGCTGCGATGTCTACATGGCCTCGGGGAAGGCCGTAGCGCAGGTGAGCATCCATCCGTCCGAAGACGGTCAGCTCCGCGGCGGTATGGTTCACGGTCACCTGGCGGAAATGCCAGCGTTGGTTGTCGGTATTGACGACTTCAATTTCAGGCAAGCTGTTTTCGGCCTGAGCGGAATTGACAAGCGCGAGCCCAATAGCGATCTGTTTCATGATGTTTCACCCTAAAATAAATACCAATTGTTCGCTGTAACCCAAGGCTACAGAGGCTGATGACGTGCTGTTGAGGCGCGATCAGGCGATTGGAGGGCGAAACAGAGAGGGGGGAATACCAGAGGTGAGGTTGGCCTGATAGTCGGCTTGTCCGTTTTCTGAGAATAAATCGGCTAAGTGTGAAGTGGCTCCGATCAGAACGACAGAGCCGTGGCCATGACAATGGCAGCAATGGTGGCAGTCATATACAGACTGTCCGGGCTGATCGGGTGTCTGCTTGGCGAGCAGATTGTCGTTGTGGGTATCAGTGGCAGTGGATTGATGCGAATGGTCGAATTCCAGGTGCTCCGTCCCGGATTGATGAAGCTGGTGAACGTCCGCCATGGCAGCCACAGATTGCAGGGCAATCAGTAAGGCCAGTAGACAAGTTAAGTAATGGCGGATGTTCATGTGGAATGTGGAGCCCTTATGCTGTCAGGTTCAAAACACTAGCTGCTAAAGACTATCATATTATAGAAAAGTTTCTTCAGTCTTTTCCGAGTAGACCGTTCTACAGCGTGCATTAATCACCACAGCAGCTTCTCCTGCATTTAGGTGGGAGCTGAAGCAGAGGGTCTCGACATTAACGGTTGCCGCATTAGACAGTATCCAATTGTATACAACGCAAACCATCATGCCACCAGGTTCAAGTGGGCATCGATGACATCCCAAGGGGCCTGCAAGGCGCCGGTTTCCGTCCGCTTCAACAAACCCGCTTCCTCCAGGGCGCGGGTATCGGCATGAACATTCTTGTAGTCACGCGCCAATGTGGTTGCCAGCGCCCGTACACTCATCGGGCCCTGTTGGCGGAGCGTCCTCAGCACCTCCAGACGTCGAGGGGTGATCACCGCCAGAAGCATGGAGAGGTCTTCGAAATTCAAGTGAACCTCTGTATCGATTTTCTCGCCGCGTTCTGCCCGTTGCCAGGCATCCACAAAGCGATCAAACCCTTTGTCAGGATTTTCAGTGCCAATATGGATATGCTGTTTAGTCATGTTGTTCACCTCGCAGTCGTTCGATGTCGGCTTTAAAGTCGGCGATAAGTTGTTGTACGGAGATCCAGGTGTAATTCTCTTCGTGCTCTTGTCCTCCAGCGTCTCCGTAATGCCGGTGATCCCCTTTGCCGCGCTCATTGTCATAGCGGACCAGGCAGTGGCCGGACTGGCCGTAATAGAGCCGGTATTTCAACCCATGTGGTCGCTCCGCGTCGGGAGCCGGTAGTCGCCAGATCACCATTTCGCGGATGGCGCCGTCCCGGTAGACGTACTTGTCCCTGAAGAGTAATTCTGCTTTCATATGGCTAATGATACCATATGGCGTATATGCGTGATAGTGGTGTATAGTATCGAATTCTGTGGAATGCAACCGACGTTATAAAAATCTAGAATAATCATGACCGCCTTACATGAAACCGCTTATCCGCGGTTAAAGTCTCAGCCGACACCTGAGGATCTGGTTACCGTCTATACGCCGAACCAGGAAGAGCTTGAGCTGGTTCGATCCCAGACTCGCCAGCCTACCGCTCGCTTGGGATTCATGGTGTTACTAAAGACCTTTCAGCGTCTGGGCTATTTTGTTCCCATTGCTGAAGTGCCGGAGGCAATACTGAACCATCTGATGACGTGCCTGGAACTCAAAAGTCAGGCCGCTCCTCTGGAAAATTACGATACTTCCGGCACTCGTCAGCGGCATCTCAAGTCGATCCGAGACTTCCTGGGTATTACCCCGGTTAGCGACACCACTCTTGAGTTTCTCAAGTCTGCTTTGCGTGAGGCGGCCACCACCAAAGACGAGATCCCGGATATCATCAACGTGGGCCTGGAGTCGATGGCAAAGGCCCGGTACGAACTGCCAGCATTTGGTACCTTCGTGCGTGAGGCAAAAGCAGCGAGAGCACAGGTCAATCGTGAGTTGTTCGAGGCTGTATACCATGACCTGTCTGAAAGCGCCAAAACCCGTATTCAAGAGGTTCTGACGCCCACTACGAAAACGAGCCAATCCAAGAGCCTTTGGGACCTCATCAAGCAGGAGCCACGAAAGCCGACGGTCAGCAACGTGAAAGAGTTTGTAGACCACCTCCGCTGGTTGAGAACCTTTGACGATTGTCTGCCGAAAGACCTGATGCTACCCGCGCCCAAGCTCAAGCGCTTTGTCATTGAAGCTAGAGCCCTCAACGTCGCCAACATGAATGAGTTGGCCGAGCATAAGCGCTATGCCTTGGCGGCACTTTTCATTCGCGCCCAGACAGGAAAAGCCTCTGATGACATTGCCGACATTTTTATCCGTATCGTCCAGAATCTGATCAATCACGCCAATGAAGCCCTTAAACAGCATCAGCTCTCACAAACTCAGCAGGTTGACGCTCTAATCGCGGCATTACGGGATGTTATCCAGGCGTATCAGATTCCCGGTACCGAGATAGAGCGCCTCGACGCGATTGCCCAGGCATTTCAGGGAGAACCCGACGAACTTAAAAAGCGCTGTGACGAGCAGTTGGCCTATGCCAACAATAATTATCTGCCCTTTATGCTGTCACTCTACCGGAGCAAGCGGGCTCTGTTGTTCGATTGCGTTGCCCACATGGATTTACAATCGACGACTCAGGATCAATCGACGCTCGATGCTCTGGCCTTAATCATGGGGCATCGTCGTAGTCGTAAGCCGACTCTGGATGCCGTGAATGCCAAGGGCGAGCCGCTTGATCTGTCGTGGATACCCGATAAATGGTTAAAACTGGTCACTGGAAAAACGACCCGCAACAGAAACAACACGGAAGTGCATCGAAAATATTTCGAACTCTGCTTGTTAACAACGCTGGCCCAGGAGTTGAAGTCTGGCGACGTGGTGATCATGGGCAGTGATAAATATGGCGATTTTAGAGACCAGTTGGTGAGCTGGGAGGAGTATCACGAACAGATCGCCGAGTACGGTGAACTGGCCGGCATCATTACCGACCCCAAAGCGCTTATTGCCGAACTTAAACGTTGGTTGAGAAAGTCATCGAATGAAACCGATAAAAAATTTCCGGGCAATGATCAGGTCAGAATTGAAAAAGGTGAGTTGGTCATTCAGCGCGTTAAACGCAAACCCATTCCCGCCGCACTGGAAAGAATCAATCGTGCATTGGATGACCGGCTGTCGGAAACCAGCATCCTCGACGTATTAATTGATATGGAAAAATGGCTGGGATTAAGCAAGGGTTTCAAGCCATTATCGGGGCATGAAACCAAACTCACCGATCATCAGCGTCGCTTTATCGTTACCTTATTTTGTTTCGGCTGCAACCTGGGGCCCACACAAACCTCCCGTTCCATTGAGGGCATTAACCGTCGCCAGATTGCGTGGTTGAACCTGCGTCATTCGACAGAGGAGAAGATCGATGAGGCCATTACCAAGGTCATCAATGCCTACAATCGATTCTCCCTACCGAAGATTTGGGGTACCGGCAAGACGGCGTCAGCCGACGGCACCAAATGGGATCTTTACGAGCAAAATCTTTTGAGTGAACACCATTTGCGGTATTTGGGTACCGGTGGCCTCGGCTACTATCATTTGTCTGATACCTATATTGCGTTATTCAGCCACTTCATTCCCTGTGGTGTTTATGAGGCCGTGTATATCCTCGATGGATTATTGAAAAATCAGTCAGACATTCAGCCCGATACCATACATGGAGATACCCAATCCCAGAGTGAAGCGGTGTTCGGGCTCGCTTACCTGCTGGGCATCAAGCTGATGCCCAGGATTAGAGGCATTAAACATCTGAAGCTCTACCGGATCAGCAAAGAGGATCACTTTAAGCATATCGATACCTTGTTCAAGGACACCATAAAGTGGGAGCTGATCGAATCGTGTCTGCCCGATATGCTACGCATTGCGTTATCAGTGAAAGCCGGAAGAATCAACGCATCGACCATTCTGCGACGATTGGGAACCTATTCCAGAAAAAACAAGCTTTACCTGGCTTTGCGAGAGCTCGGTCGAGTCGTTCGGACCGTTTTCCTGCTGCAATACATTGCGGAGGCTGAAATCAGGGAAATGATCCAGGCCGCGACGTGCAAAAGTGAGGAATTTAACGATTTCTTGCAGTGGGTGATGTTTGGCAATGATGGCTTGATCGCGGAGAACGTTCGGCACGAACAGCAAAAAATCATCAAATATAATCATCTTGTCGCCAACATGATTATTCTTTACAACGTGGTGACAATGACAAAGGCGCTTGGGGAGTTGGCAGAAGAGGGCTATCCGATTGACCCCGAAGTGCTTGCCGGGACATCACCTTTTCGCAGGGGCAATATCAATCGTTTTGGAACGTACTCAATGAATATGGACCGGGAAGTCCCCAACATCGAGTTTAACATACCAATCCCAATACCAGACAAAGACACCGGGTTGATCATTAATTAATCTTGTGGCTGTTTATTTAAGGAATCGTTGCCGACCCTCGTGATCAAGTTCCACGGGGTTTGCTCAGCCCGTTCAACTTTAATCCAACTCATTGTGATTAACTCTCTAGGTGTGTAAAGCCAACAGGTTGCTTATAACAGGAAGTCTGCTGATGCGCGGTCGCAGATAACGGCTTTGCAATCGCTTGAGAAGCAACTCGTTTCCCTGAGAGCGAGGTGCAACGATGGCCGTGAAGTTGATGCTTGCGGGGTTCTTGCAGGCATCAGCGAAGGCATCGTACAACCGCAATAGATCAAAGTGTCGATTTTATAGTTCTTAACCACGCCGCCACCTGTCGACATAAGCCTCGGTACCCAGCATGCCAACAGGCGCCTGGAATGGCATCGAGAGACACTTTCACGCTTCATCAAGTAATGCTATTGAAGGCTGTGGCGTAGCAGAAGAGCATGCCAGAGGGAGCAGAGCTGGCGATCAATAGTTACATAGCTCAATATTAAACGTTGACATGGGGGCTACCCCAAGGTTTATGTTGTTAATAGCACATTGCTTCGGACTATGCTGACACCATATGTTTATTGCTCGGTTTTTCATTAGTTGCCTATTTCTGCTTAGCATCTCCTTGCAGGGGATGGCAGCGGTGCAATTGGCGCAGCCTTGCCCCATGGAACAAACCATGATGCAGGCAGACATGGATGACCGTTGCAGCATGATGTCCGCCATGCCACAAAACGATTGTTGTCTGGATGGTGAATCCAACACGCACAGCGGCCCGGTTTGCAAGCCTGGCCAGGAGTGCCATGCTGGGCAGCTCTCGATCATGAATACGGCTCCGGCGGTTTCTTTTCAGGCAGCAAATCCGGCTACCCCTCATTTTTCTAACCCTCTCTATCTCCCCCTTGCCTTATCTACCATCTGGCGACCGCCTCTAGCGCTTTCTCACTGATCTTTTCGGGGTCCGGCCTGGTCTGGGCCCACTGAGGGCGCGTTGCGCGCCATGATCCGTGTTGGAGTGACACATGTATTGGATATTTCTGAGCGCCGGCCGGTATCGGCGCGCACTCGGCTGGCTAGCGCCCTCCCTGCTGCTAGCTAGTGTCCAGGCGTTTGGGGCAGAAGGCCTGACTTTTGATCAGGCGCTACAGCTCGCCTTACGTCAATCACCGGAATTGCGGGCGGAATCGGCCCGCGTCGAGGCCGCTCAGCAGGCAGAAGGGCCTGCCGATGCTTTGCCCGATCCCACCCTGATTCTTGGCCTCGACAATGTACCTGTGGATGGCGCCGATCGTTACAGCCTGTCGAGTGATTTCATGACCATGCAGCGTATTGGTGTAACCCAGCGTTTCCCCAATCGCAGCAAACGCACAGCAAGGGCAGAAGGTGCCAGACAGCAAATCGGCTTAACGGAGGCCACGAAAGAGGCCACTCGTCTGGCCGTGCTGCGTCAGACCGCTCAAGCCTGGATTGAGCTCCACACTCTGGATCGTCAACTAGTCCTGCTGGAAGAACTCATTGCTGAAAATCGTTTGTTCGACAAGGCAGTGCGTGCCCGGCTTTCATCGGGTCAAGGAAAGGCTATTGATAGCGTGGCACCCAGGCAGGAAGCCGTGACATTACTGGATCGGCGAGATGCTCTTCTGGCCAGGCAACGCCAGGCTAAGGCTCGTTTAATACGCTGGCTGGGGGAAGCCGGCCGGCAATCACCGGCTGGCCAAGCACCTGATTTCGCCATCAATGCTGAACAGTTACTGAATAGCCTGCATAAGCACCCTGAACTTGAGATAGCGTCGCGTCAGGCTTCTGTCGCCCAGGCTAACGCGGACGAGGCTCGTGCCGCCAAGAAGCCGGACTGGGCTTTAACTCTGGCTTATATGAATCGTGAAGAATTCAGTGACATGGCGATGCTACAGGTCAATGTGGACCTGCCATTGTTCAGCCGGTCGCGCCAGGGGCCTCGCATTGCCTCGGCGGAAGCTGAGTGGCAAGCACTGGAATCTCGTGCAGAGGCGGTACGTCGCGAACATGAAGCGATGCTGCAGAGCGATCTGGCCGAATATGAACGCCAGGAACGCACGCTTGCCCGGCAACGGGAGCGACTGGTGCCTCTGGCAAAAGAGAAAGTGGGATTGGCTAGGGCCGCTTGGCGCGGCGGTGATGGCAGTTTGGCCGATCTTGTACGGGCACGTAGCGAATGGCTGGACGCCAAACTGAAGGAGATTGATCTCAGCGGGCAGTATGACCAGCAGGCAGCCGCCCTCCATTTTACCTACGACCACCACGGCATGGTGGGCGAGGAGCAAGATAATGAACATTAAACGCAATGCCTTGATCGGTTTGGCTGCCTCGCTGTTGTTGCTAGCCGGAATATATTTGGGCCGTTACGTCACCCCTTCGCAGAGCAGTATATCGATGGCGATGGACAGCGGTGAAACCAACAGCAAAGCGGATGAAAAGGAAGTGCTGTACTGGTATGACCCTATGTATCCCCAGCAGCACTTTGACGAGCCCGGGCCCTCACCTTTCATGGATATGGAGTTGGTGCCCCGTTATGCCAATGGTGGTGATGATAGCGATCAGCCAACGGTCCGTATTGATGCAGCCATGGTACAAAATCTGGGAATTCGCAGTGCCTCGGTGGTCGTGGCTCAGTCACAATCTCAGCTTGATGTCACGGGGTTGATTGCTTACAACGACCGCGCCCTGACACGCCTGCAAAGCCCCGCGCCTTCCTTCGTAGACAAGGTCTGGCCTCTGGCTGAGGGCGACACTATCTCCAGTGGTCAGCCGCTGATGCAATTGAGAGTTCCGGCCTGGACTGGAGCTCAGCATGAATGGCTGGCCGTGCTCGGCAGCGGCAACAACGAACTGATCGTCGCCGGGCGGGAGCGCCTGTTGTCATTGGGCATGCCTGCATCCCTGATCCGAAGTATTGAACGCCAACGTAAACCGCTGGAAACCTGGACGGTGACAGCTCCGCATGATGGCGTGATACGCAGTCTCAATGCTCGTGCTGGCATGACGCTGTCGGCCGGTGCTCCCGTGGCGGAGATTCAGTCACTCAACCCCGTGTGGGTGGAGATAGCAGTCCCGGAACGCCAATTGGGGCAAGTCAGTAGTGGTAACGCTGTTGACGTGACCGTTCAAGGAGTGAAGCCAGCACTGCGTGAGGGGCAAGTTGCCGACATTCTGCCTCTGGTGGATCAGTCCAGCCGAACTGTGCCGGTGCGAGTGACCTTGTCCAATGACGAGGGTGATCTGCGTCCGGGCATGAGCGCTCAGGTACGCATTCATGGCGAAGCCACACAGAAAGCATTGGCCGTACCAACCGCAGCCTTATTGCATACAGGAAAGCGCAGCCTGGTGATGCTTGATGAGGGGGAGGGTCGATATCGTCCGCAGGCAGTGTTGCCGGGGGGCGAGCTGGGAGACCAAACGCTGATCCTGGCAGGGCTGAAGGAAGACCAGAAGGTGGTTGTCAGTGGTCAGTTCCTGCTCGATTCCGAAGCCAGCCTGCAAGGCATTGCCGTTCAGGAGCTGGCTATGTCAGATGAGACGGAAATGATGAACGCACTGCACTATGCCGAAGGTGTTGTCGAGCAACTGAATGGCAGCAAAATAATGCTGGACCATGGCCCTTTCAAGAGCTTGTCCATGCCTGCCATGACCATGCGTTTTAACCTGGCGAATGAACAAGTAGGCAAAGGGATATCGGTAGGTGATCGCGTGCGCATTGGCATTCGTGATACAGACAAAGGGTTGATTGTGGAGCGCCTAGAAAAGCAGGAGGCGGAACAAAAAGACACCCAAGTGAATTCGTTGCATTACGCCGAGGGGGTTATCGAGGGGCTATCCGACGGCAAGGTCAAGCTTAAACACGGGCCTTTTGAGACGCTCGGTATGCCTGGCATGACCATGCGCTTTCGTCTTGCCAGCGAACAGGTGGCCAGCGATATAGCAGTGGGCGATCGTGTGCGCGTCGGCGTCAAAGATACCGATAATGGCTTGACGGTGGTGTCTCTCGACAAACAGGAGGTTGCACCATGATCGCTACCCTGATTCGCTGGTCGTTGGCTAACCGATTTTTGGTGCTGCTGGCGACGCTGTTCATGAGTGCGTGGGGAATCTGGTCTATCAACAATACCCCCGTAGATGCTTTACCGGATCTGTCCGATGTACAGGTGATTATCCGCACCAGTTACCCAGGTCAGGCACCGCAGCTGGTGGAAAAACAGGTTACCTATCCACTTGCCACCACCATGCTGGCCGTGCCAGGTGCGCGCACAGTACGTGGTTACTCGTTCTTCGGTGATAGTTATGTTTACGTGTTGTTTGAAGATGGTACCGACTTGTATTGGGCACGCTCACGGGTGTTGGAATACCTTAGTCAGGTCCAGTCTGAATTGCCGCGTACAGCACGACCATCACTTGGGCCAGACGCTACCGGTGTCGGCTGGATTTATCAGTACGCATTGATCGATCGCACCGGCCAGCATGATCTATCGCAGCTAACCTCGATACAGGACTGGTTTCTAAAATACGAGCTGCAGACTCTGCCTGACGTTGCAGAAGTGGCAACCATAGGCGGCATGGTACGTGAGTATCAGGTAGTCCCTGACCCGGTCAAACTCGCCAGCCATGGGATCAGTCATCAACAAGTACGCAAGGCGATAGAACAAGCTAACCAGGAAACCGGGGGAGCAGTGCTGACGCTGGGCGAAGCGGAGTTCATGGTGCGCTCCAGTGGCTACCTTCAATCACTCGAAGATTTCCGAAAAATCCCACTAAAACTGGTTGATGGGGTGCCAGTACAGCTTGGAGATGTGGCGCAGATTCGCCTTGGTCCGGAGATGCGGCGTGGTATTGCCGAGCTGGACGGAGAAGGGGAAGTCGTCGGCGGGGTCATCATTCTGCGTTCGGGCAAGAACGCCCGCGCCGTGCTATCTGCCGTGCATGAGCGACTTGAGACACTGCGGGAAAGCTTGCCGGAAGGGGTTGAGATCGTCACCACCTATGATCGAAGTGAGCTGATTGATCGAGCAGTCACAAACCTCAGTTACAAATTGATTGAAGAGTTCATTGTAGTTGCACTGGTGTGCGTATTGTTTCTTGGCCATTTGCGTTCGTCACTGGTGGCCATCATTTCCCTACCGCTGGGAATCCTTGCTGCCTTTATTGTGATGCGTTACCAGGGCATCAATGCCAATATCATGTCGCTTGGCGGCATTGCTATCGCTATCGGCGCTATGGTGGATGCAGCAGTGGTGTTAATCGAGAACGCTCACAAGAAAATTGAGATTTGGCATCGGGATAACCCAGGGCAATCTCTGACTGGTAATGCGCATTGGCGAGTCATAGAGCAAGCAGCTGTCGAAGTGGGGCCAGCGCTGTTCTTCTCGTTGCTAATTATTACCTTGTCGTTTATTCCTGTCTTTACCTTGGAAGCACAGGAAGGGCGGCTATTTGGCCCACTGGCATTTACCAAAACCTGGGCTATGGCGGCGGCAGCCGGCCTATCGGTGACATTGGTTCCACTGTTAATGGGGTACTGGATTCGGGGAAAGATACCTTCCGAGGAAAGTAATCCAATCAGTCGCTTTTTGATTAGTTGTTATCAACCCGTACTAGAGCGAGTCTTGGCGTGGCCGAAAACCACCTTGCTGGTTGCCGGTTTAGTTTTTGTTACCGCCTTTTGGCCGCTAAGTCAGCTTGGTGGTGAATTTTTGCCACCGCTGGATGAGGGCGATTTGCTGTATATGCCAAGTGCCTTACCAGGCTTGTCAGCACAAAAAGCTACCGAGCTTCTACAGCAGACCGATCGGTTGATCAAAACGGTGCCTGAGGTGGAGCAGGTGTTCGGCAAGGCGGGGCGTGCGCGGACAGCGACTGACCCTGCACCATTGACGATGTTTGAAACCACCATCCGTTTCAAACCCAAGGACCAATGGCGTGAAGGCATGACAACGGAGAAGCTTGTCGAAGAGCTGGACCGTATTGTACGCGTGCCTGGACTGGCAAATATCTGGATTCCTCCGATACGCAATCGTATCGACATGCTTGCCACTGGCATCAAGAGCCCAATTGGCATCAAAGTAGCGGGTAATGACCTAGAGATCATTGACCAGGTGAGCCGTCAAATCGAACAGGTAGCCAAACAAGTACCCGGTGTCTCCTCAGCATTGGCTGAACGGTTGACTGGTGGTCGTTATGTAGATATCGATATTCGGCGTGGCATTGCGGCTCAGTATGGCCTCAACATCGCGGATATTCAGTCGGTTGTCAGTGGTTTGATTGGTGGTGAAAACATCGGTGAGACAGTGGAAGGGCTGGAGCGTTACCCGATCAGCCTTCGATATCCTCGCGAGTGGCGCGACACGGTGCATCGCTTACGCGATTTGCCCATAGTCACTCCCGAAGGAAAACAAATTACCCTCGGAACCGTGGCGGATATCAAGATTACCGATGGGCCACCGATGTTGAAAAGTGAGAATGGCCGACTGTCTGGGTGGGTGTATATCGATGTTCGGGGGCGTGACCTAGCCTCGGTAGTGGATGATCTACGTGCCTCAGTGAATGATGGAGTCAGGCTGCCAGAGGGCGTCAGCTTGTCCTTTGCCGGTCAGTTTGAGTTCCTGGAGCGGGCCAATGCGAGACTGAAAGTGGTGGTGCCGGCGACCTTACTGATTATTTTCGTACTGTTATTCCTGACCTTTCGCCGTGTCGGTGAAGCCTTGCTGATTATGGCGACGTTACCGTTCGCGGTGACCGGTGGTATCTGGTTCTTGTATCTGTTGGACTACAACCTGTCAGTGGCTACTGGTGTCGGCTTCATCGCCCTGGCGGGTGTCGCTGCCGAGTTTGGCGTAATCATGTTGCTGTACCTAAAGCAGGCGTGGCAGGAGAGACAGGAGCAGGGCCAAAAGGATGAAGCTGCCTTGATGGGTGCTATCCGTGATGGCGCGGTATTACGTGTTCGACCTAAGGCGATGACTGTAGCTGTTATTATTGCCGGCCTTCTTCCGATTTTCTGGGGGGGAGGTACAGGTAGCGAGATCATGAGCCGCATTGCTGCGCCCATGGTAGGAGGGATGGTAACAGCACCTTTGTTATCACTTTTCGTACTGCCCGCAGCCTATCTGCTGATGCAACGACGTGATAGGAATCCGGATTGACCAAGCTTAAAGCTTGGGTGGTAATCTCCTAGTCTTGGCGCCGGATCAGCTGCTGATCCGGCACTGATAATTGAGGGGGGGGGCTGCGATACCCCCCCGAAACGAATAGTCATGTCCAGATGCCCTATGGATGGCTGGTTGTGGTAGAGAGTCACAGGGGTAATAACTTATTTCTCTATAGAACAATAGGTTACGATGTTTTTGGGGGATTTTGCACGTTTGTCTGCCAACCCTCAAGATGGCACCATTTACCTCCGGGCTGAACGAAGTGGCGGCGGAGATGGACGAGTTTACACAATCACTTATCGTGCAACGGACGAAAACGGTAATGTAGGCTTCGGTTCTGCCGAGGTTCTCGTTCCGCATTCCAAGGGCAAGTAGGGCAAGCAAAGCCTTATTCGTGATTAACCTGCCGGCCAAGATAAACTGGCCGGCAGGCTTTCTACGCTCAAAACCAGCAAGGAACAAATTTTGGGCGGCTTCAAAAATTGGCACTTATCAATTTATTGCTTACCTCTTGAATTTATCCAATTTTTCCGAAAATGCTCAGACTTCCCTCGCTCTTTTTCAAGCGCTTGTTTAAGCCTGGAATTCTCATGCCGAACAGAGCCAAGTTCTTTTTTTAGTCGATCTATCTTGTTTCTCAGCAGGGCTTCAACATGCCGAGACTCCTCGGGTGTTCTAGCTGGAACGGTGACATTATCAATTTTTACGCTCGAAGCCCGGTCTCCCTCCCTCATACTAGAAATCTGGTCTTTAAAGTTGTTGTAAAGATACTGTCGGCTTACACCAGCCAGCTTGGCAACAGCTTTAAATGTGATCGTTTCATTGCTCTGCTTCAATTGATCAACCGCTTGCTCGACGGCTCTACGCTTTTGAAGGCTGCGCTCATCCCTGGCCTGACGCAAACCATCAAGGTTGTCTTCACTCATTTATCCTCCAGTGAGGTTTTGCGCGCTTGTTGCTCACGACCTTGATACTGGCCATCAGCTTCAATCGAAGAAACTATGTCATTAAGCCGCTTGTATATTTCCTTGTTTTTAGCAAGTCTGCGGCCTGTAATTTCAGACATACGACTTTGCTGATTCTCCTGCAAAGCCACAAGCTCTTCTTGCTGCTCTTCAATCAGATTAATTACTGCGCCTTTCTCATTCTTAAAGAAATCTACATCTTTGGCGTCAGCGCGGTAATGTTTGCATGTATAGCAAGCATTCGCATGCTCACACCAATCACCAATTTGAGCAGGCATAGTGCAAGCCCCGCCACACACCCGTGTAGCTCTTATCTGACCTTTTCTTACGAGGAGGTTGGCTACGCTTTCATCTACCTCCCCTTCAATTGTGTAAAAGCGGCCGCCGCCATTTTGCAGAAGAGCTTTTTTCTTGAGCTCAAGCCGGTTGTTTATATATACGGTGGCCATGTCAGGACTGGCATGGCCAAGCTCCATCATAATCGATAATATGTCATGGCCATCTTTGGCCATTGAGGTGCCTTTGGTATGCCTCAGAGGATGCCAGGAAAATGAAAGAGGGGACCCGTCATCAGACAATACACCAGCGCTTACGCATTGTTTTTTTATTTCGCCCATAGTGTAGGTGGGCGATGTAAAGCTTTCATGAGTGCCATTGAATACAGGGAAAAGGTATTTGGTCTTCTTTCCGTGTCGTTTAATAACTGCAGACCGTTGCTCTTCAATAGCGTTAATTATCTGAGCATGGTCTTTATTATTCTTGTGCAAAGGCTTTACATTCCACTTGCTAACTTTGCTCTGCCAGAATGTAAGCAGCATGAAATCTGCGTCGTTCGGGTCTTCATCTAGACAGTCAAACAAAATGGCATGGCCATCCTCAGATCTCATGCCAGCCCCCATTATCAAAGTAAAAACACATGGGGTAGGTGAGGGCGCATGCTTTACTGCGGAATAGAGCTCATCAACAATTCTCTGAGAGTAAGCACGGCCACCGCCTTCCTGCGCATAACCCAACCTTCCAAGACCTTCTTTATAATGCACATTCTTAATTTTCTTCGAAGATCGAGCTGAAACAGTTAAGCCAGGCCAAATGTCAGGCCACTTCCTGGCTGCTGTAGCCAGCATAGCCAGTGTGTCAGTATACCAGTTTCTGCCATACAAGCCTTTTGCGTTCCCCCAATCAACAAACATATCACCAATAAGAACATCCGTTATTGAACTGGGAGATGGCCGCTCGAATGTCTCATGCATGAAATTGCTAAAATGCTTAAACCGCCCAACATAGCCCGGCAGCGTTTTGGGTCCGAGTTCATCGTGACTGATTTTGTCGAGAATATGCTCTCTGACAGCATCCCTTAACCACTCCGGAAACTGGAATAGATTGACGTAGCTGCTTTTTTGCTTTTGGAGGTCCTTATATCTCACGTGATACTCGGAATACAAATCATCGAGGAGCAACACATTCCGTTTTCTTAGGCTTTGAAACTGCTCGCGCTGTATTATTATTTTCTTATGGAAGTCCCCGACAACAGTAATATTAGGGGAGGTGTATTTCTTTTCCTGCAGCTCACCTGACTTGGTGTAGTTTATTTTTACCTTTGACCTGTTTGGGTTCTGTTTTTTATCGAACAATATAAAACTCGCAATCAGGTCTTTGTTATGGCCTTTCTTGCTAGGGCCAATTGAGCCTTTTAGTGGAAATTCTGGATGCGGGATGTCGGCTATGCATGTCACCTCGAATTTTTGTAGCGTATTTTCGCAGCATTCCATCAGCCAGCTCATTGGGAGCCTTCTTCTTTGAACTATAGACTGTGAATTCATTCTTGGATCAGACAAAAGGTTGGCCCAGTAGAGCTTGAGCTCCAGTGAAGGAGTCTCAGGAATCCCAACAAATGATATAGGACTTCGGGCGGCTATATATTCATTCACAAAACAGGGAATTTCTTCTAGAAGGGTTTTGCTCCATATGTTTTCTTGGACCAGTGCTGGTGATATAGCATTCAAACGCGCTTCCATTTGCGTCAGATATAAATCAGCGCCTTCTTTATTATTTGAAATCAGCTCTAAATCCATTTAATGCCTCGCTCAGTCAATTGCGCGCCAGATTCCATAAATTCATCAAGCCGCTCCTTCAGCTTGCTTGGGCCGGTCAGATGTAATTTTCGGACTTCACTACTAAAGAGGTGTTTGTAAAAATCGAGTGTTGTTTGAGGGCTGGCATGCCCAAGTCGATCAGCGACGGCTAGCAACCCGTGTCCATCAGCGATAGCCTCACTGGCATGTGTGTGGCGAAAGTGGTGCCAAGTAAATGTATAGCCCGTACGTTTGATTAAATACGTTTTTAGATTCTCGGCATAGCTTCTAGATAGAGCTTTTCCAATCCTGCCTTTCTTAACATTACAGAACACATATTCCGTCCCTGATTCAAACGCTGCTAGGTATTCTGTGCTTGTAATATAATCTTCGTACATTTCAAGCAGGTAAGGCATTACAGGGATTGCTCTAGCACGCTTGGATTTAGCCCTGGCTCCATTTTCGTTGTCAGATCGTGGAATTACCCAAATAACGCCGTCTGCTAGGTCAACATCAGCATGGCGAAGCCCCAAAGCTTCGCCGATCCGCATTCCGGTGTTGTAGAGGAGGGTGACAAGAAAAGCGTCACGGACCAGGCTGCATGCCTTTATGAGCTCCAGAACCGCCTCAGGCGACATCCTTTTTTCAGTTACTTTCTTCCTTACGGCCCCCAGATCTCCTTTAAGGTAAGGATCTTTCTTCCTGACACTTCTACGTTGATTGATGTGTTCAAGGAAAGGCTTGTAGCTGCCTACAGGCTGATGTCGATTGCTGACAGCGACTGATGCAAAAGCAGGCTCTCTGCCAGTCAAATAGCGATAAAAGGACTTAACAGCCAGGTGCACCTGATTGTTCACCGTTGGGCTCAGCCTAGCTACAGGCTCCAATGAAGGAGAAAGAAAGGCAAGATTTGAGGAAACATCGGCCGTACCGTTCAGATAGTAAGGTAGCCACTCAAGGAAACGATCATAGTCGGAAACAGTTATCCCGATGATTTCCTTGTTATTTGAGTGGAGGTAAGTCCCAAGGCGAGCAACATGACGTGCATATGCCTGGATTGTATTGGGAGAGAGATTGATCTGTTCAAGATGCACAATCCAATCACGGATGTCGTCTACAGGGTTTCCGTGCTCATCAACAACGGTCCATGAATAGTTAGAATCATCAAATCGGATCTTTACGAGTTCCAGCACAAGCTGCTTCCATGCAGAGTGGACAAGGTGCTCATATACTGACTGGCCGTTTCCAGAACCTCAACCACACCCCCATATTGTACATAGTGGACATAGACATGCATGGTGTCCATATTAACATAATATACATTATGCGTAGTTATTTATGCACTTACTTTAACTCAGCCACGGCGGATTCAGGCCAATGCGTTCTATCAAGAAATCGATAAACACCCTCACCTTAGCCGTTAGCACGTTGGATTTGGGATATACCAACCACAAGGCGGGTTCTGCATCCATTCGATATTCTGGTAGCACCTGCACCAGGCTACCGTCGGCGAGCTCCTTATGAACACTCCACAACGAATGTATCGCAATACCGGCACCGCAGTGCGTGGCGATTTTATAGCTGAGACCATCATCTATAGTTAGTCGGTGTCCAGGGCCGCGTGTATTAAACTCACCACTCTTCCCACCGGCTCCGATCAATTTGATGGTGGATGCAGATTTGAACGCTATCAATTGGTGATTCAGCAGATCATCTGGCCTAACGGGTATGCCATGACTATCGAGGTATTCTGATGAAGCGCAAAGTATTCGTTGATCCTCTGCGAGCTTACGTGCGTGTAGATTACTTTCTGGCAAAACCGCATTGCGTAATGCCAAATCAAAGCTGCCCTGTATCAGGTCCAGCTCCATGTCGGACAGCCGCAAATCCAGGCTAATTCCCGGGTACAGTGCCAGAAAATCAGGGATTAGCGGCACAATGAACTGCTGTGCGAAGGTGCTGGGTGCGGTGAATCGCAGGTTGCCGGAAACCGTTTCGTTACCGCACCCCAGCGCCGCCAGTGCTGCGTTCTCTTGAGCCAGAATTTCGCGGGCATAGGGCAGGAAGTCTGCGCCCTCTACGGACAGTGCCACTTTGCGTGTGGTGCGCTTTAATAAATCGGCACCAACGGTCTTTTCGAGCTTTGCCAGCTTGGCGCTGGCCACCGCCGCAGGCATGCCCAGCTCGCGGCCTGCGGCACTGATATTGAGCTTTTCTGCGGCGAGAACAAAGAGCTTAATGCCTTCTGTGTCCATTGTTTATATCCATAATCCGAATTCTGAAACCTAATATCACCCATTTTTTACCAGAAAATGAAATAATAAAGTGGCTCCAACGTAACAGCAAACTTCCCCAGACAGTTGGAGCAAGACATGAAAGCGATGGTTCTCAATCAATATGGCGCGACAGCCAAGTTTGAACAGGCGCAAATCGATACCCCGCAAGCCCTGCCCGGGCAAGTAATCGTCCGCGTGGCGGCTACCAGTGTTAATACCGTGGACACCATGATTCGGCAGATGGGCGCTGATTTGTTTCCCCTCTCGCCCGAGCTTCCCGCTGTTTTGGGTATGGATTTTGCCGGAACCATTGAGTCTGTCGGTGCCGGAGTCACCAGCTTTACCTCAGGTGATGAAGTCTACGGCTGCGCTGGAGGTCTAGCGGATTTACAAGGCGCTTTGGCTGAATACATTCCGGCGGATGCTCGCCTGGTTGCCCACAAGCCAAAACGCTTGTCCATGCGCGAAGCCGCCGCCCTGCCCTTGGTTGGTATAACCGCCTACGAAGGGCTGCAGCGTGCCGGCGCCAGCGCCGGGCAGACTCTGCTGGTTCATGGGGGTACCGGTGGTGTGGGTCATGTGGCTGTGCAGCTGGGTAAGCACTTCGGTGCCAAAGTGTTCACTACCGTGTCCGGCGACAAGGCGTTTGACATTGTCCGTGGCTACGGTGCAACGCCGGTGGATTACAAGAAAGCCGCCGTGGCTGATTATGTGGCTGCACACACCGACGGAGCGGGTTTTGATGTGGTATTCGATTCCGTGGGTGGCGCCAATATGGCAAACAGTTTTGACGCTGCCGCGTTGAATGGCCAGGTTGTAACCACTGTTGCCATGCTGGAGCTGGATCTTAATCCGGCTCATTTCAAAGGGTTATCCATCCACGTGGTCTTTATGCTGATACCGATGCTGCATGACCACCATCGTGAAGCCCATGGCCAGATTTTGACAAAGCTAGCCACCATTGTTGATGAAGGCGCGCTCTTCCCGCTTCTTGACGAGCAACGATTCAACCTCAATGAGGTAGGCCTTGCCTACGACCGTTTGACCAGTGGCCAGGCCACCGGGAAGGTCGTAGTGGAGTGCTGATTGTCCAGGGTCGTTTGCCGGAGAGGTAAATGTGGGCGGTATGGAGCGGGTGCTCACCATGGATCGTCATCAACTAATTTTCGGGGGGATTACAATGAGGCATGAGGGGGTGAGGCAAAATGTCCTCCCTAAAAATGCCAACTCGCTATCGCTATTGTGCTTAGTACAAAATAGCATGGCGTTATTCCCATATCAAAAGTGCGGCAATAGACCGCATTGATATGGTAGGGCCAGGGGGTGTAGGCCAAAACATGGGGCGTTGCCGCGTGGTTTGACTTGCATCAAAAAGCACCGCGTTTGTGCCTGTTACAGTCAGTTCGCACAAAAACCGGAAGGAAACACACATGGAAAATGCTGTCGCATCGCCGAATTACAACTACAAAGTTATTCGGCAATTCACAGTTATGTCGGTGGTTTGGGGGATTGTTGGCATGGCAGTGGGTGTGTTCATCGCTGCTCAACTGGCGTGGCCGGCCCTGAACTTCAATATCCCCTGGCTAAGCTTTGGCCGCCTTCGGCCTCTGCATACCAATGCGGTAATTTTTGCCTTTGGCGGCTCGGCGCTAATGGGCACATCTTATTACGTCGTTCAGCGCACCTGTAATGCGGTATTAGCGTTCCCGAAGCTGGCAGCCTTCAGTTTTTGGGGCTGGCAGGTGGTAATCGTTGCTGCTGCCATAACGCTGCCCATGGGCTTCACTTCCACCAAGGAGTATGCCGAGCTTGAATGGCCCATCGACATATTGATCACCTTGGTATGGCTCGCTTACGCAACCGTCTTCTTTACCACTATTGCCAAGCGCCGCACCTCGCATATTTATGTGGCTAATTGGTTCTACGGTGCCTTTATTATTGCCATCGCGTTACTGCATGTGGTCAATAATCTTGCGGTGCCGGTTTCTCTAATGAAGTCCTACTCAGCCTACAGTGGTTCTATCGATGCTATGGTGCAGTGGTGGTACGGTCATAACGCCGTAGGGTTTTTCTTGACCGCCGGCTTCCTTGGCATGATGTACTACTACATCCCAGTTCAGGCTCAACGTCCGGTTTACTCCTATCGCCTTTCTATTGTGCATTTCTGGGCTCTTATCGCGGTCTACATGTGGGCTGGGCCGCACCACTTACACTATTCCTCCCTGCCCGACTGGGCGCAGTCTCTTGGTATGGTTTTCTCTATCGTCCTTCTTGCTCCTAGCTGGGGAGGCATGATTAACGGGATGATGACGCTCTCTGGGGCTTGGCATAAGCTGCGCACCGATCCAATCATTCGCTTCATGATTGTAGCCCTGTCTTTCTACGGTATGAGTACCTTCGAAGGCCCGATGATGGCCATCAAGACCGTGAATGCACTCAGCCATAACACTGACTGGACCATTGGCCATGTGCACGCCGGGGCTTTGGGCTGGGTTGCCATGATCACCATTGGTGCCACCTACGTGATGGTGCCCCGCCTTTTTGAACGCAAGCAGATGTATTCCATATCCTGGATCAATACACACTTCTGGCTTAGCACCATCGGCACGGTTCTCTATATTGCCTCCATGTGGGTGTCCGGCATTATGCAGGGGCTAATGTGGCGAGCGGTGAATACCGACGGCACCCTCACCTACAATTTCGTTCAGGAAATGGTTGAGCGGCATCCTTTCTACATTATTCGTTTGCTGGGCGGAATTATCTTCCTCAGCGGCATGATCTTGATGGCCCTCAATGTCTATAAAACCATCCGTGCAGAGAATGATTGCCACGGTGATGACAACGTGCAACAGGCGGCCTAAGGAGAACGACATGTCTAACGCTCATGAAGTAGTAGAAAAAAATGTCGGCCTCATGATTGTGCTGATATTGATCGCGGTCAGTTTTGGCGGTCTGGCCGAAATCGTGCCGCTGTTCTGGCAAAAAGCGACCACTGAACCGCTGGAAACGCTGGAGCCGTACACCGCCCTAGAAATGGAAGGCCGGGATATTTACATCCGTGAAGGTTGCCATGTGTGCCACACCCAGATGGTGCGGCCATTGCGCGCAGAAACCGAACGCTTTGGTGTCTATTCTGTTGCCGGTGAAGACGTGTGGGAGCATCCCTTCCTATGGGGTTCTAAACGTACCGGGCCCGATCTGGCCCGTGTGGGGCTGCGGCCAATCACTGAGCAGTGGCACCGTGAGCACCTACGCGACCCGCGCCAGGTAGTGCCGGAATCGAATATGCCAGCCTACCCCTGGCTGCAACAGACTCCGTTAGATTGGAGCCTGACTGAACGTAAGTTAAAAGTATTCAAAAACGCTTTTGGGGTTCCCTATACCGACGAAGGTATTGCTGAGCAGATGAATAAGATTAATGGCGAATGGGGCAATGCCACAGAAGAAGATGCACTGGTGGCCTACCTGCTGTCATTGGGCCAGGAACGCAAGGAGGCAGCGCAATGAGTTATCACGCTTTGTTTACTCTGGTGTTCTTCTTAGCTTTTATCGCCATGACTTTATGGGTGTATCGGCCCAGTCGCAAAAAAGACTACGAAAAACTCAGTTATATCGCGCTGGATGCGGATGAAAGAGCAACAAAAAGTGTGCACAAGGGGGATGACCAATGAGTGATTTCTGGAGCTGGTTCATTATCGCCATTGTCGTGACCAACTTGTTGGGTTGTGCCGCACTGCTACTGTGGAATAATCAGATTTCCGCAGAAGAAGCGGCCAAGGAAACCACTGGGCACAGTTTTGACGGCATTCAGGAACGCAATGCTCCCCTGCCGCGTTGGTGGTTATTTCTGTTTATTGGCACACTGATTTTCTCGGCTGTGTATCTGGTGCTGTATCCCGGCTTTGGTAAATTCGACGGCATTCTGGGCTGGACTAGTGACAATCAGTATCAGAAAGAAGTGGCTGTCATGGAAAAAAGTACTGGGCCGCTGTTCCAGCAATATGCCCAAATGCCTATTGAAGAGCTGGTGCAATACCCGGAGGCTCTTGGTGTTGGGGGGCGTTTATTCGCTAACAACTGCGCCATTTGTCATGGTTCAGATGCCCGTGGCGCCAAAGGCTATCCGAACTTAACCGATAACGACTGGCTGTATGGTGGCCAGCCCGATCAAATCGTAACGAGCATCACTAAAGGACGAAAGGCCGCGATGCCGCCTATGGCGGCAGCGATAGGCAATACCGATGAAGCTGTTCGAGACATGGCACTGTATGTACAGAGCCTTAGTCGCCCGGATCTTGCCAAGGATAGTCAGAAAGCCGCCGGGATTGAGCGCGCTAAGCCCAAGTTTGCTATGTGTGCGGCCTGCCACGGTCAAGATGGCACAGGCAACATCATGATGGGCGCACCAAACCTGACTGACACGACCTGGTTATACGGCCCACGCTTGGAGGATATCGAATACACCATCCGTCACGGTCGCTCGGGGAATATGCCAGCCCATGAAAACCAGCTCAGCGAAGAGCGGATTCATGTGATTGCTGCCTATGTGTATAGCCTCTCTCAGAACACTGAGAGCGTGCAGTAACCACTCCTCGGTTTCGACCGGAGCAGAAAGCAGAACGCCGCCAGCGGATTGCCGTTGGCGCCCTCCCCCTGGCGGCCACTCATTATCAGCGAATGGACAATGGTAGGGTGGGAGCAAATGGGTGTTAGCGGAGAGTCGCGATGTCGGACCCCAAGAGAATCAAGGTCACTGATGCCACTGATGGCGGCAGCGTAAGTCTGTACAGCAAACGTGAGCGTATTCAGGTCAAGTCCGTATCTGGGCGATTTCAATTTATCCGTGATGTCACCATTTTGGCGACCATGGGCCTATATCTGATTTTGCCCTGGGTCCGCTGGAATGGGCAGCAGGCCGTGCTATTTGATCTGCCTGGCCGTCAGTTCCGTATCTTTGGTGCTAGCTTCTGGCCGCAAGACTTCCTGTTGCTTTCCTGGATTTTGATTCTGGCTGCATTTGCACTGTTTTTTGTGACAGTCTTGGCCGGCCGCGTCTACTGTGGCTATGTCTGTCCACAGACAACTTGGACCCGCTTTTTCCAGTGGATCGAATTTTGGTGCGAGGGTGATCGCCATGGTCGTATCAAGATGGACAATGCCCCTTGGACGACGAGTAAAATTATTCGCCGGGGCAGCAAACACGTTCTCTGGTTGATGCTTGCCCTGCTTACAGGCATCACCTTTGTAGGCTACTTCTCCCCTATCACGGACCTGATTACCCGACTCTTTAGTTTCAGTTGGGGCGGCTGGGAATTGTTCTGGGTTGGTTTCTTTACCGTGGCGACCTACGGCAATGCAGGCTTTATGCGCGAGCAGGTTTGCCTTTACATGTGCCCTTATGCCCGCTTCCAAAGCGTCATGTTTGACCGCGACACCCTTATTGTCTCCTATGATGAAAAACGGGGCGAGCCTCGAGGCCGAGGTGCGAAGAAACGTGAACAGAGTGTGGTTGATGAAAAAGGTGACTGCATTGATTGTGGCATGTGCGTACAGGTCTGCCCCACCGGCATCGACATTCGAGATGGCCTGCAATATGAATGCATTACCTGTGCTGCCTGCGTGGATGCCTGCGACGATGTTATGGAGCACATCGGCAAACCGCCCGGGCTGATTCGTTATACCACTGAAAATGCGCTTGAAGGGTTGAAAACACACATCCTGAGGCCCCGCTTAATAGGTTACGGTCTTATCCTGGTGATCATGGGTAGCCTTTTCATGGCTACTTTATATGGCCGTGTACCGCTGCAAGTGGATGTAATTCGTGATCGCAATCAGTTGTACAGAACCGCCAGCAGCGGCGAGGTAGAGAATATTTATCGGCTGGAAATACAAAACAAAAGTCAAAGCACCCACCGGTATCGCTTGACGATGAAAGGCCCAGAAGGCCTGAAAATGAACAACCGCACTGAATTTACCCTTGAAGGTAGCAAGACATTGTCTTTGCCGGTGACCGTGAGCTATGACCCTTATATCGTTGAAATGGAGTCATCGTCCATCTGGTTTATCGTCACCGCCCTTGACGATCCCGATCTGGAGAAACGCCATGAATCCCGATTCATTGCCCCGGGGCGATGAACTCCCCTGGTACCGTTACCCTTACTTATGGTTGGCTATTTTGCTGCCAGCAGCCTCCGTGGTGGGTGGCCTAACCCTGCTGTATATCGCCATTGTGAATGCGGATACGCCAGTGGTCGACGAGTGGTATAAGGAAGGACGAGGTATAAACCGTTCTGTGGAGCAAGAACGCCTTGCTGCACGCCTTGGGGTTCGTCTTGAGCTGGCGCAAGTAGGTGCCAGCGTCCAGGCGAGGCTTACCAGCGAAACCGCGATGCCCATGCCAGAAATGTTGCATGTTTCGCTGCGTCACCCCACCCTTCCCGAGCTGGATGTTGCACTGCAACTTGATCACCAGCAGGGAGCTCTTTATCGCGGTGACGGCGCTTTGCCCCATCAGGGACGCCGCGCAGCTACTGTCACGGCGCCTGGCGATCACTGGCGTTTATACCAGACAGTCATAATACAGGATGGCAACCTCACGCTCGGGAAAACTGCAGCGCCATGACATCGGCTTGCTGGCACTGCGGCAATCCAGCGCCTGCGGGCGCCTTTCCTGCAAGAACCCCGGATGGCGATCACGACGCTTGTTGCCCTGGCTGTGCTGCTGCCATTGAGACCATTTATGGGCTGGGCCTGGATGATTATTACCAGATGCGCCAGGATGCTGCGCCGCAACCAGATGATCAGCGCCAAGCATTAGATGAAGCCTTATTCGATGTGCCAGAGCTGGTCGCACCACACCTTACCAACACCGCTGAAGGTCAGCGCCTGAAATTGCAGCTTGGCGGACTTACCTGTGCCGCCTGTAGCTGGTTAATTGAAAAAACAGTCAGCCAGCAACCGGGGGTTCTCGGCGCGAGTGTCAATCTCGCTAACATGACACTCAGTGTTGATTATCAAGGAGAAGCGGACCCCAGCCAAACCGCCAGGCGAGTTCAGGCACTGGGCTACCGGGTCACTCTGCCCGGCGATCCGCGCACCAAGGCCGATGAACAACGGGCGCACAAGCAATTACTGGGTCGGCTCGCCTTGGCCGGCCTGGGAGCCATGCAGGCAATGATGTATTCCACTGCGCTTTATATTGGTGTTTTCGACGGTAAGGACGCGCTATACGAATGGGTCTTTAGGCTCGCCAGCCTTGTAGTCGCGACGCCGGTTGTATTTTATTCTGGTTGGCCTTTTTTCCAGGGTGCTCTGCGCGGCATTAGGCAAGCACGATTAACTATGGATGCCCCCATTGCGTTGGCACTACTGCTGGCCTGGACAGGAAGCCTGGTGATGATGGCCACGGGGGGCGAGCATGTTTATTTCGACTCTGCAGCCATGTTTGTATTCTTTTTGCTGTCCAGCCGCTGGCTTGAGCAGCGCCAGCGAATGACAATCCAGCAAGCCTATCAACGCCTTAGCGACACCCTGCCCCAAGCCGTTCGGCGCCTTGATGAATATCATAACCCTCATTGGGTTAGCGCTCGGCAGGTTGCTCAAGGCGACCGTCTGCAGCTTATTCAGGGCGATATCATCCCCGTTGACGGCACGCTGATAGACGGACACGGAGCGTTCGATGAATCTGCCCTTAATGGTGAACCGTTACCAGTAAATCACAGCATTAATGATTCCGTACACGCGGGCAGCCGGCTGGTAGAAGGCAATATTGTGCTCGAGGCCTCGGGGAATGTGGCAGAAAGTCTTGTGGCTAAAATCACCGAGCAGGTTGAGCATGCCCAGCACGAGCGAGTCGAGGTGGTACGTGATTGGCAGCGGATTGCGCCCTTATTTACAGGCGGGATTCTTTTGCTGGCCGCATCGACTTTATTATGGCACTGGTCTTCCGGCGTTGCTCAAGCCTTTGAGCATACCCTCGCGGTACTGGTAGTAACCTGCCCTTGTGCGCTGGCGCTGGCTGTCCCACTTACACTGTCGTCCACATTGGCGACAGCACTGCGCGAGGGCATTTTGGTAGCGTCACCACGGCAACTACTAAAAGTCGCAAGTATAAAAGGCGTATTGTTTGATAAAACCGGCACGCTCACAGCTGGACAGTTCCGTATTGTCGATAGCCAAGTCCTCGACAAGAGCCGCGGGCTTGATGACTTACTGTCGATAGTGGCTGCACTGGAGTGGAATAATCCGCATCCGCTAGCCAAGCCATTTCAACAATATGCTCGCATCGCTGGTATGACGGATATCCACGCGGACCATACCGGTGTTACCGGGATGTTGAACCAGCAGCAATGGAGATTTACCGGCGCTCCGGACATGGCAAAGCAGGGAACAACCTGCCTGCAGCTGCTTTGCGATAACGAAGTACAACTTTACGTATGGATGCAAGATCCAGTTCGCCAAGAAGCACCGATGGTAATTAAGGCTCTTGCCGATGCCGGCATTACTGCTCGGCTCGCCAGTGGCGACAATAACAAGGCGGTAACTTCTGTAGCAGACCAGCTGGGTATAAAAGAAAGGCGCGGGCAGCAGCGGCCAGAGGAGAAAGCTGAATGGCTGGAAAGTTTACAAAGCATTTCTCCACAGATGATGGTCGGTGATGGCATCAACGATGCCCAAGCGATGATGGTGGCCTCGGTGTCTGTGGCCACCGGAAATGCTACCAGCTTGGCTCAGCGAGCAGCGGGCATGTTCCTGCTCCATGATTCACTTAAGGGGATTCCTGCCTTACCGCACCTTTCGCGGCTGTGCCAACGCACCATCCGCCAGAATTTGGCTTGGGCGCTGCTCTACAACATTCTTGCTATTCCGTTTGCGGTCAGTGGATTGCTCCCCCCATGGATGGCCGCACTGGGCATGTCTGCCAGTTCGCTCCTGGTTACTTTTAACGCCACGCGGGTGTCTCGATGGAAATTGTCCTCTTATTGATTCCCCTGGCCTTGCTGTTTCTTGGCGGAGCCATTGCCGCGCTTTTTTGGGCTCTACGTAAAGACCAGTTTGATGACTTGGACAATGCCGCCTGGAGGGTCGTATTCGACGATAGGGAGCAGCGCAACCCACATTCAACAGCGAAACCAACACCAGAACAGGAACAGGAAACGAAAATGAACAGCAACACTGTCACCACGTTGAATGCAGAGTCTAGCGATGACCATTGATACGCTCATTCCCCTTATTGCCAGCGCGTCCCTTATTGCCAGTGCCGGATCTGTGCACTGTATTGGTATGTGTGGTGGCATCAGTAGTGCGCTAACCTTCTCCATACCTGAGTCCCGTCGTCAAGGCGTGGCTCTCTGGGGCTGGCAGTTGCTGTTTGGATTGGGCCGGGTGACAACTTACTGTGTGCTGGGTGCATTGGCAGGAGCCCTGGGAGGGCTGTTCCTGGGCCAACTTCCCGGTCCATCTATGTCAGTGGGGCTTATCTTGTCTGGTGTACTAATGCTTCTTTTAAGCGCCTATTTGCTTGGAAAAGGGGCGTTCCTGCAGCGTATTGAGAAAATAGGCCAGCGCCTTTGGCGCAGCTTGCAGCCCATTACTCGCAAGCTCATGCCCATAGATCACCCAGTAAAAGCACTCATGTTGGGGTCCTTATGGGGGTTTTTGCCTTGCGGTCTTATCTACACGGCCTTGGCACTTGCAGCCACGGGGGGAACGGCTGTTGCGGGTGCTTTAGTGATGCTCTGTTTTGGTGTTATTACCGTCGTACCTGTTGCTATTACCGGTGTTCTTGCCTCCCAACTACAGCGATTTCGTAAAGGCGCTTGGCCGATGATTGCCAGTGCTCTGACTTTCTGTCTCGCGTTAGTGTTTTTCTGGCAGGCCTGGCTCATGGCCCAACATGGACATAGCGGTCATTCTGGTCATTCTATGCCCGGCCCAAGCACAGAGGCCGGCGCTTCAGAGCATCATCACGATCATCATTTACACCCTTGATCTGAATCAAACTCTGCGCCCGCAACAAGAGGATAATCACCGCCAAGACAAGGTTGCGTGAGCACAGGAGCCGCCCATGGTTAGCTGGAACAAAGCACTGATTCGTGAGCATGGCGGGCCCGGTCCACGCTACACCTCTTACCCGCCCGCTCCGAGCTTTCATTCAGGCATTGCTGAGGAGGACTTCTGGCAAGCTATGGATGAGGGCAATGCGGCGCGGCGGCCACTGTCGTTGTACATCCACATCCCTTTTTGTGGCAGTGTTTGCTACTACTGCGCGTGTAACCGCATCATTACTGCCAACAAGGCGCGCTCGGCAGACTACCTACGTTTACTGAAGCAGGAAATTCAACGCAAGGCCGTGCACGTGGACTCCCGTCGCCCCGTTACCCAGATGCACTGGGGCGGTGGCACCCCCACCTTTTTGGATGATGGCCAGCTAACTGAGCTGGTGTATGACCTGGCCCGCCACTTTAATCTTCGTGATGATGAACGCAGTGACTACGCTATCGAAATTGATCCGCGCACGGTGGATCAATCCCGCTTGGGCTTGCTACGAGGCCTAGGCTTCAACCGTGTTAGTTTGGGTGTACAGGATCTAGACCCTCGCGTGCAAAAGGCGGTCAATCGTGTGCAGCCCTATGAGCTGATCCGTGACACCATGGAATGGAGCCGCGATTTCGGTTTTCGCTCTATTAACACCGACTTGATTTACGGACTTCCTTGGCAATCGGAGTCCAGCTTAGCGCGTACTCTGGAGCAACTGCTAACTCTTCGTCCGGACCGCATCTCCCTTTATAATTACGCCCACCTGCCGGAGCGTTTCAAAATTCAGCGTCAGATTCAAGAGCACGCGCTACCGGATCCGGAAGAGAAGCTGAATATGTTGACCCGAGCGGGAAAAATGCTTAATGAGCAAGGCTATCGGTATATTGGCATGGACCATTTCGCACTGGAAAACGATAGCTTATCCATCGCGCAAGAAAATGGTCTGTTGCACCGTAATTTTCAGGGGTACACCCTCCATGGGGATGCAGATTTACTGGGCTTGGGCGTCAGCGCCATCAGCCAGATCGGTAACCTCTACGCTCAGAATCACAAGGCCTTGGACGATTGGCAAACGAGCCTTGAAGACCGCATTTTGCCAATCGAAAAAGGCTTTATGCTCAATCGCGACGACCAGATTCGTCGCGCGTTAATTATTCAATTACTCTGTGATTTATCCGTTGACATGCTTCAGTTTGGTGACACATGGGGCATCAATTTTGCGGATTATTTCGTCGATGCACTTACAGAGTGGTTAACGTTTGAGGCGCAAGGACTGGTAACGGTTGAGAATGACCGATTGTTCATTACCGAAACTGGGCGCTTGGTGAGCCGTGCATTGGTAATGCCTTTTGACCGTTACACCCAAAGGGAGCAAAGAACCCGATTTAGCCGGATTATTTAACCTTTATTCTACTATTTGCACCCTATACTCTAAGGGTGATGCTTTGCGCAGCGATCAACCGGAGTCAAACCGTGTCCCATCAAGTTTCCTGCAACGACTGCAGCCTCAGCCCAATTTGCCTGCCCTTAGCGGTAGCGCCAGCCCAGCTCGACCAGTTGGATCGAATTATTCACCGCGGACGGCCCTTAAAGCGGGGCGAACATCTTTTTCGCGCCACTGACGGGTTTTCCTCCGTTTACGCCGTGCGTTCTGGCGCCCTGAAGACCTATGTGGTCAGCGATGAGGGCGAGGAGCAAGTCACAGGCTTTTATCTGCCCGGCGAAGTGTTGGGTATGGATGGCATTAGCACAGCCCATCATGTCTCCAATGCAAAGGCCTTAGAAACGGCCACTGTTTGTGAAATTCCTTTCGCACAACTGGAGACCCTATCCCAGCAAATTCCGTCATTGCAGCACCATTTTTTCCGTCTGATGAGCAATGAGATTCGCTCGGACCGGGAACTGCACATGCTGCTGGGCAAAAAAAATGCCGACGATCGCGTAGCCTCCTTACTGCTATCGCTTTCTGCAAGGCATCAACGCCGTGGGCTAAGTGACAATATTTTTCGGCTTCCAATGTCTCGATATGATATCGCCAATTATCTTGGCATGGCCGTGGAAACCGTGAGCCGTATCTTTACTCGCTTCCAGCAACAACAGTGGCTGCGCGTCGATGGCCGGGAAATTGAAATTCTTGATCGTGGCAGCCTGTGTGGCCAGAACCATGACCCTGCGATGGAGTTACTACTATGACCGCCCCTATTGTTGCCATCCTTGATCGTGATCTGAAAGCAGACCAGCCTGCGCTGAGCAAAGCTCAGGTAATTGCGGCAGCCTCCCAGGCGCCCCTCCATGTCATCGTGAATGCCTATTCTTCTGCCATGGTTAGGGCTGTGGGTCTGGATACGGAGCGCCGAAAGGCCGCGAAGCAGCAAATTCATGATGCTTGGCACAAACGGATCACCCAGCTGCTAGGACAAGAGCGTGCTGAAATCAGCGTGCTGTGGGAAAAAGACAGCATGGACGGTTTACGCAAGGCCATTGTGGCCCAAAAGCCATCGTTGGCTGTCGTCCACACCAGTGACGACAGCGCCCTACGCCGCCACCTATTCACGCCCCGCGATTGGCAATTAATTCGTAAGGCGCCTTGCTCTGTGTTGTGTGTACACAGCCGCCAATGGAACAAACCACCGCGAATCTTGGCCGCTCTAGATCCAGGCACCGGGGAGGCCTTAGACGACAAGCTGTCTATTCATGTTCTTGACTGCGCTCGTCGATACTCCACCCTGCTCGGTGCGGACCTCACTGCCTGCCATGTGCTCGACGAAATGGATGAGGGCTTAATCATGGTGGCCGGTGAAGCCATTCCTGATTACACCGCCAGTATGGAAAAAGTGCGCAGCTTCCATCGGGATAACTTTTTCCAGTTTGGCGCTACCCAGGGCCTGGATAAGCAGCAGATGTGTACGCTCAGTGGTCCGATCGCACAAACCTTGGCCAGCCACTGTGAGCAAAATGATGTGGATCTAATGGTGCTGGGTACAGTACACCGTAATTTGCCCGAAAGGTTGTTGCTTGGTTCAACGGCAGAGTCGGTGATTACCAAGGCGAATGCGGATGTTTTGGTGGTAAAACCAGATGGATTTCAGTCCCCCTGGATTGATTAACAGTAGCAAATCAAGAGAGGCTAACGTTATGTCTGACAAGAAGGATTTTACTGCGCGTGCTCGTCAGCAACTTGAAGACTGGGATTATCAGCTCGATCGCCTAACGGCACGACTGAATGATTTGCGTGATGAGTGGCGTGAAGATGCCAAGGAAAAGATTGCTGAAATGAAGCATCGCCGTAAAGAATTTGAAAACAAGCTAGAGCGGTTGGAGTCCCATAGCGATGATGCTTGGGATGATATCAAGACAGGACTAGAGCTTGCTTGGGATGGACTTAAAACAGGCTTTCTTGCCGCCAAAAATGAATTTGACGAGAATAAGAAAGATTGACGTTGATCGGTGCCGCAAGCCTCGCTTGTGGCACCATCTGAAGCCCTACCCCTACCCTTGCTCTGGCCGTCGGAATACGGGCCTTAATGCAGTGGATTGCGCCTCACAGTAACAATAACCGGCCACATCAAACTGGGTTAACTTTGCCGGATCCTTAAGGCCTTTCTTGATAATCCAGGCGGCCATTAAGCCCCGCGCTTTCTTGGCGTAAAAACTGATAATCTTATAGTTACCATTTTTTTCATCTTGGAATACTGGCTCAATGATTGTGCCAGCAACCGCTTTCTTTTTTACTGCCTTAAAGTACTCGTTGGATGCCAAATTCACTAACACATCAGTTTTGGCGTCTTTCATATCTTTGTTGAGCAATTCGGTAATGGTGTTGCCCCAAAAGGCATAGAGGTCCTTGCCACGCTCATTATCAAGCTTTGTGCCCATTTCTAGACGGTAGGCTTGCATTAGATCTAGCGGTCGAAGCACACCGTAAAGTCCAGATAACATTCGAAAACGCTGCTGCGCCTCGCTAAGCTGATGATCATTGAATGATTCAATGTCTAGACCTGTGTAAACGTCACCCTTGAACGCAAACGCCGCTGGCCGGGCATTTTTTTTGTTGAAGGGCCTCTCCCACAAGGAAAAGCGTTCTGCGTTAAGATGGGCAATTTTGTCACTAACCCCCATCAGGCTGCTGATATCTGCTGGAGAAAGCTGCCGCGCGCGCGCTATCAACGCCTCGCTATCATCAAGTAAGCGGGGTTGCGTGGTTTTTAATGCCGGTAATTCGCTTTCGTAATCAAGCGTTTTGGCCGGTGAGACAACAATCAACATGCCCTTCTCCTTTACATATGCCTTTGGGGATTATATGAATCAGGGATGGTCAGGTCTGCATCTACGGAGGATTAATGCGCCTATTGCTTATATTAACGGTGGTTATCGCGGTCTCTGCCCTGTTGTGGGGAAGCTGGCAATGGGGGCGCCGGCCGTTTTTGCTGACGGTCAGCCTGGTGTTGGCCGGCTTGATCACTCTCGGCGTTGGCGTTTGGCAAGACAGCATGCATGACCAGGTTCGTATGGCACCGGAAGGCATCGCACTGGCGCTCACGGAAATTCGCAATTCTGAATCCGGTGTTCGGCTCAGTGGCACCGTTCGCAATGAAGGTGCGCAGGATGTGGCAGCCCTGACCTTACGGGCTCAGGCACTGCATTGTTCGACCCAATCTAGCTGTGCGGTGATTTATCAGCAACCGATAACGCTGCAAATGTATTTACCTAAAGGAAGCGAATATCAATTTGCTGTCGTCAGCCGTCACCCCAAGGAAAACACCCCGGTGGATCGCTGGCAGCTGCGAGTAGTGGATAAGTTAGCCTATCCGAACCCCTGAAATTCGGTGCTGGCAAGATATGCGCTGAGTCGTCACAATGCGGCTTCCAAAATTCCAGGAGTCACTATGGCATCCTTGATTCCCGGCCAGCTCACCCCCATTGGCGACAATGCCTGGCGGATGCTGGCGCGCAACCCAGGCATGATGACTGGGCCAGGCACCAACAGCTACCTGTTTGGCAAGGACAGCCTTACCGTTATTGACCCTGGCCCCGAGGACCGGGAGCATTTGCAGTCATTATTGCAGGCTGCCCGTTCTCTGAACAAACCGATTACCCAGGTAATTGTGACGCATACACACCGTGATCATTCTCCCGGCGCACTAGCTCTAGTCGCCGCTACAGGGGCTCGCTGCCTTGGCCCTTGGGTGCCCGATGATGGGCTCCAGGACGAAAGCTGGGATGCAGATACCTTGTTGGCTGAAGGTGACACGGTAGACTGCGGCGGCGCCATGCTTACAGCCATTGAGACCCCTGGGCATGTGGGCAACCACCTCTGTTACCTGAGTGAGCAAGGCTTGCTGTTCACCGGGGACCATCTGATCCAGGGCTCTACCGTGGTGATCGCCCCCCCGTCCGGGTGCATGCAAGCCTATTTTGCTTCGCTGAGAAAATTGCAAAACCGTGGTATTAAGCTTATGGCGCCAGGCCATGGCGATGTCATCACTAACCCAGAAAAGATACTCATTCACACCCTCGCCCATCGCCAGAAACGCGAAGACAAGGTGCTCGACAGCTTGAGCAAAGACGCTCAGCCATTGGCAACATTGGTAACCGCGGTTTATGACGATGTGCCCGCCTTTTTACACGGGGTGGCCCAACTTTCGTTGAGCGCCCATCTGATCAAGCTGGCCGAGGATGGCAAGGCGGCTGAGACAACGAGCGGATGGGTATTGGCCGGTTGATGTGCGGGGGGGTGAGCCTCTGCTACCCACCACCGATGCCTTCTACAACCAGCCCTTGCGTTTGAAGTACCAATACGGCGCCATGCCGGACAACACCATCAAACCAATTGCCATGGGGTAGCCAAAGCGGAAGTCCAGTTCTGGCATAATGTCGAAGTTCATCCCGTAGATGCTGGCGATCATGGTGGGGGGCAGAAACACCACGGCGGCAATAGAGAATATCTTGATGATCTGATTTTGCTGAATGTTGATAAAGCCCTGGGCTGCATCCATCAGAAAGTTGATTTTGTCGAACAGGAAGGTGGTGTGTGACATCAACGTATCTAGGTCATGCTGAATTTCCGCACAGGTTCTCCGCCGAATTTTATCAGGGCGCACATAGCGCTGAATAAACGAGATAGAGCGCTGGGTATCCATCAAACACAAACGGATTTTCCCGTTAGTGTCTTCTAGCTGGGCCAGACGCTCAATGTCTTCTTCCAGTTTTCCGTTTTCTTCCTCCAGCACGCTGTAGCCGACTTTTTCCAAGTCTCGGTGTACGTCCTCAAGCGCATCCGCAAGATTTTCCACTTTTTGATCAAGTATACTTAGCAAAATATCCAAAGGCTGGGATACCTTGACCCAACCCCGGCGGACTCGCAGGCGCAATAAGCGGAAATCCGGTAACCGGGAATCTCGGAATGAGAGCAATCGCCCTTCTTGGACGATAAAAGCAACTGTGGAGGTCCGTGCCCGGCCCTCGGATTGGAACATAAACAAAGAGTGGACATGAAGCCCCTGCTCATCACTGAAAAAACGGGCGGAAGCTTCAATTTCTTCCATATCGTCGGAATCAGGTAGTTCGGTCTGGAGAAATTGCTGAACCAGGTTGCGTTCTGCGTCCTCGGCATCTACTAGGTCGATCCAGCTGCCTTCCTCAGATAAGGTAGGCATAGTGGCATTCACCTCTTTTTCTCGTAGAACACCATCTTCAATACGAAAAATATGCAGCATGATGTTTTCCTGATCATTCTTGCCGGCAATACGCCGTTTACATTTTGATAGAGCGGCTATGTACCCACCATCGACAGAACCAGAGCATCACCTACTCCGTAATCCCGCCAATGAGACTACTCCGGCTGGCGATGCCACATTGCATTACTGGTCAGGACTGATGGGACAATCACACGCTGACCATGCATTAATCACATTAAGCCAGGCGCTGGACTGGCGACAACCCAACATTACGGTGTACGGGCGGCAACACCCCGTCCCTCGCCTCACTGCTTGGCACGGTGATGCGGGCTTGCACTACCGTTACTCTGGGCACACACATATCGCCACAGGCTGGCTCGCCGCACTATTGCCAATTAAAGCAGAGATCGAACACATCACCGGTAAAACCTTCAATAGCGTGCTGGCTAATCGCTATCGCAATGGCGATGACTGTATGGGCTATCACAGTGACAATGAGCCGGAACTGGGCTGCACTCCTTGGATAGCCTCCTACAATCTTGGTGCCACTCGGGAGCTGACCTTTCGCCCCAAGAGCCCTGGTGGGCGACGACAATGTTTCAGTCTGCCACTACATCATGACAGTCTGTTGTTGATGTCGCCGCAGGTTCAGGCCGGATTTGAGCACGCGCTACCCCGCCGTCGAAACTGTCCTGATCCGCGCATTAACCTGACTTTCCGGTTTATTGTTGATTAAACACAGACAAACACCTGGTTAGGTAAAAAACAGGTAGCTCAAGAAAATTGCGCTAATCAAGCCGGCAGCATCCGCTGCCAGCCCACACCATAACGCATAGCGAAAATCCCTAATGCCCACGCTACCGAAGTAAACGGTAAGCACATAAAAGGTGGTTTCTGTGGAGCCTTGCATGACCGCGGCCATTCGCCCTGCTAGCGAATCCACACCATGGGTTTGCATCACGTCCACCATGGCAGCCCTTGCGCCGGAACCACTTAAGGGCTTGAGCAAGGCCACGGGCAATGCATCTACAAACCGGGTATCAAGACCAAGGGCAGCAACGCCCACTCGAATGCCTTCCAGAAGCAATCCGAGTACACCCCCCGCTCTAAGCATGGCAATTGCGGTCAGCATAGCTACTAGGTAAGGGATGATTTTTACTGCTAGGGTAAAGCCCTCCTTGGCGCCCTCCACAAACGCATCATAGCTATCTACCCCAGAGCGCCAGGCGGCAATAAAGAACACAGCTAGCACCAGTAGCAGGATGCCGTTGCCTAGCAAGCTGGCAAAGGTATTGGCCGTTTCAGCAGGTGCGACCAAAACGATGGCACCCAGCAGGGCCAAAACGGCTAGCCAGATGCCCGCCACCGCCAATAACAACGGGCTCGCTAGCGGTAATTTCTGTACCCTCGCGGTAACAATTACGCCGATCAGCGTAGAGATCGTCGTTGCCATTAATAAGGGCAAATACACTAATGCGGGATCGGCGGCGCCTTGTTGCGCACGGAATAACAGCACCGTAACCGGCACCAGGGTCACCGATGAGGTATTCAGCACCAGAAACATGATCTGGCTGTTGGTGGCTTGGCGCGGGTTGGGATTGCCTTCTTGTAGAGACGCCATGGCTTTGAGCCCCAGCGGCGTGGCGGCGTTATCAAGCCCTAACATATTCGCCGCCAAGTTCATGGAGACCGGTGCCGCAGATCCGGGAGAGCGTGCAATCCCGGGCATCAACCGAACCATCACAGGGGTCACCCAGGTGGAAACGCGATGAGCAAGCTGGCTGGCTTCTGCTAACCGGAAGAGGCCGCTCCATAATGCTAGAACGCCAATTAGCCCCAAGCTAACATCAACCGCCAAATTGGCTGATTCCCACAGGGCGTTGATAAGACGCCCTGGCGCCTCTATATCACCGGTAAGGAGCTGAACCACAGCCCCAGCAATGCCTACAAGGAAAAACAAGCTGAACAGTCTGTGCAAAGTATCTCCCGTGCGCTAGGGTCATAGAATTGCGCCGACAAACGGCGTTAGCAGCACTGCAATTTCGTGCTATCACGATAGTCTACATCGATTACCCGCATTCAACCCTGAATGACCGCTTAGCGGTGGTCGGCTATACTGAAAAAAACTGTTTGAGAGCCAGCATGTCATTACTCCGTAAGCTATTCCCTCTTGCGCTAGCCCTGTTACTGTTGGGTGGAGCAATCAAGGGTGGTAGCGCATTACATTCCAACTCGCCTGAGGTCCAGGGCGACCTGAAGCCGACGGAACAGCAGCTGGAAGCCGCTGAAGAGATCGCCGACAAACTCAAGAATCACTACCGTCAGCTTGATTTTGATGATCAGCTCTCGGAGCAGGTTCTGCAGCGTTACCTAGAAGACCTGGACCCTAATCGGTTGTATTTCCTGGCATCAGACATTGAAGACTTCGAGCGTTATAGCCATATTTTGGACGATCAACTGCGCAAAGGTCAGCTTGAGGGCGGATATACGATCTTTAATCGCTTCCAGAAACGACTGGAAGATCGGCTTACCTGGTCTCTGGAGACGATCGCCAATGACCTGGAGTCACTGACATTTGATGCTGAAGAATCGGTGCGTGTTGATCGCGAAAACGCGCCTTGGGCGAAAGATGAGGCCGCTCTTGATGAAATATGGAAACGCCAGTTAAAGAATGCGGTACTGTCCATGCGTCTTAACGATTCCAGCGCCGAAGACATCGAAACCCGTTTAACGCGTCGTTACGAGAGCCAACTCAAACGCATCAAGCAAAATACTCCGGAAGATGTCTTCCAAGTGTATATCAATGCACTTACGCAGACGTTTGATCCACATACCACCTATTTCACCCCACATAATTCGAAGAATTTCGACATCAGTATGAGCCGTTCCCTGGAAGGCATTGGGGCCGTGCTGCAGTACGAAGATGGCTACACTAAAGTGGTTCGTCTGGTGCCTGGTGGCCCTGCCGCTAAAGGCGGGCAGCTAAAGCCTGCGGACCGTATTGTTGGTGTATCCCAAGAAGAGGGAGATCCGGTACCGGTGATCGGTTTGCGTTTGGATGAAGTGGTCGATCAGATTCGTGGCCCTAAGGGCACCAAGGTTAATTTGGAAATTATTCCGGCGGGTAGCGCAAGTGAACACGACACGCGCACCATCAGTATTGTCCGTAACAAGGTGGTACTGGAAGAACAAGCAGCCAAGAAAGACATTATCCAGATTACGCGAAACGGCCAGGATCTAAAGTTAGGGATCATCGAAATTCCCGCTTTTTATCTCGATTTCGATGCGTACCATCGCGGTGATCCGAAATACACCAGCACCACCAGTGACGTGGCAAAACTATTGGTAGAGCTGCGTAAAGAAAACATTGATGGTTTAGTTATTGATCTACGTAACAACGGTGGCGGCTCTTTGTTAGAAGTGAACAAGCTGGTTAGCTTATTCATTAACAGGGGCCCTACCGTTCAGGTGCGAGAATCCAGCGGTCGGGTCAGTATTGAGGGTGATAAATTTCCAGGGGTTCTTTTTGCTGGCCCCATGGCGGTAATTGTGAATCGGTATAGCGCGTCCGCATCGGAAATTTTTGCTGGCGCCATGCAGGACTATGGCCGCGCCATCATTGTTGGCGATCAAACTTATGGTAAAGGTACGGTGCAAACCTTGTTGGACCTTAATCATGGCAAACTGAAAATGACCAATGCAAAGTTCTATCGTGTTTCCGGCTCCAGCAACCAGAACCTTGGGATTGTGCCAGATGTGGAGTTACCATCATTAGTAGATATGGACGATGTGGGGGAAAGTTCTTTGCCCAACGCTCTGCCTTGGGATGAAATTAAATCAGCAAAGTATCAGCGTGTTACGGACCTTGTACCTTTTCTGCCACAGCTTCGCGCGCAGCACGAGAAACGTACGGATAACGATCCAGAGTTCGTCTATGTGCACTCCCTGCGTAAGCTCCTTGACGTTAACCGTAACCGCACGGAGCTATCATTGAACGAAGAAGTACGGACGCGAATGCAGGCTGAGTTTGACAAAGAGCGCCTAGCGATCGAAAACAGTCGCCGCCAGGCCCGCGGTGAAGAGCCGCTAGAAAGTATTCAGGCGTTACGCACCCTAGAAGAGCAGCGAGCACTGGATCCGGAAAGTCATGATGAGGCCATGAATGAAGACCCTTATATACGCGAGACCGGGGAGATTTTGGTCGATTACATGGGCTTGCTGAAAGAAAATCAGGTCGCTCGTAAGGAGTGAAGTGATAGCCTTTGTTAAATACAAACCGGCCTTCGTGCCGGTTTTTTTTATGGCTCTAGCAGATTTTAAAAGACTGCTCACTCACATAAATCTGCCTAGAGCCTAGAACCTTAAACTGACCCCGGTAAGCTTTGCGCTGCATCTGCCACACTTTCCAGCAAGGTATTGATCAGCCACTGAGGGGCATCCAGTGGCAAATCATGGCCGGCTTCTGTATGAACTTTAAGCGGCAACTGCCAGGCTACGGCTAGGCTGCGTGAGCAGCTGGGGCCGACCAAACGATCTCCTCCGCCATTAATAATGACCACGGGTACACTACTGGGTAGTGCCGCGGGGGCGCGAAAACGTATGGCTGCCAGCAATTGGCGCAGGCTATTCCCCAGAGAAACCGGCTGAGACACGGCATAATCGCGCCACTTATCCGCAAGGGCACGGAGGTAGTCTTGGCTGCGCATATTAGAGGTAATTTCCAGAATCGCGCTTTCTTTTTGCAATGCGTTTCGACTAAACACCGCGTCCTTGAGAAGTCTGCGGTAGTTGGCCGGACGAAGACGTTGCCAGAACGGGCTATATCGGCTTGCACTGGTATTGATTAGGGCTGCAAACGCCACCTCATGGGGCGCTTGACATAGCCACTGCACAGCCACCATTGCACCCAATGACAGTGCCACAACGTGGTAAGGCCCTTGATGGCCCTGCTTCTGAAGTTGCCCTCGGGCATGGGCAACCATGTCTGCAATGCGTGTAGGGCTGTTTTCCTGGCAAAATTCACCGTTGCCCGGCAAATCCAACGTTATCACGCTATCTTGCGGTACTGCCGCCTGAAAATGAGCGGGAAAACCCTCCCAATGCCGCTTTTCACGAACCAAGCCACGTAGTAACACCCACGTCCTCGCCATTTGATCTCTCCTTAGGACAATGACCCGCTTTATAATAAAGGCTAGAATGCCACCGGAGTTCTGGATGGCAAATGGAGTTTCCTCGCGACTATGGCACGTAAAACGGTAAAACGGGTTAAAACAGGCTCAGTGGAGCGACGATTCTCAATGGCCAAGGCCGGCTTTATGGCTGGCGCCAAATACGCTACAGCCAGTGCAGGAACACTGTTCACTGCAAAAGATAAGCGTGGCGAGCGGCGCAAGGAAATCCTTTCTGCTCGCGCTCAGGAGCTAGTGGAAGAGCTGGGTAGCCTGAAAGGTTCTGTGGTTAAGATTGGGCAGATGATGGCGTTGTTTGGTGAACACTTCCTGCCGGAAGAGGTGACAACCGCCCTGCATACCTTGGAAAACCAGACAACCGCACTGGAATGGCCTGCCATTGAACGTCACCTCAAGCGGCAGCTGGGCGAGGTTAAGCTTGCTGAGCTTGAGGTTGAGCAACAACCGCTGGGGGCGGCGTCTTTGGCGCAAGTGCATAAGGCTGTGCGCAAATCAGATGGCAAAGAGCTATGCCTGAAGATCCAATATCCGGGCGTGGCAGATGCCATTGATTCGGACATGCGTGCTCTGGTTCGCTTGCTGAAATTAAGCCGCCTGGTGCCTATCACTGAGCAGTTCAACATGTGGTTGGATGAGGTACGCGAGATGCTCAAGCGGGAAGTCGATTACGATCTCGAGGCCCATACCACCCGCCATTTTCGCCATGCTCTGGCCGAGGACACGCGTTTTGTGGTTCCAGAAATTGTTCCAGAGTTCTCTACCCACAACATCATGTGCATGACGTTTGAACATGGGATAAGCGTGAATGACCCGGCTGTGCTTGAGCTATCCCAAGCTCGGCGAAACTTTATCGGCCGCGCGATTATGGAGCTGTGCTGTCGTGAAGTGTTCGAATGGAACAAGATGCAGACGGACCCGAACTTCGGTAATTATTTGTTGCGCATAGGAGAAACCCCGGAGCAAGACCAGGTTGTCCTGCTCGACTTCGGCGCTATCCGAGATTTTGATAATGAAGTGCTAGGGCCAGGCCGAGAGATGATTCGCGCCTCCTTCTATCATGACACCGATCGGCTAATCCGAGCACTCAACGCTCTCGACTTCCTTGCGGGTAATACTCCGCGCAAGCTGCTTGAGGAGTTCTCCGGGCTCTGTTTTGAGGCAATCGAAGTCCTGCAAGACCCTGATCGCTACCCTCCCCCTGCATTCGTTCTAAACGAGAATGGCGAGTACTGCTGGGGCAAAAGCGACCTGCCAAACCGGATTATGAACCGCGCGGGACGCAATGCGTTGTCCGTGCATTTTGATGTGCCGCCTAAAGAATTCATCTTTTTAGCTCGCAAGCTATTGGGGGCATACACTTTTTTGCACGTTATTGAATCTGAAGTCCGAGGCAACACTATTCTGGAGCCTTTCATTCACATGCAGGAAGAGGATGACATTGCCTTGGTCAAACAGAAAACAGTCACTCCGGGTGACTAATTTGCGCCATGGTCTAGCTAGCCCTCCCTAGGGCTGGCAAAACGCGCATTTATCAGCCGCTTATCGGTGCGATAACCATTTGTCATTTGCCAAGCTGGCACGTGCACAATAAGGTTAGCACCCTGCTCATCGGCCGGTTCACCTGAACCGGCCGTTTTTCGAGGCTTTCAGAGGTTTTGGGTTGCCAATACCATCCTTTGAACAGCCAATTATTTGCGAACCACAGACGGGGGTAACGCAGGTGATTATCGGTGTTCCCAAAGAAATCTGCCCTGGCGAGCAGCGCGTTGCTTTAACGCCTGCCAATGTCAGCGCACTGCTTAAAAAACAAGGTGTCGAGATCATCATCGAGCGCGGAGCTGGCGATATTGCTGGCTATCCGGACAGTGCTTATGAAGCTGCCGGTTCCAAGCTGGTTGATCGCGATGAGGTGTTCTCTTCCGCTCAAGTTGTTCTGCAGGTACAAACGCCCGGCAGTAACATCAAGAACGGTGACGAGGATCTGACTAAATTGAAGGAAGGCCAGATATTGATCGGCATGACCGATCCACTGGCTAACCCACAATTTGCCCAATCCCTGGCTGAGAAAAAAGTCTCCGGTTTGGCGCTTGAACTGGTGCCGCGTATTACCCGTGCTCAAGCCATGGATGTACTGTCTTCCATGGCCATGATCGCCGGTTATAAGTGTGTACTGCTAGCCGCTACAGAGTCTGCACGCATGTTCCCGATGAACATGACCGCTGCCGGGACCATGAAGCCGGCACGCGTACTCATTATGGGTGTGGGCGTTGCCGGCCTGCAGGCCTGTGCCACGGCCAAGCGCTTGGGTGCCGTCGTTGAAGCCTACGACGTACGCCCGGCTGCCCGCGAACAGATTTTGTCGGTCGGCGCCAAGCCGGTCGAGTTGGATCTGGACACTGGTGAAGCCGAAGGCACTGGCGGTTATGCCAAGGCCCAAGGTGAAGATTTCCTTAAGCGTCAGCGAGAGCTAATGACCGAAGTGGTTAAGGAAATGGACGTCATTATCACTACCGCCGCTATCCCTGGCGCCAAGAGCCCGATTCTGGTTACCGAAGACATGGTGAAAGCCATGAAGCCCGGTTCCATTATTGTGGACATGGCCGCAGAACGTGGTGGCAACTGTGATCTGACCGAATCCGGTAAGACCGTCGTGAAACATGGCGTAACTATCATCGGTCCAGAAAACGTGCCCTCCACGGTCGCTTTCCATGCCAGCCAGATGTTCGGCAAAAACATGGAAAACTTGCTTAACTTGCTCATCGATGATGAAGGCAAGCTGCAGCTAGACTTCGAAGATGAAATCGTTGCTGAAACCGTGATCAGTCACGAAGGCGACGTTCCCCAGCCTCGTTTGCGCGATCTTCTCGGCCTCCCCGCTCTGGCCAAACCTGAGCCGGAAGCCACTGAAGCCACGCCCGACGCGGCTAGCAAGGAGGAAAAGTAATGGATCCTGTAGCCAATCTTACCTTGTTTGTGCTGGCGATCTTTCTCGGCGTGGAATTGATCACCAAAGTGCCGCCCACCCTGCACACTCCGTTGATGTCCGGCTCCAATGCGATCTCCGGTATCACCATTGTGGGTGCGCTGGTTGCCGCTGGCTCCGAGGGCAGCACGCTGGTTAGCGTACTCGGTTTCATCGCGGTGGTGCTGGCCACGATTAACGTGATTGGAGGCTTCATGGTCACCAATCGAATGCTGGCGATGTTCAAGAGGAAGTAAATCATGCACGTTTCTCAGAACTGGATTGATATCGCCTACTTGATTGCTGCCTGCCTGTTTGTGCTAGGCATCAAGGGGCTGACCAAGCCAAAGACTGCAGTACGCGGTAACATGCTGGCGGCAGCCGGTATGGGCGTGGCTGCCGTGGTAACACTGCTCAATGAGCGCATCGTTACCTATGAAGTGATCATCGCTGGCGTCGTTGTCGGTGGCCTGATTGGTGCCATTATGGCCAAGAAGGTACAGATGACGTCCATGCCGCAAATGATCGCCCTACTTAACGGTTTTGGTGGCGGTGCCTCCTTTGCTGTTGCCTCAGCTGAATTCTTCAGCACAAGTAGCTCCCACGATGCTGTGTCCATGATCGCCATAGGCGCAGCTGTATTGATCGGTGCGGTCACCCTGACAGGCTCCTTGGTGGCTTTTGCCAAGCTACAAGAGCTCATCAGCGGGCAGCCTATGGGCTTCCCCGGCATGAAGCTGCTCAATGCCATCTTGTTTATCGGGTCGATCGTTGGCATCGGTTACTTGGTGGCCAACCCGGGCAGCGAAATGGTTCTCTGGGCTCTGGTGGCTGCGGCCATGTTGCTGGGACTGTTCCTAGTGCTGCCAATTGGTGGTGCGGACATGCCCGTTGTGATTGCCCTGTTGAACTCCTATTCCGGTGTGGCCGCAGCAGCGGCGGGCTTCATCATGGGCAACAGCGCCTTGATCATCACCGGTTCTCTGGTGGGCGCATCAGGTCTAATCCTGACCAGTATCATGTGTAAAGCCATGAACCGCTCCCTCACCAATGTTCTCTTTGGTGTAATGGCAGAAGCTGGCGAAGCCATGGACGCAGACGAAGTCTACGCCGGCAAGGTGAAGTCTACTTCTGCAGAGGAAGTCGCGATGATGCTCGAAACTGCACGTCGCGTGGTCATTGTTCCAGGCTTTGGCTTGGCGATGGCGCAGGCGCAACACGCCGTGCGTGAAATGGCAGACACTCTGGAAGCCGCTGGTATTGAGGTTGAGTACGCCATTCACCCGGTAGCCGGGCGTATGCCTGGGCACATGAATGTTCTGCTAGCAGAAGCTGAAGTGCCATACGATCAGCTCAAGGATATGGACCAGATTAACCCGACCTTTGAGCAGACGGATGTGGCAATCGTGCTGGGCGCCAATGACGTGACCAACCCCATGGCCCGCGAAGATAAAGGCAGCCCGATTTACGGCATGCCTATCCTCAACGTGGATAAAGCCAAGACTGTGGTTGTGGTAAAACGTTCTCTGAGCGCCGGTTTTGCCGGCCTGCCCAATCCATTGTTTGCCAAAGACAATACTCTGATGTTGTTTGGTGATGGTAAAGGTGCCGTGCTCGATATTACCACGGCCTTGAAAGAAGGCTGATTAATCGCCTTTGCAGAAAAAGGAGCCTTCGGGCTCCTTTTTTTGTTCATCGCGGAATTGCGATAAGCGCGACTTTGATTTTCATGGTGAAGTCGTCGTTAGTGTCTTAAGCAGTCAGTCATTCCCCTGGCATGCTGAAATATTACCGCACCTGCCTGCTAGTGAACTCACAGTGCCTGAGGCGGGAATAGAGGAAAAAATCTTCAGCGTCTCGGTGCACACCGCCGCCGTCTCAATAGCACCTCAGTCAAGAGCGCAACTTAGAATAAAACTCAGGTTCGAATACCCAAGGGTAGATGCATGACAGCGTGCATCACGGGGTTGGTGGCGGTTACACCGATATTCGTAACTTGGCTTGGGGTTAGCTGAGGCTAATTCAGGGGCTGAGAAACGGCATGGCTGGGGATAAATATTCCCCGCCATATCAAACGTAGCATTTGATATGGCGGCAGTACGGTTGCTGCGTTACTTGATCGCAATCAACATTGTACCGCCGCCCTACTCATTTCTTTTTAATCCGTGGCGAGCAAAAAACAACCGGAGTTGGCGTTTTTCTAACGCTTAGAACGGTGCTACAGAAGTGAGTAAACCACGCCTACAGAAAAGGTATGGTCCGTTTCATTGGTTCCCGCAGGTGCCGAAGAGTCGCTCTCAAGCAGATGGCGTAGACGTAACGCGAAACGGGAGTTGATTGCCGTGGTCAGAGAGGTTTCCGCCCGGGTATCCGCTCCATCACCACCAACCTCTGTGGAAAGATCTTCCTTGAAGGTGGTGTTGTCGCTTACCTTAAGCTCATACTTGATACCGACGCGTGCGATGGCATTCTCTTCGGAGTCGTGGCAGCTCATATAGCTGTCCTGAGGCTCCAAACACTTTATTCGATAACCTGGACCGATTTCCGCATCCAGAGTCTGCCGATCCGAATCGACCCACCGACGCCCCACACCGATGGCATAACTGGCTTCGTAGTGATAACCCGAAAAATTATCTTTTTGGTAGGTCAGCACATTGAACAGGTAGTTCTTGGCATCTTCACCGAGTTTGCGGTCCAACTTGTAGGAAGCGAAGTAGTTCTCATCCGTACGGTTATATTCTTCCGTATCAGGATCTTCTTCCTTCTCGTTATTGGCATCAGCCTTGAATGTATGCCGCCATTTCTCGCTGTCCCGGGCCATGTTGACATTGGCATTGGTAGAGTCGGAATTGGTGTTACCGCGCTTGAATAGCAGCCCGACACCAATGTCGCCAGACCATTTGCTAACTTCACTACCCTTATCGGCAGCTGCGTCTTGCGCAGCTACAGAAACCGCCGGAAGTCCGGCGGTTAGCAGCATGGCAGCGATTGTCTTACTGCGCATGAATAACTCCTTAGTCATTTTTGTCTAGATGTACGTCCATCTGTGGGAACGGAATGCCAATCCCTGCTTCGTCAAAGCGAAGTTTCGCCGCTTCTGTGGTGTCCCACAGAACTGGCCAGTAATCCGCGCTATTTACCCAGGGGCGGCATAGGAAATTAACTGAGCTATCCGCCAGCTCACCTACCACAATAGTTGGAGCTGGATCCTTCAGAACACGCTCATCCGCAGCAAGAATCTCTTCAAGCACCTTTTTCACCACAGAAAGATCAGCATCGTAGGCAACACCGAAGACCATATCCACACGGCGGGTCGGTTTTTCGGAGTAATTGACGATATTACCGGACATGATTGCGCCGTTAGGGACAGTAACTACTTTATTGTCCGGGCTGTTCATGATGGTTGCGAAAATGCGGATTTCTTTAACGGTACCAGAAGTTCCCCCTGCTTCAACGTAATGGCCCACGCGGAACGGCTTGAACAGGATAAGCATCACGCCGGCAGCAAAGTTACCCAGAGAGTCTTTCAATGCCAAGCCAACAGCCAAGCCGGCAGCACCCAAAATGGCAACTAGTGAGGTCGTTTCAATGCCAAGCTGATCCAAAGAAGCAATAACAACGAAAACAAATAACAAGATATGAACAATGCGCCCTAAGAAGGTGGCGACCGTTTCATCCATTCGTTTGTTTAGTAGTTTTTGCACCCAGTGACTTAGCCGAGCAACCACCCAGCTACCAACAATGAAAATTACCAGTGCGGCGGCAATGCTCCAGGCATAGGGCACCAAGTTTTCATTGGCAAAGGTTTCTAGTTGCGACAGATATTGATCCATTAAGCGTACTCCTCATCCAGTGATGCGCAATTATGCCCATTCCTACAGCAAGCCCAAGTGCGAAAGCTGCTGGCATACAGGTTTTTACAAAGATTTCATCTGCCAGATTCAAAGGCCAACCTGCCAACCCTGGACCCAGCCTGCTCAATAATGAAAGTAAATAGTCCGCATGGCCAGTCTCGAAGGGGGTTGAGCCGGCTTTATCATGGTCTTTTCCCGGATAAGGCACCACAGATTGGGTATCTGGCCCTTGCCCCGGTATAATGCACGCCCCAATTTCCCGCCTTTGCTGGAGCCATCAATGTCACAGAACTCGCGTGCTCAACTCACTGCCCAACTTAAAGAACGGATTCTGATTCTTGATGGCGGCATGGGCACAATGATTCAGCGTTGCAAATTCACTGAAGAAGAGTTTCGTGGTGCCCGATTTGCTGATTGGCCTAGCGATCTGAAGGGGAACAATGACCTGCTCAGCATGACCCAGCCTGAGCGGATCAAAGCGTTGCACAAAGGCTACCTTGATGCTGGCGCGGATATCATCGAGACCAACTCGTTCAACTCCACGTCTATCGCCATGGCCGATTACGACATGCAAGATCTGGCCCGTGAGATTAATGTGGCCTCCGCTCGCGTTGCCCGCGAAGCGGCAGACGAAGCATCCACCACGGATAAGCCTCGCTATGTGGCCGGAGTGCTTGGCCCCACTAACCGTACGGCCAGTATTAGTCCCGATGTGAATGATCCCGGCTACCGCAATACCCATTTTGATGCCTTGGTAGAGGCATACCTAGAAGCTTTGGATGGGTTGGTAGAAGGCGGTATCGATATGGTCCTAATCGAAACCATTTTCGACACTTTGAATGCTAAGGCCGCAGTCTTTGCGGTGGATCAGTATTGCTACGAAAACAACTTGGACTTGCCGGTGATGGTGTCCGGGACGATCACCGATGCGTCTGGCCGTACCCTCACGGGGCAAACTACTGAAGCGTTCTACAACTCCCTACGCCATGCTCGCCCGATCAGCTTCGGCCTCAATTGTGCACTGGGCCCCATGGAGCTGCGCCCCTATATAGAAGAGCTCTCGCGTATCTCCGAGACCTACGTGTCTGCTCACCCTAATGCGGGCTTGCCTAACGAAATGGGCGAATACGACCTGGACCCTGCCACCATGGCTAAAGAGGTCCGCGCTTGGGCTGAGAAAGGTTTCCTGAACATAATTGGTGGCTGCTGCGGTACTACACCAGAGCACATCGACGCCATGGCCAAAGCAGTTGAAGGGCTGGCGCCACGCCCGTTACCTGAGATTGAAGTGGCTTGTCGCCTTTCCGGTCTAGAACCCTGCACAATCGCCAAGGACTCCCTGTTTGTAAATGTAGGCGAACGAACCAATGTGACCGGCTCCAAGCGTTTTCTGCGCCTGATCAAAGAAGAGGATTACGATGCAGCCTTGGACGTGGCTCGCGATCAGGTAGAAAACGGCGCCCAGATCATCGATATCAACATGGACGAAGGGATGCTGGAGTCCGCTGAGTGCATGGTGAAATTCCTCAACCTTGTGGCCTCAGAGCCGGAAATTTCCAAAGTGCCGATCATGATCGATTCCTCCAAATGGGAGGTGATCGAAGCTGGCCTGAAGTGCATACAAGGCAAGGGAGTGGTGAATTCCATTTCAATGAAGGAAGGCGAGGCTGCCTTTCTTCATCAAGCTCGATTACTGCGCCGCTATGGTGCGGCGGTTATTGTCATGGCTTTCGATGAGGAGGGCCAGGCAGATACCCGTGAGCGTAAGGTGGAGATCTGCACCCGTGCATACAAGCTGCTCACTGAGGAAGTGAACTTTCCGGCTGAAGACATCATCTTCGACCCCAACATCTTTGCTATCGCGACGGGCATTGAAGAGCACAATAACTATGCCGTGGATTTCATCGAAGCGGTGGCTGACATCAAACGCACTCTACCCCACGCGATGATTTCCGGCGGGGTGTCCAATGTGAGCTTTTCGTTCCGAGGGAACGATACCGTCCGCGAGGCGATTCACGCGGTGTTCCTCTACTATGCCATCAAGAATGGCATGGACATGGGTATCGTTAACCCTACCATGCTTGCTATTTATGCCGATATCCCAGAAGAATTGCGCAACGCGGTTGAAGATGTCGTCCTTAATCGCAATGAAGACGCCACCGAAGTGTTGCTGGACTTGGCAGAAAAATACCGAGGTAGCGGTGCCGAAAAAGTTAAGAAAGAAGATCTTGCCTGGCGTGAGTGGGAAGTAGAAAAGCGCCTTGAGCACGCCTTAGTCAAAGGCGTTGCTGATTATGTGGAAGAAGATACCGAGCTGGCCCGTCAGAACGCTACGCGTCCACTCCATGTGATTGAAGGCCCTCTCATGGACGGCATGAACGTGGTTGGTGACCTGTTCGGCGAAGGCAAGATGTTTCTCCCCCAGGTGGTGAAATCCGCCCGGGTCATGAAGAAGGCTGTGGCTTACCTGTTGCCTTTTATGGAAAAAGAAAAAGAAGAAATGGGCACCCAAGATGAAGCGAACGGCAAAATCTTGATGGCCACCGTGAAAGGTGACGTACATGACATTGGCAAGAACATTGTTGGTGTGGTGCTACAGTGCAACGGCTACGACGTAGTGGATATGGGCGTGATGGTGCCCTGCGAGAAGATCCTTGAGACTGCGAAAGAAGAGAAGGTCGATATCATTGGCCTGTCCGGGCTAATCACGCCGTCACTGGAAGAAATGGTCCATGTGGCCAGCGAAATGCAGCGCTTGGGCATGGACCTACCGCTGATGATCGGTGGGGCGACTACCAGCCGCATTCATACTGCAGTAAAAATAGACCCAGCCTACGACCAGGCCGTAGTGCACGTGGCGGATGCATCCCGTGCGGTAGGCGTGGCGTCCAAGTTGCTATCCAAGACCGCTAAGCCGGAATATGTTGCCGAAATCAAAGAAACCTACGAGACGCTCCGTGTTCGACGTCAGCAACAGCAAGTGGACCGCAGTTTAATCTCCATTGACCAGGCAAGGGAGCACCGTTTTCAACCCGACTGGAGCGATTACACACCTCACGAACCGAAAGTTAAAGGTTTGAAGGTTTTAGATGATTACCCACTGGAGGATCTGGTTCAGCGGATCGACTGGACTCCTTTTTTCCGCGCCTGGGAATTGGCTGGCAAGTTTCCACGCATTCTGGAAGATGAAGTGGTTGGTGTTGAAGCGACAAAGCTCTACCGTGATGCCCGGGAAATGCTTGATAAAATAGTTGAAGAAAAGTGGCTAACTGCCCGCGGGGTAATAGGTTTTTGGCCTGCCAACTCTAAAATGGATGATATCGAACTATACCGTAATCCCGGTGATAGTGAGGCCTTCATGACCCTCCACCATCTTCGCCAACAGTTGGATCGGAGCAAGAACAACAAGCCTGATTACTGCTTGAGTGACTTTATCGCCCCCAAGGAAACCGGGCTCACCGACTGGCTAGGCGGTTTTGCAGTAACCGCAGGCATTGGCATCGACGAGCATGTGGCCCGATTCGAAGCGGACCACGATGACTATTCCGCCATCATGCTTAAAGCCTTAGCGGATCGACTAGCCGAAGCGTTTGCCGAGCGTCTACATGAAAAAGTGCGTAAAGATTACTGGGGTTACGCCAGTGATGAAGCACTGAGCAATCAGGACATGATCAGCGAGAAATACCAAGGCATCCGCCCTGCTCCAGGCTACCCCGCCTGCCCTGATCACACAGAGAAAGCCCTGTTGTGGGAGTTGCTTGATCCTGAAACCCACGCCGGGATGACACTCACGGAAAGCTACGCCATGCTCCCAACTGCGGCGGTATCTGGGTGGTACTTTTCACACCCAGAGGCTAAATATTTCGGCACGGGTAAGCTGGCGAAAGATCAAATGGATGATTACGCGGCACGTAAAGGCATGTCTCGCAAAGAAATCGAGCGAATGGTGCCCCATCTGCTCGGGTACATGGACGAAAATTAAGTCTACTGACCGCACACCACCGCATCGGTCCGCCACATGGCGGACCCTGTAGTGGTGTTATCAGTCAAATTTCAATCTTCTTTGGGCAACTCAAATCGCGGTTCCCATTCCTCTGCGTCGATCACCTCTCGGTAAGCATGCCAGGTAGCAAAGCCAAGTACCGGTAGTAGCACCAATAAACCTAGATATGCTGTTAACAGCCCGACCAATAGGCAACCCCCAATCAAGCTGGCCCAGATAAATAGAGGTAGCTTATTCCGTAATACCGCATTTGTACTCGTGATAACCCCCGTGACCATATCGGTCTTGCGATCCATAATCATGGGCAACGAAAAGGCACTAACCGTGAAAACGATGGCGCAAAATAACGCTCCTACGCTACTGCCGACTCCAAAAAAAAGCAGCACATTTTCCAAATGCCACTCGTTCACCGGGTAAAAGATATAGATCAAATTAGCGGCCCTGGCCCACACCAAAAATACCACCACCAGAATGACCGTAAAGGTCAGGGCATCCCCCAAGCATGAACGTGCCTGCTTCAGACTTTCTGACAGGCTTGGTTGGCGGCCTTGTTGCAACTGGATACTAATGGCGTAAAGATTGAGTGCGAGTAGCGGCCCCAAGAACACAAAGCCTGAAAGTAGGCCAAGATACAGGCCCATATTGCCGAACCACCAGGTCGCGGCACTAATTAGGTAGCTGATAAAGACCATTATCGCGCCATAGAGCAGGCTTGGCCCCGGTGCATTAAGAAAGTCGCGCCACCCTTTGCGCAACCAACGCAGCGGTGCGGTGTTATCAATGCTGTGGCATGGAGCCACAAATGGCCGGGTATCTTCTTCTTGGGTCGGGGGTTGGGGCACGGCTCTCACCTCTCACCTTTAAAAGGAAAACAACCACTTACCTAGGCGAGCTTCTCGGCCTACCCAGGTTACTGCACAGTAACGTCATCGTTATTCATATCCGACGCCATGGCAAGCTTGCCATGGGTCGCGTCTAGAGTGCCCTGCAGCGCATCCTGAACACTATGCATCACGTCGCTGGCGCCCCAAATAGCGGGAATCCCATATGTCACAGCCAAGCTAGCCGCGCCGTTAGCAGGGTCCTGTTGGGCAATCACCAGCCCTGCTGCTTGTACCAGCCAGGGCAACCAAGCGGGATCGACCTCATCTACCACAACAATGTCGCCAGGCTGTACCTTGTTAAGGCACCAGGCACTGCACACACGGCGAATGGCACCTTCAGCAGAACCAGGCACCAGCGTCAGCCCACGTAATAGAGGGCTAAGACGCTGTCCGCCGCCAAAACCGTACCCTACTTGGTCCATCTTCCAGTCCGGCGCTCCCTGTAGGCCATCATCAAGGTAACGCAGTTTACGATCACCGATCACAGCTTTATTGGCGCTGGCAGGCAATGCTGATCCCATCCACAGCTGCCAAAGCTCATCAAAGTACAGAAAATGAATATCATCAAGGTGTTGTAGCGTCCCTTGCTCAACCGCAATAGCCGCCATGGAACGAAGTAGTTGCCGTAGACGATTACCAATAGCAAAACGCAGCCCGCGAGCGGTTCGTGCCATTTTAAATGCCTGCTCGTCCGCATCTGAGAGTTGCGCCAACGGGGCGTCGCTAACGATTCCCGGTTGTTGCAATCTATTAAGTGTAGACGCTTGAGCCGGCCCCTCATTCAAGGGGGCATGGACAGGATCAACACCCGGTCGTAATGCTGTATCACGTACCGAATCCACCTCGCCAGCCACCAGGGATTGCAGGGCCCGAAGTTCAGTAGGCGTAACCAGCAACGTCAAAGGCAGAGGCGCACGATAATCGACCAATGCATCTGCCAGCCTTAGGTAGGCAAGCTCACCTTCTACGCGGCTAAGGGACTCTCCCATGGCATCAAGGCGCATAAAAGCGCGCCATAGGCCCTCACGGGTTACCTCTGGTTGCTTCCACTTCTGCACATTCAGTGACAGCTGCAACAAGATCCAGCTCTGCCGCCATTGGTTAATGCTCTTAGAAAATGAGGAGCCTACCGTTTGTGGAGCAGATGCAGGGTCACATTCCAGAGATTGCCATGCTGGTGGCACAAATCGTGCGGCCCCTGGGTGTTCGCGCTGAAGCTCACGAAAGAACGCACAATTGGTGTAAATATGGCTATGTTGACGCCGGTAAGGTTCAACCTTGGCGAGCCCTTTCCACCCGGCACTTTCTACTAGCGGTTCCCAGAAGCCGGCTTTTAACCATCGCCCGGCCAGGGTATACCACAGAGGAGTTTCCACCTGATTGAAAAGCCCTACCCCAGCCCGGCGGGCCCAGGCTTCTTTGGGTACAGAGAGCGAACCTACAGGAAGGGTTTGCAACAGCCATAGTTGCTCACCATCAAAAACCCACTCTCCAGCCTGTGGATGTTTAAAATTATCTTTAAGCTGACGGTGAAGCCGACAAAAAAGGGCTTCACCGACCTGTTGGTTTAAAGGCAATTGAGCCTCAGGGGCATACACCAACCGGTCATTTTCATCGAAAATAAGCCGCTGACGTTCACTGTTACCACCTACGACTCCTTCAACCACCATATGCGGTAGATCTTGGCGCAAAGGGTGTCGGGTAAATAGCACGCCGGCAGCGTGTTGTTTTGGTAACGCTTGAATCACCACATGATCTGGCCCAGAAACACGCTGGAAAATGCGTTGAAGTGCCGCAGCGAGCGCTTCATCTGAATCCAGATTTAATAGGCTTTCTCGACGTGACTCCGGATTCATTGGCCCTTGTTGCAACACCCAGTAACGGTCGCCTGAAAACATGTGTGCCAAGGTAGCAAGCTGTTGCGTCAACGACTGAACAGAATTGCCTGTTATAACTTGACGACTAATGCGCCAACTTGGCGGAATAGGTAAGCCCATGGCAGCCCAACGCTGCAAGTTTTCGCCGCCCTCAATATCCGCAGTCAGTACTTCAATGCTCATTAGCCGTTTCTTATTTGTTTTGCCGATCGTTTGTCAGTTATCTGCTGGGTGCTGAAGCACTATGCGCGCTCCCCACAAACCGAACCAGTAAAGAACTGGCGTGAGCAGTAATGCTCCCAAAGCGATTACCATTGCAATGCCACCGAATAAAACCGGCGCTTTCATCAATGTACTCATCAGCGAATCTTGCCAATAGAAAAACCACTGATGGTCAGCGGGAAAGATCCAGAGGTGAAACTGATAGAAAACCTGGGTCGGGCCGGCAATCAACAACCACGCTAACATAGCCCCTAGAGTGAAAACAGTAATGCCAAGGCGCCACCGTATCGGTGGTGATTTCAGCCTGACATTTAGACAGGCTAAAGGTAACCAGAGCGCCAGCAATACGAAGAAAAGTATGCGGCCTCTATCAATAAAATCAGCCACATCCTGCAAGTGCTGAACTTCCGCATGGTGTAACAAAGGGCGTGGCTCTTTGCCTGGTGGTTGGTAGTCGATATCAGCCAGCCCCATGCCACCGTTATGGACCGCATCACGGATTTGTTCAAAAGCTTCCACGTGTTTCTCGGCGGGCAGCTGTTCAAAGCCAGCGTTAAAACGATTCTGAGGACCATAGACTTGTATATGGCTACCAATACCCAGAGTTTGGTACCAGAACCGATAACCATAATTTACCTGACTATAAAGCGCCCAACACAGTATTACGGCCAGCATAACGATCGTGACCGCATAGACAAACCACATAGCCGTGGCTGCGATCAGATTTGATCGACCGGTTTGGTTCATAACACCCTCATAACAATAACAGCATAATAAACAGAGTACCCAGCCACATGCGATCGCTGTTATAGCCTTAATTTTCTTTCGAGGGTATTTGCTCCCTGACGGGTTGCCAATCAATCTATAGTGACGACTCTATAGGGGTACAGTGCAGCACAGAGCAACACTGATTCGTTAGTGAAAAGACGGTAACGCCAGCGTCTCACAATGAGCTGCAAACGCTAAGCTTGCACCTGAATCGTTATTATGGGAACAGGGCTAACGCTACTGTTGACCACTGAGTCATGTCCCACATCCCGTTGATCCCAAGATGCCCATGTCACTATATCTACTCTAAGACTAGGCTAACCCGGCCGCGATTCAGCCGACGGCAGTGGCATTGCGCTCATGAGCAGGCCGGCTGCTTAGTACAGCTAAACGACAGAGATAGGCGTAGGGCCGTATAGCGATTACGGCCATCAACTCATTTTTTTGTGGCGCCTTACCGCTTACTTCTGCAGGGTCGCACGCACCGTAGCGGTACCCGATTTCTCACCAGGCGTCATTTCAAGGTTGCTTATCTGTATGCCGCTCTGCTGAAGCGATTGCAGCCAAAGTACCGTTTGAGAGGTTGCCTGATTTTCCATCTGGATACGCACGGCGCGATTACCATCCGGTGAAAAGCCTTTCAAAGTAAGGCCAAACTGATCAGCACTACGGCTCACGTTACCGGTCCAATTGCCGTTGGGTTGTGCTGACGATACATCGCTCCGCCGAGCCGCGATTACCGCTTCGCGATTGTCCTGGATCCACTGTAACGTCTGCTGATTGACCATAAATTGCTTCTTTGCCTGATCCCTGGCCGCGACCGACGGAGCCCAGAGCAACCAATACAGCAGCACCACAAACGCTACCACGGCCAATATTTTCAGGATGTGTTGTTCTCGGGGTTCTCTACTTTCGTACCACTGTACTGCCTGTTCTCGACGTTGAGCCGCCAGTTTCTTCAGTTCTGCTGCACTGCTCATCCCGGCTGCTCCACCTTGATTCGCGCGCTCACGCCCTGAGCACTATTGCGATAATTTGCTATTGAGGCGCGTGCTCCCTGTTTTTTGAGCGCATTCTGAAGTTGTTCCAGTTGGGCATAATCCTTAGCGCCAACATCCAATAGCAGCGTATTTTCACGTTGATCGTATTGCAGCCGCTTGGGGTCAACGTTTATCTCTTTCAACACTTGCGCCACTGGTCTCAGAAGTGGGAAGAAATCAGCCTGCCCCGACTTGCTACCGCCACCAAGGCGAGCAAGCCGGCCCTCAAACTGGCGACTCAGGGCCGCAGAGGCCTTATCACCGGGGAACAGGTTCTCGAATAGCGTCTGGGCATCGGCGAAAGTCGCTTCGGCCGCCTGATTATAACGCCACTGTTGCACCCAGATGGCCACCAGAGCCAGTACAAATACGGATGCAGCAAGAATGCCAAGTGGCTTCCAAGGAGCAAACGTTGTATTACTGCCTTTCTTTTGTTTTGGGGCATAGGGGCCTGTGAGTAATTCCTGCCCTGAACCGTTACGCAAGGCGTCAACAAACGCCGTTGGGCCGGATAACACCATAGGCTCATTGAGGCTGTCGCCAAACAGGGCCTGCACACCATCACGCTGCTGAGCATCAACCACTAGGCAACGATCTCGGTCTGCCATTAATAGCGTCTGATTTTCGTCCAACTCAGCAATCAGAGGTGCTTGACCCTGCAACCGCTCAGCGTCCACCTGCAGGGAGGTGATCAGTACGTCTTGTTCTGCGGCCCACCGTTTGAGTTGCTCGATAAATTGTCGAGCAATGGCGGTCACTTCATAGTCATCACCGCTGCCTTTGCGGGAAACAAACCACAGTGATTCAGGGTTGTCCAGCATCTGCTCTTCCAGCAAATACGGAAGAATGCGCTGCATATGACGTGCCTGTTTTCGGCTCAGGCTAACATGGGTTAGCCGGGCAAATGCTACGCTGACAATGACATGGAGGGTCTGGCCGGCAGACTGTTCCAGCGCTTCGCGCAGGCTCATGACCTGGACGTGTTCCGCAGGGTTTCGCTGCAACAGCACCGGATGTTCAAGATCCAGTTCCGTTCCCCCTGCACCGCTTAAATAAATCAGTGGAGCCTCTGCCACGCTGTTGTGTCCTTTGGTCGTTATATCCGCGTTATTATCTTTGCATGTGTCCGTCTGGCATGGCCGACGCTTAATGCACTTTCTAACAGCCTGCTCCGTTAGTCCAGTGTATCAAGACGAGCCTTGGGTCACATTGTAGAAGGGATTGCATGCCGGTTCGAGTGGGGTTAGCAATGGGCTGACCTGCCGACTAAATACTTCAGTGCTCTGCCCTTCACCATTGCGGCGGCGCAGCCGGCTTACTAGGCGACTTAGTTGTCCGTCGACCTCTACATCCACCATAACCTGAAAATACTCACTGCTGACACCGAGCAAGCTGCTTATCTGCTGCTTGATGTCGGGATCCATTTCGCTAAAAGGAGCAACCTGCATCAGGTCGCTAATGGCGTCAATCGGCTCCTGCTCCCGCTCTTTAACAATAGCTTGTGCCGCGGTATCACCCGCCGTGGCACCTAACACCGCATCCAGTACCTGAAGCGGTGCAGTATTAACGTTCAATGTTGTGCCCAATGGCAAAGCTGTAAACAAGCCCCAAATCATGCCGTCCTGGGGCTGGTTAGCTACCTGGAAGCTGAGCAAGGCACGCAGTTCAGATTCATGCGCGGCGGGCATATTTGGAGTCCGCCGGGTGCGGTAATCCGCATCTTCCGCCCCTTCAACTCCGTCCACTATATTGTTGGAATCTAGCCAGTCGGCCATTTCGTTGGCGAGCCGCGATGCGTCTGTTTCTTGGGGAAAGGTGAGCTCGATCAGGCGGGTGAGCCTGTCGATACCATCCTGGTCTCGAACAAAATTGTCACCTTCTGCGGTAATGAGCCAGTTCAAATTGAAACGGCCTTGCAGGTCCTGCACGCTGGCGCTGAGTATGGCATCTTCATAGGGCGTTGGCGGCAATTGCACGGCCCACTGCTCGTCAACGCAATCATCCACTAGGGCGTTATTCTTTTGGTCATCCTGCAAGTCATCAATTAGACCCTGCTGGGCAACCACCTCAGCTGCCATGGCGTACTGGTAGCGCTTGTCCCATTGCAATAGATTATCGGCGCGGGTAAGGAAACGATCTTGCCGGAAAAGCACTTCAACGGTAATGGTCGTCAGTAAGGCTAGCAGTAGCAGCACGATCACCAACGCCATGCCCCCTTGCCTTCGAGTCATTCGACCTGACAGGTTTACCGTCATCCCCATGGATTCACCACTGTTCGGTAATACCTGTGCACAATGTTGCCATTTTCTAGTTCGATCTCTACCTCAATACTTTTTGGCAGGCGTTGCTGCCAAACGGGTACTGCCGTCATGCTCACATCTGGCCACAACTCCAGCCATTGCCATTCGCCTTGGGGGGTGAGATCAAGATAGCGTACAGTGAAGCGCTCCACACGGTCGATTAGCACGTCCTGCTGGTACTCGGTGGCCACGTTAGTGTCTAGCACCGGCCAATAACGGCGATACAGGGTGTCATCTTCCAAAGCGTATACCACACGCTGCATTTCGCTACGCTTACGCAGTCCAAATGGGTTGGACCATCCTAAACGGGTAAATTCAACATAATTGTCACGGCCGAGAATGGCGGGCTGCGGGTCACCATAAGGATCCCTGACCGGACGGTTGATTAGCTGCTCGAAGTCGAGGGTTAGGAACGTCACCGCCCGCTGGTTACGCTCCATCTCATCTGCACCTTCTTTGAGCTGCTCACGGCCTTGCAGTGCGCTACTAAGAAAGCTTGCCACCCAGACATAGATAAACGCAAAAATCGCGATGGTGATAACCATTTCCAGCAGAGTAAAACCGTGCTGGAAGGAACGCTGGCGGCTAGTGGCGTGCTGGATGTTGATCATCCGGAGGCCGGTTTCCCGATCAGACTGGCTAGGTGATACGCCATTTGACCTTGATCATCGTCCTGCATCATGCCGACTTCAATATCTACCCGGCGGGTATCGGGATATGGGCCTTCACTGACCCGGGTATTGACCCACCAATCACGACCATTTCGAGTGACGGTAGAATCGGACTCACCGGTGGACGGCCACTGTTGGTACACCTGCATTTCCACTAATTTATCCGAGGCAACTAAGAAGCCGAGATGGGTCTCATTAATATTGGTATAGGCGCGAGCTGTGGAACCCATGGTTTGACCAAGCACCACCATAACCAGAGCAAGAATGGAGACAGCGACCAACACTTCTACAAGCGTAAAACCGCGCTGCTGTTTCATTCCGGTTCTTCCTCAATCATCCGTGCGCGCCGCTCTAACCATTCTTCTTTTCTCTGTTCCTTATCTTCGTCCTGCTGTAGGTCCGGGTCGGAAATTTGCCCTAAGGCCGACACTTGCCAGCGCTGCACTGTTTCCATATCAGCAAGGCTTCGTATCGATAGCGTTACCGGAGAGACTTCGCCACTGGGGAAAAAGAATACCTGGGGGAATACCTTTTCCTTCTCATCTTCGCCTCCCCGATTTTCTTTGCGCTGTAATGCCGCTCTCTCATCATCCTCGTCGCCGAGCACACCTTCACCCAGATCCAAAGAGGTGTCTTGCTTGACTAGGCTTTCAGCAACCTGGCTAAGGCTGGCTTGTTCTTCATCCGCCAGTTCATTTAGCTGCCAAACCAGTTCTAGCGACGGAGGGGTTTGACGTGGCTTGAGGGCGGTATCTTCGATGGGGACAAAGTCTGCGGTTACAATATCGTAGGCTAGAGGCTCCCAGCCATCATGGTACAAGCGTAGCGCCAATAACTGCCCGGAAAACAGGCTGCGTTCGTTGAGCAACGCCAGGGTATCCTTGAGACGAGCAGATTCCTGTTCTAGCTGCCGGTCGTCCGATGTCCAGTTACCCTGGCTGACCACTACCGCGCTCAGCAGTGCAATCAGCCCCACCACCACCATAATTTCCAGCAAGGTGAAGCCAGACTGCTGGGAGCGGAGCAAACGCATATTACTGAACTTCGCGCCAGTTGATGTCCGCGTCGGCGCCTTCGCCCCCCTCAACGCCATCGGCTCCCATTGACAACAAATCGAAGGGACCTTCTACACCGGGGCTAATGTAAACGTAGTCATTGTTCCAGGCATCGAGCGGGACCTTGGGCAGGTAGCCACCATCAGGCCACTTACGAGCGGATGAGGGACGCTCAACTAAGCCATTCAGCCCCTCTTCAGTGCTTGGATAACTGCCATTGTTGAACTTGTATAGGTCTAGTTGCTGCACGATTTTGCCCATGTTGGCCTTGGTCAGGTCCACCTTGGCGGCTTCCCCCTGACCAATGACGTTAGGCACAATCACCGCAGCCAGCAGGCCGATAATCGCAACCACAACCATAATTTCCAGCAGGGTAAACCCTGACATGGCCTTTTTTGCTTTCATTTCTTCACCTTAACCGGCTAGTAAGTTATTCATTTGCATGATCGGCAGCATGACCGAGAGGACGATCATGACCACCACTCCGGCCATGACCAACAACATGATTGGACCGAGCAGCCCTACCATGGTCCCGATCGTACTGCTGAGTTCTCGTTCCTGATAATCCGCAGCCCGGGTCAGCATGTTGTCCAGTTCGCCGCTGGCCTCGCCACTGGCAATCATCTGCACCAGCATGGGAGGAAAATAACCACTGGCATCCAGGGCTCGGCTGAGGCTGCCGCCTTCGCGGACCTTAGCGGCCGCGTTTTTTACCGCATTGCGGACCGCCAGATTGCCCACCACCTGCGCGGCGATAAACAGGGCATCCACCAACGGCACACCGGAGCGACCGAGGATACCCAGCGTGCTGGCCAGCCGGGCACTGTCACCCGCCCGCAGCATAGTACCTACCAGAGGCATATTCACCAAACGCTGGTGCACCCGTAATCGAAAGCGCTGATCACGCATGGCCCGCATAAATACCACCACGGCCACAACGATCAATAACACAACCAACCAGCCCCAGCCCCGAGCAAAGTCGCTCATGGCCATGACAATTCGGGTGAGTAACGGTAATGCTTGATCTCGTCCCTCAAACACTGCCACCAGCTTTGGGACCACGAAGGTCATCATCAGCATAATGACGATGGAGGCAAACACCATGATAAACGCAGGATAAATCATCGCCTGGGCTACGGAACGCCCAGTGTCGTGGCGGGTTTCCAGGTAATCCGCCAGTTGCTCCAGCACTTGTTCCAAATGCCCGCTCTGCTCACCGGCCGCTACCGTGGCGCGGTACATTTCCGGGAAAGCACGGGGAAATGATTCGAAACTGTGCGCTAGGCTATAACCTTCACGCACTTTGGCGCGCACCGCCAGCATAATCCGTTCGATACGGTCGTTGGCGGCCTGCTTGGAGACCGCAGATAAGGCCTGTTCTACCGGCAGGCCGGATTTCAGCAGGGTGGCCAGTTGACGCGTTATCAGCGCCTGCTCAGCACCATTGATTTTGCCGGACCCGGCGAACCGGCCCATGCCCTGGCTGCTGGAGTCGTTGGCTTCATTGACCTCCAGCGGCACCCAGCCCTTGTCGCGCAATTGCTGGCGCACCTGGCGGGCACTGTCTGCTTCCAGCGTGCCTTTGTTGATCTTGCCCCTGTGATCCAGAGAGCGGTATTCAAATGCTGGCATGGAGAATACTGTCCCGTTAGTCCTCGCGGGTTACCCGCAGGACCTCTTCTACACTGGTGTGTCCGCCGAGCACTTTTCGCCAACCATCTTCGCGGATACCGCTAGTTAGTGTCCGAGCATGGCGGTTAAGTTCTAGCTCGCCGGCGCGATCGTGGATCAACTGGCGTAGCGTGTCATCCACCAGTACCAGTTCATAGATCCCGGTACGGCCCCGGTAACCCTGATGGTTACAGGATTCACAACCATTGGGGTGATACAGCGTACGGCTCTCCGTAGCCGCCAACCCCATCATTTCCAGCTCACTAGCGCTAGCCTGGTACGGGGTTTTACAGTCATCGCATAGCACACGCACCAGCCGCTGAGCCAAGGAACCCAGCAGGGAGCTAGAGAGCAAGAAAGGTTCAATGCCCATGTCCTGCAAGCGGGTCACCGCCCCCACTGCTGTATTGGTATGCAAAGTAGACAGTACAAGGTGGCCGGTCAGGGAGGCTTGCACTGCAATTTCAGCGGTTTCCAGATCCCGGATCTCCCCCACCATCACCACATCTGGATCTTGGCGAAGGATGGCACGCAGTCCGCGGGCAAATGTCATGTCGACTTTAGTGTTGACTTGAGTCTGGCCGATCCCTTCTAGCTGGTATTCGATGGGATCTTCTACCGTAAGAATATTGCGGGTACTGTCATTCAATTCGGTTAGGGAAGCATAAAGCGTTGTGGTTTTACCGGACCCTGTCGGGCCGGTCACCAGAATAATGCCATGGGGTTTATGGATTAGATCGCGCATATGAACGTCACAGGTTTCGCCCATGCCCAAATGCGATACCTGTAAACGCCCCGCTTGCTTGTCCAACAAGCGTAGCACCACCCGCTCACCATTGCTGGAGGGCATAGTCGATACCCGCACATCCACATCGCGCCCACCAATGCGCAAGGAGATTCGACCATCCTGAGGTATCCGCTTTTCAGCGATATCCATTCGCGCCATTACCTTGATTCGCGAGACTAACAACGGCGCCAGCTCCCTTTTCGGGGTAAGCACTTCACGAAGGACACCATCGACTCGCATACGAACTACTAGCCGTCGTTCGAAGGTTTCGATGTGGATATCGGAGGCATCTTCACGGATGGCTTCCTGTAACAAGGCATTGATCAGCCGAATGATCGGAGCATCGTCTTCCTGCTCAAGCAAATCCGACGTTTCCGGCAGTGAGTCTGCTAGGCTTGCCAGATCAAGTCCTTCCAGATCATCGGCGGCTTCTGCTGCCGCGCCGCGCTGCTGTTCATAGGTGATTGCCATGGCGGCGCTAAAAGCCGTGTCGTCCATGGGTACTAGGCGCGGCAGGCGGCCGATATGACGTTGCACCTCACCTAGCGCGGCCAGTGAAACATCCTGCCGGTGACACAACTCTTTCTGCCCATCGCGCTCACGCAACAGAACACCGAAACGCCGCGCGAAACCATAGGGCAACAACGATGAAGAAAGCTCTATGTTCTCAGGCGACTCCATGTGCTCAGCCATAATTTAATAGTTTTCCATTAGGTTTTCGATCACATCACGGGTGACCGAATTCAACGTCTGAAACTGAAAACCTACCTGAAACTCACCAGGGGCATCTAACGTTTCCGCCCAAACAACCCGGGCATCAAAGCTGACGGTGTTTACCCCTGAAATCTGGTCGGGCAGCACCATGCCAAGTTGCAAATCCTCACCATGGGCTAATGCTCGGCGGGAAAAAAGCTTGAAGCCGTTCACACTCAAGTTTATTAAGCGCCCCACATTACCACCGGTGCTACGGTCAAACACTACCATTTCGCGGAACAACCTCTTGCGAGGGTTACGGCGATGGTTACGAGCGCAGTCTCCGCCATTATTTTCATCATCTGAGAGGCCAAGTACCACGACCACCCCTGTGAAGATGCCTGCATCATTAGTAATCGCATTGGCTCTCACTGATAAGGCTAGCAAGCCATCATCATCGGGAGTATACAGGTTATGCTCATTTTCCCAGCTTTCCCCTTGTCTGCAAGCTTCCTGTAATGGAGAGCTATCCCAGCTCCAACACGACTTGCCAGCATCATCATTGAATATCAGGTCGGCGATATCATTGCCTACTAAGTCATCACGACTCTGTCGCAATAGGGCACAAGCTGCTTCATTACAAAAAGTGATTTTACCCTCGGCATTGGTGCCGATCAGAGCTTCGCCAAGTGCATGCAGCAGTCGCTCGTTTTCGTCTTTTAGCCGTTTCATTTGCACCACGGCCTGTTGTAACTTGCGCCGTTGGCGATCCAGTTCCAGGAAAACGCTAACCTTGGCTTCCAGAATTTTTTGGTCGATGGGTTTGAGTAGGTAATCCACCGCCCCACACTCGTAGCCCTTGAAAACGTATTTCTGTTCTTTTGATATAGCGGTAACAAAAATGATCGGAATGTGGCGGGTTTTCTTATTTTTACGCATAAGTTCGGCCACTTCGAACCCATCCATTTCCGGCATCTGCACATCCAACAGCACCAGAGCTAAATCGTGCTTGAGGGCGAGGGACAAGGCCTCGTTACCGGACTGTGCCATGATCAGATTACGGTCGTCAGAATCCAGGATCGCCTCCAGGGCGATCAAGTTTTCGCGGTGATCATCCACAACCAAAATGTTTTGTTTCATACGCGTCCTACCCCATAGCCTGTTTAGCCAAAAAGGGCCCGATTGCCTCAAGATCGAGTACCCTGGAAATCGCACCTGTTGTTATTGCCGCTTCAGGCATTGTGGGTGCTTCCGAGCTCACCGGTGACTGGGCGATGGTGAATCCGCCTCTACGGTGTATATACTTCATGCCTGCTGCGCCGTCTTCATTGGCCCCTGTGAGAATCACGCCTATCAGATGACGGCCATAAACAACGCCAGCAGAAAAAAACAATTCGTCTATTGCCGGCCGGGAAAAGAGTACAGGCCTTCCATTAGAGAAAGCCAGTGTCTGATCGTCTTCCACCAACATATGGTAACCCGGCGGGGCCACATAAACATGCCCTCCTATAATCGGCTCTTTATCTTCCGGTGTAACCACCGGTAAAGCACAGTAACGAGCCAGTAACCACGGCATACGGTTATCCGCGCTAGCCTGCTGGTGCTGTACCATCAGGATTGGCAAAGGAAAATCCGCGGGCAACACAGACAGAATGTGAATATAGGCATTAAGCCCGCCCCAAGACGCGCCCATAACAATTGCTTTTACTCCCCCTATGCAAGTATTCACGACTATTGGTCGCTGCCCTCCCCGCCCCGTGTCTTGCCAGCTTCATAGGCCGCACGGTGCGCTTGGGCTTCTTTCAATTTTGCTTGCAGCTGGCGTCTCTGTTTATCCAAACCAAGAAAAAAATCTACTTTGCTTTTGAGGATCAGTGGGTCCAATGGTTTGAATAAGTAGTCTACAGCGCCAGCCTGGTAGCCCCTGAAAACGTATTTTTTTTCTTTACTGATCGCCGTCACAAAGATAATCGGGATAGTCTGGGTGTCTTTGCGTTGACGCATCAATTCAGCCACTTCAAAGCCATCCATGCCTGGCATCTGCACATCCAGCAGCACTAAAGAAATATCTTCCTTAAGCAGAATCTTCAACGCCTCCTGCCCCGAGTGCGCTTTCATAAGGATGCGGCCTTCACTTTCCAGAATCGCCTCTAGCGATACTAAGTTAGCTGGCTGATCATCCACTAATAGCAACTTCTGCTCAATCATCAGTTGTCTCTAATCATGCGTGGTGTTGAAACTGCCGTTTGCGAAAAACTCGCAACGACTTGTTGATAACATCGAACGACTCTTCCTGCCCACTGAAACGTAAACTTTCCTTGGTTCCCAAGCACAAGTAACCGCCCATATCTAGACTGTCACTAAACAGCTTGATCACACGCTCCTGTAATGCTCGATTGAAGTAGATGAGTACATTCCGGCACAGGATGACATGCATTTCACCAAAAACCTGGTCTGTTGCCAGATCATGATCGGCAAAGACGATATTACGTTTCAGTCGCTGCTCCATAATCACGCTGTCATAGCGGGCGGTAAAATAGTCAGATAAAGAATGCTTACCACCGGCCCGGCGATAGTTGTCACCATACTGTTTGACCGCTTCGATGGAGTAAATGCCCTTCTTGGCCGAGGCTAGCACTTTCTTGTCGATATCGGTTGCGTAGATCATGGCCCGGTCGTAAAGCCCTTCTTCCTCTAGCAAAATGGCCATGGAGTAAATCTCTTCCCCGGTGGAGCAGCCTGCGTGCCAGATCTTAATAAACGGGAACGTCTTCAGCACCGGGATAACCTCTTCACGGAAGCTTTGGTAGAAATCCGGATCCCGATACATCTCGGTTACGTTCACCGTCAGCTCATTAAATAAGGTGGTAAAGAAGGACCGGTCGCGCAGCACCTTATCGGTCATCTCCATGATTGAGTCAAAGCCAGACATGGTTAGATGATGCATGATCCTGCGACGTATGGAGGCGCGGCTATAGAAACGAAAATCGTAGCCGTACATCTGATATATCGCCTCAAGCAGCAGGCGAATTTCGATGTCTTCGATGCTAACGTCAGCATCCTCAATCGGACATGTTTGTGCCATAACGTTATCCGCCACGGTGCTTGTTCTTATAAAGTGACTGCAGGCGTATTTTCCAGTCACTACGTATGTAACCAAACTCGCAGCAAAGACGTCAGCTTCGCCATATCTATGGGCTTGGAACAATAATCGTTCGCTCCAGCTTCAATACACTTGGCACGATCATTCTTCATCGCCTTTGCTGTAAGTGCAAGGATTGGCAACTTGCTGAATTGGCTCTGTTCACGAATCCTTGCCATGGCCTCGTAACCATCCATCTCTGGCATCATGATATCCATCAGTACAATATCAATGGATGGATTATCATCTAGGACTTGCAGCGCCTCTCGGCCGTTGTTGGCAATATGGATGGAGAACCCCAATTCTTCCAACTGTGCAGACAGGGCATAGATATTACGCATGTCGTCATCCACGAGCAGTAACTGCTTGCCCTCGAAAATATCACCACGGTGTTCAATGGATTTCACTTTAGGGCGACGATTCGCCGGCAAGGTGGACTCCAGCCAGTGCAGGAAGAGCGACGCTTCATTCAACAATCGCTCATGGGAGCGCTCGGTCTTGAGAATGATGCGATCGGCATATTTACGGAGTTTAGCCTCTTCTTCCCGGCTCATATCCTTGCCCGTGTAGACCACTACTGGAACACGGCCGTAATCGTCATTGGCATGTAAAGTCTCCAGCAACTCAAAACCACTCATGTCCGGCAACGTTAGGTCCAGAATCATGCAATCGAATACGGTGCTCTTCAGAGCATCCAGCGCTTGCTGACCATTGGTGGCTGCGGTGATTTCTACCCCTTTCTGGTTGAATAGCTCACGAATACTTTCATGCTGGATTTGACTATCTTCAACCACCAGAAGGCGGCGAACATTGGTCTCAATGGCTCCTTCAATTTTGGCAAATGCGCAAAGAATATCGTCCTCATTCGCCGGTTTGGACATGAAATCCAGGGCGCCCATTTCCAGCGCCTTATTGCGTTCATCGCGACCCGACAAAAAATGCACAGGGATATCCTTGGTGCGCGGATCGGCCTTAAGCTTTTCCATCACTTCCCAGCCATCAATGCCAGGCAGGCCAATATCGAGGATAATAGCGCTGGGCCGGTAATGGCTTGCGTATTCCAGGCCATCTTCGCCGTCATGACAGACATGCCCCTCAAGCCCATAATCCGAAGCCAACTCGACCAGCACTCGAGCAAACTCGTCATCATCTTCAACAATGAGCACCGTTTTTTCACGCACGACGAAATCGTCTGAATCCGGATTCAGTGGCATCATCGGAGCGGTATGCGCTTGTCCATTATTATTGATGTCCTCGCCTGCGCCGTCGCCAATATTAGTTTCAACCTCGTCAGCTCTGCCCACGGGTAAATACAGGGCAAACGTCGATCCTTGTCCTTCGCCGTCGCTGTAAAGGCCGATTTCCCCTCCCAGGAGACGAGCTAACTCACGAGAGATGGTCAATCCTAGGCCAGTGCCGCCGTATTTACGGCTCGTAGTGCCGTCAGCTTGCTGGAATGCTTCGAAAATCAGTTTCTGTTTTTCACGTGCAATCCCTGTCCCCGTGTCAGTCACCGCAAATTTTAGTGTCTGTCCTGGCACCAGGTGTCGTGAGGGCAAGGTTTCCGAGACATCTGGCTGAGTTAGGCTCAGCATCACCGAGCCATGCTCAGTAAACTTGAGAGCATTAGAGAGTAGGTTCTTGATGATTTGTTCAAGGCGCTGGCGGTCCGTATAGAAGTGGTCAGGCAGGGTGTCGCCGAGCTCAACCTTGAAATCCAAATTGCGGCTCTCCGCCACGTGAGCAAAGTTGCGACGGAAATGTTCAACAATTTCTGTTGGGGATAAATCATCAATGATGACATCCATTTTCCCTTCCTCGATTTTGGAAATATCGAGGATGTCGTTGATCAGGCTAAGCAGATCAGTACCGGCAGAGTGGATGACCTGGGCGTGTTCGACCTGTTTTTCTTCTAAGTATCCTTTCTTATTCTGCGCTAGAGCATTGGACAGAATAAGAATTGAATTGAGCGGTGTACGCAACTCATGGCTCATGGTTGATAGGAATTCAGACTTGTAACGTGAGGACATTTCCAGCTCGCGAATCTTATCCTCCAGCTCATGGCGCAGCAGTTCAAGCTCATCGTTCTTCTGAGCCATTTCCGACTTCTGTTCGGTGAGCATACGAGCCTGGGCTTCAAGCTCTTCATTCGTAACGCGTAACTCTTCCTGTTGGTTCTGCAAACTTTCTTCCGACGCGCGAAGTGCTTGGGTTTGAGATTCTAGCTCTTCGTTAATGGCCTTCAACTCTTCCTGTTGTTGCTGTAGTCGAGATTCGGATGCAGATAACTCCATGGCCTGCTCTTCCAAGTCTGCATTTACCTGGGCCATTTCTGTTTTTTGTTGTTCCAGCGCTTCCGCCTGTGACTGGGTTTGTTCCAGCATGTTTGCCAGCCGAAAACGGCTCTGTGCGCTATGCAGTGATACAGAAATCATGGAGGCACATTGCTCCATAAAAGCCAGGTCTCCATCATTGAAGTCACGGAATGCACCGATCTCAAGCACCCCTTTTACCTCATCCTCATGGATAACGGGCATAACTACCACGTTACGTGGCTGCCCAGCGCCAGTACCCGAGGCGATACTAATGTAGCTATCAGGCACCTTCTCGAGCAGGATACTCTTGCGTTCCAGTGCGCATTGTCCGACCAGTGATTCGCCCAGCCGGAATTTATTGGCGAGATGCTTGCGCCGCTCCATTGCATAGGAGCTACTCAGGCTGAGAGTCTCAGTATCCGCATCGTAGCTATAAAACGCGCCGACCTGCGCATCCAGAACAGGCACCAAAAAACTCAATATATTATTACCAAGCTGCTCGAATCCCATCTCACCACGCATGCGATTATTTAATTCGGCCAGATGGTTTTTCACTGTTTCCTGTTGTCGATCCTCGGTATGACGCGCAATCAAGGCATCACGCATTTTTCGGATAGCCTGCAGCAGGTAACCCGTTTCATCTTGCCCCCCATTTTCAATATGGGTATCCCATTTACCATTGGCGATATTGTCAGCTGCATCCACTGCCCCTTTCAGTGGCAGCGTAATTGCTCGAGTGACCCACAGGGCAGTTAACGCCAATAACGTGAAAGCGACAAAACCTAGAAACAAGCCAATTTTCTGCGTTCCCAGATTATCCGAACGGCTTCTGTTCAGCGTCTCGCGAAACGCTTTATAGCGCTCTTGCTCAAAGGCTTTCTGGCTGCTTTCGTAGGCATCCTGAAGTGCGCGAACGTGAGATATCCGCTGGGACAGGTGGTCTGGAGTGTCATTAGTGGTAATCAGATTACGGGCCAGCGCAGCGGCTCCGTTGATGTAAGTGGTGAAATGACGACGCAGCTCTTCCACGTCATTGGAAAGAGTTGGATCTGCTTGGCGAATATCCACCAGCCGTTGTTCGAAGGCCGCCGCTCGGGATTGCGCTTGCTCCAGTAAATCCGGATCTGCCTCAGTGATTGATTCAATATAGGATTCACTGATGGTTATGAAATCTACATTGTTAGCGTTAATCAGCTCAAGAATAGGAAAGTCTTGGCTTTCTATCCGCTTCAAATGGTCGATATTGGTTTCAGCAATGTAAAAACTGTAGGCCGCGTAGACTATAAACAACACAACCCCTAGTCCGGCTACAGACAAAATCTTCAGCCGCACAGATAGGTTCTGGAACCAGTTCATTTAAATAGCCCTCATGCCTTTTCCAGCTTGTTATTATTCAGCCCCGATTGAAGCTAAGAATATAGTCTGAGACTAGCAGAAACGGACGGAAAGCGGCAATAAATCATCCGAGCACAATAGGTAGACTGCTTGAAACGGGCTTAAGCGATGAGATCACATGGAGTGTAGTCAGTTAGGCCAAACTGATTAGCGACGAGATTTAAGAAGGATCTACTTTCAGGATGCTGTCGGTGTTAGGGCAGAGATGGGAAAAGGAAAGTGGTGCGGGTAGCCGGACTTGAACCGGCATGACCTAACGGTCGACAGATTTTAAGTCTGTTGTGTCTACCAATTTCACCATACCCGCAGGAAGAGCATCGTACCCAGAAAACGCTGAATAAAAACAGAGGCGGGAATAAACAGCTGTTTTTATTTGTCTTCTATTGTGCCGGCGACACTAACCATTTTCCAGGCTAGGTAGTTTGTCACCACATCACCCCAAAAGGGTGGTAATTGGAGGCGCGGGTCGGAATCGAACCGGCGTACACGGAGTTGCAGTCCGCTGCATAACCACTCTGCCACCGCGCCTTAACTGCTTTAACAAGAAAAAACCTCGGTGTAACCGAGGTTTTCTGAAACTTGGAGCGGGAAACGAGATTCGAACTCGCGACCCCAACCTTGGCAAGGTTGTGCTCTACCAACTGAGCTATTCCCGCTTTTTCTACACCGGAGTCGCGCTCCGTTGCGGGGGTGAATTCTACTCACCCCCCTTCAGGTGTCAACCCGGCATCAGGTGTTTTTTCTGACTTTTCAGGACTTTGACTGACTTTTGAGCAATTGTGGGGCTGCAGCACGCAGATATGACACCATGGACCACAGGGTGAAGGCCGTTGCTAGGTACAGCAGCCCATAGCTCAACCAAAGCCACGGGTTCATAATGATGTCACCGTCTAAAGTAAATTTCGGCTTTTGCGCCAGCAGCAACGTAATCGCCGTCATTTGGGTTACCGTTTTAATTTTGCCCAGCTGACTCACCGCCACCTTTGCGCGCTGACCAAGCTCTGCCATCCACTCGCGCAATGCCGAGACAGTGATTTCTCGAGACACAATCACCATGGCAGGTACGGCCAACCAGGCAGTAGCATGAACTTGCACCAACATCACCAAGGCCACAGCAACAATTAACTTGTCAGCTACTGGATCCAGAAAAGCCCCAAAAGGACTGGTTTGGTTCAGCTTGCGCGCTAGATAGCCATCTAGCCAGTCAGTAATGCCCGCAGCCAGAAACAATAACGCCGCGCAAACATCACTCCAGTGGAACGGCAGATAGAACACCAGCACCAATACGGGAATCGCCAATACCCGAATCAGAGTGAGGATATTCGGCAAATTCAGGATGGGGTGCACTTTCTGCATAGGGAGGGACTACCGACTAGAAGAAATAGGCTTTCAGTATAGCGCAAAGGCAGCCGTGACTCATTTCCGATTTTTAGATCAATAAACGCCCCCTCCTAGCGGTGGAACCAATCATAAAGCGTTTGCGCCATTTGCGAATTGATGCCAGGCACCCGAGCAAACTCGCTGGCGGATGCATTTCGCATCTGCTTGAGCCCGCCAAAATGAGTAAGTAAAGCCTTTCGACGCTTAGGGCCAATACCGGGAATTTCATCGAGCGTCGATTGCTTGCGGGCTTTGCCGCGCCTTGCACGGTGTCCTGTCAGGGCAAACCGGTGAGCCTCATCGCGCACCTGCTGCAAAAGATGCAGCGCGGAGTCTGCCGGGCCAGGAATCATTTCTTTCCCGCAAGGCAAGTATAATGCTTCGAACCCCGGCCGCCGGCTAGGCCCCTTACCGATCCCCATCACTCGTATGCTGGCGTGCAGATCCAATTCTTGAACAACTTTCCAGCCACGCTGCATTTGACCCTTGCCGCCATCGATCAGCAGTAAGTCGGGCATGCGCCCTTGCTCTTTCAAAACACGCTGATAGCGCCGCCGAATTGCTTCTTCCAAGGCTTCATAATCATCCCCACCCGCTGCAGGATTTACATTAAAATACCGGTAATCCTGTTTGCGTGCCCCCTGCTGATCGAACACCACACAGGAGGCCACCGCTTTTTCACCTTGCGTATGGCTAATATCGAAACACTCGATGCGGCGAATCGGCTCACTGCTTTCAAGCAGCGTTTCCAGGGCCAGAAAGCGAGCCTCCATGTGTTCCCTTGCCGCCATTTCCGTGGCCATGGATTGCTGGGCATTGGTCTGCGCCATGCTAATCCAGGCGGCCCGGTCGCTGCGCACGCGCCAAGCCAACCGAACTTTCTTAGCCCACTGCTCCTCCAGCGCTTGCTGCAAAGCCTCAGCGCCGGGAATCTCCATACACAGCAATATTTCCTGCGGCTTGACCGGGTCTTCTCTGTCACCAAGGTAATACTGAGAGAGGAACGCCTCGAGGATTTCGCTGCGATCGTCCTCTCCTCGGGTATCAGGTCGGAAGGTGCGATGGCCAAGAATTCGGCCATCGCGGATCATCAGCACCTCGATTATGGCAAGGCCATGACGGGTTTCGATGGCCACCACATCCAGATCGCCTTGCCCGGTTTCTGCGTACTGCTTCTGCTGAACTGCCTGAATCGCCGCCAGCTGATCGCGTAGCAGGGCGGCTTTCTCAAATTCCAGCGCCGCAGCGGCGGCTTCCATATCAGTGCTGAGCTGGTCCGCCACCTCTCGACTCCGCCCATCCAGAAAGTCTGCCGCCATTGTTACCTGACGGGCATAATCCTCTTCGCTCACTAAGCCCACACATGGCGCTGTGCAGCGATTAATCTGATGCTGCAAGCACGGACGAGTGCGATTTCGAAAGTAGCTGTCACTGCAATTGCGAACCTGGAAAATCTTCTCGATTAACGATAGCGCTTCTCGCACCGCACTGCCGCTGGGGTAAGGGCCAAAATACTGGCTCCCCGCCCGGCGGGTTCCCCGGTGAAAGGTGACACGGGGAAAACGATCAGAACGGGTGATGCGTATATAAGGATAGGATTTGTCGTCGCGAAGCAAAATGTTGTACGGCGGCTTAAGCTCCTTGATGAGTGACTGCTCAAGCAGCAGCGCTTCGACCTCACTGCCTGTCACTGTGGTCTGGATATCGCGAATCCGCCCTACTAGAGCGCGGGTTTTCACGCTCGCCACATTCTTCTGAAAGTAACTGTTTAGGCGTGCCTGTAGATTACGTGCTTTACCCACATACAAAACGCCACCCTCTGCGTCCAGCATGCGATAAACACCGGGTTTGCGGGCACAGTGGAGAAGGAAGTGTTTGGGGTCGAAATTAGACAAGGGGGCATCTCAACACAGTGTGGCGAGGTAATTGTATCAGCACTGCCCTAGCGATTTCCCCCTGTGTAAGGCGCAGCGGTCAGAATACCGAGTTTTCCACTGCATCCAACATGCCATGGCGCACCGCTAGAAGCGCCATTTCCACATCACTAGTCACGCCCAGCTTATCGAATATTCGGTACCGATAGGTATTGACGGTTTTGGGTGAGAGGCAGAGCTTATCTGCCACGTCCTGCACTTTATGACAACTGACGATCATCATCATGATTTGCAATTCACGTTCGGATAGCATGTCCAGCTGTGACCCTTCATCTCCAGAATAGGGCTTGAGCGCCATAACCTGGGCAATCTCCGGGCTAATATAGCGCTGTCCGGTAGCCACAATCTTGATGGCGCGGACCATTTCTTCCAAATCTGCGCCTTTGGTCATATAACCCGCGGCGCCCGCCTTCATCAAGCGCGAAGGAAACGGCTCATCTTCACACATGGTCACGGCAATAACTCGGATTCCCTCATCCACTCGCAGCAACTTACGTGTGGCTTCTAGCCCACCGATGCCAGGCATTTTCAGGTCCATGAGCACCACTTCTGGCGCCAACTCCCGAACCATCTGTATGGCCCGCTCGCCTGAATTCGCTTCCCCGACAACCTGCAAACCATCAACTTCGTCCAGCATTCGAGCAATGCCGGTGCGGACCAGATCATGGTCATCCACTACCAATACTTTGATCATTACTATGCCCCCGGGCAGTTCCCTTGCCCGCCAGTGTGCTATTTTTCTTTCGATTTTATAGGCATAAGACTACCCCTTGTACATCGACGTGCATAGAACGCCGTTAACAAACGGGATACCTCTGGTCAGTTTTTCTCGACCATGCACACTGGCGCCATTAGCCTTTAGTCACGTTGACCAAACAGTCAAAAAAGCGAACCATATAGCAACATGGTCAGTTTCATCTGGCCATTTTTTCAACACGGGTAATGGCCGTCACTAACAACGACAAAAGGCAACTCATGAGCGCAATCATTTTGCTCCTGCTGGGGCTCGGAGGCATGGCCGCTGGCTATTTCGTTTATTCGCGTTTTATTGCATCGCGCATCTATAAACTGGATCCGAATTTTCGCACTCCTGCCCACGCATTTGAAGACGGCATCGATTTTGTTCCCACCAATCGGTACGTGCTTTGGGGCCATCATTTCACCTCAGTAGCAGGTGCAGCGCCTATCGTCGGCCCTGCCATTGCTGTTATTTGGGGTTGGCTGCCTGCCTTTCTCTGGGTAGTGCTGGGCACCATTTTCTTTGCCGGTGTCCACGATAGCGGCGCCCTGTGGGCCAGTGTCCGTAACCGAGCGAAATCGGTTGGGGCGCTCACCGGCGAAGTGGTTGGCCGCCGTGCGCGCACTGTGTTCATGATCGTTATCTTCCTAGTACTGCTGATGGTCAACGCGGTATTCGGCGTGGTGATCGCCAAGCTGTTGATCAACAACCCCGGCGCCGTTGTCCCTGTCTGGGGGGCCATCGCAGTAGCCTTAGTCATCGGCCAACTTATCTACCGCCGGGTGATTGGATTAGGACTGGTATCGGTGCTCGGTGTTGCCGCCCTGTATAGCTTGATTTATGTGGGACCGAGCGTACCCATAGCGCTGCCTGATCAAGTCATGGGGCTGTCGGCTAACGCCAGTTGGATTCTGTTGTTATTCGCCTATGCCGCAGTGGCCTCTCTACTGCCGGTCTGGATGCTTTTACAACCTCGCGATTACATCAATGGCCTGCAATTGTTTGTTGGCCTAATTCTACTTTACGGCGCGGTTCTGCTGGGCAATCCACAAGTGGTCGCGCCCATGATCAACAGCGACATTCCTGCTGGTACGCCCTCACTGATACCGCTGCTGTTTGTCACTATCGCCTGTGGCGCGATCTCGGGCTTTCATGGGCTGGTGGCCTCAGGGACTAGCTCCAAGCAGCTGGACAAGGAAACCGATGCCCGCTTTGTTGGCTACTTCGGCGCCGTGGGTGAAGGTGCCCTGGCACTGGCGGCCATTATTGCCGCCACCGCCGGCTTTGCTTCTTTGGCGGACTGGCAACCGGTTTATACTGCTTTTGGGCAAGGTAGCCTAACTGCCTTCGTAGACGGCGGTGCGAATATTCTTGCCAACGGTATGGGCATGGATGCAGGCGTAGCCGCCACCCTGCTCACTGTAATGGCAGCGCTTTTTGCCGGCACCACAATGGATACCGGTTTGCGCCTACAACGCTATATTTTTCAGGAATGGGGCGAAATCTATCAACAGAAATGGATGACTCGCCCCCTGCCTGCCACACTACTCGCCGTAGCCAGCTGTTTATTACTAGCGTTTGGCGCCGGCGGTGCAGACGGCTCCGGCGGCCTGCTTATTTGGCCATTATTTGGCACCACTAACCAATTGCTTGCCGGGCTGACCTTGCTGGTCATTACTATCATGCTGGTAAAACGCGGTCGCCCCGCCATCTACACTCTTGCACCGCTGGTGTTCCTGCTGGTGATGACACTTTTTGCCCTGTTGATGCAGCTGAAAAGCTTCTATGAAAAACAAGACTGGTTCCTGTTGGGGCTAGACCTTGTGGTGCTGGTCGCCGCACTCTTGGTGACGCTTGAATGCACCGCTTCTCTCAAACGCGCCTTTAAGGCTCCGCCGGAGACCGTTTAATGGCCACGCCTAGGCAATGGTTTAAGCGTATTAGTGAGCTCAGCGCACAATATTATAATGCGCCCTATCGTGCTGCCATTGCCCGAGCTAAGCGGGATGAGGAAGACCTGTTTATGCTTTTGGTATTCTCGGAAATGATGGGTGTGCCCAATCCCGCCGCTTGGAGCACGCTGGAATTACAGCCCCTGCTAATGGAACGTTTCCATGATTGGCACACCCGCATGGGTATGGAACGCTCGCCCCTTGACCACTTCCGTTGCTGCTGATGACCAACGCCCGAACATTCAACACACTTGATCTAGATGCCCTGCTGGCCTCCCGCGCTTTGCTTATGGTGGGCGGCAAGGGTGGCGTAGGCAAAACCACCACCGCCTCAGCCCTAGCGGTCCGTGCAGCGGACCAGGGGAGCAAGGTGTTGCTGGTCTCCACGGACCCAGCCCACAGTCTGGCAGACGCCTTTAATCGCCCTATCGGCAATCAACCGACCGTTCTTTCTCCCGGTTTAACCGCGCTAGAGCTTGACCCGGATGACGAAGTAGAGGCGTACCTAGAACGAGTAAGTACGCAAATGCGCCGATTCGCCACGCCGGATCAATTTCGTGAGCTGGATAAACAGCTACGCCTCAGTCGACAGTCGCCTGGAGCCCAGGAGGCAGCCTTGCTGGAACGTATCTCCCGGTTGATTGATGAGGACAGTCACGACTACGATCTGCTGATCTTTGACACTGCTCCCACCGGCCACACCCTGAGATTATTAAGCCTTCCAGAAGTGATGGCCGCCTGGACCCAAGGCCTGCTTCGGCACAGCGAAAAAGCGCGTAAGCTGGGTCAAGTGCTGGGCCATCTTACCCCAGAGAAAAGCATAGACAGCCCCCTACAGGACCCCACCGAGCACGCCACCAGCGGCTTGGATCCACGCAGCCAGGAAGTGGCCGACACCCTCATGGCGCGACAGCGCCTGTTTAATCGCGCCCGCCGTCAGCTCACCAACCCGAGCCATACTGCTTTTATTTTCGTGTTGACCCCTGAGCGGCTGCCCATTCTCGAAACCCGGCGCGCGGTAGCCTCGCTCCAGGAGCATGCCATCCCAGTGGTCGGCGCCGTGGTCAACCGGGTGCTGCCTGATGCCGCAGAGGGCCCCTTTTTCGCTGCACGCCACGCACGCCAAAAAGCGCACATGGAAGAGCTAGCCAACGCGTTGGGCTCACTGCCTCGCAAGGATGTGGCGTTACAGAAAGATGATATTCAGGGCTTGGAGGCAATCCGACAATTTGCCGGATTACTGGGGAACGTTGATCGCTAGGCATTAGCCCGATCCTGCTGCGTGGGCCCAGTTGCGCCGCAGAACAGCATAAAAAAAGCCCGCACTCATTCGAGTGCGGGCTTTTTATTTGGCGGAGGGGGTGGGATTTGAACCCACGGACGGTCTCCCGTCGCCGGTTTTCAAGACCGGTGCATTCGGCCACTCTGCCACCCCTCCAAGGTGGCAGCAATAATACATGAGCAATAAGGCCAGTCAACGGCGCAGCGGCAATACTGTGCATGACTGGTTAGGTTTTAATCAGTACGGCTTAATTATTCAGTCATCAGCTGAAATAACAGCGGAGGATTGGTTGTTTAGCGTGCCCGTATTGGGCTTGGCTGACTCCCCTCTACGAACACACCTGCGAGCACCATGAAAACCTTGTTTAGCGCTTGATTTTGGGCTCCCCGCCCTTATGATCACAGGTACAATTAGCAAAGATGAGTGAAATCATGAATAACCCGACTAACCCCTACTCTGCCCCCCACCAGCACGGCATTGCCGTTTCCGGGGAGCGAGCGGCCCAGGTACTGAAAAACACCTATATGCTGCTGGGGCTGTCACTCGTCGTGGCAACCAGCGCGTCTTGGTTTGCCATGGCCAGCAACATCGGTTTCGTCAACGTGTGGCTGACCATCGGCGTCTACTTTGGTTTGCTGCTCGCCACCAACGCACTGCGTAACAGTGCCTGGGGCATTCTGGCTGTCTTTGGCCTGACTGGCTGGCTGGGCTTTACCACCGGCCCTATCATCAATATGTATACCCAGATTCCTGGCGGCATGGAAATTGTGACCACGGCTCTGGCAGGTACAGCTGGTATTTTCGTGGCGATGTCTGCCATTGCTCTGGTAACCCGCAAGGATTTCAGCTTCCTCACCAACTTCATCATGATCGGTGTTTTAGTGGCGTTCGGGGCAAGCATCGCCAACATCTTCTTCGCGATTCCGGCTCTAAGCCTGGCGGTATCCGCTGCCTTTGTGCTGCTCTCTTCCCTGCTCATCATGTGGCAGACCAGCGCTATCATCCATGGCGGTGAAACCAACTACATCATGGCGACCGTCACCCTGTTCGTATCCATCTACAACCTGTTTATGTCCTTGTTGCACCTATTGACGGCGCTCAGCGGTAACGATTAATGCGTTTCTCGCTACTGGTCAATGCGGCGGCAGATTCTGCCGCCGCATTGACCGCCCTTCACACCGCACAAGCGCTACACAACCCCTCCTCTGACCATCAACTCTATTGCTTGTTTCTCTACCGCGATGCGGTGCATCTGGCCAATCGCCATGCTTGGACTGGCGACGCAGAGCAGGCCAGTGCCGCCCAGCAGTGGCAGCAATGGATTGCCAGCCAGAGCGTTGAGGCGATGGTATGCGTCGGTGCCGCCCAGCGTCGTGGTGTCGTTGACTCAAACGCCGCAACCACTCTGGCTGAGGGCTTCTCTCTTGCCGGGTTAGGCCAATGGGCGGATGCACTTATTAATAGCGACCGGGTGATTCAGTTTGGCTAGCCAGACCCTGTTTATTGCCACCGGCAGTCAGCCGTTTTCCAGCCAATTTCAGGAAATGCTGGATATGTTGCTTACCGGTGCGGCGTTCGGTCAAGCCACCACGCTCTGGCTGACACCGCCCTGTCTTGCCATGTTACGGTTATGCCCCAATCAAACGCTGGCCCAGCTGGCTGAATTTGGTGTTCGCTGTGTGGTGGACAGTGATGAAGACTGCCCTGTTCCCGCGGACGCTCTTTGTGCGGACGAGCTGTTATCATTACGTACCCAATGCCATCAAATTCTGGTTTTCTGAATGTTGCACCTGCTGGGATTCTCTCCCGACAATTACAGCCTATGGCAGCGCTTTAGCACGCTTTACAGCAAAGGCGATGTCTGTGTTTTCACCGATGCAGGCCTATTACTTGCATCACAGCTGACACTGAAAGGCGATGGCTACCTGCTCGCGCATCCAGCATTGCAGTTGCCCGACAGCACTTTGCCAGTGATTGATCATGCCCAACTGGTGGAGCTGATAGCCGAGCACGGCGCCTCTACCAGCTGGTATTGAATGACATTTTCACGGGCTTTGCTTTACCGAGTACGCCCGCCCCTCTCTGCGAGACGGAATCATGACTGAACATGCCTTTGCGCCTTTTGTGCGTACTCTGGGCCGCGGTAAACGCGCCCGCCGCAGCCTCACCCGCGAAGAGGCCCGTGAGGCCATGCAGGCCATCCTTGATGGAGACGTCGAAGATATCCAACTCGGCGCCTTTCTGATGTTGCTGCGCGTAAAAGAAGAAACCCCCGATGAGCTGGCGGGCTTTCTCGATGCTTGCCGCCCGGCTTGCTACCAGGCGCTTGGCGAACTGCCCGCCGTGGATCTGGACTGGCCCAGCTATGCCGGCAAGAAAAAACATCACCCCTGGTATTTGCTCGCCACCGTGCTGCTAGCGGCCAATGGTATCCGCACCTTGCTACATGGCGGGCCGGCGCACACGCCGAATCGGGTCTATACCGATGCGCTTCTACCGAAGCTGGGCTTGCCCGTTGCCGACACTGTGACACAGGCCCAGGCGCACCTTGAAACACACGGGCTTGCCTATCTGCCCCTCGAGCAGTTCTGCTCGCCATTGTCGCGCATGCTCACCCTGCGCCACTTCCTGGGATTACGCTCGCCGATCAACACATTGGCCCGCAGCCTCAACCCCGCCCAGGCACCACTGTCCATGCAGAGCGTTTTCCACCCAGCCTATATTGAGCTGCACCAAGGTGCCGCCGCCCTAGCCGGTGATCAGGATCTACTGCTGTTCAAAGGTGAAGGGGGCGAGCTGGAAATCCGCCCGGATGCACGCACCCAAATTCAAGGCATTCGTCATGGCCAAGCGCTGCAAAGCGCGGTGCTCGACAGCACCATACCTCGGCAGACTCCGCCGGATGCCCCCAGTGCAGAAACGCTCTTGAAGGTGTGGCGCGGGGAAACCTGTGATGAGTACGGTGAACAGGCGGTGATTTCTACCGTAGCGGTGGCACTGTGGGGCCTAGACAAGGCAGATTCATTGCAGAGTGCGTTAAAAGAAGCCGCCGCTTTGTGGGAAAAGCGCGATAAAAAACGGCTCTAATGACACCTATCGGATTGTGCGAATTGTGTGAATTGTGCTCTTAGGTATTCGCCCTACAAACAGTGCGTTGTAGGGCGTGTCAAACGTAGCCGTAATGCGGTATTGAAGCGATCAGGGTTTGAACCAACCAAATTTAGGATGCAGGCTGACCACGCTGCCAACAATTATCAGGGTGGGGGCGTGAATTTCACGGCCTTCGATATCGTCAGGTAGCTGATCTAGCCTGCCGGTAATCACCTCCTGAAGGTTAGTCGTGCCTCGTGACACCAGCGCGATGGGTGTGTCGCCCCCACGGCCGTGGGCGATCAGCTGGCTGCAGATTTCTCGCAAGCCCACCAACCCCATATAAAATACCACTGTCTCAGTTTCGCTGACTAAATGTTTCCAATCCAGATCCACCGAGCCATCTTTACGATGCCCGGTGACGAATCGCACGGATTGAGCATGGTCACGATGGGTTAGTGGAATACCCGCATAGGAAGCGCAGCCGCTGGCCGCAGTAATGCCTGGCACCACCTGAAAATCGATACCTTCCGCCACAATCAGGTCAATTTCTTCACCGCCACGGCCAAAGATAAAAGGATCCCCGCCTTTCAACCGGCAAACCTTCTTGCCTTGTTTAGCGTAATGAACCAGCAACTCGTTGATGTTGTCCTGGGGCAGCGCGTGCTTGTCACGGGCTTTACCCACATACACCAGCTCCGCATCGCGACGGGCCAGATCTACAATACCCTTGCCGACCAGGCGATCGTAGAGCACCACATCGGCTTTTTGCAGCAAACGCAGCGCTCGGAACGTGAGCAAGTCCGGATCCCCAGGGCCAGCACCCACCAGATACACTTCGCCTCGGCTAAGGGTTGTTGCGTCGGCAGATTCGATCGCAGCGGCGAGCATGGCTTCTGCCTCACTGTCCTTGCCGGCCAGCACTTTTTCCACGACTGGGCTATCCAGTGTTTCCTCCCAGAATAAACGCCGGGCACCGATGTTACTGAGCTTGTCTTTCAAGGGCTGACGGAAACGCGCCATCAGGTCAGCCAGTCTTCCCCAGCGCGCCGGCAAAGTGGATTCCAGCTGGGCTCTTAGTTTCCTGGCCAGCACTGGCGAAGCACCGGAGGAGCTGATACTGATTAACACCGGGGAACGGTCGACAATGGCCGGAAAGATGAAATCACCCAGCGAAGGATCGTCGACCACATTCACGGGCAAACCCCGTTGCTGAGCCTGTTTTGCTATCTCAGCATTGGTACTGCGATCATCGGTGGCACAAATAACCAGAGCGACCCCGTCCAGATCTGCGCTTTCAAACGCCCTGACCACGCAGGAACCGCCGCTACGCACCACAATATCGCGCAGCTCATCGCATACTTGCGGGGCAACTACAGTCAAAATCGCACCTGATCGGTGCAGAAGGCGCCCCTTGCGCAACGCCACTTCGCCGCCGCCGGCCAACAAAGCCACCTTGCCTTGTAAACGCCAGCTGATCGGTAGAAATTCCATGCTTGCTCCCAGTAAACGCCAGACGCTGAGTGAATGATGCCTGACACAAACAGCGGCAAGCCTGTGTTAAAGGCATGCCATGCGACGAACGCAATGGTCGTCGTTTGTGCCTGAGCAACACTATTTCAGGCGTTCCAGACCTCTCATGTAGGGACGCAGTGCCTCAGGAACAGTTACTGAACCATCATCGTTCTGATAATTCTCCAGTATCGCTACTAAAGTACGCCCTACTGCCAGAGCAGACCCATTCAAGGTATGTACCAATTCGGGTTTACCGGTTTCCGGGTTGCGCCAGCGAGCCTGCATGCGACGTGATTGATAATCACGGAAGTTGGAACAGGAAGAAATTTCCCGATAGCACTGCTGGCTGGGAAGCCAGACTTCGATGTCATAGGTTTTGGAAGACGAAAAGCCCAAATCACCGCCACAAAGAATCACCACTCGATATGGCAAATCCAGTTTCTGTAAAATGGCTTCCGCATGGCCGGTCAGTGCCTCCAGCGCCGCATCGGACTCTTCAGGGCGAACCATCTGCACCAGCTCCACTTTTTCGAACTGATGCTGGCGAATCATACCGCGGGTATCTCTACCGTGGCTGCCCGCTTCAGAACGAAAACACGGTGTATGACAGGTATAACGACGGGGCATGGTGTTCGCTTCGAGAATTTCATCCGCGGCCAGATTAGTCACCGGCACTTCAGCGGTGGGAATCAAATAGAGTTCACGCTCACCTTCTATTTTAAACAGGTCTTCAGCGAACTTGGGTAGCTGGCCAGTTCCTCGTAGCGCTTCCGGCCCCACTAGGAAAGGCACGTACACTTCCTGATAGCCATGCTCGTCGCTGTGTATATCCAGCATAAAATCAATCAGCGCCCGGTGCATGCGGGCTAGGCCACCGCTCATCACTGCAAAACGTGCACCGGAAAGCTTAGCCGCGCGTTCAAAATCGAGCCCGCCCTCCAGCGCTTCACCAATATCCACATGGTCCTTCGGCTCAAACGGCAGTGTTTTCGGTGTGCCCCAGCGGCGCACTTCCACATTGTCGTCTTCATCATTGCCTGCAGGTACGGCTTCTTGCGGGACGTTGGGAATGCCCATCAGGTATTCACGAATTTCGTCCTGAATCGCCTTGGCACTGGCCACTTCCTTATCCAGTTCTGTATCAATGGTCTGCAGGGCGTCGGCCACCTGTGCCTTAGCCTCATCCACCGCCATACCGGACTTAATCAACTCGCCCACCTGCTTGGAAGCTTTCTTGCGATCCGCCTGTAATTCCTGGGAGCGCATATCTGCTTGCTTGCGCTTGGCATCCAAGGCGGCAAATTCCTCCAGGTCCAGGGTGTAGCCGCGTTTGCTCAACGCCGCCTTGATCGCTTCACCGTCCTGCCGCAAGGCACGAATATCCAGCATGTATTTCTTACTCCAAAATCAGAAAAGGCTGAGTTGAAAGTTTAAACTTTCAGCTTCCCCATGTTATTCAAAAAACAGTCGACCCAATGCTAGGCCCGCTATGCCCAACAACAAACAGGCCCCAACAGACCCCACCGCGTAACCGGCGGCAAGTATAAAGGCCCGCGCTTCCACCATCCGCACTAATTCAAACGAAAACGTAGAAAAGGTGGTCAGTGCGCCGAGCATGCCGGTCATCAATGCCAGCCGCCACACATCTCCCACTGGCAGGCTAGCCAACATGATAGCCAGCAGGCCGAACAGGAAACTGCCTGCCAAGTTCACTCCGAAAGTGGCCCAAGGCCACGAGGGCATAGACGGAACGCCAAGCCATAAGCTGGTGGCGAAACGCAGGCAGGCGCCAACGGCGCCACCGATGGCTACCGCTATCCACGGCAGCATGCCGCCTTCGGTAATCGCTGATAACGACATTATTTGCGCTTCCCGTAGCGGGTCCAGTCACTGCTGGCGTTTAATTCTCGTAGGCGGGCCAGCTTTTCTGCCACTTTGATCTCAAGCCCACGATTCACCGGTTCATACAGCCGTGTGTCTTGAAGGCTGGCCGGGAAGTAATTTTCCCCAGGCACAAAAGCGTCCGGAAAATCATGGGCGTAATGATACTCGGCGCCAAAGCCTTCGTCTTTCATAAGCTGAGTGGGTGCATTGCGTAGGTGCAAAGGCACCTCATCGGTGGGTTGCTGCCGGACCAGCGCCCGAGCCTGATTATAGGCGTTATACACCGCATTGCTTTTCGGCGCGACAGCCAGATATGCAATAGCCTGGGCGATGGTCAACTCGCCTTCCGGGCTGCCTAACCGCTCCTGCACATCCCAGGCTTGCAGGCACAGCGTCAATGCCCGCGGGTCCGCATTGCCAATGTCTTCACTGGCCATACGTACCACGCGGCGAGCAATGTAGAGCGGGTCGCAGCCGCCATCGAGCATACGAGCGAACCAGTATAGGGCCGCATCCGGGTCGGAACCGCGGACGGATTTATGCATGGCGCTGATTTGGTCATAAAATAGGTCGCCGCCTTTGTCGAACCGGCGAACGGCATCACGAAGCACTTCACGCATCAGGTCCGCGTCGATATTTGGCACGTCCACATCAGCCAGGTCTGCAGCCACTTCAAGCATGTTCAGCAACCGCCGGGCATCGCCATCGGCATAGTTGAGCAACAGCTCGGTCGCTTGTGCATCTAGCTGCATGCCATTAAGTGCTGGATCATGCAGCGCACGGACAAGCAACCCACTCAGATCTTCCGGCGCCAGCGCGCGGAGCCGGTAAACCCGTGCTCGCGATAACAATGCGTTATTAAGCTCGAACGAAGGGTTTTCGGTAGTAGCGCCGATGAAGGTGATGGTGCCCTCTTCCACATGGGGTAAAAACGCATCCTGCTGGGCCTTGTTGAAACGATGAACTTCATCCACAAACAAGACCGTGCGCCGCCCCTGGCCCAGTCGAATCTGAGCTTGCTCCACCGCCGCACGAATATCTTTTACCCCGGACAACACCGCAGACAAGGTGATGAAGGCAGCATCCACGGTTTGCGCCATGATTAATGCCAGGGTGGTTTTACCCGTCCCCGGCGGGCCCCACAAAATCATCGAATGTAGCTGGCCCCGGTCCAGCGCCTGGCGCAATGGCTTGCCTTCACCCACCAGGTGCTGCTGACCTACATAGTCGTCCAAGCGAGTCGGCCGCAGGCGAGCCGCCAGGGGCTGAGCCTGTTGGGCAGCATCAAGGGCAAAAAGATCGCTCATGGAAAAACGCCTACTGGTGACTAGACAACGACCGGGTGCCCCGGCCGTTACCCGCCATTACTGTTGTTGCTGAATGACATCCGTGCCTTCCGGCGGATCGAAGTGGAACAAACTGCTATCAATACCGTCATTTAGGGTTAAGCCGATGAAATCAATCACAGTCTGCTGGCCCAATGCATCCTGAAGGCGCATGGACGCTGGCTGCCCCCCCTTGAAGGTGACGTCCAGTTGATCGAATAGCGGGTCCTGGCCTTTCGGAGTCAATCGGTAGGTTACTTCAGCCCCACGATTGTCGCGCTCAGAGATGGTAAAAGCCTTGGCCACATCCGCAGGTTTGCCGCCAAACAGTAGCGCCGGAGTCTGTCCCAGATCCTGACTCAGCGGCCGCACTACCACTTGCTCTAGGTCCTTATCGTACACCCAGACGGTAGTGCCGTCCGAGGCCGCCATCTGCTCATAGGGTGTTTCGGTCAGCCAGTAAAAACGGTTACCTCGTGCTACTTGAAACTTGCCCAAAGCTTCCTGCATGTGCGTTCCGCTCTGGTCCAGCACTACCTGCTCAAACCCGCCTTTCATGGATTCAAGCGTTTGCAAACGGCCTAACAAATCGTCCGTGGCATCGCCCCATGCGGTGGGCGAAAATAACACGGCGGGGACCATAGCCAAGGTTAACAGCAACTTTTTCATTCAAACTCCTATTTGACCGGCGGTGGCGCGATCACTTCACGCTGGCCATTGTTACCGGCCTCTGTGACTACCCCAGCCATTTCCATGGCTTCCACTAAACGGGCCGCTCGGTTGTAGCCAATTTTTAGTTTTCGTTGCACCGATGAAATCGACGCTCGCCGGGATTCGGTGACAATAGCCACGGCATCATCATATAGCGGATCATTTTCGTCATCGCTACCTTCACCGGCGCTCTCCATACCGGGCATCGGCGCGTTAAGGTCACTGCCACCCTCCAGGATTTCTTCCAGATAGTTAGGCTTACCGCGTTTACGCCAATCGTCACAAACCCGGTGCACCTCTTCATCTGAGACAAAGGCGCCGTGAACACGTTCCGGAACACTGGTGCCGCCGGGCAAATAAAGCATGTCACCATGGCCAAGCAGCTGCTCTGCTCCGCCTTGGTCTAGCACCGTGCGCGAATCGATCTTTGATGACACTTGGAAACCAATCCGTGATGGCACGTTAGCCTTGATCAGGCCGGTGATCACATCCACGGACGGGCGCTGAGTGGCGAGAATCAGGTGGATGCCAGCAGCACGGGCTTTCTGCGCGATCCGGGCGATCAGCTCCTCCACCTTCTTGCCGACAATCATCATCATGTCAGCGAATTCGTCAATCACGATGACGATATAGGGCAGATGCTCCGCTAACGGTGCTTCTTCGTCCAGGTTCATTGGGTCGTCAGGCTTCCACAGCGGGTCCTTCAGCGGCTCGCCCTTCTTCTTGGCCTCTTCGACCTTGCGGTTATAGCCGGAAATGTTACGCACGCCCATGGACGCCATCAGCCGGTAACGGCGCTCCATTTCACCCACACCCCAGCGCAGCGCACCGGCCGCCTCTTTCATGTCAGTCACCACCGGCGTCAGCAAGTGAGGAATCCCGTCATAAACCGCCAGTTCCAGCATCTTCGGATCAATCAGAATCAGCCGAACATCGTCCGGGCTGGATTTGAACAGCATGGACAGCAACATGGCGTTCACGCCCACGGATTTACCGGACCCGGTGGTGCCTGCTACCAGCAAGTGGGGCATTTTTGCCAGATCGGCCATTACCGGGCCACCGGAAATGTCCTTGCCCAAGGCCATGGTCAAAGGGGACGGGGCTTGGTCAAACATCTGTGTGCCGACCACTTCGGTAAAGCGGATCATTTCCCGCTGCTCGTTGGGAATCTCGATTCCCACTGTGGTTTTACCGGGGATCACTTCCACCACTCGCACACTGATGACTGCCAGCGAGCGAGCCAGATCCTTGGCCAAATTAGTGATTTTGGAGACCTTAATTCCTGGCGCAGGCTGAATTTCGAAACGGGTAATTACCGGGCCAGGCTGGACCGCCACCACTTGCGCATCGATGTTGAAATCCTTGAGCTTGATTTCCAGCAGACGTGACATGCCTTCCAGGGCATCGTCGGAATAACCGCCCTTGCTCTCTTCTACCGGATCCAGCAAAGCAATTGGTGGCAGCTCACCGGTGACTTCCGTGGTGAACAGCTTCTGCTGCTTCTCTTGCTGTACTCGTGCACTCTTTTCCACCGGCTTGGCCGGCTTGGCGATTTTTGGCGGGGTGCGACTTTCCGCTTTCTTTTTCGCTTCGCTGATCACCTTGGCCCGCTTTTCGTGAGCATCTTTTTTCTGTCGTTGCTCTTCGCGCTGCCGTTTGCGGGCCAGCCACCAAGCAGGCACTTTCTCAATAGCCCCTAACACTAAAGCACCGAGCCCTTCGGCCAGTGCAATCCAGGACAAGTCGGTAAATATCGTTACCCCGATCAGAAACAACGCCACCATAATCAGGGTGCCGCCCAGCGGGTTAAACCCTGCCAAAGACGCAGCCCCGACTTGATGGCCAAGAATGCCCCCCGCCCCTTCAGGCAAACTCTCTCCCACCGTGAAATGCATGTAGGACAAGGCTGTTCCAGCGAGCATAGTGAGAATGAATCCAACCAGCCGCAAACTGAACAATGGCCAACTGCCTGGTAGACCCGCATGGCGTTCACGCAATACCTTACCGGCCCAGAAGCCCACCAAGACGGGGAAGAGGTATGCCATGTAGCCGAACAATCCCAGCAACAGATCAGCACTGAACGCCCCTGCACGGCCTGCGGCGTTGCGCACGGCATCCACATTGCCCACAAAAGTCCAACCGGGATCACGGCTATCGAAACTGATCAACGCCAACAGCAGGTAAAGGGAAAAGGCGATCAATGCGATCACCATACCTTCCACCAAACCGCGCTTAAGATGGCGGGAAAACCCGGACTGTCCTTGCCCGGAAACCGTTTTGCTCACGCCTTGCCCCTCGATAAAGTCAAACTATGAGATAAAGAATAGCTGATAACGAATTGAAATTATTGCGATTGTAGTCAATCGCGATGGGAGCAGCCAGCTTTGACCCTCCCTGTGCGCCCAAGCGCATCGCATTATTGCACACATTCCATATGCTCTGCGGCGGCGCGCCCCTGGCCGTCATTCTCCCTATTGCGCTGATAGCCCATGATCAGGCTTCACGGGACCGGCGTTTTCCGGTACTTTTCTCTGCCTTGAACGTGCAGGGTTTGCCCCCACTGTTGGCATAGCTAAGTCAGCCTTCCATGGCATGACTGACTTCCTGCAACCATCTACGTATCTACTGGAGTAACACATGAGCGACGTGCAGCACCATCGGCTGATTATTCTGGGCTCAGGACCGGCGGGTTACACTGCGGCTGTCTACGCTGCCCGAGCCAACCTAAAGCCGGTAGTGATTACTGGGATCCAGCCCGGTGGCCAGCTCACCACGACGACTGAAGTGGATAACTGGCCCGGTGATGTGGAAGGACTGCAGGGACCAGACCTTATGGTGCGCATGCAGCAACACGCCGAGCGATTTGATACGCAAATGGTATACGACCATATCAATGAGGTGGACCTCAAACAGCGTCCTGTCGTTCTTAAAGGCGACAACGGCACTTACACCTGTGACGCCCTGATCATCGCCACCGGTGCTACAGCCATGTACCTGGGGCTGGAATCAGAGGCAGCATTCATGGGTAAAGGGGTTTCCGCCTGCGCCACCTGTGACGGTTTCTTCTACAAGGGCCAAAAAGTGGCCGTGGTCGGCGGCGGCAACACTGCCGTTGAAGAAGCGCTGTACCTTTCTCACATTGCTGAGCATGTAACGCTTGTACATCGCCGCGACAGCCTACGCGCCGAAAAAATCCTCCAGGACAAGCTGCTCGCCAAGGACAACATCTCCGTTGAATGGGACCACACTCTGGAAGAAGTACTGGGTGATGACAGCGGCGTCACCGGCATGCGCATCAGATCCACGAAAGGCGAAGGCAGCAAAGATCTGGATCTGCAAGGGGTCTTTATTGCCATCGGGCACAAACCCAACACGGATATTTTTACCGGCCAGCTGGAAATGAAAGACGGCTACATCAAGATCGCTAGCGGCACCGAAGGCAATGCCACCGCCACTAGTGTAGAAGGGGTGTTTGCTGCTGGAGACGTGGCTGACCATATCTACCGCCAAGCAGTCACCTCCGCGGGGGCAGGCTGTATGGCCGCCCTGGATGCTGAACGCTTCCTGGACCACCTGAAAAACTAGTCCCGCAAACGAGGGCCGCGATTATGGTGCCATGGCTGGAACCTGGAGAACCCTTCCCTGATACCCGGCTCGCCCTCACCGACCCAGACGGCCTACTGGCTGCTGGGTCGGACCTTAGCCCTGATACTCTTCTAAGGGCTTACTCGACCGGCATCTTCCCTTGGTATGACGCTGAATCTCAGCCGATACTTTGGTGGAGCCCCGCCCCGCGCTGCGTAATCCAACTGGAACAACTGCATGTCAGTCGCAGCTTGGCACGCCATCTGCGCCGTGCTGATTTCACCGTGACCTTCGATCGTGCCTTTGAAACAGTGATGCGCACCTGTGCCGCCCCACGGCAAGACGAAGCCGGCACCTGGATAAGCGAAGACATGCTAGCAGCCTACTGCCGATTACATGAGCTCGGCTATGCCCATAGTGTGGAAATCTGGCAGAACGGTGCGCTGGCCGGGTGTCTCTATGGCATCCAGTTGGGGCAGATGTTTTTTGGTGAATCCATGGCATCACCGCAGCGCAACGGCTCCAAGGTTGCGCTGGTGGCGTTACGCAATTTCGCCCGGAAACTGGATATCCAGCTGCTTGATGCGCAAATCGAGAATCCACATCTCATGTCCATGGGTGCCGAGATGATGCCAAGAAGCGCCTTCGAAGCCCATCTTCAACGCTGGATTCCCAGCCAGCCGGCACCTAGCCACTGGCCCGGCGACCGCTTTGACTGGCCAGACCTACAGGCTGCGCATCAGGCTTTTTAGCGCCCCGCAGCTAAGCTACACTTAGCACCATGACTGACTTATCCACACTGCGCTTTTTTCGCACCCCAGCCCATGGCTGCAGTTACCTAGAAGACCGCCAGGCGTCTACTCTGTTTGTGGACCCCCAGGCGGCGCTATCACCGGAGCTTTATAGCGAACTGAGCCTGCTGGGATTTCGTCGCAGCGGTGACTACCTGTACCGCCCCCATTGCGACAGTTGTAATGCCTGTATTCCAGCCCGAGTGCGGGTGGATGACTTCCTCCCCCGCCGCCGTCACCGTCGTATCCTCAAACACAATGCGGATCTGACCGTGCACCGCGAGCCTGCTCGCTTCAGTCGTGAGCTGTACACCCTTTATGCGGCCTATATCAACGATCGCCACGGTGACGGCGACATGTACCCGCCTTCGGAGGAACAGTTCACCAATTTTCTTACCTGCGAATGGGCCGACACGCATTTCTACGGATTTCGCGAGAAGGGAAAGCTGCTGGCTGTGGCCGTTACCGACCAACTTAATGACGGCCTATCCGCCGTGTACACATTTTTCGACCCAACCCTGCCAGAACGCAGCCTGGGTGTTATGGCCTTGTTGTGGCAGATTGAACAGTGTCAGCGACTGCGGCTTCCTTACCTGTATTTGGGCTACTGGATTCGCCAATGCCAGAAGATGAGCTACAAAAACCAGTACCAACCCCTGGAGATTCTTGCCAGCGGCAGCTGGAAAGAGCAGTCGGAGCCCAATGATTCCGGGGATTGAGCCTATTCTTGCACCCATTTCCCAACTTCTTTTGCAGCCAGCGCCCTTTTACGGCACAATTGCGCGTCGCTAATAGCCGGTAACCCAAGGTAATTGTTGGATGGCGAAAGAAGAGCAAATCGAACTTGAAGGTGTCATCGTTGATACTCTGCCTAACACGATGTTTCGTGTGAAGCTGGACAACGGTCATGTAATTACGGCCCATATCTCCGGGAAGATGCGTAAGTTTTATATCCGCATCCTCACAGGGGATCGTGTAAAAGTGGAAATGTCTCCCTATGACCTCACCAAGGGACGCATCACTTTCCGGATGAAATAGTCTGGAACGGCTTCGGCCGATACACCAACAAAAAAACCCGGTATAGCCGGGTTTTTTTGTTCGTGTTTGATAATAAAGAGCAACAGGGCGCGCACTCTAACAAAGAAAACGCCCTGCTCCCTCCTGTTTAAGCAGGTTCGGCCGTGGTCGCTTCCACAGAAAGCACCAGGTCCCCGTCTTTCTCAGTGACATTAACCTGCCCACCGGCACCGGCCAATTCACCGAACAGCAGTTTCTCTGCCAACGGTTTCTTGATTTTTTCCTGTAACAAACGCGCCATGGGGCGTGCCCCCATATCTTTGTCGTAACCCTTTTCAGCTAACCAGGTGCGGGCTGCATCATCCACATTCAATACCACTGCGCGCTCATCCAGCTGGGCTTGTAATTCCACCAGGAACTTATCGACCACACCCAAGATAACCGTGCTGGTCAACGGCAAGAACTGAATGGTGCCATCAAGACGATTGCGGAACTCCGGTGTGAAAACTTTCTTGAGCATTTCCATGCCATCGGTGCTGTTGTCCTGCTCAGTAAAGCCGATAGAGCGCTTGTTGAGCACCTCCGCGCCCGCATTGGTGGTCATAATCAAGATCACGTTACGGAAGTCCGCCTTGCGGCCGTTATTGTCGGTCAGCGTGGCATTGTCCATCACCTGCAGCAGGATATTGAACACTTCCGGGTGAGCTTTCTCGATTTCATCCAATAGCAACACACAGTGTGGCGTTTTGGTGATCGCCTCGGTCAGCAAACCGCCCTGATCAAAGCCCACGTAGCCGGGAGGCGCGCCAATCAGGCGGCTCACCGTATGGCGTTCCATATATTCGGACATATCAAAGCGTACCAGCTCCACACCCAAGGCACGGGCCAGTTGCCGGCTTACTTCCGTTTTACCCACCCCAGTGGGCCCGGCAAACATGAAGCTACCGATGGGTTTATGTTCACCCTTCAAGCCAGCGCGGGACAGTTTGATGGCTGCCGAAATGGTATCAATGGCCTCATCCTGACCAAAGACGGTCATCTTCAGGTCACGCTCCAGATTGCGCAGCAACTCCTTGTCGGATGACGACACTTGCTTGGGAGGAATACGGGCAATTTTAGCCACCATATCTTCCACATCGGTTTCTTCGATAGTGTGTTTGCGCACGTCCTGTGGGCGCAGCCTCTGCCAAGCGCCCACTTCATCGATCACGTCGATGGCCTTATCCGGCAAATAGCGATCATTGATATAACGGGCGCTCAGCTCCGCCGCCGCTTTCAAGGCTCCGTCCGTGTAGCTGACATCATGATGGGCTTCAAAACGGCTCTTCAGCCCTTTTAGGATGCCAACCGTGTCTTCAACAGACGGCTCAACCACATCAATCTTCTGGAAACGACGAGACAGCGCCCGATCCTTCTCGAATACACCGCGGTATTCCTGGAAGGTGGTTGAACCCATGCATTTCAGTTCACCGGAGGCTAACAGCGGCTTCAATAGGTTGGAGGCATCCATGACCCCGCCGGAGGCGGCACCGGCACCAATAATGGTGTGAATCTCATCGATAAACAGGATCGAATTAGGCTCTTTCTTCAGCTCGCCCAACAGGGTTTTCAAGCGTTTTTCGAAATCCCCACGGTACTTGGTGCCAGCCAGCAGAGCTCCCAGATCCAGCGAGTAGACGACTGCATCCAGCAGCGGCTCAGGCACCTGCTCTTCCACGATCATCCGCGCCAGGCCTTCCGCGATGGCGGTTTTGCCCACCCCGGGCTCGCCTACCAGCAAGGGGTTATTCTTGCGGCGACGACAAAGAATCTGCGCCGCTCGCTCAATCTCAAACGCGCGGCCCACCAGCGGGTCAATGCGGTCGTCTCGGGCCAGCTCATTCAAATTGGTGGCGTAGTTATCCAGCGCTCTGGCCGAAGCCGCACTTTCTTGGCCAGCCTCCATTTCCTTTTCGGTTTCAATAGAGGGATCCGCATCTTCAATCTGGGAAATGCCATGGGCGATAAAATTGACGATATCCAAGCGGTGAATATCTTGGCAATTGAGGAAATAGACGGCTTGGCTTTCCTGTTCATTGAAGATTGCCACCAGCACATTGGCGCCGGTCACTTCTTTCTTGCCTGACGACTGCACACTGAATACCGCACGCTGCAGGACCCGCTGAAAACCAAGCGTGGGCTGGGTGTCGCGCTCAGGATCGGTATCCGGCAGTAACGGTGTGGAGTCTTCGATAAATTGGGATAACGCATCACGCAATTCATCCAGGTCTGCGGCGCAGGCGCGCAAGACCTCGACGGCCGCCTCGTTATCCAGCAACGCCAGCAGCAAATGCTCCACTGTCATAAATTCATGACGATGGCCACGTGCGTGACGAAACGCCTCGTTAAGCGTCATTTCCAGTTCTTTGCTGAGCATAAGGCTACCTCACTGCAGGGCCCGCAAGGAGAGTGTCAGGCCTGTTCCACCTGACACATCAACGGATGCTGATTCTCCCGGGCGTATTCCACCACTTGCGTGGCTTTTGTTTCGGCGATGTCTTGCGGGTAAACCCCGCACACCGCTTTTCCTTCAGTGTGAACCGTGAGCATGACACGGGTGGCCTGCTCACGGTCCAAATTGAAGAAGTCTTCTAGTATCTCTACCACAAAATCCATTGGCGTGTAGTCATCATTGAGCATCAACACCTTGTACATGGACGGTGGCTTTAGCTTTGGCTTAGCCTCCTCGACGGCAAGGTCACCGTGCCGATCCGGGTCTGAGGAGGAATCTGCCGGCCCGCCACGCAGCGAGCCTGTTTCGTCAATCATTACCGGATGCCAATTCATAAAGCCTCAAAACGGTTGTAACCCTGCTGGCGTCAGCAGGCAATGAAGAAATGATGGGTGGTCGGTGTTTTTTCAATCCCCTGAGGTAAATCAATTTACCGGGATCATTTCACAGGGTTGACACCCCGCTGTGCATGTTTAAAAGTTGCACAATGCACTTAGGTAGAGTTTACCGCAGCAAACCGCCTGAGGATAAAAATAAACATATTCGCCATTGGATAGGCAGAGGGAAGGACCATGGCAACGGGACGAGTAAAGTGGTTTAACAACGCCAAGGGCTACGGCTTTGTACGCCCAGATGAAGGGGGCGAAGACCTGTTCGTCCACTATTCCTACATTCAGATGGATGGCTACAAGAGCCTGAAAGCCGGGCAACCAGTGGAATATGATGTACAGCCCGCCAACAAAGGCTACCACGCGATTAACTTGCGCACCGACGAAGAGGCCAGCAATGAGGAAGGGGCCACTGAAGATCAGACGACGCCTTCCTGACGCTGCGCTGCAGGCTGGGTGAATTCGTATTAATGCATATGGGCGCCTCAGGCGCCCATATGTTCAATCACCGCATCCCCAAACTCTGAACACCGTAACAATGTTGCATCCGGCATCAACCGCTCAAAGTCATAGGTTACTGTCTTGGCGGCAATTGCCCCTTCCACACCATTAATAATTAGGTCAGCTGCATCATTCCAGCCCATGTGACGCAACATCATTTCCGCAGATAGAATGAGCGAGCCCGGGTTCACCTTATCTTGACCCGCGTATTTGGGCGCGGTGCCATGAGTGGCCTCGAACAGGGACACGGAGCCACCGATGTTGGCACCCGGCGCAATACCGATTCCACCGACTTCCGCCGCCAGAGCATCAGAAATGTAATCGCCGTTCAGGTTCAGCGTTGCGATTACGCTGTAATCCGCCGGGCGCATCAATATCTGTTGCAGGAAGGCATCTGCAATTACATCTTTGATGATGATTTCCTTGCCAGTACGCGGATTCTTCATGGTCATCCAGGGGCCACCGTCAAGCAATTGCGCGCCAAACCGTTCACCGGCAAGCTGGTAGCCCCAATCCTTAAAGGCCCCCTCCGTATACTTCATGATGTTGCCTTTGTGCACCAAGGTGACGGAATCTTTATCATTATCAATAGCGTACTGAATCGCTTTGCGCACCAAGCGCTGGGTCCCCTCGCGGGATACTGGCTTGATACCAATACCGCAGCCTTCCGGAAAACGGATTTGGGTAACGCCCATCTCTTCGCGTAAAAAACGGATTAATTTAGTCGCTTCCGGGCTATCCGCTGCCCATTCAATCCCTGCGTAGATATCTTCAGAGTTCTCACGGAAGATAATCATGTCAGTGAGCTCGGGGTGGGTCACCGGGCTAGGAACGCCTTCAAAATAGCGCACCGGGCGCATACAAGTGTAAAGATCCAACTCCTGACGCAGGGATACATTGAGAGAGCGAATGCCGCCGCCCACTGGGGTGGTCAACGGCCCTTTGATTCCCACAGCGAACTCTCTAAGAGCTTCCAGCGTTTCTTCGGGTAGCCAAACATCTGATCCGTATACCACCGTGGCTTTTTCCCCGGCATAAACTTCCATCCACGTAATGCCACGCTTTGTCCCGTAAGCTTTTTCAATTGCGGCGTTAACCACCTTGATCATTACGGGTGAAATATCAACACCAATACCATCACCTTCGATATAAGGAATGATCGGATGATTGGGAACATTCAGGGACAGGTCCGCGTTAACCGTGATTTTGTCACCGTCTGCCGGAACCGTAATCTTTTGGTATCCCATCTATACTTCTCCCTCTGCATAAAACGAAATAAGGCGCTTCTTTCGAGTATCTCATTGCCCCAAAGGATGAAGGCAGACGCCAATAGACACAACCGCGCTGCGCCTCATGCCCGTCGTCAACATGGGTCGACGGCATAAAATCCAGCCACGCCATATCCTAGCCAGTCTTGTGGGCCATAGGGCAAAGGGCAAAGGGTGAGTGAGAGACGTTGAGAAGTAATGATAGGATCGGTAGCAAGACACCCGATAATAAAGGCTATTAATAGCGCCTCTGGCACCGTAGACACAGCAATTGAACCGTAGCGCCAGATTCATCCCCAGGCTGTCGGCTTACTCTGCATTACCACCGGGCCACAAGCCGACCTGTTTGATCCAGGCCGACCTGTCTTGCTTTACCTTACAGCTTTTCGAGAATCTGGTTAAAGGTCCCGCTGGGACGCATGGCTTGCGAGGCTTTATTGAAATCAGGGTTATAGTACCCGCCGATATCAATAGGAGAACCTTGTACTGCTACCATTTCTTTAACGATTTTCTCTTCGTTCTGGCTAAGGGAAGAGGCGATTTCTGTGAATTTTTCTTTCAACTCAGCATCATCGTCTTGAGCCGCTAAGGCCTGAGCCCAGTACATGGCCACATAAAAATGACTTACCCGATTATCCGGCTGGCCAACTTTACGTGAGGGTGACTTGTTCTGCTCAAGATACTGCTCATTAGCTTTATCCAGAGCCGCAGCAATCACCTTGGCTTTTTTGTTGCCATATTTTTCGCCGAGCTCTTGAATAGATACCGACAGGGCAAGAAATTCACCCAGTGAATCCCAACGCAGGTGATTTTCTTCCAAGAATTGCTGTACATGCTTGGGAGCGGAACCGCCGGCTCCGGTTTCATAGAGGCCGCCCCCCGCCATTAACGGCACAATGGACAACATCTTGGCACTAGTCCCCAGCTCCAGAATGGGGAACAAGTCCGTCAAATAGTCACGTAGCACGTTACCTGTTACTGAAATGGTATCCTTGCCACGGATCATTCGCTCCATGGTATAGCGGATAGCCTGTACCGGAGACATGATCCGGATATCAAGACCCTCGGTATCGTGGTCTTTCAGGTATTCCTTAACCTTAAGAATCAGCTGTGCATCATGGGCCCGTTCTTTATCCAACCAGAAAATGGCCGGGGTATTGCTCAGCCGTGCACGTACCACCGCTAGCTTGACCCAGTCCCGAATTGGCAGGTCTTTTGCCTGGCACATACGCCAGATATCACCCTGTTCCACTTTATGGGTTAGCAACACCTCACCGTCCTCTCGAACGATACGCATGGAGCCGTCTGCGGTGGCTTCGAACGTTTTATCGTGAGAGCCGTACTCTTCTGCTTTCTGCGCCATCAAACCAACATTAGGCACGGAGCCACAGGTAACCGGATCAAAGGCGCCGTGGGTTTTGCAGAAATTAATTACTTCTTGATAAATAGTCGCGTAGGTACTTTCAGGGATCACCGCTTTGGTATCTTTCAGCTTGCCATCAGCACCGTACATTTTGCCGCCCTGGCGAATCATCGCCGGCATAGAGGCATCCACAATAACGTCTGAAGGAACGTGAAGATTAGAAATACCACGGTCTGAATCAACCATGGCCAACTCCGGACGGTGCAAATAGCAGGCCCGAATTGTGGATTCAATTTCCAAACGCTGGGAAATCGGCAACTCTTCAATTTTCTGATAGATGTTGCTCAGGCCATTATTAGGGTTGGCGCCGATTTTCTCGAGAATCTCACCGTGTTTCTCGAACAACTCCCGGTAGAAACAACGCACAGCATGACCAAACACGATAGGGTGTGACACCTTCATCATGGTCGCTTTCACGTGCAGGGAAAACAACATCCCCGTGTTCTTCGCGTCTTCGATTTGCTCGTCAAAAAAAGCACAGAGTGCTTTTTTGCTCATATACATGGCATCAATGACTTCGCCATCGAGGAGCGCCAAATCCGGCTTCTTCACGGTGATATTACCGTTTGAATCCTCAAATTCAATGCGTACCTTGCAGGCCTTGTCGATAGTGCACGAGGTCTCATGGGAAAAGAAATCGCCCCCGCGCATATGTGCAACATGGGTGCGTGAAGCAGGACTCCAATACCCCATGCTATGCGGGTTCTTGCGAGCGTAATTTTTTACCGCAATCGGCGCGCGACGGTCAGAATTGCCTTCACGAAGTACAGGGTTTACTGCGGAACCCAGAATTTTGGTGTACCTAGCCTGAATATCTTTCTCTTTCTCATTTTGAGGCTCATCAGGATATTCCGGCACCGCGTAGCCATGCTCGTTCAATTCAGCGATAGCTTCTCTAAGCTGTGGAATGGAGGCGCTGATATTTGGCAGCTTGATAATGTTGGCCTCAGGATCCTGGGTCAGGTCACTCAGTTCAGATAGTGTATCCTTTACCTTCTGCTGTTCTGACAAATATTCAGGGAAACTGGCTAAAATGCGCGTTGCGAGGGAGATATCACTGCTTTCTACTTCAATACCAGCGATAGAAGTGAATTTCTCGATAATGGGCAAAAAGGAATAGGTCGCCAGCGCTGGCGCCTCATCGGTCATGGTATAAATAATTTTAGGCGTGGTCATAGATTTACAAGGTCCCAATTGTATTGGTAGAGCTTTCCGCCTGATTTCAGTCGGCTTTTGACCGTCAGATCAGCGGGCAGGAAACAACAGTGTTCCCTCCGAATAAAACTGTATTTTGCATAGGCTGGCGAGTATAGCACTGACCGTTTAGCCTTGTTAGGACAAGCGGCAGTAACTATGCCTGTAACAACTTCTGTTTAGGTCATTGACGCTCACAGCCTATGGCACAATTGATATTACTTAACAAACCCTTCCGGGTCCTGTCACAGTTCAGCGACGATCAAGGCCGCCGAACGTTGCGCGAGTTTGTCTGCGTACCGGGAGTGTATCCGGCCGGCCGACTGGACTGGGATTCTGAAGGCCTGTTGTTGCTGACCGATGACGGTGCGCTTCAGGCACGCATCAGTGATCCACGGTTCAAGCTTCCCAAAACCTATTTGGTTCAGGTGGAGGGCCAGCCCGGGCCACAGGAACTGCAAAAACTACGCCAAGGCATTCGTCTCAAGGATGGGCCTACCCGGCCAGCCAAGGTTAGCTTAATCGATGATCCCTGCTTGTGGCCGCGCACGCCTCCTGTCCGGTCGCGTAAAACAGTACCGGATAGCTGGCTCAGTCTCACTATAGACGAAGGTCGCAATCGTCAGGTGCGGCGAATGACCGCAGCCATCGGCCACCCCACCCTTCGCTTGATTCGCTGGCAAATCGGTGATTGGTCTCTTGCCGATTTGGCGCCAGGGGAGTCCCGTTCTATGATGGTTCACGCCCCAAAGCCCGCTACAGCCAAGCATCGGCGGCCTCGGCATCGCTCTGGCGGGCCTGGACCCAAACCCAATGGCCGTTAATAAGTTCTTTCTTCCAGAATGGCGCCCGGGTTTTTAGCAGGTCCATGATAAAGGCGCAGGCTGCAAACGCATCCTGGCGATGGGAGGCGCTGACCGCTACCTGCACAATGTCTTCAGCCACCGCCATGGTGCCAATTCTGTGCACCACCCAAACACCATTAAGTTGCCATTTGTCTGCCGCACGCTCAACAATGGTGCGCAACACCGTTTCTGTCATGCCTGGATAATGCTCTAAGTGAAGCGCTTCCACTCTGCCCTGCTCATCGCGCACCTGTCCGTTGAATTGCACCACGGCGCCGCTAAGGCCTTGATCGCGCAACCAGTCTGTCGGTGCCGCCGGCTCAAGTGCCGCGCCGGTTACTGCCACCCAAACCTTCACCCTCCGGTCACCGGAGGAAACAGGGCCACTACATCGCCATCACGGATGGCTGTCTGTTCTTGGCTCAGCACCTCATTCACCGCCACCATGTAATGGGGTGTAGCCTCCAGCGCCCGGGCTACCGCCGGATTGTCTTCTTCCAGCCACGCCACCAGCGCCGTCACCGTGTCGGTGCCTTGCGGCGCAGTGACCGTCAGGCTGTCACAGCCGACCCGCTCACGCAGAGCGGCAAAGAAACGAATTTCAATCATTTTATCTTTCCCTCCGGAACGTCCCGCTACGACCACCGGATTTTTCCAGCAGGCACACAGATTCAATCACCATGCAGCGATCCACCGCCTTACACATGTCATACAGCGTGAGGCAAGCAACGGACGCAGCCGTTAGCGCCTCCATTTCCACGCCGGTAGTACCTTTAAGCTTACAGGTCGCCTGTACACACAGCGCATCGTCGGCCTCTGGCTCAATGGTGACCGTGATCCCAGTCAGTAACAGCGGGTGGCACAGTGGAATCAAGTCCCAGGTTTTTTTGGCTGCCTGAATGCCCGCAATCCGTGCGGTAGCAAGCACATCACCCTTGGGGTGCTCGCCAGCCAAGATCATTTGCAGGGTGCTCGGCTGCATCCGCACCCGCGCTTGCGCGGTGGCCGCACGCTGGGTGATATCCTTATCGGTCACATCGACCATCTGGGCCCGACCACTGTCGTCCAGGTGGGTAAATCGTTGTTCAGTCATGCTCAGAGGTGTCTCCGCCCTGTTGTCTGTGGCGCCGCTGCGCTACCATTCTCGCCTTTCCAGAATTGAATGAAGTACCGTCATCAGCCCGCCTGGGCCGTCGGCGCTTCCCCGGTAGGATACGCTATGAACAGCTTTGAGCCGCACATTACTGTGGCCTGCGTAGTCGAACAAGATGGCCGCTTCCTGTTTGTCCGTGAAATGAGCAAGGGCGAGGAAGTACTGAACCAGCCCGCTGGTCATGTGGAATTCGGTGAGAACCTAATGCAAGCCGCATACCGTGAGACGCTGGAAGAAAGCGCGTGGCAGGTAGAAATCACCGACCTGCTCGGCTGGTATATCTTTCAGCCGCACAAGGGAGCCGGCGTGTATTACCGCACCTGCTTCGTGGCACGTCCAATCAGCCACGACCCGAAACAGAAACTCGATACCGGTATTCTGGAAGCCGAGTGGTTGAGCCCGGATGAGTTCCGTGCTCGCCGCCACCAACATCGCAGTGCGCTGGTGGAAAAATGCCTGGATGATTACCTGTCCGGCCGCCGATTGCCCCTGGACAGCATTTATCAGCACCCCTGGCCTCTGCAGAGAGGATGATTCGCCATGACTAAGGCTCCCCAAGACACCCGTGTCATCGTCGGTATGTCCGGCGGTGTGGATTCCTCCGTAGCCGCCGCCCGCCTGATCGATGCGGGTTATCAGGTGGAAGGTCTGTTCATGAAGAACTGGAATGAGGACGACGGCACCGATTACTGCACCGCACGCGAAGACCTACTCGACGCCATGCAAGTGGCAGGCGTACTGGGTATCGAGCTGCATACTGCCAACTTCGCAGAGCAATACTGGGATCGAGTGTTCGCTCACTTTCTGGCCGAATATAAGGCTGGGCGCACGCCTAATCCGGATATCCTCTGCAACAAGGAAATTAAGTTTCAAGCGTTTCTGGATCACGCTATCACCTTAGGCGCCGATTACATTGCCACCGGCCATTACTCACAGGTAAGCCATACTGGCAAAGCAAAACTGCTGCGCGCCGTAGACACCAACAAGGATCAGACTTACTTCCTGCATGCCGTGGATTATCAGAAATTTGACCGCACCCTGTTCCCGCTAGGCGACCTGGAAAAACCTGAAGTACGGCGAATCGCAGAGCAAAAAGGCTTTGATAATCACAAAAAGAAAGACTCCACCGGCATCTGCTTTATCGGTGAGCGCCGATTCAAGGATTTCCTGGAGCAGTATCTACCCGCCCAGCCAGGCTCCATTGAAGACGATCATGGCAACGTGATTGGTCAGCATGACGGCCTGATGTATTACACGCTGGGCCAGCGTCAGGGGCTCGGCATCGGTGGGCTGGCCAGCGCCAGTGAAGCCCCTTGGTATGTGGCCAAGAAAGACCTGGAACGTAACGTATTGATCGCTGTACAAGGTACCGACCACCCTCTGCTTTACAGCCGCGTACTCAACAGTGCGCCAATGCAGTGGGTCGCACTGGAAGCGCCGGCCTTGCCGGCCCGGCTCACCGCCAAAACCCGCTACCGCCAGCCCGATCAGGGCTGCACCGTTAGCGATGCCGGCGAAGGCCGCGTAACCGTGACATTCGATGAACCACAACGCGCCGTCACGCCTGGGCAATCCGTGGTGTTCTACGATGGCCCAGTCTGTTTGGGCGGCGCGGTGATTGAGGAAACGGCATGAGCGAACGTTTTTCGCCAGAACAACAGCAGCTGCTGGCCCTGGCCGCCGTGTTCGAAGCAGCCCAACTTGCCGATGATGTGGCCCAGCGTGGTGATTGTGACTCACAGGCCTTTGAAGCGCTAATTGCTGGCGTCATGGAGCTGGATGCGGATAACTTCGATGGCGTTTACAGCCAGCCAGGCCTGCTTCGTGAAGGCGTTAGCTTGCTTAGCCGGAGCCTGAGTAAGGATTCTCGTGGCGCCAATCTGCGGCCGCTCAACTATGGCCTTGCTCTGCTGCACCTGGCAGGCAAATTGCGCAACAATGAAGACACCGTAAGCATCCTGCGTAATCGATTACTGGCGTTGAGTGGTCAACAGGCCCACTTTGATCGATTTTCAGATGATGCCTTTTGCCACAGAATTGCCGGTATTTATCTAGATACCTTAGGTACTTTCCGGTTTCGCATTCAGGTAAAGGGCGAGCCGGCCCACCTGCAAGACGACAACAAGGCCGCACGCATCCGCGCGCTGTTTCTGGCCGGAGTGCGTGCCGCCTTCCTCTGGCACCAGCTGGGCGGGCGACGCTGGCACTTACTGTTTCAAAGAAAGCGCCTTATTAGCGTCATTGAATCAATTGATATCAATGGCTTGCGATAATATTTTAAAGTAAATAATAGCAACATTGTCGGCTCATCGTCGTAACGGCGCAGTTTGCGCAATTTTGCTGTATGATTGCGCCGCCTTTGGATTCTACGTGTACGTACCTATTTCGACGAAAATCGGGAGCCTGACATGTCCAGCCTTACCTCTTTGACTGCCATTTCACCGGTAGACGGTCGTTACGCCAGCAAAGTCGATGCACTGCGCAATACCACCAGTGAATACGGCCTGATTCGCTTCCGCGTCCATGTGGAAGTCAGCTGGCTGGAACAGCTGGCCCACGATAAGAACATCCCTGAAGTTCCCCTGATGAGCGGCCAAGCGGCCTGGAACCTGCGTGGTATCACTCGAGATTTCGAGCCTCAACATGCCGAGCGCATCAAGGCCATCGAAGCCACCACCAACCATGATGTGAAAGCGGTAGAGTACTTCATCAAAGAAAAGATGGCCGAGCACGATGAGCTGGCCAATATGAGTGAATTCGTGCACTTCGCCTGCACCAGTGAAGACATCAACAACCTGTCTTATTCCCTGATGCTGCGCGAAGCCCGTGAAATCCTGTTGCCGAAAATGGATCAAGTGATTAGCGCTATCCGCAAACAGGCCCACGCCCAAGCAGATCAGCCGATGCTATCTCGCACCCATGGCCAGTCAGCTTCCCCTACCACCGTAGGCAAGGAAATGGCTAACGTGGTTGCCCGGCTGCAACGCCAGCGTGACCAATTTGCTGGCGTCGAATTGCTCGGCAAGATCAACGGCGCCGTGGGCAACTATAATGCTCACCTGTCCGCCTACCCAGACGTGGACTGGGAGGCTTTTGCACGTCGCTTTGTGGAAGCCCTGGGGCTTACTTTCAATCCCTTTACCACCCAGATCGAACCCCACGACTGCGTTGCCGAATTTTTCCACGCCCTGATGCGTTTCAATACCATTCTGCTGGACTTCGACCGTGATGTGTGGGGCTACATTTCCTTAGGCTACTTCAAGCAACGCACAGTGGAAGGTGAAGTCGGCTCCTCCACCATGCCGCATAAGGTTAACCCTATCGACTTCGAGAACTCCGAGGGCAACCTGGGCTTGGCCAACGCCATCATGGACCATTTAGCCGCCAAATTGCCCATGTCCCGCTGGCAGCGCGACCTGACCGACTCCACCGTACTGCGTAACGTTGGCGTAGGCTTGGCGCACAGTGTGATTGCCTATGAGGCAAGCCTAAAAGGGATTGGCAAACTGGAGGTTAACCCGGCTCGCCTGGACGAGGATCTAGACGCTGCCTGGGAAGTTCTAGCAGAGCCTATCCAGACCGTCATGCGTCGTTACGGCATCGAGAAGCCCTACGAAAAACTCAAGGCGCTAACCCGCGGCAAGGATGGCATCAACCAAGAGACGCTGACAGCCTTCATTAATGAGCTGGCCATTCCCGACGAGGCCAAGGAGCTGTTGCTAGCCATGACCCCGGCCACCTATGTGGGCAATGCTGCCCAGCAAGCGCGTAGCATCTAATGCCGGCCACAGCGCAACTGCCCTCCTTTACGCTGCCGCTTACCCCGGCAGCGTTTTTGCGTGAGCACTGGCAGAAACGTCCTTTATTCATGCCCGGTGCTGCCAGCGGCCTGGATCAGCCGGATGCAAACACCTTGGCCGGACTTGCCTTGGAAGAGTCAGTCGAAGCCCGGGTCATAACTGGTGCAGGCAACGGCCCTTGGTCGGTACTGCAAAGCCCCCTCGACGACAATGTTTTCGAGACCCTCGGTGAGAAAAATTGGACACTGCTCGTTCAGTCTGTGGATCACTTTCTCACTGAAACCTCGCTGCTACTGGACGATTTCGCGTTTCTGCCAAACTGGCGGGTGGAAGACATCATGATTAGCTACGCGGCCAAAGGCGGCAGCGTTGGCCCGCATTTTGATCGTTATGATGTTTTCCTGATCCAGGCAAGCGGCAGTCGTCGCTGGCAGATCGGCGACGTGTGCGACGAAAGCAGCCCTCGCCAGGCTACCGACGAGCTGAAATTGCTGGCGCAAATGCCCGTTCGTGAAGAGTTTATTGCGCAACCCGGCGATGTGCTTTACCTGCCACCCGGGGTGGCCCATCACGGGGTCGCCGAAGACAGCGACTGCATTACATGGTCGGTGGGCTTTCGCGCTCCGGATTACCAAATGCTGATGGCAGAGATCGCCGGTGAATGCCTAGCCGAATCCGACAGCAAACTCTTTACTGACCCGGACCGAGGAATCACTACTGATCCCTCAATCTTGGCCGACACAGATCGGCAGCAGCTGGTGCGTGGAGCTTTGGACCTTCTGCACCCCGAGGCTATCGAGCGAGCCATTTATCGTTGGCTCTCCACCCCTCGATTAGAGGGCCTTGAATTTGCGGTAGATGAACACCATATCCGCGAACGCGATAGTGACGTATCTTTGGTGCGCCACGGCAGTGTGCGCCTGCTCATGCAGGGCAAACTTGCTTGGCTAAACGGAGAGGCTCATACACTAACAGAACAACAACAACCGCTGGTGCAGCTACTGGCCAGTAAAAGACGCTACCAGAAACGCGAGTTGGACGCCGTTATGACGCCCACCGCGAGAGAACTGCTTCATGAATGGATTGAACAGGGCCACTTTTCCCCACTATAACGAGACCCCTATGGCTATCAGCATTATCGAAACCCGTTGGGACAAACACGAAGCCGCGCTGCGTGGTCTCCGCCAAGCCGTATTTATCAAGGAACAACACGTACCGGAAGAACTGGAATGGGATGGCGAAGACGCCGCCGCCATTCACTTTCTGGCCTTGGACGCCGAGCAACAGCCTGTGGGCTGTATTCGCTTGCTGCCCACCGGGCAGATCAGCCGTTTGTGCGTACTCTCCGAGCAGCGCAACTACGGTGTTGGCAGTTCACTGCTGGTCGCTGCAGAAGAAACGGCACGAGCCAACGGCATGAAAGAAATCTTTCTACACGCCCAAACCCACGCCACCAGCTTTTACGAAGCGGCTGGCTTTTCGGTGTCTGGAGGCATTTTCATGGATGCCAACATTCCCCACCGGCAAATGTTCAAACCCCTGCTCTAAGCCATGCACTTGGTCATCGGTGACGACGACACCCTGCACCACCCTGCCCGCAGTAACGCCAGCTTGGCGCTGGCCTCACTGATCAGCGCCAGCCGTCGTCGTCTCTGGCTTCGAGTGCCGACACTGGATGGACTCACTGGCAATGCAGCTGTGTGCGATGCCGTCAAGGTTCTGGCCTTGAGCAATGCCCGGGCGGATATCCGTATTCTTTTCGACAGCATAGAAAATGCCGTACGTAACGGCCACCGCTTGGTTCACCTGTCCCGCCGCTTACCTTCGCGCATCACCCTGCGGCAAACCCAGCCTGACGATAATGATGCCCAGCAATGCTTTGCCATCGGCGATAACAGCAGCCTGTTCGAAGCCAGTGGCTGGCCTCGCCCCGCTCGACTGGACCTGTGTGGCCATCGGCTACCGCAAGCGCCGCGCTTGGCGCAACAGTTCCTTGAACATTGGGCGCGCGGTAGGGCATCAACCGAGTTGCGCGAACTGCGACTTTGAATCTGAGGTCGAATTACGGCTACGGCTACGGCTAATAGCGCAAGGGCCTATTGGCAAAACCACTTTAGGTCGAATGAGCCTCCCAGCGGCATAACCCGGCCATATTTCATTGCCTTGCAAGGCTTGCGATCAGCTGCCATACGGTTTGCCCGCTGGCTTGATATTTTTCTTCGAAATCCGTGGCCGCCGGCGCCTCTGTCGTCAGCGGACTCAATACTGCCTCAATGCCGCTTATGGCCAGTGCCGCCTGCACTTCCTGAAGATAAAGCGGCCAGTTACTACGCAGCTCCAACTCTCCCCCTAGAGCCAGCACGGTTGGCCACACCGGGTGGCCGTGCCAGCGCCGCTTCAGGTGTGCACTTTTCGGCCACGGGTTCGGATAGAGAATCTGATGTCGGTCAAGCAACCAGCCCTGCTGTTGCATTAGTCGCCACAGCCCGGTGCAATCGGCACGGACTAACAACAGATTTTTCGGGGGCTGCAGCCAGCGACGACCACCGCGCTCCAAACGGTTAGCGGACTGGTCTACCGCGATCACTAGCGCCTCGGGGTTCGCCTGCGCCAATAGCACTGACGAGCGCCCGGTTCCACAACCCGAGTCCACCATCAGCGGACGCTCCAAACCGTTTTCATTGCGCCATGTGACAACCTGCTCGAACGACGCGTGGTCATGGTCTGCAATGGGCGCTCGCCAAACCGAGGCCAGATGCCGGCGCACCACTTTCTCCAGATCCTCGTGAATGCCCGTCTGATTCGAGCTAACCGCACGGCTATTGGCAAACATGGCGTTTCTAACCATCAAAGCGACTTGGGGGAGGCACATTGTAGGGATAAGAGCCGTCAGTGCCAGCCCTTGGTGGAATTTGCGCAGTAAGTGACAAGCGGTGCCTAGCGGCGCTACTGTTACTGTAAAAGCAGCACGACCAACCTTGAAACCCCGAAGGACGCCATGCGCCTGTGCCTCAGCCTGCTCGTCATCATGCTCACCTTTCCCGTCCCGTGCACCGCTGAAGGCATGACCATCCATGTGCTGGAGCGCCCTGACGCACCGGCCCTGGTGCCGGTGATTGAACCACTACTGCCGGTCGGCGGCAGCGTACGGGCCTACCGGGGCAAACTGATTGTGCGTACCAGTGAGGCCAACATGCAGGAACTGCAAAGCGTACTGGGCAGGCTGGAGACTGCCCCGTCAACGCTGATCGTGCATCTGCGTCGCCAGCATAGCGCTGCCCGCCAACAAGCCCGCATTGATACTGACGTACGGGGCCGCATCGAATCGGGCCAAGCGCCGATTATCAAGGGCGAGGTGCGCATCGACCAGCAGAACCAGCAACAACAACGTGAAGATCACTACCAAATCCGCACTCTCAATGGTTACCCCGCCTACATCAGCCAAGGCTCGCTTGTGGCGCTCAGCGGCAGTTATTACGGACCCCAGCTTGTGCAGCTCGATCAGGGCATTCAGGTACTGCCCCAGTTGGGCACGGACGGCAGCGTGGTCCTGCAAATCAGCCAGCGCTTTGACCAGCCCACTCGTCACAACACCGCGCGCACCAAACACAGCGCCACGACCCTGCGGGTTACCCTCGGGCGTTGGCAGCCCATGGGGAGCATTAACATGACTCAAAGCGGAACCGACCAGAGCATTGGAAGCTATCAGGGTCGGCAGCAAAGCTTGACCTTGCCGTTAGAGGTGATGGTGGAGAAAGAGTAGTCGCACGCTGCAAGGACATGGATAAGGGGACGGATTTTAGTTGGCCGCTTGCTGATTTTTAATTTTCAGCACCAGCCGCCGGCACGGCAATCATCATCTGGCTTGAGGCTTACACACAAAAAAGCCCCGACTCGCGGGGCTTTTTTGTGTGCTGAAAGCGTTACTTCGCTTTCAGTTCACGGCGACGACGGTGCAGAACCGGTTCGGTGTAGCCGCTTGGTTGAGCGCAGCCTTCAAATACCAACTCACAGGCTGCCTGGAAGGCAACGGAGCCGTCGAAGTCCTTGGCCATGGGCACATAGTCGGGATCATTGGCATTCTGACGATCTACCACTTCCGCCATCCGCTTCATGGTTTCCAGTACCTGTTCTTTACTGCAGATACCGTGGTGCAGCCAGTTAGCGACATGCTGGCTGGAAATCCGCAGGGTTGCACGGTCTTCCATGAGGCCCACATCATTGATGTCGGGTACCTTGGAGCAGCCCACACCGCTATCGATCCAGCGAACCACGTAGCCGAGCATGCCTTGCGCGTTGTTATCCAGCTCCTGCTGGATTTCTTCAGCGCTCAGCTCACGGGTCAGTAGTGGAATGGTGAGGATGTCGTCCAGAGAAGCGCGGGCACGGCCGGCCAGCTTTTCCTGAACCTCGGCCACGTTGATCTCATGGTAGTGGGTTACGTGCAGGGTGGCGGCAGTGGGTGACGGCACCCAGGCACAGTTGGCGCCCGCTTTCGGGTGACCCGCCTTGTTGGCCATCATCTGTGCCATTTCATCGGGCATGGCCCACATGCCTTTACCGATCTGGGCGTGACCTTTCAGGCCGCATTCCAGGCCAATGTCCACGTTCCAGTCTTCGTAGGCGCTAATCCACGGCAGGGTTTTCATCTCACCTTTAGGTGCCATGGGGCCCGCTTCCATGGAGGTGTGCATTTCGTCACCGGTGCGATCGAGGAAGCCTGTGTTGATGAAGATAACGCGATCCTTGGCCTGACGGATACACTCCTTCAGGTTCACAGTAGTGCGGCGCTCTTCGTCCATAATGCCAATTTTCAATGTGTTAGCGGCCAAACCTAATGCTTTTTCTATGCGCTCAAATAGCTCAACCGCAAAGGCCACTTCTTCCGGGCCGTGCATTTTCGGCTTCACAATGTAGACCGAACCGGTGCGGCTGTTACTCAGCTTGTTGATTTTTTTCAGGTCGTGCATGGCGGCCAGTACAGTGACCATGCCATCCATAATCCCTTCAGGCGTTTCTTCACCGTTGTGCAGAATGGCCGGGTTGGTCATCAGGTGACCCACGTTACGCACCAGCAGCAACGAACGACCGTGCAGGGTCAGGGAGGAACCGTCCAGCGCGGTGTACTCACGATCCGCATTCATGGAACGGGTCATCGTCTTGCCGCCTTTCTGGAAGCTCTCTTCCAAATCGCCTTTCATCAGGCCAGCCCAGTTGCGGTAAACCTCAACTTTGTCTTCCGCATCCACAGCGGCGACAGAGTCTTCGCAATCCTGGATGGTGGTGATGGCAGACTCCAGCAGCACATCTTTCATGTTGGCCGCGTCGTCAGCACCAATCGGGTGGCTGGCGTCGAACTGAATTTCCGCATGCAGATTGTTGTGCTTCACCAGCACCCCAGTGGGGGCTGCGGCATCGCCCAGGAAACCCTGAAGCTGAGATGCGTCTTTAAGGCCGGTCTTCTCTTCGCCCAGAGACACAACCAGCTTGCCGTCTTCAATGGCGTAGCCAGTGCTGTCTTTGTGGGAGCCACTGGCCAGCGGGAAGTAGTTATCCAAAAAGTCACGGGCCCAGGCAATCACCTTGGCGCCGCGCTTCGGGTTGTAAGCGCCACCTTTCTCGGCACCCCCCTCGTCGGAAATCACATCGGTGCCGTACAGGGCATCGTATAAGCTACCCCACCGAGCATTCGCCGCATTCAAGGCAAAGCGTGCATTCTTCACCGGCACAACCAGCTGCGGGCCAGCAATGGTGGCAATTTCCGCATCCACGTTTTCGGTGGTGATGTTAAAGTCTTCGCCCTCGGGTAGCAGGTAACCAATTTCGGTTAGGAACTGCTTGTACTCAGCCATGTCGATGGCCTGCCCCACGCGGGCCTTGTGCCAAGCGTCGATCTGCTTCTGCAGGTCGTCACGTTTGGCCAGTAGCGCTTTGTTTTTGGGGGCTAGGTCATTAAGGATGCTTTCCAGCTCGGCCCAGAAGTGCTCCGGGTCGACGCCGGTACCCGGCGCAATCTCATTGACTACCAGATCATGGAGTTCGGCGGCGATTTCAAGGCCACCCTTCTGAATACGATCGGTCATGGTGCTCCTACCCTTCTGGTCGAGAGAATCTTGATTAATCGGGACGTTCAGAGAGAATCCGGCAACAGGTCTACGTCAGCGCGCTACCGTGTGGATCATCGCGAAAGCCCGGGGGAACGGTTCAAGGCGCATAAAGGCGGGCGCCCCGAAATAAGGCGACCGCATTTTACCGGAAACGGCGCCGTGAATCATGTTTAGTGGTAAACAAAGTCTGTTTTGTTATTTTTTGATCACCCGAACAGATTAACCACATCGAGACGATGGGCTTGATCACCGCCCTGCTGCTGCCCTTGCTCAAGGTTTTCGAAGTCAAACAGGCGGGTATCCGCCAGCTGTGAAGGGGCGATGTTTTGCACTGCGGCAAAGATATTTTCAATCCGTCCCGGCTGCTGCTTGTCCCATTGCTGCAACATCTCCTTAATCACTTGCCGCTGCAAGTTCTTCTGGGAGCCACATAAATTGCAGGGAATGATCGGGTATTCCTTCAAGGCCGAGAACTCGATGATGTCTTTCTCGCGGCAATACGCCAGCGGGCGAATCACCACATTACGGCTGTCATCGCTGCGCAGTTTGGGGGGCATGGCTTTCATTTTGCCGCCATAGAACATGTTCAGAAACAAGGTTTCGACGATGTCATCGCGATGGTGACCAAGCGCAATTTTATTGGCACCTATTTCCTCGGCAAACCCGTAGAGGCTGCCCCGGCGCAGGCGTGAACACAGGCCGCAGGTAGTTTTTCCTTCTGGCACCTTTTCTTTGACGATGGAATAGGTGTCTTTCTCCAGAATGTGGTATGCCACGCCTTCCTTTTCCAGATACTCAGGGAGGATGTGCTCTGGGAAACCGGGCTGTTTCTGGTCCATGTTTACTGCCACCAGTTCGAAATTCACCGGGGCAGAGTGCTGAAGGTTCCGTAGAATCTCCAACATAGTGTAAGAATCCTTACCGCCGGACAAACACACCATTACCTTGTCGCCCTCGCTGATCATATTGAAATCAGCAATGGCACGGCCCGTTTCTCTGCGCAGTTTCTTTTGCAGTTTGTTCAGGCGGGTGCGTTTTTTGGTATCAGCGTTGTCTGACATCAGGTGACCTTCATTTTGCGGATCAGTCGGCGGTACAGCGAGGGAGCCCAGCGCTTCAAGTATATGCCCGCCCCTTCGCGGCCGGCGATAATAACCTGATCACGGCCACGCTGCACGGCTTCGACCAGCCGTTTGGCGCATTCTTCCGGGGCCATGGCGGTCTGCTGGGCGTCATCCATGGTGCCCTGGCGGCTGCCATCGCCGGTGAGCGCATTAATGGACACCTGGGTACGAATAAAACCCGGCATCACCAGCGTCACACGAATACCCTGATCGTACTCTTCCGCGCGCAGAGATTCGAAAAAACCATGCAGCGCATGTTTGCTAGCACTGTACGCACTGCGAAGCGGGGTCGGCAGCTCGCCCACCAGGGAGGTAATCACCACGAACCGCCCTCCACCCTGCGCCTTAAACCAGGGAAGAACAGCTTTGGTCAACGCTACTGTGCCGAAAAAATTCACCTCCATAATTTGGCGATCTACGCTCAAATCCGTATCCGCCACCAGCGAACGCTGGGAAATGCCCCCATTGTGTACCACCTGGTCAAGCCGGCCACAGGTTTGGCGAACCTGTTCCACCGCCGCCTCCATGGCGTCGCTGTTAGCTAAATCCAAAGGCAACACCAAATGCGCTTCGCTATTGACCAAACCGGCCCGCACCCGTTCCAGCTCTTCTTCCCGGCGGGCGGACAACACCAGCTGAGCGCCACGCCTGGCGTATTCTCGAGCCAAAGCTTCACCAATGCCCGAAGAGGCCCCAGTAATCCAGACAACCTTGTCAGCCAGCGACTCAGACATACGATTCCCCTTGCCCAAAGACCTTGTTAAAGACAAAGGGAGAGTCTACTGCCCTGCCTTAAAAACAAAAAGCGCGGCTTAGCCGCGCTTTTTGTTGATCGCTCTATTGTGCTTATTTCAGTTCTTTCGATGACAATCCAAGCAGATGCCTTGCCACAATTAACTGCTGGATCTGCTGGGTGCCCTCGAAGATATCGATGATTTTCGAATCTCGAGCCAGTTTTTCCAACAAGGTGCGCTCGGAGTAGCCCAGCTCACCGCATAGCGCCACGCACTTTAATGTGACGTCGTTGCCCATACGTCCGGCTTTGGCTTTACACATGGAAGCCTCACGGGAATTGGGCTGGCCATTGTCTGCCATCCAGGCAGCCTTGAGAGTCATCAACCGCGCCGCTTCCAAGTCGGCCTCCAACCGATATACCTCCAACTCTCGAGCGGTTGAATTGTAAGGCTGTTTAGAGTAATCAGCCGCAACCCCTTCTTTTTCAAGAATATCGCGAGTTATCTCCAGGGCTGCACGCGCCACACCCAACGCCATGGCGGCCACTTGTGGACGGGTATTATCGAAGGTCTGCATCACCCCGCCGAAGGATTTTTTGCGTGCCTCTTCCGTATCACCCACCTCGGCAGAACCGAGAATATGGTCTTTGGGTATCCGGCAATTGTTAAACGCTAACGCGGCGGTATCGGATACCCGTAAGCCCATCTTATCTTCCACACGCACTAGCTCTACGCCAGGGTTATCACGGGGAACGATAAACGACTTAATCGCGGCCTTGCCAAGTGATTTGTCCAGCGTGGCCCAAACCACAATAGCATCGCACCGCTGGCCAGCGGTGCAGTAAATCTTCTCACCGTTGAGCACCCATTCATCACCCTCTGCCACCGCTGTAGTAGCGACCGCGGCAGAATCGGAACCAGCGCCAGGTTCCGTAATCGCCATGGCACAGTAAAGCTTGCCATACTTCTCTTTCTGCTCCGGTGTACCCACGGCCATAATGGCCGCATTACCTAACCCGGAACCGGGAATGGACAACATCAGGCCCACATCACCCCAGCACATGGCCTCAACACCTAGAATGCCCATCATGTTGATGCCATTCTTAATTGACTCGCTACTGCCACCTTTTTTTCCGCCCCCACGGGGCATAGCCGCCATCATCTGCGCCACGGGTTTCAGCTCTTCCGGAGTCTCGCAGTGTTCAATGGCGTCGTATTTGCGTGAAATCGGGCGAAAAACACCGCTGGCCAGTTGCTGGGCCATCTGCTGGGTTTGTTTAAGCTTCTCGGGCAATTCTAAATTAATCATGCTGTTCTCCTACACCATCAGGCTGCCGTGAAGCACGGCAATGCTGCGCAAGTTCCGGTACCACATCTCTAGTGGGTAGTCGCGAACAAAGCCCGCTCCACCGAAGAGCTGAATACCGTTGGTGCCAATTTCCATGGCCTTTTCCATGCACAATAGCTGCGCAAGATAGGCTTCCTTGTGGAAATCCAGCCCCTGTTCGGCCCGGCTGGCGGCGCGCAACATCATCAGCCGCATCCCTTCAATCTCGATCGCCATATTGGCCACCATAAAGGCCACAGACTGGCGCCAGGCAATCGGTTCACCAAATGCCTTACGCTCATTCACATAAGGGATGGCGTACTCCATTACCGCCTGACAGCACCCCACCGCCAAGGCGCATTGGCCAATGCGAGCCAGACCCAGCAAACGATTCAGGTCAAAGCGCTCCAAGCGATCGGCCTCCGGAACCACCACTGATTCTAAAGTCAACGTGGCCAGCTCAGCACTACGAAGTCCCATATACGCTTGCGATTCGATTGTTAGGCCTGCTGCGGTTTTCGGCACGATAAAAGCAGATACGTCATCCTTTTCCGCCGCTACCACCACAAACCACTCACATTGTGCTGCTAACGGCACCATGCTTTTCACACCGTTCAGTACCACTTGTCCATCGGCGCTTTGTGCCGTGGTGACCGGTGAGGATGGCTCAAAAGTGGCACGGGGCTCTGTCAATGCGATAGCCGCCCCAGTGAAGCTTTCTGTAGCCATGGATGGCAACCAGCGTTCTTGCTGGTCTTCATTACCAAAATCTATCAATGCATTCACTGCCGCCATCGGCTGCAAGGCTGCTAACGTGTGGGAAATATCCCCTTGGGCAAGGTCTTCTACCGCCAAAGCGTTGGACAGCGGTGAGCGAGGCATGCCCACGCCACCCAGTGCTTCGGGCATCGGCATCAACGACAGACCAAAACCCGCGATACTGTTTAGCAGTTGAGCATTCGCCTTCGCCGCGTCATCTGCTTCACGCGATTGTGGAAACAGGGAATCTCGAACCAGCTTGCGCATCCCTTCACGGGTCATGCGTTGCTCTTCAGTTAATGTCAGGTCAAAAAGCGGTGTAGACATACGAGGGCCTCATCCCGGCAAACATACAGTTAGTTGAACAACAGTCTGTCATTGGCTGTCTACTATCGACAATGACAGGTCTGTGACCTAGCCCGATAAAAACGGTAAAGTTGCACTAAAAGATAACAACCATTCGTTTAGGTGTTTTGCCTGTGTTTACTGTGAAATCCACCGCCGCGCCGGAGCGAGCAATTCGGCTAAAACGCCAACTCATGGCGTTCTATTCTTATTGCTTATTGTGGGCAGGCACTTTTATTGGTGTGGAACTCGCAGCCTTTGAGCCGAACACGCCCACTCTGGCCTTGCTTGCGCTAATTGTTATCATCAATGTGTTCTTCTATCTCCTGATTCGCACCGGCATCAGCGAACAGTTCCGTGACCCCAGCCTGACCATTGTGCAGATGGCCGCGGGGATCCTGTTAACCACCGCCATCCTGCACTATTCCCGGGAATTGCGCGGCGCTATGCTAAGCATCTATTTTATGGTCATGACCTTCGGCGTACTCGCACTGGATCGGCGTCGAATGCTATTGATTGCGGCTTTCACGCAACTCTGTTTTACCAGTCTGTTGATCTACGAATGGTTTGAGGCGCCACAACAAGCAATTTTCGCTTACCTAGTTGGCCACTGGCTCATCCTTGCGCTTGGCCTCGGCTGGTTTATCTATATGGGGGGCTATATCCATAATCTGCAATCGAGAGTGCGAGAACAGCGCAGACGGTTACACGAAGCCCACAATCGACTGAGTGCCATTGCCGTGCGTGATGACTTAACTGGCCTTTACAATCGTCGTCACTTTCTGGAAAGGCTAGAAGAAGAGATGTCCCGTGCGAACAGGGAGAACAACCCGCTTCATCTTGCGATCATCGATTTGGATCATTTCAAACAAGTTAACGACACCTACGGCCACCACGCCGGTGATGACGTGCTACATCGCTTTGCCCAGCTCGCCGCCATGGGGCTACGCAAATCCGACCTGCTGGCTCGTTATGGCGGTGAGGAATTTGTGGTCTTGTTTCCTCATACAAGCACCCAGGCTTGCCAGGCTGCAATGGAGCGTCTGCGTAATCGCTTCGCCCAGCAGCACTATTCCTTTTCCGGCGATCTGCGCAGCAAATTTTCTGCCGGGTTGACACCGTATCAACCTGGGGAAAGCGCTGAAGAATTTATTAAGCGGGCCGACCGTGCTCTGTATCAGGCTAAGGACCTGGGCAGAAACCGTATTCAGCTGGCCAACTGACCTCCATTAATAAACACCCAAAGCTAATCACCAGAAAAAGTTCAGGCATAGCGGGCAACAGCGACAGGACAGTGGAGCCCTGACGCGTCTGCCGGTATGCTTGCTCCCCACCGGGAGAAAAGCATGTCTGAGATCACCAATCCAAGCCTAAAAAACACGGTTCGTCAGCATTTCGCCAGCTTGGGCGACGACGCCCCCACCTGGACGGAAATTCACGGCATGCTCTGCGCCCTGGCTGCAGGCCCCCATGACGACGGGTTTGCCGACAGCATCGACTACGCCCATGAGCTAGAAATGCCTGTACCCGAAGACGTGGCCTCTGCGCTCAATCAGCTTCGCCAGCGGCTGGTGACTCAGCTACTCAGTGGTGAAACCATTAATCTGCCTTGCCTGCTTGATCCTTACCAGGAAGAAGATGGGCAAGATCTGGCCAGCTGGTGTGCTGGGTTTATGACTGGCGTCTTCGTGAAGGAGTCCCAATGGTACGCAATCGACGAAGAAACCATCGCTAATCTCTTGCTACCGTTTATTCTTATTTCTGGGCTTGATGAGGATGAGGCGCTTGACGCCCTGTGGGAGAACACTCAGGTGGTTAGACAAATGGCTCTGGGCATTCCTGAGCTCATTGAAGAGCTATTTTTGTGTTTTCACGGCCCGGATGAAGGCGGCGAGTCAGCCTAACCTCTGCGGCAGCCCTCGCTACGGTTGCCCTGCTCCACCCCCTTCTATCACTAATCAATGCAATCAAGCGTAACGTGCGTGATCCAGTACAAGAAGGTCGCCACAAGCGACTCGACCCACTCAATGAGATGAACCCGAACCCGAGCAACATCAACTTGCAGGCAACGTTAGCGCCCTCGCAATGCGAGGCGAATCCTGGCATTACGTGTCACTCGTTGTCTTTGAGTGACAGATGACGGATGTCGGGTTGCGCCGGAGGCGCCACGCCAGTTGGCTGCCCCAGCCTTTCCCCTGGCGGCGCCATACTCAAATGACTGACATCCGGTGCCGCTGGAGGCGGCGCATGTTCCGCGTTATTCAAGTTTTCCCCCACATCTGCTACCGAAAAGGCACCTGAAAAACCGGTACCTCCGGTACGAATGGTTCCTACTGTCTCCAAGCCGCCTGAGCCCGCACTTGGGATACGGGCCTCACCGGCTGACCGGTAGGACTCAACCGATGTGGCCGGCATTCCCGACGAAGGCACCGGTGCTGCTGCCAATTCGGGAGCTGACTGCACAGCCACCGGCCTGATTTCGCATTCAGCGCCCGCTTGCTTCATAAGCGCCCGAAACTTCATGGCGGTAGCCTGATCGGTGTTTTTCTTGATCACCACCGGCTGAGCCGAAAACAACCTCTCCACCCGAGCATTATCCATTTTGAACAACCGTGCCAGGTTACTCTTCACCGTGGATAAATCGGCGCCGCCGACCAACTTCCCGGAAAACACGATATGGAAACGGGCATCACTCATGCTTCTGCGTTACTCCTCTCTGGGAATTTAGTCCATCTGAGCCGCACAATATTCCGCCAGTGCTGCGATGGTCCGGGACGGGTTTAAGCCCAGTGCCCGCGGCACCATGGCGCCATCTATCACATAGAGATCAGGGTAATTGAACACTTCCCCGGCATGATTCACCACCCCCTGTTCCACAGAGTCCGCCATATTGCAGCCGCCCAGAGGGTGCGGGGTAACCAAATTCTTGAACCAGCTCCAGGTGACTGGAGCCATCGGGCTACCGCCAGTGGCCGCCGTTAGCGCTAAATGGCGATCGGCCAGGCCTTGCACGGCTTTTTCTGCCTTGCGGTAGTCCCAACGCAGTTTCAGGTGCTCACGCTTCCAGGGCCAATACCAACGCCGCCCCAAGGAAAAAGTACCGCCCGGTTCATCCATGGCCTGACCAAACCAGGGCATCATTTTCCCAAAGGGGTTACTGCTATCGCCATACTTGAGCATCGCGGCTCCTAACCGTGTGCTACTAAAGCGAGGCTGTTTGCCCAATCGCTCCAGCCAGCTTCCAAGAATATCCGGAAGACCGCCGTCTTCTACAAAATAACGGGCACCGTTATCCGATCCATCCAAGTAATCGATAGCACTGGTGATGGTTGGCCCCCGGGTGGGTGAAATCTGTCGATCATCGTAGAACGCCGCCGTGGCAAAGTCGCCGTTACTGCTCCAGTTATGCCCCAGTTTACGGCTTAACTTTGGTAGCGTTTTGTATTGATCTCGACAACGCAGCAACAGTTCAGTGGAGCCCAGGGAGCCAGCGGCCACAATCACTTTATTGGCCTTAAAGACTCGCCAGCCACGCGCGTCCAGATCCATGGCGCGCACCTCAAAACCTCCTGACGCCAGCGGGCGAATGGTACGCACGTGATGCAATGGACGGATCTGCGCACCAGCGCTTTCTGCCGCTGCCAGATAATTAAGATCCAAGGTGTTTTTGGCCTTAACCGGACACCCCAAATCACAATTGCCACAATGGGTGCAAGTACCCTGCTGCTTTCCCTGGGCATTTACCCACATCTTACTGTGGCGATAATCGAAAGAGTCGTCGTTTTCCGCTCGCCAATCCGGATCGAATGTAATTGCCTGGGGCAGCACCGTGAATCGATCCCCCGCACCTACCGCATCTGCCGCCTCTTTCATCAAATGGGTTCGGGGCGTCCACTGGCTGGCGGGCAAGGTCTGAACATTGAGCATCACTCCAGTGATGTCATAGTAAGGCTTCAAGGTGGCATAATTAATCGCTTGCGGCCAACCTTGGTCGAACGCTTCTGGTTTAGCCTCAATGCTTACATTGGCATAGATCAACGACCCACCGCCAACGCCTGCGCCCATGGCAATGCTCATATCGCCGAAATTGCGGAAATCGACCCATCCATTTTGTTTTTCCGGTTCCGCTTCATCCCAGAACCAGTCTTTCTGTGAAACAGAGGGGTAATCACTAGGCAGCCAGCGTCGTCCCCGCTCCAGCACGACAACCTTACGGCCCTTCTCTGCTAACCGACATGCCATTACAGCGCCCCCGAAACCACTGCCGATGACCAGCACATCCACGTTTTCCATGTTGTCCCCAGTGTTTTATTTTTTGAACCTGCCCTCTGCCCCCATTACAAGATCTCTGCCATGCTTAGCATGCATCGTGTTTTGCAGAGGCCCCGTGGTCATACAAACATTGCAATCATCTTTTGTACTATTTTTTGCACTATAAATTTAAGTACCAATCCTGTCTATTTACAGCACTTTCCAGTACCCTGATCGGCATCTTTGCCGGCCCACAGCAGCCCCCATGGAACAGATTGATTTCGTTACTCTCGAAGAGAAAGCCCGCCCGCGTAAGCGAGCTGCTACCCCCCCAAAAGTGACCAGCGCGTCGCGCCAGAGAACACCGCGTCAGGGTGCCGTTCGTGAAGGTTACCGCCGCCTGACTGCGGACATTCCTGCCGATCTTCATAAACGCTTAAAAATGCAGGCATTGATGGAAGACCGCTCTGTCACCGAATTAATCGTTCAGGCCGCTGAGAGTTTTCTGCGTAACCGTGACTGATTAGCCTCCTTTATATTGCCCTTTCTTCCTCTCTTTTACACACCCGCATCGCTGTCACTGAAGCGTCATCGCTCTGTCATTCCTTCGCCCCCTTATACCCGCAGTGTTGGCCAAAACCGTCGAAGGAGCTAGCTAATGGCTGCGGATCTGTTTTTGCTTGTCTGTGCCCTGCTGTTCGGGCTTGGGTTTCGCCTACTGTTTCGTCATTTACCGGAGGAACGTTGGCAGTTTGTTGCTTCACTACCACTGAAGAAAAACCACAATGGTTCTTGGCAAGGGCTTAACCTGACTTTCTACGGCTTGTTTACTGGCTTGGCCGGAGGCCTCGGTGTCGCCACGTTCATCCTGTTAACGGCCTCTGCCGGTGTGTCGTTGGTAACCAGCCTTGCTCTCACCCTAGGCGTTCTCATCATCTGCCTCCCGGCGGCGAAAATTATCGCCACCCTAGTAGAGAAAAACCGTCACGGTTTTACCGTTGGTGGCGCCAGTTTTGTCGGCATCATTATTGCGCCCATTTTTCTCTGGCTTGCCGACAAGGCCAGCCAACATTGGTGGGATACGCCACTACCCACCCTGCCCATGCTTGCCGCGATGTCCATTGCCTATGTAATGGGGGAAGGTATCGGGCGGCTGGCCTGCATCAGTTTCGGCTGTTGCTACGGAAAAGCATTACACGATGCACCACTCTGGGCTCAGCGCATGTTTGCTACGCTGAATCATGTCTTCATCGGCAAAACCAAGAAAATTGCGTTTGCAGGCGAAATGGAAGCCGTCAAAGTGATCCCCATACAAGCGGTGACCTGCGTGATTTATACCGCATTGGCTTTATTTTGCTGTGCCCTGTTTTTTCACCAGCTATTTGCGCTGGCTTTTGCTTTGAGTCTGGTGGGTAGCCAACTGTGGCGAGTCTATTCAGAAACGTTGCGGGCGGATTATCGCGGTGGCAGTACCCTGTTCTCGGTGTACCAGCTGATGGCTTTACTGGCCGCCCTGTACGGGGTGGCCATTAGCATTGCACTGCCTAGCCATGGCGATTTGCAGCCTCTACTCGCCATGGGGCTGGCCAGCTTGTGGTCGCCGGGGGTGATCTTGGCTCTGCAATTGATCACGGTAATCATGTTCTTCTTCTCCGGCACCAGCACCATTACCACCGGGGAGCTTCGCTTCGGCCTAGCGGCCGACTGGCGGAGCCAGGCGGGTTGCGAGCAAAAGCATAAACATTGTGCTAAGCCCGCGCAGCGCAACAGCCCCCCAGGCGCCACTACACCAGTGCCACGGCTTTGATCTGTGCATAAAGATCGGTGCCAGGAAACAGCGAAAGCTGACGTGCAGAGCGACCGGAAATACGCGCCAAAATACACTGGCCAGCCAGGCGAAGTTGGACCAGGCATTGCCCAGGACCCACATCGCGCAGGCCAACCACCTGAGCAGGCAATATATTGAGGATGCTGCTGTCGTTGGGCGCGCTAAGGCACAGGCTTACATCTCGGGCAGCAATCCGCAGCCGCACCGGCTCGCCAGGAGTCAGCCGCTGGAGACCAGGTAGCCACAGGGTGTGGCTACCCACTCTTATGCCCTGCAAGTGATCTTCTCTGACATAGCTCCCCACCTCGCCAGCCAGTAAAGCGGTTGCATCCGCGCGTTGAGCCAACACACCATCCAGCCGTGACAGCTCCTGGCCGACCGGCCCCTGAGCAACCACCCGGCCCTGCTCCATCAGCCAGACCTGGTCTGCCAGACGTAGCAGCTCATCCATATTATGTGTGACATACAGCACCGGCACCGTTTGCGCCGCCAAGGCAATCAGATCCAGTAATCCCTGCTTGTGCTCCTCCCCGAGAGCCGAGAGCGGCTCGTCCAGAAGCAACAACCGGGGTGTGCCCAACAAAGCCCGGGCAAGTGCCACTCGCTGGCTCTCTCCGCCAGACAAACCGTCCACGCGACGCGACAGCAACGGCGCAATACCGGTCTGTTTGATCACCTGTTCCACCTGCCCAATAGGGCTGCGCCGCCGCCGCGCCACATAGTTCAGATTGCCCTGCACGGTAAGGTGGTGAAACAGCGTGGGTTGCTGAAACATCATGCCGATGGGCCGCTGCCAAACCGCCAAATCCACATCGTTTTTACGCTCAGACGACAGCCCCGAAGACCGCCACAGCTGATCGGAAAAACGGATCGTGCCTTCGCATGGGTCTAGCCCTGCCACCATGCGCAGCAACGAACTCTTGCCTGCACCGGAAGCGCCGAACAGCACGGTAACCCCCTCGGGTTGCAGGGTGGCATCCACTTGCAGCTGGAAAGCACCACGCCGCCCGCGTATCGACAACGCCAGACTCATGGCATGGCTCCTGGGCCGGAACGGCCACGCTGCCAGCGGAACAGCCCCCACAGCAGCAACAACGACAGGCCAAGCAGAACCGCGGCAAGCCGATGAGCACTAACATAATCCCCCGCTTCCACATGCTCATACAGCGCCACCGAGGCTACCCGGGTTTGTCCGGACAGGCTGCCACCAATCATCAGCACCACACCAAACTCGCCTAAGGTATGGGCGAAGCCCAGAATCGCCGCAGAGACATACCCTTCCCGGCACTGGGGCAATACCAGAGAGAGGAATCGATCCCGTGGCCCGGCACCCGTCACTGCAGCCATATCCAACTGTTTGGAGTCGATAGCGGAAAACGCATTCTTTAGCGGCTGCAGAACAAAGGGCAAGGAATACACCACCGACCCCACCACCAGCCCGGTAAAAGTGAAGGCCAGCGAGCGTTGTTCAACCACATTAGCCAACCAGCCCCCAGGCCCATTCGGCCCCAATCCGATCAACAAATAAAATCCCAACACCGAGGGGGGCAATACCAAAGGTAGCGCCAACACGGCCTCCAGCAATGCTTGGCCGGGCAAACGGCGACGCGCTAGCCACCAGGCCAGCGGTGTGCAAATCACGATCAGGATAACCGTGGTCAGCAACGCCAACTGAACACTGACACTCAACGCCAGCCAATCACCCTCAGAAAGCATCATCGGGCACCTGATAACCTGCCTGTTCAATTAGGGCTCGGGCTTGAGGGCTGAAAAGGAAATCATAAAACCGCTGCGCAGTATCATTCTTGCCTAGCAGCCCCCCCTGCTGAACAATCGGCGCGTACCAATGCGCCGGCACTCGCCACTGGCTACCGCCCTGCTGCTGTACTTGGCTCAATGCCACAAAGGCTGCGGCGGCAGCACCACTGTGGGCAAAATGATAGCTCTGGCCTACGTTTTCAGCGGTAACTCGTTTCACTCCCTGGGGCAGTTTCACATGCAGCAGTGCCGATTCCGCCGCCACCCCGTAAGGTGCCGTGCGGGCATTGGCCAGGGCCAGTGGCTGAACATGGCCCTGGCGCAAGTTCTCTGGGGCAAGCGAAACGCCCCGAGTGGGTGTCCACAACACCAAAGTACCCAGGGCATAAGTGCGAATGGAGGCAGAATCCAGAAAACCGTCCGCAGCCAGTTCTTCAGGGCGACGCTGGTCCGCGGCGAGGAGGATATCGTAGGGCGCGCCTTGGCGAATTTGTGCCGCCAGTTTGCCGGTGGACGCCACCGTCACGCCAATCCGGTCAGCCGGATGGCGCAGCGCGTATAAGGGAATCAGACGTTTCAGTGTGTGTGCGAAATTAGTCGCCACCGCCACCTGAACGGTGCCAGCTGCCACCGGCACGCTGAGCACGCTCATCAAAACAACAACCAAAATCCGCATGGGCTACACCGCGACTATATTGAGGCTACGCTGGAACGATACACCGGGAATCGTCCAGTCTAAGTCAGCACGATGGCCCTGTCAGGAGGATTTGCGGGGGTTCTGGCCGCGGTGCTGGCGGCCACGGGCGCGGGCTAGCTCAATCTGCTTCTGCCGCTCCGCAAAGCGCTGTTTTTGCTCCGGTGAGGATTCATCAAAACATTTCGGGCAGGAAACCCCCAGCTGGAACTGCGCTGAGCGCTTGTCCTCATCGCTAATAGGTCGACGACAGGCGTGACATTGATCAAATTCGCCAGGATTCAGGTCATGATCCACCGTCACTCGCTCATCAAAGACAAAACACTCTCCTTCCCATAGAGAGTCTTCCTTAGGCATCTCTTCCAGATATTTGAGAATGCCACCTTTCAGGTGGTACACCTCATCAAAGCCTTGCTCTTTCAGATAAGCCGTGGACTTCTCGCAACGTATGCCGCCGGTACAAAACATGGCCACTTTTTTGTGCTTTTGCGGATCCAAGGTTTGCTTAACGTATTCTGGGAACTCCCGGAAGGTGCGCGTCTCGGGGTTAATGGCGCCTTTGAAGGTACCGACTTCCACTTCATAATCATTGCGGGTGTCGATCAACACCGTGTCCGGATCAGCAATAATTTCATTCCACTCCTGCGGTGACAGGTAGGTGCCCACGGTGCGGGTAGGGTCAATACCTTCCACCCCCATGGTGACGATCTCTTTCTTTAGCTTCACCTTGGTACGCAAAAATGGATGCTCGTCGTGGAAAGACTCCTTATGCTCCAGCGTCGCCAGGCGTTCGTCGCTCTTGAGCCAGTTCAACACCGCATCCACCCCGGCACGGGGGCCGGAAACTGTGCCGTTAATGCCCTCATTGGCCAGAAGCAAAGTGCCGCGCACATCGTTAGCGTGCATCAGATCCAGCAGCGGCTGTTGCAATTGCTCGAACCCAGACAGCCGAACAAATTTGTACAACGCCGCCACCACAATACTATGTGGGGTTTCCACCCGATGCTGGGTACTCACGACTTCTCTCCCAACGTTGATTCTCCCTTGCTGAATTGCGGGTCATGTTTACTGCCACCCAGGCAGTCCGGTGACGCCAAAATCTCGCCCCCCTTGGCCTGCCATTCCGCCGGCGTATGGGTGTGCAATGCCAGCGCATGCACAGGCCCCTCCAACTCTTCAGCAAGAATTTTGTAGAGCATCTGATGGCGACGCACCGGCATCATGCCGGCAAACACCTCGCTCACCAGCACCAGCTTGAAGTGGGTTTCCGAGTTTGGCGGCACGCTGTGCTTGTGGCTTTCATTTTCCAGGGCGAAATGTGCCACAGGCACCGCCTCGAAAACCTTGCGCTCGATCAATGTCGCTACACTCATAGTCCACCTCGGCCGGAACCGTTTCAGAAAAGCACTGCAGAAAGTACTGCGGATAGGGAGATTATATCAGCTGTGCGTAAGGCGTAACGCCCCCTACGGGGGGCGTATTCTACGGGTTTTGTGTGGTAGTGGAAATCCGGTTCAAACCACCGGGATGATGTCTCGCCAGAGCTGTTCGCCACTTTCATCCAACAAGGAAGCCATGGTCTCACCCGGGCCCAGCTGGCACACCTGACGGTCCGATTGCCAAGCATTCCAGCCTGGCGCATCGCCCCGCGCAAAAGTGCCCCACGCTGCCTGCACCTGATGAGACAGCGCCCGCGCTTCACTCGTACCTCCGGTGAAGTACATTCCCGCTGGGGTATCTGTCACACCGAAGACAAAGGGCACGTCCACCACATGGCAGGCCCCCAGTGGCACACCGAAGGGCTCGCTGGGCCAGGTAAACTGAAACCCCCAGCACTGAGCATGCTGGCTCTGGGCATCAAGTAGGCGCACTGTGGGCACCCGAAACAGACGATCGGATTCCATAGCCGCTAACCAGTCCAGGCGGCTGCGCCGTGCATCCGGCTCCACCGCTGTCTGGTAATAATCAAAAGCACGGCGGCCATTACCGGGCAGCGCACGCTCAAATCGGCGCACAATTTCCTCATCGCTGATTTCCCTCAGGGCGTCCATGGTGGTTGTGCCAGCCAGCACGCCAGCGTACTGGAAGAAGTTGAATTCATCACGACATACGCCAGCCATTACACGCTTGTTGGCAGCAGCGCCTGCAGCGATGGCATCAACCGGCAATTGCGGCAGCACGTCACCATCCACCATGGGCAAGAAGTTCATGGCAAATTGAGGTGTAGTGGTACGCAAGCCTCGATCCACCAACACTTTCACCGCCGCATTTTGGGCCTTAATCCAGCCCTTGTTATCCGCACTGAGCAGCTTTTCGGCGGCGCTGCCGTCGCCCGGCAAGGCTGCCACAAACGCATCAGTGACCTTGCGTACCTGATCCGGGGCTAGCACAAAATCCGCTCCCCCTGACTGCACAATGGCCGCTTGGAATAACTCATCAGCCTGCGGGCAGGCCAGTAATGAGCAGACGCTGAAACCACCAGCAGACTCACCAAAGATCGTCACCTGCTTATCGTCGCCAGCAAAAGCGGCAATATTCTCTTGTACCCATTGTAGCGCCGCCAACTGATCGCGCAGGCCCAGATTGGTATCGGCATCCAACTCTGGCGCCACCGCCGAAAAATCCGCAAAGCCCATGGCGCCCAAACGGTATGCCGCATTAACCACTACCACTTTTTGGCTGCGTGCTAACTCTGCGCCATTATATAGAGCCTGGGACGTGGAGCCTGCCATATAGCCTCCGCCATGGAACCACACCATCACCGGAAACGGGCCCTCACCTTCAGGGGCCCAGATATTCAGATAAAGGCAATCTTCACCGGATTCCTGAATTCCCATTATCGGATTGCGTGGCTGCAATGACGCCAGGGGGTAACGGTCAGCGTTAACACTGTCTTCGCTGTCCGGTAGCGGTTGAGGGGCTTTAAAGCGCCACTCACCCAGTGGTGCCTTGGCAAACGGAATACCTCGATACTCCGTTACGCCCTTGCTGCTAAGTCCTTGATAACGCCCCTGACGAATTATTGCTGTCATCGTCCTCACTCCTGGTTCACACGCCGGTTAGCCGACCGAAAAATAAGGCCATTACCCTAACAAAATACTTACTAAAGCGTAGGCCGAGCTTGCTGTTCAATTATTAGAAAACATGAGCCACCACAACTTATTAGTCGCCTAACCTTGTTCCCCCCTTCATTGAGGCCATTGCGCACAGCGTTGAAAACCCATTGAAATTTCTACCAAGTGAAGCCTCTATTATGTAAGACCACCGCCATCGCAAACGCGTCAATAAACGTTACGAGCAAGTGACTACCAAAACCGAAGCGCCCTAGGGAAAATCAATAATACTGTTCTGGTGTCTACATCCGTGTGGAGAACAAAGACAACCCGCTATTTGCCCGCCAGTGAGCATCCGCCCTTCCCTGCACTGCGCCGTTCAGACCATAAGTTCACTAACTCGCTCAATAAGCCATCAATCTAGGCCTAACCCTTCGGCAAGTGTTGACTTGCCGCGCCCCGTTTCGTTATCTAGTGACCCTCTGACGCCATAACAACAATTGCGAGCCTATGCCGTGCGCTAGCCTAGCTTCCTCTTTGAAGCATAAAACTGTCGCCCCTTTCTGGGTGGAATATTTGCTGGATGCAGCGCTGCGTGCCGGCGTGGACCTGAGCTATGCGCTAGTAGCATCTGGTATTAGCAACGAGGATCTAGAAGACCCCCAGTCACGAATATCCATGGCCATCGAGAATCAGTTACTGTCGCAGGCCATTGCCGACAGCGCCGACCCCCTTTTCGGTCTACACATGGGGGAAGGGATTCGCCCGCGTTTCATGGGGGAACTGGGTTATGCCAGCATGTCCAGTGCCACACTGGGGGATGCTATAGAGCTGATGATTCCCTTTATGGAAGTCACCACTGAATACGCCCAATTGCGCTTCGAGTGGCGAGAATATCATGGAGACAAAACGCTATGCTTAATGTGGGAAAGTGACCTGGAAGCGCTGCCAACCTATCCAGCACGAGTGGACGCCAATTTTGCGGCCGCAATCATTTACGGTCGCTGGCTAATTGGCCAGGAACTGAACCCAACGCAGATTCTTTTCAAACATTCACCGCAAGGCGATGAGACTGAATATCAGCGTATCTTCCGCTGCAACGTGAGCTTCGGTCAGCCAGAAAACGCCATCGTATTACCCGCCCACATGTTAGATTTGCCCCTGCGCGATGCCGATCCGGAAGTTCACAAGGTGGCCCGCTCACGTATGCAACGCGCCGTCACCCAGTACCACGCCCGAGACAATTTACTGGAACAGGTGCGCTTAGAAATCCAGAATCGCCTGCAACAGGGCGTTCCGCAGCTGGAACCCATTGCCGATCAGCTCGGTATAAAGCCTTGGACTCTGCGCCGGCAATTGCGTGCCGAGAACACCGATTTTTCCAGCCTACTGGAAGACGAGCGCCGCCGCCTAGCCTGCGACTGGCTGCTGCACAGTGAACGTTCCGTTAATCAAATCGCGCTAGATCTGGGCTACTCCGAGCAAAGTGCCTTCAATCGCGCCTTCAAACGCTGGTTCAGTATCACACCGGTGCAATACCGGAGCCATCAAGGCCATCAGCCTTTCGACAACTGAGCCCCCCGCCACTGGCGCTTGCACTGCCCCAGGGTCAGCCCCTGGGCAAAACCATCAACCAGTGTCGCCCCCAACCGGCTCTGCAGCAGCCGTGTAGAAATGGGTAATAGGCCATAGAACAGCTGCCCAAGCCGAGTGACTTGGTGTAGTTCTTCACGCCAGCCTGCTAGTGAGGCGGGGTAGGCTATTTCCGGCTCACTGCTCAGTAACGCCTGGGCAGCCATTTGCCCACTAAGTACCGCGCCGTAAATCCCCTCTCCCAGCAACGCTTCCGTGCACCCTGCCGCATCGCCCACAAACAACACCCGTCCATTAACCAACCGGGTGTTAGGCAGCCACGTCCCCAGAGGATAGCCCGCTACCTGCTCGGCCTGTGCGCCCAAACGGGCAAGGCTGTAACGCTGCAGAGCGGAACGCTCCGGCGCTGCCACCCCATGGCGCCATACATAGAGCCCCACGTTCACATGGTCCCCCTTGGGAAACAGCCAGCCATAGCCGCCGCGAATTGCACCAAAATCCAGCGTCATGGGAGGGTAATCACGTATGTTTTTGCGGGGTACGCACCCCTCGATGGCCATGGCACCGCGCAGATGCCGCTCTCCCAGCATCCGCGCCACAGCGCTGTTGGCGCCATCCGCAGCGACCAGCCAGGGGGCGGTGAAGCGCTGACCTTCCCGGGTCTGCACAGAAACCCCGTTAGGCTCCTGATGAAGTGATCGTAGTCCTGCGGTGTCGCAGAACACGACGCCCTGTTGCTCAGCATTGGCGCGACAAAGAGCATCCAATTCTGACCGTTCAGTCATCACACAGAACCGTGCTTGGGCACTTAGGTGGCGAATGGGCGAAGAGGTATGGCTCACCGCTAGGGTGGACACCGTTTCGCGAACCACCGATGCAATACTGAACCGGTAACGAGCCAGCGTCTTTTCGGTAACCCCGCCCGCACAGGGCTTAGCACGGGGTTGGGCACGGGAAATAACCACCACACGCAGGCCCGCTGCGGCCAAATCCCATGCTGCCGCGCAGCCCGCCTGGCCGGCGCCGATAACCAGCACATCCCAGTTGCTCATATATATACCTCTGATTCCGTGCGATTAGCCGTCGGGTCCTTTATAATGCGCGCCGTCATGGACCCTGACCCATTGACCTTGCTCAGCGGTCCTCTCGGTTTCAGCCACATAAGTTCTCCCGAATTAAAGCTAGGAGATTGTTCATGAAAGCACCCGTACGCGTAGCCGTCACCGGCGCCGCTGGCCAAATCAGCTATTCCCTGCTGTTCCGCATCGCTTCCGGCGACATGCTTGGCAAAGACCAGCCCGTTATTCTGCAATTGCTCGAAATCACCCCTGCTCTGGAAGCCCTGAACGGGGTCATCATGGAGCTGGAAGATTGCGCATTCCCGCTGGTTGCCGGTATCACCGGTACCGACGATGCCAACGTGGCCTTCAAAGACGCCGACTACGCGCTGTTGGTTGGTGCTCGTCCGCGTGGTCCGGGCATGGAGCGTAAAGATCTGCTGGAAGCTAACGCAGCCATCTTCTCCGCCCAAGGCAAAGCCATCAACGACAATGCCAGCAAAGGCATCAAGGTTCTTGTTGTCGGCAACCCGGCCAACACCAATGCCCTGATCGCCCAACGCAACGCGCCTGACATCGATCCCCGTCAGTTTACTGCCATGACCCGCCTAGACCACAACCGTGCCATGGCGCAACTGGCCAACAAATTGGGCAAAACCGTCAATGACGTGAAGAAGATGCTCATCTGGGGCAACCACTCTTCCACTCAGTATCCTGATCTGCATCACTGTGAAGTGGATGGCAAAGTAGCCATTGATCAGGTCGAGCAAGACTGGTATGAAAACGACTACATCCCGACTGTACAGCAGCGTGGTGCAGCGATCATTAAGGCCCGTGGCGCGTCTTCCGCCGCGTCTGCTGCTAACGCTGCCGTGGACCACATGCGTTCCTGGGCACTGGGCACCGACGAAGGTGACTGGGTTTCCATGGGCATCTACAGTGATGGTTCCTACGGCATTCAGGAAGGCCTGATCTACTCCTTCCCTTGCACCTGCAAGAATGGCGACTGGACTATCGTTCAGGGCCTAGAGGTCAATGACTTCTCCCGTGGCAAAATGCAAGCCACCGAGCAGGAACTGGCCGAAGAACGTGATGCTGTTTCTCACCTGCTGCCGTAAGGTTTAGTCAGGCAATAAAAAGGGGCTCTTCAGAGCCCCTTTTTTGTTTCCGCTGTACTGCGCAGCGGCAGCAGGGTCCATACGACTTAGAATCCGCAATGGCCCTTTTTCAATTTCAAACGCAAGTCATCAGTATTCGGAATAATCGATCTGCTGCATGGCCTGTTGCGAATAATTCGCATAATTTGCCATGGTGACCGGGAACAATACTCCGAAATAGCCCACCATCAGCAACAGTACAATGACAAAGGCTGCTTTCACACCGCCTGAGTTGCTCACTGGGGCCGCGCCGTACTGATTGCGACCCTCGCTACCGCGTTTGAACAACATCACCAGGCCCAACACTAGGTTGGCAATCGGCACTAGCATTAACAGGCTCAACCAACCGCTGGCGTTGATGTCATTGAGGCGACGCACCATATAGCCCCAGCTCATCACCATCAAAGCAATAAACCCCACCATGACAATCAACCCTATTATCACGGCACCCACACCAATAGCACTTTGGCCAGCACTCATAATGCCAGGGATCACGAGTGCTGCAGCAATGCCCATGACCAAATAGAAAAGCAGCGTAAGGCCCGCCGCATAGACAAAATACCGCATACGCCCGATACGACCAGACAGCGATAGAAACTTGGGCTGATACGTCTCCTGACTTCCGGCCATAGAAACATCCGCCTTAGGCGCTTGGTAAGGTTGGTTCATGGTGACTCCCCCCGGAGTTCAAACAGCGTTCAAAGAAGTTGAATCAAGCACTACAGTGTGTGGCGATGCCCAAAGTCTTCCATGGCACGAAGCAAGTCCCGGCGGCTGATTTGGCCAACCAGCTTTCCGTTATCCATCACCGGCAGCCGACGACGGTGATCCGCAAGGAAAATCTCTGCCACATCAAGAATAGAATCCGAGCCTTCTACGGTCTGCAGATCCACGCTCATATATTCTTTTACCGAACCAATTTCCGTATCGTGGTAGCTTGCTTCCAGCGCCCCCTTGAGGCAATCAGATTCGGAAAAGACCCCTACCACGCTGCCCGCCTCATTCACCACCGGGCCACCGGAAATTTGATTTTCCAGCAAGGTACGAATGGCTTCACTGACGGACATATCGGGGGAAAAGGTGATAAGACGGCGGCTCATGTATTCCGCTACCCGCATGGACTTAAGCATAATTATTCCTTGTGCGATCGCAGCCGGCGTCGTGCCGGCTCATCCCTATTCTTTTATAGCAGAGTTCCTGCCAAGAATCGTCAATGACAAGCCTTATACCAAGGCCTTGGGCGCAGTGATGATCCCATTATTATCCGCATAAACGAATTCACCCGGGCGAAAAACAACGCCACCGAAAGTGATCTCAATGTTCAGCTGCCCTTCATCACGACGAACCGATTTAATCGGCACGCAACCTAGGGTGATGACACCGATGTCCAACTTGGCTAGCGCGTCCACGTCCCGGCAGGCGCCGTAAATAATTACGCCTTCCCAACCATTTTTCACCGCATTTTCCGCAATCATATCGCCGATCAACGCATTGCGCAGGCTGCCACCACCATCAACCACAAGCACCTTGCCCTTACCGTCGGTGCCCAAGTGTTCCTTTACTCGGCTGTTGTCTTCAAAGCACTTAACCGTGACGATTTCGCCACCAAATGCGTCGCGGCCGCCATAGCTGAGCCAGTTAAGTCCGGTTACCACGCAAACGCTATCGGCGTTGTCATCACAAAGATCGCAAGTCACAAAGGTCATACTAACTCCTTCGGTTATTTGTTCAGGTTGTAGCCAAAGCCTTTCAGGCTGTCTTATTCATTTTCTCGCGGAACTTGCCGGCAAACACCAGAAAATCCCGGTAACGCAATCGGTACAAGCCAGTATCTGGCCCCATCAATGCCATACCAACCATGGCATCAGCCACCTTGCCGCTGTCCACGGGAAGCCAGTGGGCATCGGTCCAGCGTGTCAGTGGCTCAATCACTCGATTGAAAATATTGCCCCAGTCCTCTGCCCGGCGCTTGTCTTCACGCTCGCCGCGTAACAGTGACGGCTGCAGAATGGCCAACAGTGGCAGGTCGAGCTTGATCAACGCGCGTTCCATCTGCCCTTTTACCCGCGAGTAGAAAAACGGCGAGCGAGCATTGGAACTCACCGCCGAAACGACTAGAAAGCGCTGCACATTGGCTCGCCTCGCCATGCTGCCGGCCAGCACCACAAGGTCATGATCCACATGCCGAAATGCCTGTCGCGAACCGGCTTTTTTCATGGTCGTGCCCAGACAACAAAAAACATCATCAACTTGGAAGCTATTCTTGTGCGCCTCGATATTATCGAAATCTACCCGCTGCACATCTAGCTTGGGATGCTCCACCGATAAAGGACGGCGAGTCAGCACAATTACCTTTTCATAGTCATCGCAGGCAAGTAGGTTTTCTAAGCAATCACGACCCACTAACCCGGTTGCTCCCAGCAGCAAGGCTTTTCTTGTCATTGTTCATCCTCATCTCTGACGGGCTGCTCGGGCAGCCAGCGGCGCAATACTGTTTCTAGTGCATCAAGATGCACCGGTTTGGCAAGAAAATCATCCATGCCAGCAGCTAGGCAACGGGCCTGAACGCCTTCCGCGGTATTGGCGGTAATCGCAACAATCGGGGTACGCGGGCTCGCTTTGCTGTGTTCCATTTCTCGCTGGCGACGGGTTGCTTCAAAGCCATCCATCTCCGGCATCATGCAATCCATCAACACCAGATCAAAGGGTTCTTGTTCCAGCAACGCCAGTGCCGTTTCACCGTTGCTCACGGTTTTTACCTGATAGCCCAACTTACTTAGCATGCCCCGGGTAACCAGCTGATTCACTTCGTTGTCCTCCACCAGCATCAGCCGGAAGCGTTTGCGGCGCTGCCGCTCTTCCGGCGTCTGAAGAGGAGCATCACCAACTGGAATTTGCCGTTGCAGCCCCATCAACCTTGCCAAACCCTGGCGCAATACGCTGCGATGTACTGGCCGTACCAGCACCACCAGATCATGTTTATCGATTAGCTGTTGCACTGCCGCATGGCTACGCTCTTCAATGGTGGCCAAAAGCACAAGACGTACCGGACGTAGCGAGGGATCTTCAAGTACGTTACGGCATAGATTCAGCGCCAACTCTCCCCGTGACCAGGTATCAACAAACAATACATCAAAGTCACTTTGCTCACGATGCCCCGCACGCAAAGCTTGAAGTGCATGGTCATACCCCATCGCAGAGGAAGCCTGACAACCCAGCGCTTCTAATTCTTCCTGGATACTCGAAACCGTGCCCGAGGCAGCGCCAACCACCAAGGCCTGGACGCCATCTAGCGCCCGTATCAAACTCTGGGCTTCGCGCATATCCGGCTGCATTTGCACCGGCACGGTGAACCAGAAAGTAGAGCCTTCGCCTGGCACGCTTTCTGCGCCCAGTGTGCCCCCCATAGCATCAATTAGCCCCTTACAGACCAGCAAACCGAAACCAGTATGATGGCTGCTGTAGACGTCCTGCCCCTCTTCAATAAAGCGATCTTGGAACAAGTGGCGCAAGGTTTCCGGGTCCATGCCTGCGCCTTCGTCGCTAACCCGCACCCTGAGCACACCAGCGTTTTCCCTCTCCACGGTAAAATCCACATCGAGACGAATTTCACCCTTTTCACTGAATTTGATGGCATTGCTGAACAGGTTATTAAGTACCTGCATCAACCGCTCACGATCACCGCGAATACGCTTGGGCAACATCCGGTCAATCACACAGGTCAATTCCAGACCGGATGTCTGGGCCATAGGCCCAAAGGCTTCCAGCGACTGTTCAATCGCTGCCCGAAAGTCAAAATAATCAGAGTTAAGGGTAATGCGGCGGGAAAGAATGCGGGAATAATCCAGAACGTCATCAATCAGAGTCAGCAGCAACTTGCCACTCTGCCCTGCCACTTGTAGATAGTCTTTTTGTTCGTCATTCAGGCGGGTGTCTTCTAGCAACGACATCATACCCATCAACGAATTCATCGGCGTGCGTAGTTCGTGGGCCAGTCGGTACACTAAACTCAGCTGCACTTCGGTACTACTGCGCACCGGCTTTTTAGGCTCCACAGAACCCCGCCGCTCACGGGTCATGGCATGCCAGAATGTCTCGTACTGCCCGCGGTAAAGGCGGAACAAGTAAAATGCATAGGAGCCAATCAATGCCGCCAAAACCCAATCGTGCACGCTTCCCGCAAACAGTAATACCGCCAATGTCGGCAGAAACATCAGTACGATATACGCTTGGCGCACCCGTAAGCCGGCCATCCAGGAGCTGCCTAGGGCCGTCGTTACGCCGACGTTATAAAGAATCACTACGAAGAAATTAAAGCCGGTGCCCAATCGCCAAATTAGCCAGGCTGGTAGCAAGCCCCACAACAAAGCATGCAGCGCCAGGCCCACCCCGAACAAACGTCGCCAACGTGCGGGGCCAGAACCATGGAGGGCATCAAAACGCGCCACCAGCCATAACCGGTAAGCGGTAACGATCAGTACGGCGCCCCCCCCTATTAGCGCTTCCAGTTCGAAGCTCTGGTAGACCTGTCCCCAGGTAAAGACAACTGCATAAACCAGAAGGGCCGCCAGGACTCCCATCAAGGAGTTCTTGGCGGCCCCATAATCTACGCGTTTAAGAACCTTTCGATCTTTCTTGTATGACACTGTGTTTTGTTCCGAAGAAACGGGAAAACCGGTTTCGAGCTACGTTAACACCGCCTTATCACACTGGCTAGAGCCTATGCACCCGCCCTAATCTGCTTACGGCGGTCCAGTGCAACCAGCAACGGCACGAAAAAGAAGAAATCTACAATCAACGCCATGGCAATGGTGATTGCCGATAACTGCCCCATGCTGGAATTAGGATAAAAATGGCTGGTACCAATCACCGCAAAGTTGGCCACCAATACCACCGATGTGGCCACCAGTGCCACACCAACGGTGCGCAAGGCATATTCCACCGCCTGTTCAGTATTAAGGCCTAATTCACGTTTGGCACGCACATATTTGCTGAGGAAATGCACCGTGTCATCGACCACAATCCCCAAGGTCATACAGGCCACCACTGACACTGCCAGTCCAATTTCGCCGTTCACCAGCCCCCATAACCCAAAAGCCATGGCCGCCGGCAACAGGTTGGGCAGCAATGACAAGGCCCCGTAGCGCACAGATCGCAGCGCTATGACCAACAGCACCGAAACACTAACCAAGGCGACCAGCGCACCCCCGAGCATGCTTTGAATATTGCGCATGGTGACCCGGCCAAACAGAATGTCCATGCCGGTGCCTTTGCTGTGCATGTATTGCGGCCAATGATCCTCCATCCACGCTTCAACTCGTTCATTGAACTCCAGTACCGGGTGCGAACCAATGTTTTCTAGCAAGACGATCACCCTCGCTTGTTCCTTATCGATATCCAATTGATCTTCCAAGCCTAGCCCTTGGGGCAACGATAATTCATACAGCAAGGTGTACTGAGAAATTAGCTCGCGGGATTGCGGAATGCGATACCACTGCGAATCACCGCCATGCATGTCTCGATTAAGCCGCTTAATGACATCTGAATAGGCTGAGGCATAGACCACTTCATCCTGTTGCTCCAACCAGATAATTAAATCATCAATGTGCTTCAGGTACGCAGGCTCCATGGCCCCGCCAGACTCCCCGGAGTGCACCGCATAATCAATACGATGCATGCCGGTAAGATTGCTCATGGCGAAATCGTTCACCTGACGAACCTCAAAGGTTTCATCAAAATATTCATTAAACACATCATTGATGCGGTTCAAGCCGATGGCGGCGGTTAGCACCACTACCACCGCTGACATGCCCAGCAACCAGGGTTTGAAATGGCGATTCAGATGTGCGGCCAGCGCCCCCATCAAGGGAGCAAAATCCCGCTGCTTACCCGGCTCAATACGGTTCGGCAGCAACATCACCAGAGCCGGTAGCAGCACGACCGAGAACACAAACGCCAGCAGCACCCCAATCAATACCACATTCCCTAAAGCACGGAACGGTTGAGACTCGGAGAAATTCAGAATTGCAAAGCCAATCGCCGTAGTAAAACTGGTGAGCCAGACCGGCTGAATATTGATGCGCAGGCTTTCTAGCATAGCCGCCGCCCGCTCCTTGCCTTGCAAACATTCGTGCCGGTAGCTGGCCAGAATATGCACTGAATCCGCCACTGCCAGGGTCAGAATCATGGCGGGCGCCATACCCACGATGGGCGAAAACTCTATCCCCAGCCACGTGGCAATGCCCATAGCCGAGGCGATGGAAAACCCAATCACCATCACCGTCACGACCACAAAAATGGCACTGCGCATAATCAGCCACAGACACAGCAGCATCACCACAAAAGCCAATGGCAAGGTGGTCACCATGGATTGTTCGGTGGCATCGGCGGAAGCCTGGGAAAACACCACCGTACCGGTGACCATAAACTCGATATCCGGGTAACGCTCCCGGTAGGCCTGTGCCATCTCGCGGGCCGCCTGGGTAATCACCGGCGCTTCGGTGTTGCCCTCATCCATGGTTACAGTAGCCACGATGCCCGCCACATGCCCCTTTTCAGAGACCAGCCGCCCAACCAATGCAGGTTCTTTCAGGGCAATTTCGCGTACCAAGGCTATCTCATTCGGTGCCATGTCTGCGGCATCTTCCACCAGAGGTGCCACGTACAGTTCGTCTCCATCTACCTCGGTATGCTGGAAGTTGGTCAGGGAATCCACCCGAGTGGAGTACGGTAGCCTCCAAGCATCGTCAGTCAGTGACTCAATCGCCGCCAACGTTTGCGGTTCGAACACCCGACCGTTCTTCGGGTGTACCACAAACAACACCACCTCATTGGCGGTAAAGCTGTCTTCCAGAGCCATAAACCGTTTGAAATCAGGGTTTTCCTGGGTAAAGAAAATGCGTGGATCGTTATTATTGCGAAACCCCTGCAGTCCGGTGGCCATGACTACGCATAGCGCACTACAAATCAATAGCACCCACACTGGATGCGCCACCACCCAGCGACTCCAAGTCTCTTTCATTGTTAGTCCCACTGTCCCCATAGATTACGTTGGGAGTCTAGGCATAGGTAAATACAGTGTCACGGACCGGAAAGGCCAAAATCACCACTTTACGTTAACGTAAACCTCCCCTAGGATTTCGCCATGCCCAAAAAACAGATATACAGCATTGGTGAACTGGCGCGGGAATTTGACGTGACGACTCGCACCATTCGCTTTTATGAAGATCAGGGGCTGCTCAGCCCGGCCCGACGGGGGCAGACACGAGTCTACTCCCCCGCAGACCGGGTCACATTGAAATTGATTCTGCGTGGCAAACGCCTTGGGTTCTCCCTGGCCGAGTCCAGAGAGTTGATCAAGATGTATCAGCCCAGCGGTGATAACCGCAATCAGCTATTGGCACTGCAAGACAAAATCCAGCAGCGTCGAGACCAGCTGAACCAGCAACTTAGAGATATTCAGGCTCTACAGCAGGAGCTGGACGACGCCGACCAGCGCTGCGAAGACGCCCTCACTGCCTTGGAGAACCCCGATCATGTTTGAGAGCACTTTTAATTTTGACTTAGACGAAACTCTGATTGCCCTGCGCGACAGCGTCCGCCATTTCGCCCAGAAAGAAATCGCCCCCATCGCTGCCAAAGTCGATAGCAGTAACGAGTTCCCGGTAGAGATGTGGAAAAAACTTGGCGACCTTGGTGTCCTTGGCGTTACCGTCAGCGAAGAATATGGCGGCGCCAATATGGGCTATCTGGCCCACACCTTGGTGATGGAAGAAATTTCTCGGGCTTCTGCTTCCATTGCCCTGTCATACGGTGCCCATTCCAACCTGTGCGTTAACCAGATCTATCTCAACGGCAACGATGCCCAGCGTGAAAAATACCTGCCCAAACTGGTCAGCGGCGAGCATATCGGCGCCCTTGCCATGAGTGAGCCCGGCGCCGGCTCCGACGTGGTTAGCATGACCCTGCGCGCGGACAAACAAGGTGACCACTATGTGCTCAACGGCAACAAGATGTGGATCACCAACGGCCCCGACGCACACACCTATGTAATTTACGCCAAAACAGATACCAACGCAGGGCCACGCGGCATCACAGCCTTTATTGTTGAGCGCAGTTTTGCCGGCTTCTCGCAAGCCCAAAAACTCGACAAACTCGGCATGCGCGGCTCCAACACCTGTGAATTGGTATTTCAAGATTGTCGGGTACCGGAAGAGAACGTTCTTGGCTCTGTAGGCGAAGGGGTCAAAGTACTAATGAGTGGCCTCGATTACGAGCGCACCGTACTATCCGGCGCCACCACTGGCATCATGCAAGCGTGTATGGATGTAGTGGTTCCCTACGTTCATGAACGCAAACAATTCGGCAAGGCCATCGGCGAATTCCAGCTCATGCAAGGCAAAATCGCCGATATGTACGTGACGCTTAACGCCAGCCGTAGCTACCTCTATAACGTGGCCAAAGCGTGCGACCGCGGCGAAACTAACCGCAAGGATGCCGCTGGTGTGATTCTCTACTGTGCCGAAAACGCCACCAAAATGGCACTGGAGGCCATTCAAGCCTTGGGCGGTAACGGTTACATCAACGAGTACCCCACTGGCCGCCTACTGCGTGATGCCAAACTCTATGAAATCGGCGCCGGCACCAGTGAAATCCGCCGCATGCTTATCGGCCGCGAGTTGTTTAATGAAACGGCCTGACGCCTGAAGCCCAACGCCGGAAACTATGGCGTCAGACGTTCTGCGTCTGGCGTCCTGCGAGATAATCCATGCCCAAAATTAATAGCCAGATCAACCCCAACAGCCCTGATTTCCTGGCCAACCGGGAGCACAACTTGCAACTGCGTCAGCAATTGCAGGACAAGCTTGACCACATTGCCCATGGCGGTGGTGAAGCGGCGGAGCAGCGCTTGCGTGAGCGCGGCAAACTTCCCGTTCGTGAGCGTATCAATTTCCTGCTTGATCCGGGCTCTCCGTTTCTGGAAATTTCCGCCCTCGCCGCTGACGGTGTCTACGGGGAGGATGTCCCCGCCGCTGGCTGCGTCGGCGGAATCGGTCGGGTACAAGGCGTAGAGTGCATGATCGTCGCCAACGACCCCACTGTGAAAGGCGGAAGCTATTACCCCCTTACAGTTAAAAAACACCTGCGCGCCCAGACCATTGCTGCAGAAAACCGCCTGCCTTGCATCTACTTGGTGGATTCCGGCGGAGCGAACCTGCCCCGTCAAGATGAGGTATTCCCTGACCGCGAACATTTCGGGCGTATTTTTTTCAACATGGCCAACATGTCCGCCCGGGGGATTCCTCAAATCAGCGTGGTGTTAGGTTCGTGCACCGCTGGCGGCGCCTATGTGCCCGCCATGGCAGACGAAGTGATTATGGTGAAAGAACAAGCCACTATCTTTCTGGCCGGCCCACCGCTGGTAAAAGCGGCTACCGGTGAAGTGGTCAGCGCTGAAGACCTGGGCGGGGCCAACCTGCATTGCGAACAATCAGGCGTTGCGGATCACCTGGCTGAAGATGAACCCCACGCCTTCGAGCTAGCGCGACAATGTATTGCCCACTTGAACTGGCACAAACCGGATCAAGTAAAACGATTGCCTGTGCAGGCACCAGCCTACGCCCCTGACGAATTGTACGGCGTCATTCCCACAACCACACGCCAACCCATGCCCGCTCGCGAACTGATTGCTCGCATCGTGGATGGCTCGGAACTGGACGAATTCAAATCCCGCTACGGCACCACTCTGGTGTGCGGTTTCGCCCGAATTCACGGCTACCCGGTGGGCATTCTTGCCAACGATGGCGTGCTGTACTCGGAATCTGCCCAGAAAGGGGCGCACTTCATCGAGCTGTGCAACCAACGCAAGATCCCTCTGCTGTTCCTGCAGAACATCACCGGCTTTATGGTCGGCCAGAAATACGAAGCCGAAGGCATTGCCAAGCACGGAGCCAAGATGGTCAACGCGGTGGCCTGCGCCACCGTCCCCAAATTCACCGTGGTGACCGGTGGTAGCTTCGGGGCCGGCAACTACGGCATGTGTGGTCGAGCCTACGACCCGCGGTTCATGTTTATGTGGCCCAATGCCCGCATTTCGGTAATGGGAGGCGAACAGGCCGCCAGTGTATTGACCCAAGTGAAGCAAGCTTCCCTGAAGAAAAAAGGTCAAGTTTGGAGTGACGAACAAGCCCTCGAATTTCAAACTGAAATGACTCAGCGCTACGAGGAAATGGCGCAACCTTGGTACGCCAGCGCCCGGCTCTGGGATGACGGCGTCATCGACCCGGCGGACACCCGCGATGTCCTTGGCCTCGCCATTTCCGCCAGTCTTAACGCACCGATCGAAGAAACACGCTACGGCGTATTCCGGATGTGAACAGGCGGCAGAAAGCCTAATGCCCAAAGCCAGATACAAAACAGGACGTCAACAATGAGTGTTACCACAGACATCAAAAACCAGGTGGCCCGGATTACGCTGAATAACCCGAACAAGCGTAATGCGTTTGATGACACCATCATCGCCTCACTCACTGAAGCCTTTAAACAGGCCGGCAGTGACGACAGCGTCCGCGTGGTGGTACTGCAGGCCGCTGGCAAGCATTTTTCCGCCGGCGCAGACCTTAACTGGATGCGTGCCATGGGCAAATTGGACGCCAAGCAAAACCAACAGGACGCTTTGCGCATGGCGACGCTGATGCAGGCCATTGATCAATGCGCCAAGCCGGTGATTGCGCGCGTGCAGGGGGCCGCTTTTGGTGGCGCTTTGGGGTTGATCTGCGCGGCGGACATGGCGGTGGCGGCAGACAATGCCCGTTTCTGCCTCAGTGAAGTAAAACTCGGCATCGTGCCCGCGGTAATCAGCCCCTACGTGGTTCGTGCCATGGGCGCCCGACAGGCTAACCGCTTTTTCATGACTGCAGAAGTGATTCCCGCCGAGCGAGCTCAACAGATTGGCATTGTCCACGAGGTGGTTAGCGAAGACGCCCTGGACAGCACCGTAGACGGGTTGATCGACGCACTACTTGCGGGTGGCCCCCAGGCACAAGTAGAAGCCCGAGCACTTATTGCCCGAGTCAGTGATGGCCCCATTAACGACGCCATGATCAATGACACCGCTTCCTTCATCGCCCGACTACGCACCGGTGATGAAGGCCAGGAAGGGCTCAGCGCTTTTTTAGAAAAACGCAGCCCGCACTGGGTCTAACCACACGCAAGAAGCATCGCTAGCGGCGAAATGAGAAACCGTTGAATGTTTAAAGTGTAAAATTGAAACGCGAAATCGGCCAGATTCTAGAAGTTTCGCGGGCACGAATCTCAAAAAAGATAATGCGCTATCTCACACTTTTGAACCTTGAACGCATCATGATCGCGCTGCCAGCGACGCTCCGACCATTGCCACTGATATAGGCTCTGTTATGGCAAAGATAAAAAAACTCCTGATCGCTAACCGCGGCGAAATTGCTCGTCGCATCATGCGCACCTGCCGCCAACAGGGTATTGCCACGGTGGCGGTCTATTCCGAACCCGACGCCAGCTTACCCCACGTAATGGAAGCGGATCAGGCTGTGTGCCTGGGCCCGGCCGCAGCACGGGAAAGCTACTTGGTGATCGACAAGGTAATCGCCGCCGCCAAGGCCACCGGGGCCGATGCTATTCACCCCGGCTACGGATTTCTATCCGAGAACACCGACTTTGCCGCAGCTTGCGACCAGGCTGGTATCATTTTTGTGGGCCCCAACGCCCGAGCCATCGAAGTAATGGGCGACAAGGCCGCCGCCCGGAAATTGATGTCGCAAAGCGGCGTTCCGGTTCTGCCCGGTTTCGATGAAGAAGGTGCCAGCGACAGCGAGCTAACCGCCGCCGCAACAACGGTCGGCTTCCCTCTGCTAATCAAGGCCGTGGCCGGGGGCGGCGGAAAAGGCATGCGTGTAGTGAATGCTGCCGGGGAATTCGATGAAGCCTTGGCCGCCGCACGCCGAGAAGCGGCCAATGCGTTTGGCGACGATCGAGTGCTGCTGGAACGCTATTTGGCCACCGCCCGCCATGTGGAAGTGCAGGTGTTTGCAGATAATCATGGTAACGCCGTCCACCTGTTCGAACGTGATTGCTCGGTACAACGTCGCCACCAAAAAATTATTGAAGAAGCTCCCGCGCCGGGTCTTGATGAAGCAACCCGTAACGCTTTTGGCCATGCCGCAGTGCAAGCAGCCAAAGCCATTGATTATCGTGGCGCCGGCACCGTGGAATTTCTTTACTCGCCCCCTGCAGCCGGTGGTGACGCTGACGGTGGGCAGTTCTTTTTCATGGAAATGAATACCCGCTTGCAGGTAGAGCACCCGGTGACCGAGATGATCACTGGCGAAGACCTGGTGGCTTGGCAGCTGTCCGTGGCCGCCGGGGAACCGTTGCCTAAGCAACAAGAGCAAATTACACGCCATGGTGCCGCCATGGAAGTACGTCTCTATGCGGAAAATCCGGAACAGGGTTTCCTGCCCTCCTCCGGCTTACTCCACCACCTGCGCTGGCCTCATGGCCAAAGCCGGGTGGATGCGGGCTACGAACAGGGCGACCGAGTAGACGAACACTACGACCCGATGATCGCCAAACTTATTTGCCATGGCAGCGATCGCAATGCCGCCCGTCAACAACTGATCAATGCACTCGACGCGTTGGAGCTGGACGGTATCCATCACAACGCCGCCTTCCTACGCAGAGTCCTTAATGACGATGCATTTGCCGGTGCTGAGCTGGACACCCGTTTGCTGGAGCACCGCCCGCAGTTAATGGACGCCACCGCCGTCAATACTGAACTGCTGGCGCTGGCCGCGACACGCTTGCAGGCAGAAAATGTCGCCAGCGATTCTCCCTGGCATTCACTTAACGGCTGGCGCCCGCTCAACCAGCGTTTGCGGCAAACCCGTGTCGAAGCCAATGGCGAACAACTCACCGTACGCGAGGACCAGCAACACGCCACTATAGGCGAGCACAGCGCGCCACTGAGCTTCAGCGTTAACACAACCGAACACAGCCTGCGTCTGCACTGGGGCACCGATAGCTTGGCGGCCCGTTTTGCTTGGCAAAATGCCCACAGACTGACGTTGTTCGTTGGCGGTCAGGCTTACCCGGTGACCCTGAACCCCAGCCGTGATACGGCCCAGCATGACGATGCCGGCGGATTTAGTGCTCCCATGAGCGGTACCATTGTCGCCTTGCATGTGGTCCCCGGCGATAGCGTTGAAGCCGGCGATGCGGTGATCACACTGGAAGCCATGAAAATGGAACACACTTTGCGTGCCACCGTGCCCGGAACGGTAAACAATTTCACCGTTGCGGCGGGAGACAGCGTCAGTGAAGGAACGCTACTGGTGGACTTCACCGCCCAAGACGAGGACACGGATAACGGCGCAACGGGAGGCAACCAATGACCACTGCGCTCTGGCAACCCGGTGACGAAAGCCAGAACTCTCAACTGGCCAACTTTTGGCAACAGGCGCGCGACAATAGCGGCCAGCCACTGCCAGACTACCAGTCACTACATCGCTGGTCCGTTGAACAGCCGGCGGCATTTTGGCAGCAGGTATGGGATCAATGCGGTGTCATTGGCAACCCCGGCGATACGGTGCTAACTACCGGTAAAACCTTTCAAAGCGCCCGCTGGTTTGCCAACGGCGAACTCAATTACGCGGAAAATTTGCTGAAGCGCAACGACAGCCATACCGCTGTAATCAGCGTGTTGGAAGACGGCACACGCTCTGAGATCAGTTACAGCGCCTTGCGTGTGGCCGCCGGCAAGGTCGCCGCTCAACTGCAGGCTGCCGGTATCAAACCGGGTGACCGGGTCGCCGGCTTCATGTCCAACCGTATCGAAACCCTGGTTGCCGCCCTTGGCGCCGCCTGGATCGGCGCCGTATGGTCCTCCTGTTCCCCGGATTTCGGTGTTTCCGGTGTGCTTGATCGTTTCGGCCAGATTGAACCCAAAGTGCTTCTGGCCTGCGATGGCTATCATTACAATGGAAAATGGATTGATCTGGGCGAGCGTATTGAGGCCTTACACGAGGCGCTGAAACCCGAGCTGTTTATTGTGGTGCCCGGCCGCGGCGATAGCAGTGTCGTGCCCAAGGCTCTCATCTGGGGTGCTTGGTTAGAGGCGGCCGGCCCCGCCCCGGACTTTATTCGCCTACCCTTTAATCACCCATTATTTATCCTTTATTCCTCCGGCACTACCGGCCAGCCCAAGTGCATAGTGCACGGCGCCGGCGGCACCCTGCTACAGCAAACCAAGGAACTACACCTGCACGCGGACGTCCGTGCAACCGATACCTTTTTCTATTTCACCACCTGCGGCTGGATGATGTGGAACTGGCTCATCTGCGGGCTCCACACAGGTGCCACTTTGGTGCTTTACGATGGCAACCCGGCCTACCCGAACACCGGCCGCTTATTTGACTTAATTGACGCGGAAGGGATTACCCACTTCGGCACCAGCGCCAAATTTGTGCAAGCCGTGGAAAAATCCGGTCTGTGCCCCAAAGACAGTCATGATTTGGGCACCTTGCGAACCCTTTTCTCCACCGGCTCGCCGCTCCTTCACGAGAGCTACGACTACCTTTACCAGCAGGTAAAATCTTCATTACTCGTCAGTTCCATCTCAGGCGGTACTGACATTGTTTCCTGCTTTGCGTTGGGCAACCCCATGCTGCCGGTATACCGCGGTGAGCTGCAGTGCCTCGGGCTCGGTATGGATGTGGCCGTTTTCGATGACGCAGGTAAGCCGCTGGCAGACAGCAAGGGCGAGCTGGTTTGCCGATCGCCGTTCCCTTCTTGCCCGGTCAGTTTCTGGAATGACCCGGATGGCCAACGTTTTCACGATGCATATTTCGCGCGCTTTGACGGTGTCTGGGCCCACGGTGACTATGCACAGTTGGTTCCACATGCCCACCACCAGGGGCTGATCATCCACGGCCGCTCTGATGCGGTGCTTAACCCAGGTGGCGTACGCATCGGCACAGCGGAAATATACCGACAAGTGGAAACCTTGGCTGAAATTCGTGAGGCCATAGTGGTCGGTCAACAGTTTGACGGCGACGTGCGAGTGGTGTTGTTTGTGGTGACCGCGGAGGGCGTTACGTTGGACGAAGAGCTGCAAGCTCGCATCCGCAAGGCCATTCGCCAGGGCGCCACACCCCGGCACGTGCCTGCGGTAATTCTGGCCGTGCCGGAAATTCCTCGCACTGTCAGTGGAAAAATAGTGGAGCTAGCGGTCCGCGAAGTGATCCATGGGCGACCCGTGACCAATCGCAATGCGCTTGCCAATCCTGACGCCCTGAACCATTTCGCCCAGCGCATTGAGCTTGAAAAATAATGGTCCGGTGACCGGGTCTTTGCGGCCCGGCCCAGATGTTTTATCGGGTTAGCAATGCTTTCTACGATAGCAAGCGGGAGGCTAAAATGTGACCAGAAGCCACGCGGGCATTACCGCTGGTCTTTTCTCGGATGTAGGAAAACACCGTTCCGGGGAGCTGAGTTTGGTTTGGCACTGGCTGAGCCCCTTCCATTTACTCACTCAACGAGCCTTTCTAGCAGCGCCAGCGCCTGCCTGGCATTTATCAGTGCATGAGCTGACAGAACTCAACGCCTGATTACGCATCAAGTAAGTTAAAGAAAGCCTCTGATTCCAGAGGCTTTTTCTATTTAGTATTAGCCTAACCGATGGTAGATATTGTCCTTCAGGCGTATTCGCTCCTGCTTTAACCGTTCCATTTCAGGATCAGAAATTGGACTCTCTCGCATCTCCAGACCGCGTATCTGTTTATCTAATTTATCGTGCTCCAGAACCAGTGCTTTGAAGGTAGGGTCTGCGTCAACAAGCGCGTCTATCTTCTGGTGAAAATCCGGAAATTCGTGATGAATGCTGTGATTTTCGCCCAACATGAAGCTCGCTCCTTTGAATGGTAATGGCAGGCCAGCCAATACGGTTAGCCTAATGGATCCGACGATAGGAAACGGTACACTGTTCCCTCTTCTGTTCAAATCACCACATTCTTTGATTAGATTCAATCACCCATGCTCGTGAGATAAAAATGAACATAGCAACATGTTCATGTCGGGATCTGCCTTGTCCCGGATCGGCTGCGCTACCAACTCGCCTACTGGGAAGCCTGGCAGCGGCTCCGCGAATCGGCGCGTGCTGCATGTTGCGTTAAACCTACGGCGTTGTTTATTTAAAACCGCGATGTTCTTTGATCATTTCGTAGGCTTTACTGATTTCGGCGGTCTTTTGCGTGGCTACCCGAATCATTTCTTCCGGTACACCTTTGGCCGCCAACTTGTCCGGATGATTCTGGCTCATCAACTTGCGATAGGTTTTTTTAACTTCCTGATTACTGGCGCTGTCAGTGATACCCAAGACCTTATACGCCTGGGACAGGGACGGTCGAGACGGCCCTGCTGGCTGCCCCTGGTAGGAATGGCCGCCGGCGCGGCTACCGGAGAACTGAGCCTGTGCCAGCAACATATTAAGGATCTGCTGAAACTGAGCTCGCGGCACCCCCAAGCCTTCGGCCACTCTCACTAGAATCGCTTCCTCTGCAGGGTCCAGCTCATCGTCAGCCAGCGCGGTCTGTAGCAAGATTTCCAGCAATACCAGAATCAACTGTTTACGGTGTTTAACGGTTGTCGCGAATGCTGCCACGACCTGATCCAAAGGAAAATTATCCTCCTTGCCTTGATTGAATAGGGCAATCGCTTGCTTGCGCTGTTCTTCTGACAACTGCATGCGGTCCATTACCGCTCGAGCCTGGGCAATTTCGTCCTCGCTAACCCGACCATCCGCCTTCGCAAGATGCCCCATGATAGAAAACACGGTATCGAACAAAGCCCGCTGAATTTGTGACTGTTCGCCTGGCCCATAGGGGCGAAATGGATTAAACGTCTGCACTCGCTCGGTGCCTTTATCGAGCATATGTCCAATCAGCAAGCCTATGCCCAGGCCAACGGGCCCACCCACAAGCATGCCGAGCAGGCCAAGGATGATCTTCCCACCCCAATTGAATTGCATCACGGCTCCTGTTTTGTTGCGTTAAACCAGCCCAGGCTGGTTGCCGTATCTGTCAACGGTCGATACTCCGCACTTACCCATCCTGCATAGTCCAAGGAATCGATGTGGGCAAACACGGTATCAAAATGAATTTCGCCGCTACCGGGCTCATTACGCCCAGGATTATCGGCAAACTGAATATGTCCTATATGGGGGCAAAGTTGAGAAAGGGAACGACACAGGTCCCCTTCCATGATCTGCATATGGTAGAGATCATACTGCAAACGAATATTCTCACGACCAACCGCCTCTATGACCGCCATGGCCGTGGCGGAGGTATCCACCAAAAAACTTGGCATATCTACTCGAGAGTTTATCGCTTCCAGCGTCAAAGTCAGCCCCTGAGCGTCGAATAGATCCGCGGCAAAACGCAGATTCTCTACCAACGTTGTAAAGGCTACCTCCGAGGATAGTTCATCGGGTTTTAGACCCGCCAAACAGTTCACCTGCTGGCAATCCAGCGCCTGGGCATACTCCATGGCCATAAAAACGTCTTCGCGAAATGCGGCTATTCGGTCCGGCAGGCACGCAATCCCCCGCTCCCCCGCCTGCCAATCTCCGGCCGGCAAATTAAACAGCACCTGGGTCAGGCCATTGTCCGCCAGCCATTGGGCCAGTTGCTGTGCAGGCCAATCATAGGGAAACAGGTATTCGACGCCTTTAAAACCGGCGTCTGCAGCGGCGGCAAAGCGCTCAGGAAAGGGTAATTCGGTGAACAACATGGACAGGTTGGCAGCGAACCGTGGCATTAGTGCGTCTCCTTATCCAAGTCAGTTGGACTAAAGTGATCAGCGGCATCGGGGTTGAGCTGCACGCCATTTAGCCTTTCTAGTTCCAGCAACAGACCACTGTGGTCAACTTCGCCATGACCACTGGCCAGCAGCGCACGATATTGCTCGAACACGCGCTGGCTCAAGGGCAGCGTCAATCCCTCCGTGCGAGCTTCATCCAGGATCATACCCAGATCCTTGAGCTGAATTCGCGCCGGAGCACCGGGCTCAAAATTCCGTGCCAACATACGCTCGCCGTGCTGCTCTAAAATCTTACTTCCGGCAAAGCCACCGAGTAGCGCTTCGCGAACCTTTTCTGGCCGGGCGCCGCCTTTTGCAGCCAATAGCAAAGCCTCTGACACAGCGCCAATGGTGATGCCGACAATCGTCTGATTAGCTAACTTGGCCAGCTGCCCGCTACCCACAGGGCCAATAAGCGTGGCGCGGCCCATGGCCTGAAACACCGCGGTTGCCTGATCAAAGTCTTGATCATTGCCCCCCGCCATGATCGACAACGTACCGGCTTGTGCACCACGGGTGCCGCCAGACACTGGCGCATCCAGATAACATCCGCCCAGCTCTGCTACCCGCGCCCCATGACGCCGGGCAGTAGCCGGCTCGACGGAGCTCATATCGATAACCAAGGCCCCCGGAGATAAACGGGCAATGGCATTACTCTGGTACAGCACCTGCTCGACTGCGGTGCCATTTTCAAGCATGGTAATGACCACATCAGCCTCAGCCACCGCCTCGGCTGGGCTGCTGGCAATACGCGCCCGTCCGCTAAACGGCTGCGCCTTTTCAACAGTGCGATTCCAGAGAGTCAAAGAGAAACCGGCATCCAACAGCCGTGCCACCATAGGCTCGCCCATCAAACCGATGCCGAGGAAACAGATATTACGCATAATACTTCCAGAGCTGGTTGAGCGAAAAGTCTACGCGATCCACGTCAATGACTGTAGGAATTCGACCGCCAGACGTAGACGTAAGTGTGTTGCGTCGCCTGCTATGAAGCGCTATTACCGTCGCAAAGCGGCAACAAAAAGCCGCGCTGAGGCCACTTGTTTAGGCTGCCCAAAATGGAAGGCTCAATTATTCTCTGATGGGTTAGGTCACGTTGCGAAGCCTGCCAACGAGCCCTTTACTCTTCACGTTTTGTTTTATGATCTTCAAGAAAAACTCGATTCGACATCGAGCCCAAGAAGACAGGGGAATTGCCCGCTTGATCAAGCGGGCATCGAGGGAATACGAGGACAATGATTGTCGACGATGAGAAAACAATGTGCTGTATGCGCTGCTCTCAAAACCCTGTAGCTATTACTCAGGCAGCTTAACCACGACCCGCCCGCGAACTCCTCCAGCCAGAATGCGATCCACCCAATCGGTCACCCCAGAAAGCTCCGTTTGCGCCGCTTCCAGCAGTGAAAGGTCTTTCGGCATCCATTCATCCGCCAGTAACTGCCACATTTGCTGCTTAATTTCACAGGGTAATTCAACGCTATCTACCCCTAACAGATTTACTCCGCGCAAAATGAATGGAAAAACCGTCATCTCAAGCTTGGGAGAACCGGCTAACCCACAGCAAGTGGCACTACCTCCGTACTTTAGACCCTTCAGAGCAGCGGCCAGCATTTCACCCCCCACGCAATCCACAGCGCCCGACCACTGCTCTTTGGCCATGGGCTTGGCGGCACTTTCCAGAAAATCATTGCGATCAATGATGCGTGATGCACCAAGCTCAGTGAGCCATTCGTGGGCGTCTGCTTTGCCACTAACGGCCACCACCTCAAAACCTAACTTAGCCAGTATCGCAACACTAATGCTGCCCACGCCACCAGTCGCGCCAGTCACCAGCACGGGCCCCTGATCCGGGTTAACGCCCGTATCCAGCAACGATTCAACACTCAAGGCTGCGGTTAGCCCTGCCGTACCAAGCAACATTGCATCGCGAGGCGCAAGGCCTTCTGGTAGCGGCACTAGCCACTCAGCCGGTACGCGGATATATTCTGCATAACCGCCATCCGTGTTCATCCCCAGATCATAGCCTGTGCAAATCACCGCATCGCCCGCACTAAAAGGCCCATCACTCGCCTCTTCAACCACGCCAACCGCATCAATGCCTGGGGTATGAGGGAATTGGCGGGTAACGCCTTTGTTGCCGGTGGCTGACAGTGCATCCTTGTAATTCAGAGACGACCATTGCACCCGTACCAATACACCGCCTTCGCCCAGCTCACTTAGCTCGCGGTCAACCAGCACGTTACTGTAACCGGCCTCGGTTTCGCGGGTCTGTAATGCCTTAAATGTCATGAGCTACTCCTTTGCAGTGTTCGGTAAAGGTACTAATGAATCTGACGTTGGCTGCCACGATGCCAAAACTTTTCCAACACCCGATGTGCCATTGCTTCTAGAGAGAAACCCAGCTTCTCACCCAGCTTACGTTTGGCTTCCCACTGTACTAGGTAGAGTGTTTGGCTGTCTTTGCGCACTTGTAACAGTTCGTCGCTGGTCATGATTTCATCGACAAGTCCCAGCTCCTTTGCTTGGCTGCCAAACCAATGTTCGCCAGTCGCAACCTTATCCAAATCGAGCCCACGGCGATTATCCCGGACGAATCCCTTGAACAATTGATGAGTCTCTTCCAGTTCTTCCTGAAATTTAGCCCGACCCTTTTCGGTATTCTCGCCCAACATGGTCATGGTGCGTTTGTACTCACCGGCAGTCATCAGTTCCACATCAATATCGTTTTTCTTCAGCAAACGGTGAAAGTTGGGAATCTGCGCGACCACACCGATCGAGCCGATAATGGCGAAGGGTGCCGCCACAATACGGTCAGCGATACAGGCCATCATATAACCTCCGCTAGCAGCCACTTGGTCCACGGCGACGGTCAGTTTGATGCCCTGGTTACGGATACGGCGCAACTGCGAGGATGCCAGCCCATAGCTGTGTACCAGACCACCCGGACTTTCCAGGCGAACCAGTACTTCGTCATCTTGGGTGGCAACCTGCAAAATGGCGGTAATCTCCCGGCGCATATGATCCACATCGCTGGCCTGTACATCACCATTGAAATCAAGCACAAACAAACGCGGCAGAATTTTGTCTTCGGTGCCGGCTTTCTTTTTTTGTTTGGCTTCAAGCTTCTCCTGTTTTCGCTTAGCCTTGTGGGCTTTTTTGCGCTGGGCTTCCGGGATAATTTCCGCCTCGAGAGACTCCTTGAGATCATCGAACTCTTCATTGAGGTGGCGGACTTTCAGTTCACCATCCTGGTCACCCTTACCACGACTCCGTGAGGCCGCCGCCGCAATGCCACCAAAAATAAACAAAATTGCCACTACGAGGGTGGCAACCTTGGCTAGAAACATGCCGTATTCCATTAAAAACGCGATCACAGTTTATCTACTCTCCAAGGGGCCTGGCGCCCAGCGCCAGTCAATTCACGGAAATCGAACTCTGGCTGATTCTACATAAGCCAGAGCCATTGCGGTAATCAGAGGGGATTAAAGGTCGAGCAAAACACAGGTTACCGGGAAAGAAGCATCAATCCCAACCGGCGATCGCCTTTTGTGCACTGCCGTTCATAGGACGGGCCACGAGCCCTGTGGGCGCCACGGTAACTTCAAACAGAGCGCCATCTGCCATCGGCAGATAAGCCGCGCTACCGTAACGAGCATCGATAATCAGGCCCCAGCCTTTTTTTGCCAGCAACCACACATCCAAGCCTACTGGATCACGATGCAAGCTGTAGACGGTACGGTCCCGGGAACGCTCGTCTTCAAGGGCATAATAACGGCCCTGCATCCGATCCAGTTGGTAGCCGGGCTTCAGGCCAAGCAGGCTAAAGGGCATCTTCCACTTGATAATGCGAGCATCCAGTTGCCACTGATCCCCTTTCAGACGAAACTCTTCCGAACTCCCATCCGTGCGGGTTACCGTAGCAATAAACGACTGATCGCCCGACTCCCGGAAGCTCACCGTGGCTACGGACACTTCCTGAGCATATTCCTTATAGCCATAGAGATTGAGCGCGAACACGCTCATATAGATAGCCAGCACCACCAACAACAGGCCGGCTGTGCCTTTCAACCATTGCAGCACCCATTTTTGCCGCAGCAGAATCCACGCCCCTATCAATACCAAAAGTAGACTGAAAACGATTAGCACCAAGGGAGCTAAAGTGTAATTCATGCTTACGTCCTTCTAAAAACGTGCGATCCATTGGTCAATCAACAAACGGGCAATAGTTCCCACCGGTGGAACCATGGGCAGATCCTGATAATGAAACCAAGCTGCATCGACGATTTCATCGTCATCAATGCGGATCTCTCCACCTGCATATTCAGCCATGAACCCAAGCATCAAGGAGTGGGGAAAAGGCCACGACTGGCTGTTCAAATATTCCAAGTTTTTCACCGAAATGCCGCTTTCTTCCATCACCTCCCGTGCCAAAGCTTGCTCAGCGGTTTCACCTGCCTCCATAAAGCCGGCCAGACAGGAGTAAAAGCCTTCCGGAAAACGGGCAGAACGCCCCAGCAAAGCATGCTCACCATCCGTCACCAACGTAATGATACATGGAGTAATACGGGGATACTGAAAATAGCCGCAACCGGCACAGGTCATCGCTAAGTCGCGAGGATGTGGCTCAGTCGGTGAGCCGCATCGGCTACAAAAACGATGATTTTTGCGCCAGCTTAGAAACTGTAAGGCCCTGCTCGCCATGGAAAATTCGGCGTCATTTAAGGTGGCACCGATAAGTCTGCGCAACGGAACACGCTGTAACCGGCCATCATCAAATTCATGGCAGGCAAATTCACAGACATAACAAGGCTGGCCATCCAGAAAACCCAAGAAGTGATAATCAGGATGCTGCCGAAGCCACTTGGCAGGCAGTTCTGGGAACGGCCTATCCGCATGTGCGCAGATCAACACATCCTGCTCATGAATGATATAACAGCGAGCGCTTTCTGCGTCTTGGGATTCCGGTGAAGAAAGGTCAATCATGGCTGTCTCTATTGCGATGGGCTCAAACACCCTTTGACACGGGAAAGCCTAATACATTCATGCTTTGCTCAGCCACCTCCAGAACACCATCACCAATGGGCTTTTGCTCTTCCATACTTTCCAAGTAGTAGTCCACCCCGGTCAGGGCATCGGCCAGGGTTTCCATGTTTTCATGGGTCGGCACTTGGTCACCACTGAGCAACCGGTTACTGATATATTTGTGACAAGCTTCGGTCACCGCCTTGGCACGATCCAGTTCTAAGAACATTAACCCCCCCGCAATGGAAGCGAACGTCCCGGGGAGATTAGACAGATGCATAGCATCCCAGTTGTTATCCATGAACGAGGAAATAGAGCGTTTAGCCAGCGCCAGACCAGCACGGCACTCGCCCACCACTGTCATGCGAGCGTCATTTAACTGATACAGGGAAATACGGCTATTGTTTGCTGAGCGATGCACATCATCTTCAGGGTTAATGCTTCGCTCTAGACCCGCAACCACATTTTCTACAATCAGTAGATCATCCACCAGCGCATGGAACGCCTCCCCTTCAACGTTCTGATCAGGCGCCCAGCGAGCCACGTCCTGTGCGCGCTCTTTGATAGCACGGGATTCTTTATCTTTATTGATCATATCCAGGGTGCTACCCAGACGATTCAGGCCTGCCGCCACCGACTCATAATTAGTGTCCGCCACCCCCTGGGAGGCCAAATCCAGGCTCTCTTTCAAATCGGCAATTTCATCACGCATAGCACTGGCCACAGAACGAGTCACCGATCCGCTGGCGCCCGTCATGAATAACAACTCTCGCTGCAAAACAACATCATTCACTTCAGATTTCAAACCGAAAGCCTGCTTAACGTTACCGATCACACCGCTGTTCTGTGCGGACAACGAAACGATGTAGAGGCTTTCCTTGATCAACAGTAACGGAGCGTCTTCCGTCACTGCCTGATCACCACTGTAGACCAGCTTTTTCAACTGGCGGTCATACTGTGACAGCAGCGCTTTTCGGGCCGGAGTGATCGCCATCTGGTCGCGGTACATGGCCGTTAACGCTGCCTGGGACACCCACAGAAAGCGACTTAAACCACATTGTCCTGCGGCATGATCCAGCCGTACCAGGGCCCGGGCCATCAGCTTTAGGTTAGTGCGGTTAGTTTGGCCACGAAGCACCCCAAGCAGCCCGACCTGGTACATATGCCGAAAGCGTCGCGCCAGGTCGGACAATTCACTAACGGTCATGCTCCGTTGCGGAGCTTGAGGTACACGTTGATGGGATAAATCGGCATAGAAGAAGTGGCTTTCCTGGATCAGGCCCTTGCCAGCGGCCCGTCGCAGCTCATTAATGCCACCAATTAACAGTGCCGGTAACGTGCGGTTCTTCAATTGCACGTAATCGAAATAACGGGTAAGCAGAACAATAGCGTGGCTCAACGCCTGAATACGGGCGTCAGAGCATTTCTCTTGTAACTCCCGCGCGGCCAGCGCCATTTCTTCACTCATCAACGCCGCCGCAGGCAGCTCAACAAGCTGGCAGATACCTCGAAGTTGCTGAAAAGCTTGCGCACAATGCTGCAACTCATCTTGACGACTATGGTCATCAGAAAACGTTTCAAGCTGTGTTTCTGCTTCAGTCAGGGTGGCATCTAGGGCTTCTTTGAGAAAAGTCAGGGAGGTGGTATTTGTTATGGCAACCATGGACTCTCCGCAAGCACCAAACTGTTATTATCATCGAGGCTGTCCCGTAAAGTACGCAACCCCCGGTTATACCCGCAACATTCAATTTAAGATTGTAAAACAAGCTGTATCAACTTTTGCACGCAATTAAAGACTGCGTCAACTTTCATTTGTAAACAACTGATTTATTGATGTTTTGTTAACCTGGCCACACTACTCTAGACGACTATATGCGATTCACCAGCGCCTAGACCAGCCGGTTACGCCAATCTCTCCATTGATCTAGGACAAATTGCCCAACTGTTTATCCTGTACTGAGACATAGCAAGTCCTTATTATTGCCGCGCCCAGCTCCTGCCACTCCGCGCACAGCCAGGGCACACCTCTACCATTCGCCGTTCAGCAGGAACTCGTAATGTCAGCCACGCTAGGCCGCGCCTTTGTTCAGAACTTCCTGGGGCAGGCTCCTGCCTGGTACAAGTACACCATCGTCGCCTTTCTGCTTATCAACCCGTTGGTCGCCCTGACACTGGGCCCGGTAACCGCAGGCTGGCTACTGCTCGCCGAATTCATCTTCACACTGGCCATGGCACTCAAGTGCTATCCGTTACAGCCTGGCGGGCTACTGGCTATTGAAGCGGTAATGATCGGCTTGACCTCCGCAGAAACAGTGCTACATAAGGTAGTCGGCAACATTGAAGTAATGTTACTGCTGATCTTTATGGTCGCCGGTATCTACTTCCTTAAAGATTTACTGCTGTTCATGTTCACCCGCATTCTGCTCGGCGTTAAATCCAAGGTCACGCTGAGCCTGCTGTTCTGTGCCGCTGCGGCCTTGCTGTCTGCTTTTCTGGATGCATTAACGGTTACCGCCGTGGTGATTGCCGTATGCACCGGTTTTTACGGCATTTACCACAAGGTGGCTTCCGGTAAAACGTTCCAGCAAAAACATGACCATGGTGACGACACCACGGTGGAAGAATTGCACCGTGAAGACCTGCGCCGCTTTCGGTCATTCCTGCGCAGCCTGCTAATGCACGCCGCCGTCGGTACCGCTCTGGGCGGCGTCTGCACGCTAGTGGGTGAACCCCAAAACCTGCTAATCGCCAATAAGGCCGGCTGGGAATTCGGTGAATTCTTCCTGCGCATGGCGCCCATTACCCTACCAGTACTGGTGATGGGCTTCTTCACCTGTGCTTTCCTGGAATTCAGCGGCAGCTTCGGCTACGGCGAGGATATCCCTGAAAAAGTCCGCGGCATTATGCGCCAGTACGCCCTGGAGCAGGACCGCAAACGCACCCCACAAAATCGCGCCGCCTTGGTTATTCAGGCGATCACCGCTGTTTGGCTAGTCATCGGCTTGGCCACCCATGCTGCCTCCGTTGGTTTAGTAGGGCTCACTGTAATCATCCTCGCCACTTCATTCACTGGGATCATCGAAGAGCATCGTTTGGGCGCCGCGTTTGAGGAAGCCCTCCCTTTCACCGCCCTGCTCACGGTATTCTTCGCGGTGGTAGCAGTGATTGCTGACCAGCAGCTTTTCGCGCCGGTGATTGAATACGTGCTCTCTTTGGAGAAGCAGGTGCAGGGACCCGCGTTCTACATGGCTAACGGCATACTCTCGGCAGTGTCCGATAACGTCTTTGTGGCAACCGTCTATGTGGATGAAGTGGGTCAAGCGTTGCTGAAGAATGAAATTGACCGCGATACTTTCGACCTGCTGGCTGTAGCCATTAACACCGGCACCAACATCCCCTCTGTGGCCACGCCAAACGGTCAGGCGGCATTCCTGTTCCTGCTAACTTCAGCGCTGGCGCCGTTGGTGCGGTTATCCTATGGACGCATGGTGATCATGGCCCTGCCTTATACCATCGTGATGTCAATTACCGGCCTGGTCATGACCGCCACGGTGCTTGAACCTGCCACTGACTACCTGTACGAAAATGGCTGGATTCAGCATCATCAGGTGGAAGATCTTCAAGAAACGCCGCTAATCCCAGGGCACTGATTGCCCTGGGAACCCCGATGTGAAATGGGGATGGCGAAGAAACGTGCTAGTTGGGTGGGCTCGAGCCCGTAGGCCCTGCACAGACGGCAGATTAACTATTGCAGGGGCGTATCGCTATTTTGCCCAAGGCTCTGCCAAACCGTGGGCACCCCATTCTTTTTCGCAATAGCGGCCAGCTTGTTGCGGTGACGTTGTTGTTCATTCTCACTGGCACGCACCACACAAAGCGGGACGCGATCGGCACTCAAGCGCCTGATGGTCTCTGCTGCGGCGCCACCGCCCCGCTCACTGCTATCGTTGCCGCCCGAAAAAAGGCGAGTTTGCCCCCCGGTCATGGCAAGATAAACGTCTGCTAGAATCTCCGCATCCAATAGGGCTCCGTGCAATTCACGGTGCCCGTTTTCCACGAAATAACGGCGACATAGAGCATCAAGGCTATTCTTCTGCCCTGGGTGTTTCTGCCGCGCCATGACCAGTGTATCCAGCACCCCGCAACGCTGCTCAATGGTCCCATAGCGTGTGCCAAGCCGGCGCAACTCATGGTTGAGAAAACCCACATCAAAAGGGGCGTTGTGAATAACCAATTCAGCGCCATCTACAAACGCCAAAAATTCATCAACCACTTTGTCAAACGTAGGCTTGTCCGCCAAGAACTCGCTACTGATACCGTGAACCGCCAATGCCCCCGCATCGATTTCCCGCTCAGGGTTCAGGTACAGGTGCAGGCTATTTCCAGTAAGGCGGCGATTTTCCATCTCCACACAACCAATTTCGATCACCCGGTGCCCGTCATTCGGCTCAAGACCTGTGGTTTCCGTATCCAATACAACCTGACGCATTAGCTAGCTTGCCCCTGCTTGTGTTTCATTTCATCAATCCCCCGGTTAGCCAGCGCGTCAGCGCGCTCGTTACCTGGGTGGCCACTGTGTCCCTTGACCCACTGCCAGTCGATGTCGTGGCGTTGCACTGCCGCATCTAGGCGCTGCCATAAGTCAACGTTCTTTACAGGCTGCTTGGATGCCGTTTTCCAGCCTCGCTTTTTCCAGTTCGCCATCCACTGTGTAATGCCATCCATCACGTACTTTGAATCCGTGGTCAAGACCACCTGACAGGGCGTGTTGAGCGTTTCAAGCGCGACAATCGCCGCCATCAGTTCCATACGATTGTTGGTGGTTTCCGGCTCACCGCCGAATAACTCTTTCTCCTTATCACCATAGAGAAGAATAGCGCCCCAACCACCCGGACCGGGATTACCACGGCAAGCGCCGTCAGTGTAGATAATCACATTTTTCAAAGACTCAAGGCTCCCTGTTCTGTTGGCCCCAGCGGGCCACTGGTACTGGCACCACAGCATTGCGCGGCACTCTGCGTTGTCGGCTGGCCAACGGACGAACAACACCCGCCCGCTTCCTCGCCACCAGGAGGTACGTATTACCGTGGCGAGGCCATAAATAGCGACCCAGCCAGTCAAGCATCCGCACTCGACTGCGACCACGGTCGGACAACGGCATAGTATAGAAGCCACTGGCCATACCATCGACCTCGAATCCTAGAACCTGCAACCAATCCGTTAAGCGGTTGGGCCGGTAGTAGCGCCCCATCCAACCCGGTGACTTCCACCAAAGCAGCCAGCGTGCCAATCCCATAATACTAAGTGGATGAAAGCCAATGATCGCTATCTTCCCGCCGGGAGCCATACAGCGGGCAGCCTCACGTAATACCTGATGAGGGTCAGCGGAGAAGTCCATGGTATGGTGAAGCAACAACACATCTACACTGTTTTTTGCAATCGGCAGTAAATCCAGCTGTGAATATAGCTTCACACCGGTAAAACCGGGTGGCGCAATGCTGGTTTGCCAACGCAACGGCGATTCGGACATAAGATCACGACCGCCGCTAGAATAAACCGCCACCGCGCGCTGCCCAGCTTGACTGCGAAGCCAATCAGTCAGCATGGCCTTTTCGTCATTCAACAGCGCCTGCCCCGGCTCACTGTCTAGCCATTCATCAAAGCCTCTGCCCAATTCACCGGAAGAGGTATTAAACGAAATACGGTTGAGTGGAGGTAGCTGCATGGCGGACAATCTCTTCATTCATGAATGTTAATTCATGCTTATAAAGCACCGAACCCGTGCAGAATCTATAGCACGTAAACAGGAGCGTAACACACATGACAGCCAGCCCTATCGCCATCCCTGCTTTCAATGACAACTACATTTGGGCGTTTCACCAACAAGATCAATGTGTGGTGGTCGACCCCGGTGACGCAGAACCTGTAGAGCGTTATTTGCGCGAGAACGGCCTGTCGCTATCCGCTCTGCTGATTACACACCATCACCCCGATCATGTCGGCGGTGTCGCAGCGCTTACCAAACACCGCGACATCCCAGTCTACGGCCCCGCAAAGGAATCCATTCCGGCTATGAGCCACCCTCTACACGAAGGCGATACCATCACCCCGGCGGGTACAGATCTAGCGTTCACCATCATGGAGGTTCCAGGCCACACCCTCGGACACATCGCCTTCATTAACGCCTCACACGGTTGGTTATTCAGCGGAGACACCCTATTTGCCGGGGGCTGTGGCCGCCTATTCGAAGGAACGGCAGCGCAGATGTTCCATTCACTTGAGCGCTTAGCTGCCCTGCCCGAAGCCACTCTAGTATTTTGTGCTCACGAATACACACAGGCCAACCTGACATTCGCTGCCGCTGTAACCCCAAATGATTCAGCGGTTCAAACACGCCTTCAAGCAGTCACCGAACTGCGTAAAAAAGGTAAAATTACGCTGCCTTCCACCCTCGCCGAAGAGAAAGCCACCAATCCCTTTTTACGCAGTGATAACGAAGAGGTGAAAGCGTCCTGTCAACGCCATGAGCCCGGATGCGGAGAATCTGATATTCAGTGTTTTGCAGCCTTGCGTCGCTGGAAGGATAACGCTTAGCGTCGCATCCTTGCCGTATCGTCTTTGCGACGCCAGAATGCATCAAATTCTTAGCGTTGTTCATAATTATGAAACACATTATTCCTTTGGCCTTTTTATTTGGCTTGGGGGCTCTCGGTGGCTGTGCCACCAATGACTCCCTAGAAAATCTCCCTCCCATGCCGGCCGCTAAGCCCTCTGTGGATGACCTAAAATTGGGCAACGGCATGGATGAACCGGCCCCAGTGGACGACAAAAATAAGCAGGCAATACAGGCAACAGATAATGACGATCTATGGGCGCGACTACGTGCCGGCTACGGATTGGATCTGAACATAGAAAACGATCGCATTCGCGTGCAGCGCGAATGGTACGCTCGCCATCCTCAATACTTCACTCGTGTCACTAGGCGCTCTGAGCGTTACCTACACTACATTATCGAACAGGCTGAGGCTCGTGACATGCCACTGGAGTTGGCATTGCTACCCATCGTGGAAAGTGCCTTCGACCCCTTTGCCTATTCCCATGGCCGTGCTGCTGGCCCTTGGCAATTCATTCCCTCCACCGGCGATTATTTCGGTATGCAGCGCACTTGGTGGGAAGACCAACGCCGCGACATTCTTAAGTCCACCAACGCTGCGTTGGATTACTTACAAAAACTTTCCAGCCGTTTCGACGGTGACTGGCTGCTGGCACTAGCCTCTTACAATGCCGGTGGCGGCACCATTTCCCGGGCTATCCGACACAATGAAGAAGCAGGGAAACCCACCGACTTCTGGAACCTGAATCTGCCGCGCGAAACCACTGCCTATGTGCCTAAGCTGCTCGCAATCGCACAAATTATAGGAGACCCGGACACCTATAATGTGCCCCTACACCCGATCGCCAACGAACCCTACTTCATTACAGTTAACACAGGCGGCCAGATTGATTTGGCGCAGGCCGCACGGCTAGCAGACATTTCCGTGGAAGAGCTTTACCTGCTAAATCCGTCCTATAACCGTTGGGCCACCTCACCCGACGGCCCCTTCCGCTTGCTCGTCCCGGTCAATCGGGCCGAACGATTCAGGAACAAGCTGGTCCACCTCCCCAAGGATCAGCGCATGCAGTGGGGCCGTTACCAAATTCGCCCCGGTGATAATCTGGGCGCTATTGCACGCCAGTACCGCACCACCCCCCAGGTACTGCGCAATATCAACCACCTCAAGAACAACACCATTATTGCTGGCCGCACCCTGTTAATTCCCGGCCCCGCCTCCACCAACAGTAATGATAGCCTTAGCGCTGAAACACGGCTGGCCAAAACACAATCGAAACGCCCTAAAGGACGCCAACGGATCGACTACACGGTTCAATCCGGTGAGACCCTATGGGAAATTGCCCGTCGCCATAAAGTCGGCGTACCAGAGCTAGCAAAATGGAATGGAATAGCCCCTAAAGACAACCTGCGTGTGGGCCAGAGCTTGGCGGTATGGACCAAAGGCAGCCTGGCAGGCAGCCCCGCTAGCGTGCCTGCTGCCAGCAATCCTAATATGGTACGCAAAGTCCGCTATGCGATTCGTAACGGCGATTCCTTGTATGCCATTGCTGACCGCTTTAATGTATCGGTCAACGACATAAAAAGCTGGAACAACAGTGTAGCCAGCAATCAATACATACAACCTGGGCAACGGCTGACACTCTACGTTGATATTCGCCAAACGCACTAAACTTACTTTTGCCTTTCTGGGCCTACTGCTCGGCGTGATATGCCACGCCGAGCCTACCCGTAGCCACGGTTACCATCCATTCGGCAGTCTCAAGTACCCCGTCGATTTCCAGCATCTCAATTACGTTAACCCCGGCGCTCCGAAAGGTGGCACCCTGCGCCTGTTTGGCCAGGGGACCTTCGACAGCCTGAACCCTTACATTCTCAAAGGGCGAAGCCCTGCTGACACCCCAGGCATTCAAATGTATGGGGTCACCGAAATTGCTGACAGCCTGTTGATGGGAAGCCAGCCCCATAATCCATTGGGCGATGAAGCTGGAGCAGCTTACGGCTTGATTGCTGACTGGCTGGAATATCCAGAGGATCGCAGCTGGTGCATCTTCCATATTCGTGACGAAGCACAGTTCCATGACGGTCACCCGATCCGGGCTGACGATGTGGTGTTCTCGGTAAATATTCTGCGCGAGAAAGGCCACCCGGAATTCGCTCTGCGTCTGGCGGACATTGCTAACATTGAAGCGATCGATTCACAAACGGTGAAATTTACCTTTCATCGCGGCCGTCGCGATTTGCCCTTAGTAGCCGGAGCTATTCCCATTTTGCCCCGCCACTACTGGCAACAGCATGATTTCGACAGCGCCTCACTGACCCCACCTCTGTCTAGCGGGCCTTACAAGGTCACTGAAGTGAAGGCTGGTCGGCAAGTCACCTTTACCCGGGTAAAAGACTACTGGGCCAAAGATTTACCGGTGAATCGTGGCCGTTATAATTTCGACACCGTAGAGTTCGAGTTCTACCGCGATGCTGATGTGGGTTTTGAAGCGTTTAAAGCCGGTGGCTACGATGTCCATTATGATTACAGTTCCAAGCACTGGGCCACGGCTTACAAATTCTCGGCGCTGAAAGAAGGCAAAGTAAAACGGGCTAACGTCCCTCATCGTATTCCCCGTCCAGTACAAGCCTTCTTCTTTAACACCCGGCGCGCACCCTTCAATGATATTAATGTCCGACGTGCTGCCAACTTGCTGTTCGATTTTCAATGGTCCAACAAGAACCTGTTCAGCGGCGCCTATAAGCGCACACAAAGCTGGTTCCCCAACAGTGTATACAGCGCAACAACACCCGCTTCTGACGCGGAAAAAGCCCTGCTCAGCCCCTTCATCGAACAGCTCCCTGATGATTACTTCACCGCCGACATCAGCGCGCCGATTAACGATGGTAGCGGGCAGATTCGTAATCGAATGCGCGAAGCCCTGGCACTGCTGAAAGAAAGCGGCTGGAAACTGGATGGGCAAACCCTGGTTAACGCCGAAGGCCGCCCGCTACAGTTCACTGTCTTGAACTATCACAACCCCGGCATATACCGCATTCTTGCGCCCTGGTTTCGTAATCTGAAACGGCTGGGCATTGAGGCCCAATACCGTGAAATTGATCCTGCCGCCTACAAGCAGCGCCTGGACACCTTCGATTACGATGTAGTGCTTTTTGTACTTCCCGTTCAGGCGTACCCGGGGCCGGAACTGAAAGACTATTTTGCGTCGGCCAGCGCCAAGGTCGTCGGCAGCCGGAACTTGGCTGGCATCCGTAATCCGGTGGTGGACTTTCTTGTCGAGCATGCACTCAGCACGGACAATGAAACCGATTACCGACTTAGCTTGCAGGCGCTGGATCGTATGTTGCGCTACCAGCAGTACGGGGTCTTGAACTACTATATCAACGACCATCGTATTGCCTGGTGGGACAAGTTTGCCCGCCCGCCGGAACCAATTCCCTATGGGCTGGGTCTGGACACTTGGTGGTTTAAACAATAACAAGGAGTCTTTATGGCCGTTAACCGCAGCCTGCTGCGAGGGCTATTGGTGGGTTTGTGCGCTCTTTCCGGCCTGGCACATGCCGATATTCACCGCAGCCACGCCATGGCCATGCATGGCACCCCAAAATATTCGGCAAATTTTCAGCACCTGGATTATGTGAATCCGGAGGCGCCCAAAGGCGGAATATTACGCCGTCACGTCATCGGTACGTTCGACAGCCTCAACCCTTTTGTGCCTAAAGGCACCGCCGCCGCCGGTATAGGCTCCCTTGTCTATGACACCCTTACCGCCCGCGCCGAGGACGAACCCTTTACCCAGTATGGCTTATTGGCCAAAACCATCGAATGGCCCAGCGACCGTAGCTGGGTACGCTTTCATCTGAACCCGAAAGCCGCCTTCAGCGACGGCAAGCCGGTGCAGGCCAGCGATGTGGTGTGGACCTTTAACACACTGATCAATGACGGCGCGCCCTTCTACAGTTTTTATTACAGTGGCGTCGACCACGTTACCGCCGATGACCCACACACCGTGACTTTCCACTTCAAACCCGGTGATAACCGTGAACTGGCCCTAATCATTGGCCAACTGCCGGTTCTACCCAAGCACGTATGGGAAACCCGTGATTTTACCAATGCCGGCCTGGAAAAACCGATTGGCTCCGGCCCCTATGCCGTCAGTAAAGTCGATACTGGAAAAAAAATCACCTACCAACGCCGCCAGGATTACTGGGCCAAAGACCTGCCCATCATCCGCGGCCGCAATAACTTCGATACGATTTCTTTCGATTATTTCCTGGATGACACCGTTGCCCTGCAAGCATTCAAGCGTGGCGATTATGATTGGCGCTTCGAGATCAGCTCAAAGAACTGGGCCACCAGCTACAAGGGCAAAGCCTTTGACGAGGGCCAGCTGGTTAAGGAAGAGGTTCCCCACTCAAACCCGGCAGGAATGCAGGGGATCGTCTATAACCTGCGCAATCCGCTATTTCAGGATATTGCTCTGCGTGAGGCCATGACCTACGCACTGGATTTCGAATGGTCCAATGCCAACTTGTTTTATGGCCAGTACAACCGCACGCGCAGTTATTTCCAGAACTCTGATATGGCCGCCACCGGCCTACCCTCCGAAGCGGAATTGAAACTACTTGAACCGCTACGCGACGAGATTCCCGAGCGTGTTTTCACGGAAAGCTACCAACCGCCGAAAAGTGATGGCAGCGGCCGCCCACGAGCCAATCTGGCGCGAGCCCAAACGTTGTTGAAAAAAGCAGGCTACCAAATCAGCGACGGTCAATTGCACACCCCAAACGGCGCGCCAGTAAGCTTCCAGATAATGCTGCATCAGCCCGCATTTGAACGCATTCTTCTGCCGTTTGCTCGCAATCTGAAAGCACTGGGCATTGATGCACAGGTAGTCAAGGTAGACACTAGCCAATACGTAGAGCGCATTCGTAACTTCAACTTCGACATGGTGGTCAGCTCCTTTGCCCAATCTTCCTCCCCGGGCAATGAGCAACTGGAGTATTGGGGCAGCAAAGCCGCCAAAGACCCCAGCAGCCGCAACATCATCGGTATCCAGAATCCAGCCGTGGACACATTGGTTAATGCCATTGTCACCGCCACCACGCGCGACCAGTTGGTTATCGCCAGCCGTGCCCTGGATCGGGTACTGCAATGGAATTTCTATGTGATCCCAAATTGGTATGCGGACCACCATCGCCTATCTTATCGCAGCCGCCTGAAACACCCACCCTTGCCTGAATACGTTGGCATTGATGGTGCCATCGACACCTGGTGGGATAGCAACGCGCAATGATGCGACTTTATATTGCCAAACGTTTGCTGCTCATCATCCCCACCCTGTTCGGCATTCTATTACTGAACTTTGTGGTGGTGCAGGCAGCCCCCGGTGGCCCAGTGGAAAAAACCCTGGCGGAATTGCAGGGCATTGGCGGGGGCGCTGGCGGCAGTTTTGCGGGTGGCAGCGTGGATACACTCAGTAGTGGTGGCGACTACCGAGGTTCCAAAGGCCTTCCGCCGGAACTGGTAGAACGAATTCAAAAACTCTATGGCTTTGATAAACCGGCGCCGGAACGTTTTTGGCTGATGGTGAAAAGCTACCTGAGCTTCGATTTCGGCGAATCCTACTACCGTGACCGTTCAGTAACCGAACTTATCGTCGAGCGCATCCCGGTATCGCTGTCACTGGGGCTGTGGAGCACCCTGATTGCCTATATGGTTTCCATTCCCCTGGGCATTCGCAAAGCCGTGAAAGACGGATCACGTTTTGATATCTGGAGCAGCACCGCCATTGTCATCGGTTTTGCCATTCCCAGTTTCCTGCTTGGTATCCTGTTGATCGTGCTGTTTGCCGGCGGTTCTTACTTTGAATGGTTCCCCCTGCGGGGCCTCACCTCGGATAATTTTGAGCAACTGAGTCTGTTTGGCAAAGTGACTGATTATCTGTGGCATATCACCTTACCTACCCTCGCGATCGTCGCTGGCAGTTTTGCCACCCTGACCATGCTGACGAAAAATTCTTTCATGGATGAAATTCGCAAACAGTACGTGCAAACCGCTCGAGCCAAAGGGCTAAGCGAAAAACAGGTGTTGTACGGCCATGTTTTTCGCAACGCCATGTTGATCATTATCGCCGGCTTCCCCGCGGCCTTTGTGGGCATGTTTTTCACCGGGGTACTGCTTATCGAGTTTATTTTTTCCCTCGACGGCCTTGGCCTGCTCGGCTTCGAGTCAGTGATTAACCGGGACTACCCGGTGGTGTTTGGCACCCTGTTTATCTTCACACTGATTGGCTTATTGCTGAAATTGGTCAGCGACCTGACCTACATGTGGGTGGACCCGCGCATTGATTTTGAGCGGAGGCAGAGCTAATGGCCTTTAGCAACCCGCTCACGCGCAACCCGGTCTGGCAACGCCAGTGGCAGGCGTTTCGTTCAAACAAACGCGGCTATTGGGCGCTATGGATTTTTGTCACCCTGTTTGTCATCAGCCTCGGTGCCGAGCTGATTGCCAACGAAAAGCCGCTACTGGTCAGCTACGATAACGAATTCTACGTTCCCGTCTTCAATACCTATCCGGAAACCACCTTTGGCGGTTTTTTCGAATCGGAAACCAATTATCGCGACCCAGTCGTCAAAGAACTGATTAACGATAAGGGCTGGATGCTGTGGCCACCGGTTCGCTACAGCTATAACACCATCAATTATGATCTGGCGGTGCCAGCACCGGCCCCACCATCAGCCGAAAACTGGCTCGGCACAGATGATCAAGGCCGTGATGTATTGGCAGGCTTGATTTACGGCTTTCGTATTTCTGTCCTATTTGGGTTGGTATTGACCATCCTTTCCAGCATCGTCGGCATTATTGTCGGGGCAATTCAAGGCTACTATGGCGGCTGGCTGGATCTGGCCGGCCAGCGTTTTCTGGAAATCTGGTCGAGCATGCCCACGCTGTATCTGATCATCATCATTTCCAGCTTTGTGGTACCCAGTTTCTGGACACTGCTGGTGATCCTGCTGCTATTTTCCTGGATGGCTCTGGTGGATCTGGTGCGGGCAGAGTTTCTGCGTTGCCGGAACATGGACTATGTCCGTGCCGCCCACGCCATGGGCGTTCGCACTCCGGTTATCATGTTCCGGCATATGCTGCCCAATGCCATGGTCGCCACTATTACTTTCCTGCCATTTATTCTCAACAGCGCAGTGGTCACCCTCACCTCTCTTGATTTCATCGGCTTCGGCATGCCGCCAGATGCACCTTCGCTGGGCCGACTGGTCGGCCAGGGAAAAGCCAACCTGCATGCTCCCTGGTTAGGCATCAGCGTCTTCGCCACTCTCACGTTGATGCTGACTTTGCTGGTATTTATCGGTGAAGCCATTCGCGATGCGTTCGACACAAGGAAGTTTCTGCAATGAGTCTGTTACGCATCGAAGGGCTGAGTATTCGTTTCGCCGGTCAGCTTGCCGTTGATGACATGTCGCTGGAACTCCATCCCGGCCGTATGCTGGCGCTGGTGGGCGAGTCTGGTTCCGGAAAATCCCTCACTGCCCTGTCGGTGATGGATCTGCTGCCGGAAAACGCACAGTGGCAGGCAGAAAGCCTGCAGCTGGATGGCACCGATCTACAGTCACTCAACCGCGAACAGAAACGTAAACTGCGTGGTGGCCGTATCGGCATGATTTTCCAGGAACCGCTGACCGCCCTCAATCCCTTACATACGGTAGAGAAGCAAATCAGCGAAAGCCTGTTCGTCCATCAGGGCATGAGCAAGCAGCGGGCCCGTGAGCGCTGCCTGTCGTTGCTGGAGCAAGTCGAGCTCCCCGCCACAGCCGATATGCTGAGCCGTTATCCGCACCAACTTAGCGGCGGCCAGCGGCAAAGGGTCATGATCGCCATGGCGCTGGCTAATGAACCTCAGATACTCATCGCTGATGAACCGACCACCGCCCTGGATGTAACGGTACAAGAAACCATTCTCGATCTGATCAAACGCTTACAGAAAGAATTGAATCTTTCCATACTATTGATCAGCCACGACTTAGGTGTAGTCAGCCGTTTTGCCGAGGACATTGTGGTCATGCATAACGGCAAGCGTGTGGAATCTGGCCCCACCGAGACGGTATTAAGCCAACCAACACAGGATTATACCCGTCACCTTATCGAGGCGGAGCCACAGGGGCGCGCGAAACCATTGCCCGATGGCACCCCCGTGCTGCTGAGTGCCACCAACATTGCCGTCACTTTCAAGGGCAAGCGCCAGTCTCTATTCACGCCACCAAGCCTGCTACACGCGGTAGACCACATCAATCTTACCCTGCGCGAGGGTGAAACCCTGGGTATCGTTGGTGAATCTGGCTCAGGTAAATCGACCCTGGCCCTGGCTTTACTGCGCTTGATCAAGAGTGACGGTGACATTGACATGAATGGCACTGATATTCGCGCCCTCTCTCGCACAGGATTACGGCAATGGCGCAGCCATTTTCAAGTGGTATTCCAGGACCCCTATGGCAGCCTCAACCCGCGCATGACAGTAGGCCAAATCGTCGCCGAAGGCTTGGCCGTTCACGCTCCAGAGCTGACGAGTACAGAGCGGGAAAATCGTGTCTGCCGCATTCTCGAGGAGGTCGGGTTGCCCATTACCGTTCGTCACCGTTACCCCCATGAGTTTTCTGGCGGGCAACGCCAGCGCATTGCCATTGCCCGTGCGCTCATCATGGAGCCTGCATTACTGGTGCTGGACGAACCCACCTCAGCGCTGGATCGCAGTGTTCAGCACCAGATACTGGAATTGCTGAAGGCACTACAACAGCGACGGGGACTCAGCTATCTGTTTATCAGCCATGATCTGAAAGTTATCCGTGCTATTTGTCACCGTGTGTTGGTGATGAAAGACGGCAAAACCGTGGAACAGGGCGATACTGAGGCCATTTTTGAAAACCCACAGCAACCGTACACCCAAACGCTGATCGATGCGGCCTTTGCCAACAGCAGGAAACAGACGGTTGCACTTTGATCGCCCTCGATCGGGCGTAATAACCGGACTAATTGCCTATAATTAGTGACAAGTTCAAAGTTGAAAGTTAAAAGCGCAGATCACATTAGCGGCAATCTGGACTACCTTCATCGTAAACCTTGCGGTAGTAGAGCTGTTTACTTCCAGGCTCGGGAATGGTTTATGCCGATAGCAAGCAAGCCAGATCGTGCTTATTAACTTTCAACTTTCAACTTTCGACTCAAAAGTATATCGAGGATGAACATGGGATTTCTTGCAGGCAAACGTTACCTGATTGTCGGAGTCGCCAGCGACCGCTCCATTGCCACCGGAATTGCTGAAGCCATGCACCGCGAAGGTGCTGACTTAGCTTTCACCTATCAGAATGACAAGCTGAAAAGCCGCGTACTCAAAGCCGCAGAGCGCTATGGCAGCAGTGAAGCCCTGTGTTTCCCCTGTGATGTCACCAGCGACGAGGCTATTGATGCCGTTTTCTCTGAACTCGGCAAACAATGGGATGGCCTCGACGGCATTGTGCACGCCGTCGGTTTCGCCCCCGCTAACGAACTGGATGGTAACTTTGTCGATGTAGCCACCCGCGAGGGTTTTCAGATTGCCCATGACATTTCCAGCTATAGCTTCGTAGCTCTGGCCAAGGCCGGAAAAAGCATGTTGGCTGGCCGTAATGGCGCCCTGCTCACCCTTACCTACCATGCTGCGCGCCAGTCTGTACCGAACTACAACGTGATGGGCATGGCCAAAGCCAGCCTGGAAGCCTCAGTGCGTTACCTGGCCGCCAGCATGGGACCAGACGGTGTGCGGGTAAACGGCATCTCTGCCGGCCCTATCCGTACCCTTGCAGCCTCCGGCATTAAGAAATTTCGCAGCATGCTGGATTACAATGCGGCCAAAGCACCATTACGCCGCAACGTAACCATTGAGGAAGTGGGCAATACTGCTGCCTTCCTATGCTCAGACTTGGCCTCCGGCATCACCGGCGAAATCACCTACGTTGATGCTGGTGCGAGCACTGTGTCTATGCCGTTTGAACTGGAGCTTTAAGAACGTCTTTCTTACTTATTAACGCCCACAAAAAAGCCCACCGCTTAGGTGGGCTTTTTTGTGGGCGGAACTTTCAGAGTATTATTCGCCCTGGTTGGCACTCAATCGAGACGGATACAGTTCCACATCACCTTCATCACGGAGTAAAGCAACCACCTGACGGAAGTTTCGTTGGCCTTCGACGTTGCCAAGCTCTATAAGAGCTGCCTGCTGTTGGGCAGCACTCAGCGGCTCTGCATTACCGTCTGCGACACTGGTTACCTGATAGGCAACAACTGAACCATTGCCCAAACGAGTAATCGAGACTGGTGAAGCGTCACCTTCTGCAGCGCGAGGAGCACTAAAGGCACCATTTACCACTTCCATCGCGGGTTCGGCGCCGCCACGTTGCAAGCCTTCCTGTTCGGCGATTTCCACATCAAACAATGTAGCCACTGATTCCAGGTTGCCACCTTCCTCGATCGTTTTCTCAGCCATTTTTGCCAGTTGCTGTACTTTGTCCATCGCTAGCTCACCTTTCAACCGCTCGCGAATGACAAAAGAAACCTCGTCAAGGGGCATCGGCTCAGCAGGCTTATCTTCAGCAATACGCACAGCGATATAATGCGTGGAATCCACTTCAATTAAATCACTGTTATGGCCTTGCTGACGAACCTGCTCTGAATTAAGAGCCTGTTGCACTTGCGGCAACGATAACGGTGCATTTGCAGCAGCAAGATCAATCCAATCAGTCGTCACCACGGAAACACCTACTTGCTCAGCTGGACTCTGTAGGTCTGGATGCTCATAAAGAAGCTCTTCAAGCTTCGACACATCCTCGTTCAGCAACGATTCTGCTCGGGCTTTAGTCAAATCAGCACGGATCTGATCAGACAGATCGGCTAATGACGGCAACGCTGTCGCAGTGTCTTCTTGCGTTACGAATATAAGGTGCACACCTGCATCAGTAACCACCGGAGCAGAAACGGTTCCAGGCGACAACTCTGCAATCGCTGTTTCCATTTCTTCAGGCAAGGCTCCTTTAGATACCACGCCCAGCTCACCACCGGATTGGGCACTGCCTAAATCATCGGAATATTGGGCAGCGACGTCCGCAAAAGAAGCACCATCTGCAATGGCTTTAGCCGCTTCACGGGCACGGGCCTTTGCCTGATCAAGATCACGATCATCATTCAATTCGATGAGGATATGCGACACATGACGCCGTGCGTCACCGGCGCCCGCTTCTTCCATAATGGATTTGCGAACGTCGTATTCCGCCTTTACCTCTTCGTCAGTCACGCTGACCTGATCTGTGTACTTATCAGCGGACAATTCAACGTAGGAAACCTTGAATTCTTCAGGACGCATGAACTCACCCTGATTGTCGTCGTAAAACGCTTTGACGTCTTCATCCGATACGGTGAATTGCTTGCGCAGAGAATCGATATCCAATTGTACATAGCGAATGTCCCGTGACTGTTCACCCAAACGTCGCTGCTCGTTCAATTCTAAGGGCAGCGAAAAATCCGTCTGCATAAAACCGGCACGGAACTGCTCTTTAAGCATGTCCTGACGTAGGCCTTGAACATAGGTTTGTGGATTCATGCCACGGGCGCGCAGCTCACGTTCAAATCGTTGTTCAGAAAACTTTCCGTCTACTTGAAATAACGGCACTTTGTAAATATCGGCGGCAACCTGTTTTTCACTGAACACCATATTTGATTGCTCAGCCGCTGAAAGGATCAATTGCTCGTTAACAATTCCATCCAACACCATTTCCGGACGCACAAAGGAATCTAGCAAGGCGGGGTTCATGTTCGGGCTCTGCTCGCGAAGCATGTTACGAACCCGCTCAACCCGTTGATTGACTACGCCACGAGTGATCTTACTACCTTCAACTTCAGCTACCACATCGCCAGTACTTCCTCCGACAAAATAGCCATAAAAGCCGGAAATCACGAAAGGAAGAATGATAGCGGCAAGCAGGACCTTGCCCACGGGACCGCGGACAAACCGTCTGAACTCCTGCATGAAATTACTCCGTAAGGATATTCTGTAATTGGACCTTGTTATTCAGAACCGACAAGTCGCTGCGGGTTCCCTTATAATGCAAAAAAGCGTACTCGCTACGAGTACGCTTTCTCAAACTGGCGGAGCGGACGGGACTCGAACCCGCGACCCCCGGCGTGACAGGCCGGTATTCTAACCAGCTGAACTACCGCTCCTGCAAACAGTTTAGTTCACCGCATCTTTCAGCGCTTTACCCGCTTTGAAGCCCGGCACGTTGGCAGCAGCTATTTTGATAGTCTGACCTGTTTGCGGGTTACGACCATCGCGAGCTTCACGACGCTTAACAGCAAAAGTACCAAAACCTACTAGAGAAACGCTGTCACCATTTTTCAGGGCACCAGTTACCGCTTCCAAAGTAGAATCCAGAGCGCGACCAGCGTCGGCTTTGGAAATATCCGCGCTAGCGGCAATCGCATCAATCAACTCTGATTTATTCACAAAGTTCCCCTTTCTCTATTTTCCGGTTTTATGGTCGAGGCGGATGCACTCTCCTTATGCAAGGCCGCCTTTATACCAACGGGTACTAGGGGCGTCAAGAAAGGAAAAGTACGATCTCACCCAAGTTAAACGTATTGAAAATACCTTGCAGATCAACTATTTAAAATGTTCAAAAGTGATCTATTAATGAGTACTAGGACGCTTGTTACCTTCCTGGTTTTTCTCATCTGCTAACGCCAAATCTTCTTCCAATTCCGCTTCAGAAAGCGGGCTTGGTTGACGACTTAGAGCCACATCAAGTACCTGGTCAATCCATTTTACTGGTCGAATATCCAAGGACGCCTTGATATTATCGGGGATCTCTTTGAGGTCCCGCTCATTCTCATCTGGAATCAATACTGTCTTAATTCCACCACGATGGGCAGCAAGTAATTTCTCTTTGAGGCCGCCAATTGGTAGCACCTGCCCACGCAGAGTAATCTCACCGGTCATCGCCACATCAGCACGTACCGGAATGCCCGTAAGCACAGACACCATGGCCGTGCACATACCCACACCCGCACTGGGGCCGTCTTTCGGCGTTGCCCCTTCGGGGACATGCATGTGCAGATCGTTACGATCCAAGGCTCGGCGCCGAATACCCAAGGTGCTTGCGCGGCTTTTAACCACTGTCCATGCAGCTTGAATAGATTCCTGCATCACATCACCAAGGGAGCCTGTAGAAATCACACGTCCTTTACCCGGTGTAGAAACGCTTTCAATAGTGAGCAGCTCTCCACCAACGGATGTCCAAGCCAGTCCCGTTACCTGCCCGATCTGATCTTGCTCTTCAGCACGACCAAAACTGAACTTACGCACACCAAGATAATGCTCAAGCAGCTCTTCGGTCATGGTGACTGTTTTGGCCTCGCCGCTTAGCAAATGTTCCTTCACTACTTTGCGGCAGATCTTGCTGATCTCACGTTCGAGACCACGCACACCCGCTTCACGGCTGTAATGACGCACGATGTACCGTAACACGGCTTCATCAAAAAGCAGCTCACCTTTTTTCAAACCGTTGTTTTTGATTTGCTTGGGAATCAGATACTGCGAAGCAATATTGATCTTTTCTTCCTCTGTGTAACCAGGAAGGCGAATCACCTCCATGCGATCCAGCAGTGGCGCTGGAATATTCATGGAATTAGAAGTACAGATAAACAACGTTTCAGACAGATTGTAATCCACTTCCAAGTAATGATCGCTGAACGTATCATTCTGCTCTGGATCGAGCACTTCCAACAAAGCAGATGCTGGATCGCCACGACTATCCATGCCCATCTTGTCTATTTCATCAAATAGAAACAGCGGGTTACGCACTCCCACTTTAGAAATTTTCTGAATTACCTTACCAGGTAGGGAGCCAATATAAGTACGGCGATGGCCACGAATTTCAGCTTCATCTCGAACGCCACCCAGAGCCATGCGCACAAACTTTCGGTTGGTTGCACTGGCAATGGATTGTCCTAACGAAGTCTTGCCGACACCCGGCGGGCCGACCAAACACAACACCGGCCCTTTCACTTTGCCTACCCGACTTTGGACTGCAAGAAATTCCAGCACGCGGTCTTTAACATCTTCTAAACCGTAATGATCCCGGTCCAAAACCTCTTTCGCATATTTAAGATCATGACGAACTCGGCTGCGCTTTTTCCATGGCACCGACGTCATCCAGTCAAGGTATCCGCGTACCACCGTGGCTTCCGCTGACATGGGTGACATCATCTTAAGTTTATTCAGTTCAGCCAGTGCCTTGTCATGGGCTTCTTTAGGCATGCCCGCACTGTCAATTTTCTTTTCCAAATCGTCTAGGTCGTTACCACCGTCTTCCAGATCGCCTAACTCTTTCTGGATGGCTTTCATCTGTTCGTTCAGATAGTACTCGCGCTGGCTTTTCTCCATCTGCTTCTTTACGCGGCCACGAATGCGCTTTTCTACTTTCAGCACATCGATGTCTGATTCCATCAGCGCAATCAAATGCTCCACGCGCTCTCGCACGTCTACCATTTCCAACACATCTTGCTTTTCTTCAAGCTTGAGCTGTAAATGGGCGGCAATGGTATCGGCCAAGCGACTAACTTCATCAATAGAAGAAACGGAGCCGGTAACCTCTGGAGCCACTTTCTTTGACAGTTTCACATAGTCTTCAAACTGACCTTGCAAAGAACGAGATAGCGCATCCTGTTCGCTCTCTTCAGGCAATCCTTCTTCCAGTTCGCGGACATCCGCAACTGCGCCATTGTCGCCAAATTCGGCCTTGGCCAAATGCGCACGTTGACCGCCTTCAACCAAAACCTTAACCGTCCCGTCGGGCAATTTAAGCAACTGAAGAATGGTGGAAATAGTGCCCACCCGGTAAACGTCATCCACAGATGGATCGTCATCGGAAGCATTACGCTGGGCTACCAGCATAATCTGCTTATCGGCGGCCATCGCAGCTTCGAGAGCCGCAATGGATTTTTCCCTGCCAACAAACAGCGGAATAACCATGTGCGGGTACACTACTACATCACGCAGCGGTAAAAGCGGAATATCTTTCAGCACGTATTGCCTCTATGACTTAGGTTGCACAAGGACGGATCCGGACTCTGTCCAGATCTCAATCCGGCGCGACCTTGGAAGACTGCTCGTTGTTTTCGTAAATCAACAAGGGCTCAGATTCGCCTTTGATAGTAGGGCTATCAATAACTACCTTGGCAACGCTCTCCATGGATGGCACCTGATACATGGTATCAAGCAGCACGCTTTCCAGAATTGAACGCAAGCCCCTGGCACCCGTTTTGCGCACCATCGCCTTGTTGGCAATCGCTTTTAATGCATCTTCGCGAAAGTCCAGCTCCACCCCTTCCATCTCGAACAGGCGAGCATACTGCTTGGTCAATGCATTGCGCGGCTCTGTGAGGATCTGAATTAGTGCATCCTCGCTAAGCTCTTCCAGAGTAGCGATAACGGGTAGGCGACCAATAAACTCTGGAATCAGGCCGTACTTGACCAGATCCTCTGGTTCAACATCGACCAATAGCTCACCCAGATTGCGCGTATTATCTTTGCTCTTCACCTCAGCGGAGAAACCAATCCCCCCCTTTTCAGAGCGCTCGCGGATCACCTTGTCCAGGCCCGCGAAGGCTCCGCCACAGATAAATAGCATGTTCGAGGTGTCTACTTGCAGAAACTCTTGCTGAGGATGTTTGCGCCCACCCTGAGGTGGCACTGAGGCTACAGTGCCTTCAATTAACTTCAACAGCGCTTGCTGAACACCCTCCCCACTCACATCACGGGTAATAGAGGGATTGTCCGATTTGCGAGAAATCTTATCGATTTCATCGATATAAACGATGCCGCGCTGAGCCTTGTCCACATCGTAATCACATTTCTGTAGCAATTTTTGAATAATATTTTCCACGTCCTCACCGACATAACCGGCTTCGGTAAGGGTGGTGGCATCAGCAATGGTAAAGGGCACGTTCAACATGCGGGCCAACGTTTCTGCCAACAGGGTCTTACCACTACCGGTAGGACCAATAAGCAAAATATTACTCTTACCCAACTCAACTTCATCACGGCCTTTGCCACCACTGCGCAGGCGCTTGTAGTGGTTGTAAACCGCCACGGCCAACACCTTCTTGGCCCTTTCTTGGCCAATCACGTACTCGTCGAGGGTATCTTTAATTTCATTGGGCTTAGGCAGGCGTTCGCCATCAGTCTCGCTGGTGTCTTCCTGCACTTCCTCGCGGATAATGTCGTTACACAGATCCACGCATTCATCGCAAATAAAGACCGAGGGCCCCGCAATTAGCTTGCGTACCTCATGCTGGCTTTTGCCGCAGAATGAGCAATACAGCAACTTGCCGTCGTCGCCCTTGCCAGTGGAATCGGTCATCGAATTGCCTCTAAACCTGTGTATTTGCTTTGAAGATGCCGTGTCGCCCGCTGTTTTTCAAGCCCACCGAGCTGCTATACCGCACCGTTAGAACTGTTCTTGTACCAACAAGCCTATTAAACAGGGCGCTGGCTCAATACCGCGTCAATGATGCCGTATTCTTTTGCTTCGTCGGCACTCATAAAGTTATCGCGGTCAGTATCTTTTTCCAGCTGTTCAATTGGCTGGCCGGTGTGATGCGCCAGCAAACTGTTTAATTGGCCTTTGATTTTTAGGATTTCCTTGGCGTGGATCTCGATATCTGACGCCTGACCCTGAAAACCACCCAGCGGTTGATGAATCATCACCCGGGCATTGGGTAGCGCAAAACGCTTGCCAGCAGCACCCGCGGTAAGCAGAAAAGCGCCCATGCTGGCCGCCTGGCCAATACACATAGTGGATACATCCGGCTTTATGAACTGCATGGTGTCGTAGATGGACATCCCTGCTGTTACCGAACCCCCTGGGCTATTGATATACAGATGGATATCTTTGTCCGGGTTCTCAGATTCTAGAAATAGCATCTGCGCCACAATCAGGTTGGCCATATGGTCTTCCACCTGACCGATCATGAAGATCACTCGCTCCTTTAAAAGGCGGGAGTAAATATCAAAAGAACGCTCTCCACGGGCAGTCTGCTCGATCACCACCGGTACCAAACCCAGGTTAGTCGGATCTTTGATGAGCTGACTCATTTCCGGGGTAAGCGAGTTAATACGGCTGAAGTCGATCATGTAGCGCTATCCTTCTCGTTGATTGTCCGTGGACACTCTCAACTGTTTATTGATGTCGGCGGTCAACAACCGGCATGTACTTGGGCTGTCTTGGGGGGTTAAAGGCCATAATGCAAGGCAGCCACCGCAAGTAGGTGTCCAAACATCTTATGACGGTACCAAAGGGGGCGTCTATAAAAGCGGGCAGGAGAAAGGTTCAAGTGCGCAATTCTTGCGCAAATTGTGCATAAATAACGCAAAACGAGGCCCAAAGGCCCCGTTTCGAAGGTCCAACAGAGGAGCTTCCGTTAGCCTTCCGCTTGCTCGCGGGGCTTCACTGCATCCTGGTAGGGCATGGTTTTCTCTTCAACCTTTGCGCTTTCCAGCACAAGATCAACAACCTGCTCTTCAAGAATAGCGCCTTCAATCTGCTGCAACTGCTGAGGATTGCTGTATACCCAGCTCACCACTTCTTCAGGCTTTTCGTACTGCTCGGAAATTTCTTCAACCCGAGCTTTTACCTTATCGGCATCGGCCTTGATTTCGTTTTTGTCGAGAATGGCACGAACAACCAGCCCCAAACGCACGGAGCGCTCAGCTTGCTCTTTAAATAGATCATCCGGCAGGATGGAGGGGTCGAACTGCTGACCACCACCGAACTGCTGCATCATCTGTTGACGCATGCGCTGAATTTCCTGGGTTACCAGAGCACCCGGCAGGTCAAACTCGTGCAAGTTGACCAACCCGTCCATTGCCTGCTCTTTCACCTTGCTAGTGATAGCGTTTTTGAGCTCACGCTCCATATTTTTGCGCACTTCAGCCTTAAACTTGGTTTCGTCGCCGTCGTCAACGCCAAATCCTTCCATGAACTCAGCGTCCACTTCCGGCAAAGCCTTACCTTCTACTTTGTTGACCTTGATATGGAACACAACTGCCTGACCTTTAAGGTCTTCGGACTGGTAATCTTCCGGGAAGGTCACATCGATGTCTTTTTCTTCACCGGCTTTCATACCGACGATGCCATCCTCGAAACCCGGAATCATCTGGCCAGAGCCCAGCTCAAGGTTCTGGCCTTCAGCGGTGCCACCCTCAAAGGCTTCGCCGTCCTTCAGGCCTTTAAAATCAATATTAACGCGGTCGCCGATCTCACTGGCGCGATCTACATCAGCAAACTCAGCGCGCTGCTGACGCAGCGTTTCGATCATAGTATCCACATCAGCATCGGTAACTTCAGACTGGGGCTTCTCAACCTCAATGCTATCGAACGCTGCCAGCTCGACTTGCGGATAAACCTCGAAGGTGGCAACAAATTCTAGATCCTTGCCCGCTTCGTTAGTGGTAGCCTCAAAGCCCGGCATGCCTGCTGGCTGCAGTTTTTCCTGCTCAACTGCTTCAATGAAAGCTTCGCGCATGACGTCAGCCAGCACTTCGTTACGCACAGCCCCGCCAAAGCGACGCTTTACTTCACGCATGGGCACTTTACCTGGACGGAAGCCGTCCAGACGGATTGTTTTCTGGGCTTCCTGCAGCTTGCCTTCTACTGCCACGTCCACTTTTTCTGCGGGTACACCCACCGTCACACGGCGCTCAAGACCTGAAGTCGTTTCAACAGAAACCTGCATAACATCCTCTTTAAAAAAGACTTATATCTCTGCCCGCCGCCGAAATAACGCGAAGACGGCCTAATGAAGGGCGAAGATTATAGTTCAAGGGAGCTTCTCTGCCTACAGTCTGCCTGTAGCGCAACAACTGAAGCCCATACGAAAAAGCCTCCAGGGATCGATCCCGGAGGCTTTTTATATGGGGTGACTGATGGGGCTCGAACCCACGACCGCCGGAATCACAATCCGGAGCTCTACCAACTGAGCTACAATCACCATAAAACTGTTTGCTTTCTTCTACCTGCCTGGCGCGCCTGGCAGGACTCGAACCTGCAACCGACGGCTTAGAAGGCCGTTGCTCTATCCGGTTGAGCTACAGGCGCTTGCAGGTTCGCCATCAAGCCAACTGGTCGGGGTGGAGGGATTCGAACCCCCGACATCCTGCTCCCAAAGCAGGCGCGCTACCAGGCTGCGCTACACCCCGTCTCTTAAAGCTGCGTCAGTGACTAAGCTCGAAAGCGAGGCGCGCATAATACTCGGCACCCCCATGAGCGTCAACGGTATTTGATACAAAAAATCTCTAACGCTCAGATTTTAGACAACTTTTGCGCGCAAGGCCTCCACATGCGAGAATCGCGCCGTCCACGGCTACCCCCAGTAGGCTGCGATAATAGTCGCAACCTTACTAAGCCCCCCACTGTTGTCAATTTCAGAGAGACCGCCCACATGACTGCCCAGATTCTTGATGGCAAAACCTTGGCCCAACAGTTTGAACAGGAGATGCGCCTGCGTGTCGACGCCCTGAAAGCTAAGGCCAACGGCCACACGCCGATTCTTGCCACCATTCTGGTGGGTGCCGACCCGGCATCTGCTACCTATGTAAAGATGAAAGGCAACGCCTGTCAGCGGGTCGGAATGGAATCCGTCGCCATCGAACTGAGCGAAGAAACCACCACCGCACAGTTACTGGCCAAAATTGATGAGCTGAATAACAACCAGGATGTGCATGGCATTCTGCTTCAACATCCAGTGCCGGCTCAAATTGATGAACGCGCTTGTTTCGACGCTATCAGCCTAGAGAAGGATGTAGACGGCGTGACCTGCCTCGGCTTTGGCCGCATGAGCATGGGAGAGGCAGCCTATGGCTGTGCAACGCCTAAGGGTATCATGCGCTTATTAGAGCACTATCAAGTCGAACTGGAAGGTAAACATGCGGTGGTTGTGGGGCGCAGTGCCATTTTGGGCAAGCCCATGGCCATGATGATGCTAGAAGCTAATGCCACCGTCACTATTTGCCACAGTCGTACTCAAAACCTGCCCGAGCTGGTCAAGCAAGCGGACATCGTGGTGGGCGCAGTAGGTAAGCCAGAATTCATCAAAGCAGACTGGATAAAAGATGGAGCCGTAGTCGTGGACGCCGGCTTCCACCCGGAACGGTGCGGAGACATCGAGCTGGCACCACTGGTTGATCGCGTAGCCGCCTACACCCCCGTCCCCGGAGGTGTTGGACCCATGACCATCAACACACTGATTTTCCAGACCCTGCAATCCGGTGAGAAAGCCTTCGGCTAAGCGCAACGGGGGCCCAACAGCGCCCCCCTTCTCTCTCTCTGCATTCTCTTGTTCGCCCCCTCTCGCCAAGCCAACACTCCCACACTTTCATTGTACGCAATTTATCCCGTTGGGGAGTGGACATAAAAAAACCGCACCCCTTTTAGGTACGGTTTTCTCAAAAGCGGCCCCTCACCCGAACTCAGGCTTCCTTAGGCCAAGATTCGCGCAACCCCACGGTCTGATTGAATACTAACCGGTTCTCGGTACTGTCCTGATCCACACAAAAATACCCCTCCCGTTCAAATTGATAACGAGTCTCAGCCAAGGCACCACGAAGCCCCGGTTCTACTAAACAGTTCTCCAGAACGGTCAGAGAGTCTGGGTTGATGTGTGACAGAAAAGTCTGCCCTTCTTCTAATTCCTTGTTGGGGTTGGCGACACTGAATAGGCGATCGTACAAACGCACTTCGCAAGGCAACGCTTTATCCGCACTCACCCAGTGAATGACGCCACGCATTTTCCCCTGCCCCTCTGCGTTCTCGGGGTTTTTGCCTAAGGTGTCAGGATCATAGGTGCAACGCACCTCCACGATTTCACCTTGATCGTCACGCACAACATCGGTGGCCCGAACAACATAGCCGTAACGCAAACGCACACGATCGCCCAACACCAAACGTTTGAATTTCTTATTAGCCTCCTCTCGGAAGTCTTCGCGATCAATATACAACTCACGCGTCATCGGTACCTGCCGGGTACCTCTGGCCTCATTCTGAGGGTGCACCGGAGCCACCAGAACGTCCTCCTTGCCCTCATCCCAATTCTCGATTACCAGTTTCAACGGGTTCATCACACACATAGCTCGAGGAGCGTGCTGGTTAAGGTCATCTCGAATCGCCGCTTCAAGCATGGCCATATCAACCACAGAATCCGCACGACTAACGCCAACAGATTCACAGAAAGTTCGAATGGAGGTTGGCGTATAGCCACGGCGTCGCAGCCCAGAGATGGTCGGCATGCGCGGGTCATTCCAGCCGTTTACATACCCTTCGTCCACCAATTGCTTGAGTTTGCGCTTGCTCGTTAGCGTGTAATTCAAATTCAGGCGGGCAAATTCGTACTGGCGCGGAGTGGTCGTCACTGACGTATTTTCCACCACCCAATCATAAAAGGGGCGGTGATCCTCAAACTCCAGGGTGCATAGACTATGCGTAATGCCTTCGATAGCATCAGACAACGGATGCGTGAAATCATACATAGGATAGATCACCCACTTATCACCGGTCTGGTGGTGGGTCTTTTTGCGAATACGGTAAAGGATTGGGTCACGCAGGCTGATATTCGGGCTCTGCATATCAATTTTCGCACGCAGTACGGCCTCCCCCTCCTCTAGTTTGTTGTCGCGCATCTGCTCGAACAACGTCAAATTCTCCTCCACCGAACGCTCACGATAGGGGCTCGGTTTGCCTGGAGTGGTAAAATTACCGCGGTATTCAGCAATTTCTGACGGACTTAAGCTATCCACGTACGCTAGCCCTTTTTGGATCAGGCCCACCGCCAGATCATAAAGCTGATCAAAGTAGTTACTGGCAAAGCGCTCTTGTCCGCTCCACTGATAACCCAGCCACTGTACATCCTGTTTGATGGACTGGATGTACTCGTCCTCTTCTTTCTCCGGGTTAGTATCGTCAAAGCGCAAATTACAGCTGCCGCCATAGCTTTCCGCGATACCAAAGTTAAGACAGATAGATTTAGCATGACCAATGTGCAGATAACCATTGGGCTCCGGTGGAAAACGGGTCACTACTTTGCCGTCATTTTTACCTTCTGCAAGGTCACGGTCGATGATCTGTCTGATAAAATTGCTTGGCGCTTTCGTTTCGCTCATTGCCTTGGCCAGTCCGGATAGAGATACGGTAAATGGGTACAGTGAAAATGAAGGTGCGCTAGTGTACTGTAGCCCCCCCAACAGTCAAAGACTCAGGGCTCTTCTGCGCGCAAATAGGCGTTAGTTGACGGGCCCACCCCTGCGGAGAAACATCAATGAAAGTGTTGCTGACAACAACTTACGGCAAAATCACCCTGCAACTTGACGCAGAGAAAGCGCCGGGAACCACTGAAAATTTCGTGCAGTACGTTAAAGATGGCCATTTTAACGGCACCATCTTCCACCGCGTCATCAGCAACTTCATGATCCAGGGTGGCGGCTTCAGCGAAGATATGCAGCAAAAACCGACACGTGCCTCTATTAAGAATGAAGCGGGTAACGGCCTGTCCAACAAAGCCGGCACCATTGCCATGGCACGCACACCGGATCCGCACTCAGCCTCCGCGCAGTTCTTCATCAACGTAGCAGACAACCATTTCTTAGATAAGGAACGCAGCCAGGATGGCTGGGGTTATGCTGTATTTGGCGCCGTATCCGATGGCATGGATGTGGTGGAAAAAATCCGCAACGTTGCCACCGGCAATAAAGGCGGCCATCAGGATGTGCCGGTAGAACCGGTTCTGATCGAATCCGCCGAGCTGATCGAGGACTGATAGCCATGCGCCTTGCTGCTGCCCTGCTCGCCCTGCTTCCTGGTCTGTTGCTGGCTAATCCGCTGGTCCGTCTAGAGACCACCGCCGGCCCGGTGACCATTGAGCTCTACGAAGACAAAGCCCCCAAAAGCGTCGCCAACTTTCTTCAGTATGTCGATAGTGGCTTCTACAACAACACCCAGTTTCACCGCGTTATCCGCGGGTTCATGATTCAGGGTGGTGGCTTTGACCAGAGCGGCCAGCGTAAGGCCGCACGCGCGCCTATTCAGAACGAGGCCGACAACGGCCTCAAGAACAAGCGCGGCACCTTGGCCATGGCCCGCACTAGCAACCCACACTCCGCCACCGCCCAGTTCTTCATTAATCTGGTCGATAACCGCAGCCTAGATTTCACCGGCAAAAACAGCCGAGGCTGGGGCTATGCGGTTTTTGGTGCCGTCACCGAGGGCATGAATGTGGCCGACAACATTGCCCAGGAACCTACCACCAGCCAGCGCCTTAACGGCATGATGGCACGCGACGTCCCGCAAGTACCCATTCTGATCACCAAGGCTTACCGTCTTGATAACGACACTACGTCCGCTCAAGAAAAGCAGCCGGCAAGCGAAGTGAAGGACGCTCAATAACCATGAGTTACAGCCTCTTCATTTCTGATCTGCATCTGGACCCGGCACGCCCTGAGCATCTGGATGGACTGAAAAAACTGCTGGCACAACATGCCGGCAAAGCCGATGCCCTCTATGTTCTGGGCGACCTGTTTGAAGCTTGGATCGGCGATGATGATGACACCCCGTTCAACCTAGAGGCCATCGCTGCCTTCCGCCAATTTTCTGACAGCGGCAGCAAGCTCTACTTTATGCACGGCAACCGGGACTTCATGCTCGGCAACGATTTCGCCGCTGCCTGCGGCGGCACCTTGCTGGATGAGGGCACCGTAGTGGATCTCTACGGCACCGCCGCCATTCTGATGCATGGCGACAGCCTGTGCACCCTGGACACCGCCTATCAGCAGTTCCGCACCATGGCCCGCGACCCTCAATGGCAACAGGGGATGCTTGCCAAACCGCTGGAAGAGCGGCGCATGATCGCCCAAGGCATGCGCATGCAAAGCCAGGGCAACAATGCCAACAAGGCGGAAAACATCATGGATGTTACCCCACAAGAAGTGGTTCGGGAGATGCAGGAGGCCGGCGTTCAGCACCTGATCCACGGCCATACCCACCGCCCGGACGTGCACGACATCGCTCTGCCTGAGGGAACAGGCAAGCGCTGGGTATTGGGGGACTGGGGTGAACTTGGCTGGCAGATTGTGGCGGACAGTAAAACTGGGCTAACGCTGGAAAGCTTTGAGATTAGTTGAGCGTTGAACGCTGCGCGAAACAGTTTGTTGTAAGATGAAACGCGAGAGGCCGTGCCCACCCTTTGGACACGGCCTCTTACATTTCAAAATGATCACAGCAAAATCGCGAGTGTTAGCGGTCAACGGCCCTAGGCACTCCCGAATGAAACCGGAATTCAGAATCCGGCGACTCCACCAGCTCCCGCTCCACTTCTTTGAAAAACGCCACTCGCTGTTCGATCGGCGCGCCGGCGTATTGCTCGGCCAGCTTCAGGTAATCTTCGAAGTGTCGCGACTCACTTTTCAACAGGTATCGATAGTAACGACCAAGCTCCTCATCCACATGGGGCGCCAGCGCCGCAAAACGCTCACAACTACGCGCCTCAATCAACGCTCCCACAATCATGGTGTCGACCAGGCGGCCAGGCTCAGAGGTGCGAATGTGCTGGCGCAACCCCTTGGCATAACGTGCCGGCGTCATATGATCGTATTGCACACCACGTTCACGCATCAGCTGTACCACCTGCTCGAAATGTAGCAACTCCTCGCGGGCCAGCTGGCTCAACGTGTCCAGCAGCTCAGGACGATCCACATAACGAAACATCAAGTTAATCGCTGTGCTGGCCGCTTTCTTTTCGCAGTGCGCATGGTCAATCAACAGAATATCCGGGTGCTGCAATGCCCAGTCGACCCAAGCTGACGGTGTGGCGCAGGGGAGAAAATCGTGGATATGGGAAATGTCGTGCATGGGGCTCTCGTTGGCTCAAGGTAACCTATCCGCAGACAGGCGCCGGCATTATAGCGTTTTTGTACGCAATCTCATCCGCACCGCTGGTGCTCTCCCGCCGCGCCCGTATACTGTCGCGCCATGGGCAGAAAAACACATCCTCGAATACAGCGGGCCAAAGGTCAGATTGCAATTGTCGCATTGCGACTGATTGGCGCCTTACCTTTTGTCATTAACCGTGCGCTTGCCACCATTATTGGTGTGATCGTGGCCCGGCTACCGACCCAAGCGCTAAAGGTTAGCAAAACGAATTTGGCACTTTGTTATCCTGCACTTTCCGATGCCAAGCGCGCGCAACTGGCCCGTGAGTCACTGATTGAAAGTATCAAGAACACCTTTGAAATCGCCTTGTTCTGGCGACGCCCCGCCCAGGGACTGCAGCGCGTAGCAGCGGTAGACGGTGATGCCCCTCTACGCCAGGCTGTTGCGGATGGCAAACCGATCATGATCCTGGCGCCTCATCTTGGCTGCTGGGAAGTGCTCAATTTCTGGCTGGCCACTGAATTTGGCCTGCATGCCATGTTTGCCCCCTCCGGGCTACCCGAAGTGGATAATCTGGTACGCAGTGGCCGGGAGCATTTTGGTTCCACAATGTATCCCACTACGGCCCGCGGCGTTGCGGGCCTAGTACGTGCCATGAAAAAGGGCGCACTCACTGCCATTCTCCCCGATCAGGTTCCCGACCGCCGAAGTGGTCGCCATGTGCCGTTTTACGGGCACCCGGCCTATACCGGCACGCTGGCATGCAAACTTATTCGCCAAACCGGAGCTGTCACATTCATGGCTTGGGCTCGTCGCCTGCCCGGCACCCAGGGCTACGAAATCCGAGTTCGCCCAGCCGACACCGCGATAGCCGACGACGATCTGGATAACGCTCTTGCGGCCATGAACCACTCCATCGAACAGCTAATCGACGAATCACCCAATCAGTATCTTTGGAGCTACAAACGTTTTCGCCGCCCCCCTCCCGGGAGTGACACACCGTACTGATTACTTTGCCTTGAATGCAGGCCCATGTTCTCAGTGATTATGAGTATTCATGGAATGAATGGCTGCAATCGTGGTTTGGCTTAACAATTGATGGCTATTCCGCTATACTCCGCGCGCTATTCCAACCCCCAGTAACACCCTAAAAGACTGATTTCTAAAAGAAATCAGCAAAGACGACGATGAGGGAAACGCTGTGCTAGAAGCCTATCGCAAACATGTAGAAGAGCGCGCCGCTGAAGGTGTACCGCCCAAGCCGCTTACCGAACAGCAAGTTGCCGACCTGGTAGAACTGCTGAAAACCCCGCCGGCTGGCGAAGAAGAGTTTATCCTGGACCTGTTCGTAAACCGCGTTCCGCCGGGTGTGGATCAAGCCGCCTATGTTAAGGCCGCTTTCCTAACCGCGATTGTGAAAGGTGAAGCCAGCTCCCCTCTTATTGATAAGAAACGTGCCGTGCAGCTGCTGGGCACCATGCAGGGTGGCTACAACGTAGCCCCGCTGATTGACGCACTGGACGATGCCGAGCTAGTTGATGAAGCGGCCGAGCAACTCAAGCACACCCTGCTAGTTTTCGATGCGTTCCACGATGTGGAAGACAAAATGAAAGCCGGCAACGCCAAGGCTAAGGAAGTCATCGAGTCTTGGGCGGAAGGAGAATGGTTCACTAAGCGTCCCGATCTGGCCGAAAAAATGACCTTGTCCGTATTCAAGGTCACCGGTGAAACCAACACTGACGACCTGTCCCCTGCACAGGACGCTTGGAGCCGCCCGGATATTCCTCTGCACGGCAACGCCATGCTGAAAAATGCTCGTGAAGGCATCATCCCGGAAAAAGACGGCGAAATCGGCCCGCTGACCCAAATGGACGAGCTGAAGAAAAAAGGCTACCCGGTTGCCTACGTGGGCGACGTTGTAGGCACTGGTTCTTCCCGTAAGTCCGCTACAAACTCTGTGCTATGGCACTTTGGTGACGACATCCCGTTTGTACCGAACAAGCGCGCAGGCGGCGTCTGCATCGGCGGCAAAATCGCTCCGATCTTCTTTAACACCATGGAAGATTCCGGCGCCCTGCCCTTCGAGTGCGATGTAGAAAAAATGAACACCGGTGACGTAATCGATGTTTACCCCTTCGAAGGCAAGGTGGAAAAAGACGGCGAAGTTATCGCTGAGTTCAATCTTCGCTCACAGGTTCTGCTGGACGAAGTACGCGCCGGCGGCCGTATCAACCTGATCATCGGTCGCGGCCTGACCACTAAGGCGCGCGAAGCCCTCGGCCTAGCACCTTCCGAGTTGTTCCGTAAGCCGGAACAGCCTGGCGATTCCGACAAGGGCTTCACTCTGGCTCAAAAAATGGTCGGCAAAGCTTGCGGCATGGACGGTGTTCGCCCCGGTATGTACTGCGAGCCGAAGATGACCACCGTTGGCTCCCAGGATACCACTGGCCCAATGACCCGTGACGAGCTGAAAGATCTGGCTTGCTTGGGCTTCCAGGCCGACCTGGTAATGCAATCTTTCTGCCACACCGCCGCTTACCCCAAGCCGGTTGACGTGGAAACGCAGCACACCCTGCCTGACTTCATCATGAACCGTGGCGGTGTTTCCTTGCGCCCGGGCGACGGCATCATCCACTCTTGGCTGAACCGCATGCTACTGCCGGATACCGTGGGTACCGGTGGCGACTCCCACACTCGTTTCCCCATGGGTATCTCGTTCCCGGCCGGGTCCGGCCTGGTTGCGTTCGCCGCGGCCACTGGCGTTATGCCGCTGGACATGCCGGAGTCGGTGCTGGTTCGCTTCAAGGGTAAACGCCAGCCCGGCATCACCCTGCGTGACCTGGTACACGCCATTCCAATGCAGGCGATCAAAGATGGCCACTTAACCGTTGCAAAAGCAGGTAAAGTTAACGTCTTCTCCGGTCGCGTACTGGAAATTGAAGGCTTGGATGATCTGACCGTTGAACAAGCGTTCGAACTGTCTGATGCATCCGCCGAGCGTTCCGCTGCTGGCTGTACCATCACTCTGTCCGAAGACAGCGTGACCGAGTACTTGAAGTCCAACATCACCATGCTCAAGTGGATGATCGCCAATGGCTACGGCGATGCGCGCACCATCGAACGCCGTATTCAGGGCATGGAAGAGTGGCTGGCAAACCCGAGCCTAATGCGTGCCGATGCCGATGCTGAGTACCACACCGTCATCGAAATCGATATGGACCAGATCAGCGAGCCGGTACTGTGCTGCCCGAACGACCCAGACGATGCTAAAACTCTGTCTGAAGTCGCGGGTGCCAAAATCGATGAGGTCTTCATTGGTTCTTGCATGACCAACATCGGTCATTTCCGCGCCGCCGGTAAGCTGCTGCAGAAAGTGGAAAGCGGCACCATGCCGACCCGTCTGTGGATCGCTCCGCCGACCAAGATGGATCAGCACCAGCTTACCGAAGAAGGCTACTACAACATCTTCGGTAGCGCCGGTGCGCGTACCGAGATGCCGGGCTGCTCCCTATGTATGGGTAACCAGGCTCGCATTGCGCCGAAGTCCACTGCGGTATCCACCTCCACCCGTAATTTCCCGAACCGTCTGGGTCAGGGTGCAGATGTATACCTGGCATCCGCTGAGCTGGCGTCTGTGGCGTCTATCCTCGGCAAGCTGCCAAGCAAGGAAGAGTACATGGAGTATGCGAACACCATCGACTCCATGTCCTCCGAGATCTACCGCTACCTTAACTTCGACCAAATGGCCGAATACCAGGAAGTGGCAGACACCGTGAAGATCCCGGTTGCCCAGTCCGTATAACGACGACTGACTAACCGCTTCACGGAACACAGAAAAGCCCGGCTGCGAAGCCGGGCTTTTTTGTGTCTACTGCCCCGCTCCTGGATAGAGTTGGCACGTTCCCGTCTTTATTATGAGAGAACGTGATGAATCAACGGGTTAAGCGTACGCAACGTGCTTACGTCGATATGGTCATCAGGACTAGCATCCTGGTGCCCCAGAGCGTCTCAGTCGGGATCTTGCCGTGCCTAAACCGCTGACCCCAGAACAACGTATCAAGGAGCTTGAAGAAAAGCTGCGGCTCACTGAGCAGAAAGCCCAATTCTTCGAAGCCTTTGTTGATGTGATGGAGAAAGATTACGGGGTGCCCGTAAAAAGCAGCCCGGCAAGCCCTCATCCAAGAACGCATTGCCGAATTGACAATTAGCGGGACAGGCCGCTTTCTGGGAATCAGCCGTCAAGCTTGGGATCAGGCTGATCGACCGCAGCAGATCCGGGAGGCTCAGGAGTAGAAGGAGCTGAGTTTCGTACTATTTCTCCGGCGCTTCCAGCCCCGCATTGGTACCCGCAAGCTTCACTATCTTCTGCACCCGCAACGGGATAAAGCACTGCATCTGGGCCGTGACCGTTTGTTCCTACTGTTACGCACCCGGCGTCCTCTAATGGCACGTCGGCGGGCTTATCATAAGACCACACACCGTCGTCACCACTTGCCTCGCCACCCCAATCTCCTCAAGTCTGGGCCGGAACAGGTTTCGGCAACGGCCAGATAAGGAATCGTTAATCCACCGCTCAGATCGAGGCATCCAGTACTGCTGTGACCGTTACCCAAAAATCCATCGTAAGCATGATATTCAGTGCTCGATGACTGACGGCTACGATTGCTATCAGAATGCCCTGGCAGAGCGAATAAAGGGGATATTCAAGACTGAATTTTACTGGCGCAGCCTGGGGACTGGGATCAAGCCCGTACGATGGTCGATGAATCGGTGGCCCTCTATAACCATAACCCGCCGCATCTGGCTCTGAAATACAGCACGCCCGATGCAGTACAGCGGGCGTGTTGAGCCGAAATAGGTGACAACCTATTTCAGGACTAGACTCTGAAATCCTGCAAAAATGTTTATCCCTGCGCTAAGCGTGGGTTCAGTGTGTAACTTACCGTAAGGCTCGCTTGATCCAAGGAGTGAGACTTAATCTGCTCAGCCAGCGCTGCACCACTCAGGTCTTTCTCTTCAGGCAACGCCGGCACATCCAGTGCATAAACGGTAAAAACATAACGGTGGACGATGCTGTCATTCCAGGGTGGACACGGGCCGTCGTAACCAAAGTATTGCCCTTCCATATCAGCATCACCTGCAAACCAACCCGTGTAATCATTTAGCCCATGGCGCTGACCATCTGGCGCAGCGGGCCCAGGTTTACCTTTCGGAGTCACTTTATTACAGTGGCTACCCTCACGAATTTCACTCTGTTCAGCAGGAATGTTGAACAGAGTCCAGTGATAAAAATCCACCCGTGGCAAGTCAGCCGGAACCTCTCTGTCATCCTTGTTCACATCATCTGCTGCACTAGGCGCATCCGGGTCCACGCACACAATGGCAAAGGAACGCGTCCCTTCAGGAGCACCTTTCCAAGCTAAATGCGGGTTAATATTACTGGCTAAGGATACATGGGTGTCCGGGTTTATCGTCGCAAAGGCAAATTTTTCCAGAATCGGCGCCTGATCGGTGAGGCTGTTGCTGAGTAACTGCATGGATAATCTCTCCTTGTTGCACTACATGCCTACGGTATCAGCCATGCGGGCAATAACCGCTATTTCAAGTTGCTGGAGCCAAGCGCCTCATCTGCTGCCAAGATAAAATAACAAGGCGTGTGGCTGAAACAGACATTGCTCGGCCTTGGCCGCCCAGCGAATAACTACAGCGCGTTAACCGGCAACACCCACTCACCCGTAGTCTGAAAAGACGTCACCGCAGCCCCAGGCCTAGCCAGAGTAATATGTGGCCGAAACGACCTGCTCTCCAACGGCAAGCCGTGAAATTCAAGACACTCCTCCAGGCCAGCGTGGAGCTGCTGAAGCGGCGAACTGGCCTTCCCTGTTAACGCAATAAACGGCCCTTGATCACGGGGAAACGGCTCACAGCGATCGAAGAGCTGTGCAAACGACGCATGCTTATCGGCCAGTGCTGACACCGATCCTTTTAAGCCATTCAGATCCGATGCGCTCTGTTCACCCAAAAACGCGAGGGTAAGGTGTAGATTTGCCGCGGGGGTAGCAAGCCCCATGCCCTGGGACAACATCCTGCATTGATCTGCAAGCGGTCGGACAACCGGAATCCCGATAAAACAACGCATATATCATTTTACTCCTTTTACCCTTTTTCCCTTCACGCTACTGGCATAGCGTCCAGACAGGGACAACGATAGAATGCCGCCCGATAACTGCGAAGCGCAGGAGCCCGTCCATCGCATACTGGCCCAGCCGCACGCTGATGACTATTCGCGCCGCGACGACGAACATTACCTCGGCACAGAGACGCAACCCAACCCCCGCATAACCCACAGCTCTGCCACCACCGGATACCGTGCCAATGAATGACCAACCACTAAAAGGTGCCTTGTTACTGGTACTGGGGGAAGGCCTGTTAGCCGTGATGGCAGCCATGGTCAAACACCTGTCGGACCATCTCGACACCGAGGTCATTGTGTTTGCCCGAAATCTGTTCGGGCTGATGTTTCTGCTGATGATAATCAGCACCCGTGGGGGCTTTGGCCAATTACGTACCCGCTTTGTGCATCTGCATCTGATTCGCGCCTTCACCGGCGTTAGCGCCATGTTCTGTTTTTTCTATGCCATAGGACACATTGCGCTGACCGAGGCGGTGCTGGTGAAAATGACCGTGCCATTTTTTCTCCCGGTAATCGCCTGGTTATGGCTTAGTGAACGTATTGGATTGCACACCTGGCTGGCCATTATCGCCGGATTTGTCGGGGTTGCTGTGATCATGCGTGCAGGACAAGGAGAAATTGACCCAGTGATGTGGGTGGCACTGGCCGGTGCCGCCATCATGAGCATTGCCAAGGTGAGCATACGCCGCATGGCCATATCCGAGCCGGCACAAAGAGTGGTGTTCTATTTTGCCCTCTTTGCCACCCTGTTTTCCGCCTTCCCCCTATTCTGGGCCAACACGATACCCGCTGGCTCCGACTACCTTTGGCTACTGGCCATCGGGCTTGTGGCCACCGGCGGGCAATACGCCATGACCACAGCCTACCAAATTGCCCGTCCCGGCCAAGTCGGGGTTTACAATTATTCCTCCGTCATCTGGGCCGCATTACTTGGTTGGATGTTCTGGGGGGAAACCTTAGTGCTAACAACAATCCTCGGGACCTTGTTGATTGTGGCTGCCGGAATCTGGAATCTTAAATCCCGTTAACCGTTGCCATAATTCCGCTAATGACTTTATAAAATGGCCCGTTAAGAAGGCTTCTTGACGATTATTTCCCCTATGCTTGGCTCAGCTTGGGTCGAGGTAATAAGCTTTATTTACCATGCCCTTTACATCATAAGGCCGCCAGCCCCCCGGATGTCAGGCCATACAACGGAGAGTCCTGCATGCAACTGAAACACCTTTTTCTTTTTATTGTTTGTTCCTTTTTCCTCAGCGGCTGCGAAGACATAACGAACTGGGCTTACGAAAAGGGTCTGGCCATGGAGAAAAACCGCGCGGGCCTAAAGGACCAGATCTTGACCACCGCAGACGGCATCACTTGGCACATCCTAACCAGCGAGACGAGTGCTGAGCCTATCGCTGAAAAGGAAGCGGTATTACTGATTCATGGATTCAGTGCCGATTCCAGTAACTGGGTACGCTTTGCCAATGAACTTGAAGGCGACTTCTTTTTCATTGTGCCGGACCTGCCTGGCCACGGCGAAACCACGCGCAACCTGGACCTGACTTACACCATGAGCGCTCAGGCAACCCGACTGCTGACACTGATGGACGCGTTACAGATTCAACACTTCCACGTAGCAGGCAACTCCATGGGCGGCGCTATCTCTCTTGCATTGGCACAGCAAGCACCGCAGCGGGTTCTTTCCATAGGGCTGATCGATTCAGCCGGGCTGACCCGCCAAACCGAAGGGTTCAAGACAATTCTGGCAGATAGTAATAGCAACCCATTAATTCCTCATACCGCAGAACAGTTTCAAGCCACACTCCAATGGGCGATGGAAGAGCCACCCTACCTGCCAAGTTTTGTCGTGGATATCATGGGCAAGAAGAAGGCCGCTAATGCAGCGGTCGCGGAGAAAGTCTGGCGTGACCTCTTGGAGGACCCGGGCATGATGCTCGAAGACAAAAACGTACTGCCCTCCATCCAGATTCCGACGCTGGTACTGTGGGGCCGCGAAGATCGATTGCTCGGCGTAGATAATGTGGGAGCCTTTCTTGAAGAGCTACCTCAGTCTCGAGCCATTGTTCTCGATGGCATTGGTCACGTACCCATGGCCGAAGCCCCTGGCAAAAGCGCTGACGCATTCCGGGCGTTCTGGCGCGAAGTTCGCCCCTAAGCGCTTGCTGCAAACGTAAAGAGAGAGGTAAAACGCCCTCTCTTTCGATAATAACCAAGGCCAAAGAGCGTGGATAAGGCGCTCAACTGTGGGCATCAACGTTTCCCGTAATGTCCACGAACACTGCAGTGTGGAGGGCTCTTTGATTCCGGTATGGATGGGCCATTCACAAGAGTGGCTCTCTTGAAGGTGGCAGTGCCCGGCAAGCCAACAAAATACAAAGATAGCGTTCGTATCATTGGTTTTGGCCAAGGGTGTCGCCATGCTTGCAAGGCGCCTGTGATTTGATACTTGAATCACAGCAGGCTTAACCGTACTGTTTCCAAACTTTGCCGCTGATGAGCGAACCATGTCAGGAACCGTTATACGTGCTGGAGACCCCCACACCATTCGCACCCGTGGCATTACCTTGCTGCGTTCCGGCCACAAGGAAATCCGGCGCCTGAAACGGGCAAACCACACGCCATCCATTCATGGCAATAAAATCTGGAATTCCAGCTACCTGATCATGGATCACCTTACCAAAAGCAAGGTGACTGCTGATCAGCATTTGATGGATATCGGCTGCGGCTGGGGCCCGTTATCCATTTTCAGTGCCAAGCGTTTCGGCTGCCAGGTAACCGCCGTGGATGCGGACCCGGATGTGTACCCCTATCTGGACCTGCACGCCACCATCAATAAAGTTCAGGTAACGCCTCTCCAGACGCGGTTTGAAAAATTGACCAAGGCAAGGCTTGCAAATGTGGATATCGTCGTTGGTGCCGATATCTGCTTTTGGGATGAACTCACCCCTGTACTGTATAACCTTATTCGCCGCAGCTTGCGGGCCGGTGTTAAGCAAATTGTCATTGCCGACCCTGGTCGTTCCCCGTTCTATGCGCTGGCAGAGAAGTGCGAAGCGGGGAAACTCAACAGCCGCGTGGTTGAGCGCCGCACCCAAACACCAAAACCCCTTTGCGCAGATCTATTAATCATCGACAATTGAATTTTCCAGCCTCGCCACCATGTTCATCTCACGGACCATGGAAGTGACAGGATTATGACTGACAACGATACTGCCCATCACGATAACGACACTGCGCAACCGCTGTCCGGCAGCCTTTCCGTGCCGGACCACACACCACCCCAGCGAATCTATTTGATTCCGGTCAAGCATCGCCCCTTCATGCCTGGGTTGGTGCAGCCTGTAATGCTTGATAAAAAACGCTGGCAACAAACTTTAGAGCGTGTAAGCCAAACCCCCCACCAATCGTTGGGCTTGGTGTACGTTGGCGAAAAAAACCCCGACTCGGTTAGCGTTGATGATTTTCCTGAGTATGGCTGCCTAGTCAAAGTTCATGCCCTCAATGAAGAGCATGATCAGTTCCAGCTAGTGGCTCAGGGCACGGCCCGTTTTCGGGTCAATACCTGGCTGAATCGTAAACGCCCCTTCATGGCGGAAGTCAGCTACCCGGAACCACGGGCGGATGCCGATGAAACCATCCGAGCCTATGGCATGGCAATCATCAACACCATTAAAGAACTACTGCCACTGAACCCTCTATACAATGAAGGTCTGCGGCACTATTTGCAGAATTTCTCCCCCAGTGAACCATCACCACTTACAGATTTCGCTGCCGCACTAACCAGTGCCAACGGCGTAGAGTTACAGACCATTCTAGAAACTGTGCCACTGAAGCCGCGCATGGAAAAAGTGCTCACTCTAGTTAAAAAGGAACTGGAGGTTGCCCGGCTGCAAAGCGAAATTTCTGACGAGGTGAACGAAAAGGTAAGTCAGCATCAGCGTGAGTTCTTCCTGCGCGAACAGCTGAAAATTATTCAGCGGGAATTGGGCCTGAGCAAAGATGACAAAACCGCGGAAGCCGATACTTTTCGCGAACGCATGGACGCCTTGTCACCGCCTGAGCCAGTAAAAAAGCGTTTTGATGACGAATTGCATAAGCTTTCCGTGTTGGAAACCGGCTCGCCAGAATACGGCGTTACCCGCAATTATCTTGACTGGCTAACCAGCGTGCCCTGGGGACAGTACACTGATGATAATCTAGACCTAGCACACGCACAGGCTGTGCTTTCAGAGCATCACACTGGTTTGAATGATGTCAAAGATCGCATCATTGAATTCCTTGCCGTGGGAGCCCTACGGGGGGAAGTCAAAGGCTCAATCATTCTTTTGGTAGGCCCACCCGGGGTGGGCAAAACCAGTATCGGTAAATCCATTGCCGATGCACTGGGTCGCCGTTTCTACCGATTTAGCTTGGGCGGTATGCGTGACGAAGCCGAGATCAAGGGGCACCGGCGCACCTATATCGGCGCCATGCCCGGCAAGCTGGTCCAGGCTTTGAAAGAAACCGGCACTAGCAATCCGGTGATTATGCTCGACGAAGTCGACAAACTGGGCCAGTCCTTTCAAGGCGATCCGGCCTCAGCGCTGTTGGAAGTGCTGGACCCGGAACAAAATCAGGATTTTCTCGACCATTACTTGGACGAGCGACTGGACCTGAGCCATGCCCTTTTCATCTGTACCGCCAACACACTGGACAGCATCCCCGGCCCTCTGCTCGATCGCATGGAGGTCATTCGTCTCTCCGGTTACATCACCGAAGAGAAAGTGGCCATCGCCCGGCAACACTTATGGCCTCGGTCACTGGAACGCGCTGGAGTAAAACCCGCTCAGCTACGAATCAGTGACAGTGCCCTGCGCCAGGTGGTCGAAGGCTATGCCCGCGAAGCAGGGGTAAGGAATCTAGAAAAACAGCTCAACAAGATGATCCGTAAAGCGGCAGTAAAACTGCTGGCCGGAGAGAAGAAAATCAGTATTTCCGGTAAAAACCTGACGGACTTCCTTGGCCAACCGTATTTCCAGACCGAGAAGACCCAACGGGGCGTGGGTGTCGTCACCGGCTTGGCCTGGACATCCATGGGGGGCGCAACCCTGTCCATTGAAGCCAACGTGGTGCACAGTAAGCAACGGGGCTTCAAACTCACCGGGCAGCTGGGTGATGTAATGAAAGAGTCTGCCGAAATTGCTTACAGCTATGTGGCGAGTAATCTTGAGCTGTTCTCCCTAAGCAAGGAACAGCTGGATGATGCCTTTGTGCACCTGCATGTGCCTGAAGGAGCCACCCCGAAGGACGGCCCCAGTGCTGGCATCACCATGGCTACGGCACTACTCTCACTGCTAATGAAAAAACGGGTCCCCCGTAAGGTTGCCATGACCGGCGAGCTTACTCTCACCGGCCAGGTGCTAGCGGTGGGAGGGATTCGCGAAAAAGTAATCGCCGCTCGGCGGGTAGGCATCAAGGAGATCATTCTTCCAGAGGCCTGTCGTCGCGATTTCGACGAACTCCCTGATTACCTCAAACACGGTCTCAGCGTACATTTTGCCGAACAATACAGCGATGTCTTCCGCATCCTCTGGGCCTGAGAGCTCACCCTACTATATCGTCCCCTTCTGCCATGAGCGGGTGGGGACGATATACCGCGATGAGCACCTCCTGCTCATCAACAAACCCGCCTACCTGTTAAGCGTGCCAGGGCGTGCACCAGAAAATAAAGACTGTGCCATTCGCCGTCTGCAGCAGCGTTACCCGGATATCCGGCTGGTTCATCGACTGGACTTGGATACCTCTGGGATCATGGTGTTCGGGCTCACCGCCTTTGCACAAAGTAAGTTGAGCCGGCTATTTCAGCTTCGAACAGTAAAAAAACGCTATCAAGCGATTGTGCATGGGCTGGTTGAGAAGAACGCCGGTAGCATCGACCTTCCCTTGATCGCAGACTGGCCCAAGCGCCCCTTGCAGAAGGTCTGTCACGAGACAGGCAAAAACGCATTGACCCATTATCGCGTTCTGGAACGAGACATCCCTGGAAATCGCACTCGGCTAGCGCTGAGCCCAGTCACCGGGCGTAGCCACCAATTACGAATTCATTGCCGTGAACTGGGGCACCCGATCATCGGTTGCGACATGTACGCTCCTGCGGAAATCGAAGCACTGAGCCCTCGCTTATTGCTCCATGCAGAATGGCTGGCCTTCAACCACCCACTTACTGGATTGTGGCAAGAGTTCACGTCCCCCTGCCCTTTCTAACAGGATAAAGTCAGCTAACACCACTCTTCGCCATAATCGTGAAACAGTTCCTCTCCAGCTTTAATGGTTTTCAGGGCTACCACACTGAAATCATCGTAATAAACCACATTGGCGCGTTTACTGTGGTTGATGAATCGTAAGTCGCACAGAACCCGATAGCGTTCTTCACCATCGTCATCCAGCCACAAAACGTAGGGCCCGCTACCCTTAGCCCGTTTCACTTTGCATTGCCCCAATTCAGTATTGCGGGGAATATTCTGGCTCGCAAAAAGGCCCCGCCCGTGTACCGGACTTTCACGGACTTCAACCAGATCATCACGTAGATAATGTTCAGACATGTTTACGCTTTACCTTGCTGTGACTGCCATGGCATCTTGCCAGAAAATCATGAATGCTGTTAGCGAAGGTGGAACACCTTGGGGCCTGCAGAAAGGGCACCGTACTATCAGTAACCTGTTGCAGCCTTGCGACAACAGGGCCAAAACGAACGGTACAGCACCAGCCTACAGGGACATATGTTGTGAACATTGTGCACACTGGCAAAAATATTCTGCGCATGAATGAACTGGCCGCGATTCTGCTCAAATACGGTTTCGCCGATGTAATTCGCCGGCTTGGCCTTTCCACCCCGGTGGAGCATGCGGGAAAACTGGTTCGCAGCAGCATGAAGCCCGACATGCTTCGCATGGGCACCGCACAGCGGTTACGCCATGCCATGGAGGAAATGGGCCCCACCTTCGTTAAACTCGGCCAAGTTCTGGCAACCCGTGTGGATATGTTTCCCATGGACTGGATCACCGAGTTCGAAAAATTGCAGGATCAGGCACAACCCATCCCCTTCAGCACGCTGACACCTCACATAGAAGCCGCGCTGGGAAAACCCATCGACACCCTATTCTCACACATCAATCCAGACCCGATCGGGGTCGCGTCTATCGGCCAGGTACACAGCGCCCTGACCCGGCGAGGCCAAAAAGTAATTTTGAAGATCCAGAAGCCCGGCATCGGTGACAAGATCGACTCGGATCTTCGCCTCCTAGATCAACTGGCCAAACTGGCCGCCGATAACTCCATAGAACTACGTCGCTATCGCCCTGTGGAACTGGTGCGCGAATTCAAACGTTCATTAATTCGCGAATTGGACTTCACCATTGAAGGACGCAATGCAGAGCGTATTCGTAAAAATCTGAAGGAGTTTAAATGGCTCCGCATTCCCAAAGTATATTGGGAAATGTCATCGTCGACGGTTCAGGTTCAGCAACAAATTGAGGGGATTCCTGCTAAATCCGTGGAACGGCTTGAGTCAGCGGGATTAGACCGGGTATTAATCGCGCGTCGAGGCGCCTTGGCCGCATGGAAAATGGCGCTGGAAGACGGCTTTTTTCATGCTGATCCGCACCCTGGCAACTTTATCATTATGCCTGGGAACCGTATTGCCATGCTCGATTTTGGCATGGTGGGCAAACTCAGCGACAGTCGCCGTGAGCAAATCCTACAGATCACGCGGGCAATGGTCATGCGTGAAGCGGAGCAATGCGCCGGAGTGCTGGCGGGTTGGGCAGAGGGCCAACCCATCAAATTTGATCAGCTGGTTTCCGATGTAGAAGACGTGATCAACCAATATCACGGCGTCTCCCTCTCTCAGCTGGATATCTCCGCCCTGCTTAACGACATTACCGCCTTGGTGCGTAATCATAATCTGGTTCTACCCAGCGATATCGCTTTGCTCATCAAAGCGATTATCACCTTGGAAGGTTTCGGCCGGTTATTAAATCCGAACTTCGACCTGATTAGCGAAGCCGAGCCGCTTCTTAAGCGTATGATTCGCACCCGTTATTCCCCGCTACGGCTGGCCAAGAACCTTAGCCTGCGAGCGTTGGACGTGGTGGATAAGGTATACGCCCCACCCCCCGTATCAGGCCAAACGTCCCCAGGGGAAGCCGGCATTGATCCAAGGCATCTCGAACGGCTGATCACCCGGATTGAACGAGGTCAATATCGACAGGTACAAACCTTGCTTATAACAGGGGGATTGTTAGCCGGTGCTATCATGCTTAGTGGTCGAGTCCCACCTGCCCCTTGGGGAATCTCGGTGTTTGGCTTTATCATGTTTATTTCCAGTGCCGGCTGGGCTGCCTGGCTAATGTTTGTGTCCCGACGCTTTCTTCGGGAATGGGAGTAAAATAGACCATGACGTTGCGTAACTTTTTCACTTTTGGCGTACTGGCCGCAAGCCTTGCCGCCTGTGCCACCTCTCCGCTTGGCCGGCAACAGTTCCTGTTATTGCCTGCGAATCAGGTAGATGAAATGGGCGTGACCGCCTACGCACAGATGAAGGAGGAAAACCCGTTAAGTAGCAGCGAACAACAAACGGCTTATGTACGTTGTGTCGCCACCGCAATTACCAGCACCTTGGATGATTCTCAGCAGTGGGAAATCAATCTCTTCCAAGATGACTCCGCCAACGCCTTTGCTCTACCCGGTGGAAAAATCGGGGTTAACACGGGGCTATTGAAAGTAGCCAACAACCAAAGTCAGCTTGCCACGGTGATTGGCCATGAAATTGGCCATGTCCAAGCGCAGCACTCCAATGAAAGAATGTCGCTGCAATACGCTACCCAAGGCGGCATGCAAGTGCTGGGGGCTCTGGCCGGAGCAGACAGCGCCGCCAAACAAGGCGTACTCGCGGCCCTAGGCGTAGGTGCTCAATACGGACTAACCCTCCCCTTCAGCCGCAAACATGAAGCCGAAGCCGATATTATCGGGCTACAGCTCATGGCACAGGCAGGGTTTGATCCACGCGAGAGCGTGTCCCTGTGGCAAAATATGAGTGCCGCTAACGGCGAAGAGCCACCGGAATTCATGTCAACTCACCCCTCGAACAGCACCCGTATCAATGGCCTTGAAGCACGTATCCCTGAAGTTATGCCACTGTATAATCAGGCGAAAGCGGCTGGCCGAAACCCGCAATGCGGGTAAAGAACAGCAAGCCACGGCACTAAGTAAACTCCTCTTGCTAGAAATGCCGAGCCTCACGCTGAGCCACGGCTTGAAACAAAAAAACCGCACCCTTTCGGGCGCGGTTTTTTTGTAGCTAGAAGCTTACCTGTTAGCTGTAATATGCGTTATCCGTCACGGTATGGTCGGTCTTGTCGCGAACGCCGGCGAGTTCCGGAATCCGCTCCTGGAGGGTTTTCTCCACCCCGTCACGCAGGGTCACATCTACCACAGAGCAGCCCTGGCAGCCTCCGCCAAATTCCAAAACAGCCACATTATCATCGGTCAGTTCCAACAACTGCACACTACCACCGTGGGCTGCCAAGTTAGGGTTGATCTCAGCGTAAAGCACGTAATTAATCTTCTCTTCGATAGTCGCGTCTTCACTGATATCCGGCACCCGAGACTTAGGCGCTCGGAAAGTGAGCTGTCCGCCCATGCTATCTTTCTTGTAGTCGATTACCGCATCTTCGAGATAGCGAACGCTTTTTCCCTCAATCCAAGCATGAAACCCTTCATAATCGTAGCGAACATCGCTTTCTTCCTGCTCGCCCTCCGGGCAATACGCCATACAGCACTCTGCGTGCGGCGTACCTGGACGCTCGACAAAGATACGCACACCAATCTCTGCCTGATCCTGCTTGCTTAGCAAGTCACGCAAGTAATCCTTGGCGGTTTCGGTAATGTCGATCAACTGCTCTGCCATCATAATTCCTGGTTGAGATGAATGAACCCATACGCAACAATAAGCGTAAAAGGTAAAGCAGCGACGTACGCAAGCTTTCTTTCCTGACTATTTTAGTCAGGTACTGAGCAGTTGCAATGGCATCAACCCACGTATAATTCAAGGCCTACCGCTCAACCCTGTCGCTGTGAAGCAGTCAGGGGTACAATATGCCCCCTTGGGCGCCCTGTCATATAGTCACCGCCCGTGAACATCCAACGTTTAGCCTTTCAGCCAAAACACAGGATCACCCATGTCAGATCGACCACCCACACAGAATCAAACCCAAGATCATGACCCGAGCAGTGGCAAACCGACACTATGGCAGACCATTCACAGTATTCTCGCCGGTCTGCTTGGTGTGCAGAGCAGTAAGAATCGGGAGCGTGATTTCACCAAAGGCGACGCAGGCAACTTTATTGGTGTCTACGTAGTGCTAGTGGTAGCGCTAGTGATCGGAATGGTTGTCGCCGTGAACTTGGTAATCGATGCCGCCGCCAAATAGCGCTAAGTAATAGCGATATGCCAAGATATTTCTTTTCACTATAAGGGCGCTTTGTTAGAGTGCCGCACTGCGCCCTCTGGGAGCAGAGCTTACCTATTGAATTTTAAGCATTTAAGGACGGTGATACAGTCCCATGTACGTCTATCAGGAATACGACCAACGGTTGCTGGAAGAGCGGGTGGCGCAGTATCGCGACCAGACCCGCCGTTTTCTCGCCAATGAGCTCAGCGAAGATGAGTTTTTGGCCCTTCGCTTGCAAAACGGCCTTTATATCCAGCGTTATGCACCAATGCTGCGTATCTCCGTTCCTTACGGCCTGCTGGCAAGTCGCCAACTGCGTCGTCTTGCTCATATCGTGCGGACCTATGACAAAGGCTTCTGCCATGTCAGCACCCGCCAGAACATTCAACTGAACTGGCCTTGCGTAGAAGAAGTGCCGGATATTCTGGCAGAACTAGCCGACGTACAGATGCACGCGATCCAAACCAGCGGTAACTGCATCCGTAATATCACCACCGATGAATTTGCTGGCGTCAATCCAAAAGAAATTGAAGATCCACGCCCTTGGTGCGAAATCATCCGCCAATGGTCCACCTTCAATCCGGAATTCGCTTACCTGCCGCGTAAATTCAAGATTGCGGTTAACGCCGTTCCTGACGCGGACCCCGCACTCATTGGTGTCCACGATATCGGTGTGCAAATTGTACACAACGCCAATGGCGAAACCGGTTTTCAAGTATGGGCTGGTGGCGGCCTGGGCCGCACCCCAATGACCGGTGCCGTCATCGGTGAATTTGTGCCCTGGCAGGATCTGCTTGCTTACCTTGAATCCATCCTTCGGGTGTACAACAAGTACGGTAACCGGGACAACAAATATAAGGCGCGTATCAAGATTCTGGTGAAAGCACTAGGAGCTGAAAAATACCGCGAATTGGTCGAGCAGGAGTTTGCCGAGCTGAAAGGCGGCGAGATGACCCTGACCAGCGAAGAAGTGGCTCGCATTAAGGGCTGTTTCACTGCCCCCGACTACCAGAACCCAGACACCGCTGCTCTGCAGAGCAAGCTGGCCGAAGACAAGGCTTTCAGCCGCTGGTACCACACCAATACCCGTGCTCACAAACAGCACGGCTACCGTGCGGTTACCCTCACACTGAAACGTACAGGTCGTGTACCTGGCGATATCAGTGATGATCAGCTGGAAGCGGTGGCAGACTTGGCTGACCAGTACAGCTTTGGCGAACTGCGCAACAGCCATCAGCAGAACATGGTGCTGTCTGATGTTGCGGCACATGATCTCTATGATCTTTGGAAAGCACTGGACGAACTCGGCTTTGCCACTCCGAACTTGGGTCTGCTGACAGATATCGTGGCCTGCCCCGGTGGCGATCTCTGCGCCCTGGCCAACGCCAAGTCGATCCCCATTGCCGAATCCATTCAACGCCGCTTTGATGATGTGGATTACCTCCACGATTTGGGCCCGCTGGACCTGAATATTTCAGGCTGTATGAACGCCTGTGGCCATCATCACATTGGCCACATCGGCATTCTTGGCGTGGACAAGAAAGGCAAAGAGTTCTATCAGGTCACTCTCGGTGGCCGTGGCGACAAGCTGTCCCGTATCGGAGAGAAAATGGGGCCCTCTTTTGAGTCCGAAGAAATCACCGACGTCGTGGAAAAAATCATTAATCTCTATGTAGAGAAACGCCTCGAGAACGAACCGTTTATCGACACCTACGAGCGTATTGGCATGGACCCGTTCAAGGAGCGCATCTATGGATAAGGTCATCATTGATGGCGCCATCGTAGACAATCAATGGCAATGCCTTGAGGGTGAGGCTCTGGATGCTGAGCTACCCGGCGGCAAGATCATTGTACCGCTCGCCTACTGGCAGGCCCACCGAGAGGCTCTGCTAAGCCGTGGCGATGTGGCCGTGTGGCTGGCGCCAGGTGAAGAACCAAAAGACCTAGGAGACGACCTGAGCTCCCTGCCCTTGGTTGCCATCCATTTCCCGGCCTTCAAGGACGGGCGCGGTTATTCTTATGCCCGTGAGCTGCGCACCCGTTACCACTTTAAGGGTGAAGTACGCGCCACCGGCGACGTATTGCGTGACCAGCTCTTCTACATGACCCGCTGTGGTTTCAATGCGTTTGAAGTGCGCGAAGATCGCAGCATCGAAGAAGCGCTTGAGAGTCTGAATGATTTCAGTGTGACCTATCAAGGTGACGTAAATGAGCCTCGGCCCCTATACCGTCGAGGCTAGTCAAACGGCTTTATCGCGCTGACAAGACGCCGCTGTCGCTTTAAAGCCAGCGGCGTTTTAGCATCCATACCAACACCCCCAAACTCACCACGCCAATTCCCGCCATAAACCACCAAAAGCCTGCGGGATCATCGACACCGGGCAGCCCGCCCACATTGATACCAAATAAACCGGTAAGAAAGCCCAAAGGAAGAAACAAAGCCGTAATCATCGCCAACAGGTACATCCGGTCGTTGATTGCTTCGTTCTGCACAGAGAACACTTCTTCCTGCAACAAAGTCGCATGCTCACGGGCTGCATCCAGATCTTCCAGTAGACGCTGTAGCCGGTCACCGGCTTCGCGAAGCAGCAAAGCATCTCCCCCTGCGAACATGGATTCGTTCTGCAATTTCATCAACGCTTCACGCTGCGGCGCGAAGAAGCGGCGCAACGTAATGGATCGACGGCGAATCTGGCTAAGACGCGGCGTCAAACTAATGGTAGGTGACTCCTCGATGGATAACGCGCAGTCTTCCACCTCGGATTCTAAGTTTTCAATGACATCTTCCATTCGCCAAATTAACTGATCAACCAACCGCGCCACTAAGCCGGGAATGTCGGCAGGCCCCTCTCCACGCTCAAGCTCCTCCTGCACCGTTATTAGCGACAACAGCGCTCGCTTCTGGGTGCTTACCAGCCCCTTGGGGCCAACCCACAAGCGCAAGGCAATCATGTCCTCAGGTCTCGCTCCAGGATGAAGATTGACGCCACGCAGGTAAACCAACAAGCCCCCCGCCACCTCTGTAACGCGAGGCCGAGTTTCCATGGTCGTAAGTGCCGAAATCACCATCGGCGCAATGTCTTGCTGCTCCAGCCAGTGTTGGCTTTCAGGCTGTGAATAATCCAGATGAACCCAATATGGCACCGTTTCGTTCAGTGACACCTGAGCATCAAGGGGGCTCGCCCCGCCCTGCCCATCCAATGTCAGAGCTATTTTCAACCAATGGGACTCGTTCATACGCATCCTTCATTCCGAACCACACCACATGTGGTCGCATCACAGCATGCTTGAGCTGACAAAGACGTACAAACAAAAGGTTGATCGCGCGCTCCCCGCGAAACAGCGATAGTGCTAGATAAAGCCTACAGCTGCTGGGAACCAGTGGTGCACACCCATCGGGTACAGTGGGCTCTTAACGCAAAAAATATGTCATTCAGGCTTGAGCAACCATTGCAGGAAGGCCGCCTTATGATGTGAAAAAGCCTGAACCTCCCTGCTCACCATGTTTTTCCGCAGAATCATTGTAAGCCGTTCGGTTCAGGCTTTTTCATTTGTCCCTAAATTGTGGGACAACAGAGAATCTTAGCTGCTTTTGCTATGTGTGCTGTCATCATAAACAGCCAGGCTACTGAGCGTTACGCCCACGTAGCCAGAAGATCACACTGAGGATAATTACCAGTCCTTGCGCAGCCACCCCTTGCATCGTGGGATAGAGCCCCAGCCATTCAATGGTCGGCACGCCCAGGTAAAAGGCGCTGATCACTCCAGCTTCCTGCAAGGCAGCAATCCCACTGCCCAGTAGAATCACCGACAACATCAGCAAGACTATACTGGTCACACGGAAGAACAGGCTGAGCGGCAAGCGCATACCGATGCGAAAGAACAGGAAGCACACCACCGCCAGAGCCACAATCGCTGCGGCAATACCGTAGAACACATAGGGCTGGGTGGCGGCGGTCACCTGACTTAACAGCGCTTCATAGAACAGAATGGTTTCGAAAATCTCGCGATAAACGGAAATAAATGAGACAAACGCCAACACCCATATGGTGCCGCTACCAAGGGCATTGTCTACCTTGTTTTTGATGTAACCCATCCACTTCTGGCTATTGCTATTGCTGTGCATCCAGAAGCCCACATAGAACAAAATGCCCGCCGCAATTACCCCGGCAAAGCCTTCAGTCATTTCCCGCGATGCCCCGCTGAAGGTAATCAACGTATTAGCCACGTACCAAGTCAGCCCGCCCGCCAGCAGCGCAGTAATCCAGCCATAATGAATATGGCGAGTGGCTTTCACGGCGTTGGCCTTGCGGGTGAAGGTTAGCAACGCCGCCACCACCAACAGGGCCTCGAGGCCTTCACGGAACAAGATGAAAAAACTGGCCGACAGCGTTGCCGCTGGGCTGAGGCCATCGCCAGCCAAGGCATCACTGGCCTCAGCCAAGCCTTGCTGGGCTGCAGCCACCTTTTCACTCACTTCGCTGGCAGTACGATCACGGTCAATGGCTTCGCGCACGGCCATGAAACGGGACTCTGCACTGCGCATCAGCTCGCTGTCCACGGCAGACAGCTGCTGCTCGATCATTTCAAAACCGTCCAGGTAAGCAGAAAGTGCCGCCGCCTTGGCCGTCTTTTTATCACCCGCCTGATAGGCAGCATCCGCAACGTCCAGCTTGTCATGACTCAGTGCGATAAACCGATTTTTATTGAATAGCGCGTCGGGGGTACGTCGAAGGTAGCCCAAAGCCGCGTAAGCCTTCGGCCCTTGTTCCTTGAGCACATCTTCCGGGGCCTGAGCCACCAGAGTGTCTAGGTCGAGGGCGGTTTTCATACCGGGCACGGTGGTGAAGATCTGTTCGCCATCTTCGGCCACATCATCGGTAACGGCCTTGGCGCCCACATAGAACGCCAACGCCCACCGGTCTTCCTCGCTCAAGGTATCCGCGTAGGCAGCCATCCCGGTCCCATCCACCCCTTGCGTGATGGTGGTGTGCAAACCCAGCAGTGAACGGCCGTTATAGCGCTCTACCTCGGTAAAATCCGTGGGGGCGGGCTCCAGTGCTACTCCGGCAGGGCCATCGCCCTTACCTTGCGCACCATGGCACGCGGCACAGTGACTTTGATACAACTCAACAGCATGCGTTTGATCCGGGGCCTGCTTGGGCGATACAGGAATACCGTAGACACTCACCAAGGTGGCACGAATAGATTGCGCTAGGCCTTTGATCTCACTTTCCGCGGCTTTATCGATCACCGCCTGCTGCAGGCTGTTAGCCTGGCGTTGCAACGTCTGTTGACCCTGCGCAACGGGTAACTCTGCCACGCCTTCAGCGAGTAACGCAGAAAATTCTGCCATCTCGGCATATTCTTCCGGGCTGACAATCTCACCATCCACCACAGCATTGATATAGTCCGCCCCCACATACTCGACCAACTGCACAAGAGCGGTCTGGCTGGCGGCAAAAGCAGACTGGGAGAAAAAGAAAAACGCGAGCAGGCCCGCAAAAAAGTGGCGGGGCAAGAAGGTACGCGGCATAGGAGTGAACCCAATTCATAACATTAAAGACGAGTCATTATCATTTATGTTCACGCCTGCATCAAGGGAATCGGGACCCTTAATAAGGAGCAGATGTTCCGTCGCCGCTCAGCCCACAGTAAAGGCCAGCACCTTGCTGATATGGGACTGCGGCCAACCGCTTTCCCTTTGCCACGTGTTGAAGGCGGCCTGGGCAGCCTTTTGGTCTCGCTGGCTTGCTGGCGGCTTGTCGATGATATTTTGTGCCTTTAGAGCAGCCACTACATCGGCGGTGGAATACCACGTATCGCGGCCTACCATACGCAAGAAAGCCGCCCCAGAATTACCTCCCAGTTGCTTGCCCCGTTTTTTCAGCAACCACCACATACCCACGGTATCGTCCACCGGCCAGTCCGCCAGCCAGTTCCCCACACTGCCGTACTCTTCTGCCAAGTCGAGGACCAACTGAGCGTTATGGCGGATCGCTTTCATCTTGCCCCAGTGACGAATCAGGCTAGCGTCCTGCATACGGTCATCAAGCATGGTGTCCGGCATTAACACTAGCTTTTGTGGGTCAAAGCCGAAAAAAGCCTTCTCAAAGGCAGGCCATTTATTGTCCACCAGGGAATGCTTCAGCCCGGCTCGGAAAATGCGGCGAGTCAGCGCAGACATATAAAATGCATCATCACGATGGCGCAAAGTATCTGAATCGGCCACCGTGGGCAGCTGAGCCTGCACAGCCTTTAGTGAACCTTTACGGTTCACCGCCAGCGCCAATAAATCCTTGAATGGGGTCATACCCTACTCCAGTTTGCGCCATTGCATCTAAGCGCCAGATATACAGTGAAAAGGACGCATTGTAGAATCACTCCCCTGTCCTCTTCGAGTCGACCTGCGGGAACTTCATGACAATCGATCAATATCACGTCAGCAAATCCGACAAACTCAACGGCGTATGTTACGACATCCGCGGCCCCGTGCTGCGTGAAGCGCACCGGCTGGAAGATGAAGGCCACCGGGTCATCAAACTGAACATCGGTAACCCGGCGCCTTTTGGCTTTGAAGCGCCGGAAGAACTGCTTCAGGACGTGATCGCCAATCTCCCGGAATCAACTGGGTATTGCCATTCCAAAGGGCTATTCCCTGCTCGCAAAGCGGTAATGCAGTACACCCAAACCAAGGGCATTGAAGGCGTCACCGTGGATGACGTGATTATTGGCAACGGGGTGTCCGAGCTGATCGTCATGGCCATGCAGGCCCTACTCAACAGTGGCGATGAAGTACTATTGCCCGCCCCAGATTACCCGCTGTGGACCGCTTCGGTGCGATTATCCGGTGGCACCCCAGTGCATTATCTGTGCGATGAACAGCAAGATTGGCAGCCCTCTTTGCAAGACATTCGCGCTAAGGTCAATAAGAACACCAAAGCGCTGGTCATTATCAACCCGAACAACCCCACCGGGGCCAATTACGAACCTGCCATGTTGCGCGAGCTATTGCAGATAGCCCGCGAGAACAACTTGATCGTATTCGCCGATGAAATCTACGACAAGATTCTCTACGACGGCGAAGAACACACCTCCATCGCCTCCATGGCTGATGATTTGCTATTCATCACTTTTAACGGCCTATCCAAAAACTACCGCGCCGCCGGTTTCCGCGCGGGTTGGATGGTTATTTCCGGGGCCAAACACCGGGCGGAAAGCTATATCGAAGGCCTAGACATGCTCGCCAGCATGCGGCTGTGCGCCAATGTGCCCAGCCAACATGCCATCCAGACGGCCCTGGGCGGCTACCAGAGCATTGATGATTTAGTTCTGCCCACCGGGCGTCTGGGGCGCCAGCGTGACCTAGCCTGGGAAATGCTCGACTCGATTCCAGGGGTAAGCTGCGTTAAACCAAAATCTGCCCTCTACCTCTTTCCGAAGCTGGACCCTAAGGTCTTTCCCTTTGAAGATGACGAAGCCTTCGCACTGGACCTATTGCGCGAAGAGAAAGTGCTGATCGTCCAGGGCACCGCCTTTAACTGGCCGGATCCGGATCACTTCCGCGTAGTATTCCTGCCCCGCCCGGATGACCTGGAAGATTCCATCGGCCGCATTGCGCGCTACCTGGATCGGGCACGAAAAAAATAACAGGGATTAATCCCGAAAATGTGTTTGTAGGAGCGCCGCTAGCGGCGCCCTACCCTATCAAAGAGCGGCCCATGTCCCACCTGCATATCGACGACTTCACCCACGATGTGGCACGCATTCTCATGCAGTGCTACATGAGCTTCCCTCGCCCAGTAGCCTTATATGTGGAAGATATTGTCGGCCCAACCGAAGTGGATGATGTGGGTTTGCACAGCACTCGTCATATGAGCTGCTTGGGCGCCATGCTGTGGCTGGCCGACGAAGGCTATCTGCGCTACCAGGCCACGATTTTTCAGGAGGGGCTTGAACAAGCAGTATTAACTAACCGCGCCTTTGTATTACTCACCGCCCTCAGCGATTTGCGCTTTGAGGAAACAGACCCGCAATTACCCGCCACCGTGCGGCTGGAAAAAGCCACCCTCGCCGAACAAATCATTCACGCTATTCGCGCACAAGATTCATCGCGTACCACCGCACTCGTTCGCTATTTGCTTTCGCGTAACCCGCAACCGGTGGGCAAGGAGGAGTTCGCTCCCATCGGGGCCAAGCTGTAACCAGGGCGAGCGTTAACTCCGCGGCGACAAAAGTACCGGCCAGAGTGCATAAAGGGGTTGCCCGCTGTTGCCAACCAGCAAACTTGAGTGACTACGGAGTATTACCTTCATCCAAAGCCTGAGGGCGACGATAACGATAATGCACAGTCTTTAACGCCGGCTCACCGACTTCATCAAAACCGATCGCCCCCGGCAATCTAGAGACTTTTTCTGCACCGGGAAGATTTTTTTCCACGCACTGTTCCAGCCAATCATAATCCAGCCAAGGGGCATTGAGGCAGACCAGTAACTCTGCTTCTACCGCCAACAATTTATGCAGCTTGCGCAGCACTCTTGGGTAATCCTCTTGCGCCATAAAGCTGCCACGCTGGGCGCTGGGGGGATCAATCACAATCAATTCATAGCGGCCCAACTGATTCAGTTTTTTCCAACTCCGAAATATATTGTGCGGTAAATAGTGAACTCGGGCGTCCTGGAAACCATTCAACGCATGGTTTTGTTTACCTAGGGTCAGCGCCGCATCAGATAAATCAATATTCACCACGGAATGGGCTCCACCTGCTAGTGCAGCCACAGAAAAACTACACGTAAAACTGAACAGATTGAGCACCTTCTTGCCGTCAGCCCGTTCGCGTATCCAGCGCCGGCCTTGAGCCATATCGGCAAAGAATCCCAAGTTCTGGCCGCGCTGAAAATCCAGTTTGAAAACCAGCCCTTGCTCTGTGGCCACAGAGTGAGAGGGCATTTCACCCTTCACGACAACATTATCGGCCTTGCCATCATAACGATGTTGAAAAACCAGCACATCGCAGCCCAGTGACGCCATGGTTTCGCTTAAATAAACCTCCAGCGCCGCCAACACCTCCGCTTCCTGTGCGCGAAACAGAGTGGCCACCAGCAGAGGAGGAAAGCAATCTATCGTCAGCCATTCTAGGGATGGCACCGTTTTACCGCGACCATGAAAAAGGCGATGTTTTGGTTGAGACAATGGAACCAGATACGGAGCAAGCAGGTCTGATAGCTGGGTCGAGAGCATAGGGATCAATACAAGCAGTAAGAGAGACAAAGCATGCTGGCAGAAACACAGGATGCTTCTCTCCAGCTGACAAGGGCTAATTATAGCTCAGGGGAGTCTTTGAATAACGCCTTACATGCCTAGACAAGGCATTATCCATAGGCTTCAAAGCCTTGAACCCACGCGCCTTGCCCCCAATAAATTATTATCTATCTGACGGAGAAACCCTACGATGATGCGCATAGCGCTTTATCTGCTTACCAACCTGGCGGTGATTGTGGTTGCCAGTATCACCCTCAGTCTGCTTGGTGTAGACAGCTATTTAGCCCAGAACGGTAGTGGTCTAAATCTGACCAGCCTACTGATTTTCAGCGCCGTATTCGGCTTTGCCGGTTCGTTGATCTCACTGCTGATCTCCAAACCCATGGCCAAATGGTCCGCTAAGGTCCAGACCATCAATGAGCCCAGCAATCAGGCTGAACGCTGGTTACTCGATACGGTAAAAGAGCTGTCTGATAAGGCCGGCATCAAGATGCCGGAAGTGGGTGTTTTCCCCGCCCAGCAGTCCAATGCGTTTGCCACCGGCTGGAACAAGAATGATGCGTTGGTGGCCGTTTCTCAGGGGCTATTGACCCGTTTCCGCCCCGAAGAAGTACGTGCCGTGCTGGCCCACGAAATTGGTCACGTGGCCAATGGCGACATGGTTACCCTTAGCCTGATTCAGGGCGTAGTGAACACCTTTGTAATTTTTGCTGCCCGCGTGGTGGGCTATGTCATCGACAGCTTCATGCGCCGCGACGGCGGCGGCGGCCTAGGCTTCGGTTACTACATTGTGGTTATCGTAACGGAAATCATCTTTGGTATTGCTGCCAGCACTATCGTGATGAAGTTCTCCCGTTTTCGCGAATACCGGGCGGACGTGGCGGGCGCCCAACTGGCCGACCGCCGCGATATGATTTCGGCTCTACAACGGCTAAAAGCGGAAGCCAAGGTTCCCAACCAAATGCCAGATTCGCTGGTGGCCTTTGGTATTAACTCCGGCGTCAAACAAGGCCTGAAAGCGCTATTTTCTTCGCACCCACCGCTGGATGATCGTATCGCCGCGCTACAGGAGAAACGGCACGGATGAGGGTGAAAATTGACAGTTGATTGTGTTCATAGCCCGAACACACGTGGCGATGAACACAAAGCAAAGAGGCCGCGCTGCTGCCCATGAGCGTGGCCTCTTTCATTTCAGGCTTAATGAACGCTCAAGCGCGAGCTATCAACTGTCCACTAGCCATTATCAATTAAGGACGCATCGGTCCCTACTCGATACAAAATCGTATCCTCATACCCGGTCGTCACCGGCCATAGCCCACACAACTGTTTATCCAGATCGGCATCACCGGTATCCGCCAGCAAGGGCCGCCCTTCCAAGGTTTCCAGTTTGCTACGCGTGGCCAGTACCTGGATGTTCTCCTTACCCAGGCGACGGATCAGCGCGGGGCTGAATTGCTGATTGCCACGACCAAACAAATGACCCTGCCCACCAATCACCGTGATCACCGCTTTGGCCGGCGCATCGCCAATGAACTCCAGCAATTGTTGAGCGCCCAAGTCGGAGGCGACCACTTCACCATTGCGGACCAAGTCCACCCCCAACAAGGTATTGTCCAACCCCAGTTGCTCCATAACCACGGCCACAGTGGAGCCGGAGCCCATCAAATACCAGGTATCCTCTTCTAGGGTGTCAGCTACCCAGGCGGCTACCTCGGTGATCACCAGATCTTCCACTTCCCGGCCACCGCATTTGACCTGTTGCAGATAGCGCGCTTCTGCGGGCACCTGTAGCTCGCCATAATGTCGCGCCTTGACCACCCCCTCACGAAAAGCGGCCTCATCGATATCTCGCACCTCCGCATTCTCCAAGGCAACAAGGCCTCCACCGGCCAATTCCGCCAGCAACTGACCCGCCGCTTCAGGGTTTACCGCATACACGGCGGAGTGCATTTTGCAGCCCGCCGGAACCCCCAGCACAGGAGAACTCAAGCCAATAGCATCGACCAAATCCCGGGCCGTGCCATCGCCACCGGCAAACAAAATCAATTCGGCACCTGCCGCTTTCAAGGCGGCAGCAGCGGTACGAGTATCCTCTGGGGTACTGGGCATGGAAGACTCGTCGATCACTGTGCAGGGCAGCCCAGCCAGCCGACAACTGGTCTCGCCCATTTCACCGCCCCAGGTCAGAACAGATACCTTCGCATCGGCGGGTAAGACTTTCAGCGCTCGGCTCATTCGTTGCGGCGCCTGGGGCTCAGCGCCACGGCGCAGAGCCTCATCACGGGTTTGCTCCCCGTCACTGCCTTTCAGGGCCACGCTGCCCCCCAGGCCCGCATAAGGATTAACCAGCACTGCGAAACAAAGACCTTGATCGACTTTCATAGAAGGGTCATATCCAGATACAAAAATGGCGTTGCTGTCATCGACAGCCAAAGTAAATTTAAATCAAAGGCACAGGGAAGAAATACGTCATGAATCTAAACAACACAACCTCACCATCACCATTCCATGGCGCCGCCATCATTGATGAGCAAGGCCGGGAAATTCCCATCACTGAAGAAATGATCCAGCGCGCCTGTGAACACTTGGAAAATCATTGGCAATACCCCACTGCGCAATTCAATCGGGCTCAAAAAGACGGCTAATAATAGCCCTCCAAGTATCGTCCACACTTCCGTCATATTGCCAATAGTGCAGTTCATGGCGAACCGGATAGTGCTTGCGTAAGCGATCAAAGGCAGCGCTAGGGTCTGTATCATGCAGGCTTTCGCCCAATCGCCGATGATCGTCTTCAAGCCGATAAGCCACCTGTAGTAACGCCAATAAATCAGCCTCACTGTTCACTGCAGGATTCAGCGGCGGAGCATCTGCCATCGCAGTTCCTGATGCAATCCCCTGCCCGGACCATTGGCACACGGCGTCGTAGAGCATGCTCGTGCCTTTGAGCTTGCCTTCAAGACTGTACCCCGCGATATGTGGTGACCCCATCACTACCTGCTGATACAGGGTGGCTGGTACCTGCGGTTCCGTTTCCCACACATCCAGCACCGTCATCGGCCCAGTGCCACTGGCCAACTGCTCTGAAAGCGCCAGATTATCGATAACTGGCCCCCGACAGGTATTGATCAGCATCTGCCCAGGCCCAAGGCGGGACAGCCTAGAAGCATCCAGCAAATGCCCGGTGGCATGCTCTCCACTCTGGGTTAGCGGCACATGCAAGGTGATAATGTCCGCATCCAGCAAATCATCCAACGGTGCCAGTGCCACTGGCCCCGCGTAGCCCTGAGCATCCAACAGAGGGTCACAGCCGCGCACCTCAATGCCGAGGGCGCTGAGCCAATCCGCCACCCGCCGTCCCACATTACCTAGGCCGACCACCGCCACACGGGCCCCTTGCACTTCTCGTCCCTGCCTAGCACACAGCAACAACACCGCCTGCAGGACGTATTCTGCCACTGCACGAGCATTGCACCCCGGCGCGTGAGCGAATTGAATTCCCGCCTCACTAAGATACGCCAGGTCTACATGGTCTGTGCCAATGGTCGCAGACCCCACAAATTTCACCTGCGAGCCGGCTAGCAAGGCCCTATTAACACGGGTGACTGAACGCACCAATAGAACATCAGCGTCACCCAGTTGCTCCCGAGTCAGGGAACGACCATCTACTCGCTCAACGGTAGCAAACGCCTCAAAGGGCTCCAGCCCCGGCATATTGGCATCGGCAATAATGTGCATCATTGTCCTCGGAGTTAGGCTGCCTATAAAAAAATTTAGAGCCACTGTGTCGGCTTACGGCTACTCCTAAGTCGACCTATATTATGGCTATGGGCACGCTACTTTTTTACTGTCGGTATGACTGCTTTATACCTCGATCATAGCCAACCTTGCTAACGCTTCGCGCAGGGCATCAGGGATTGCCACAGGCCGTCCCGTTGCACGATTCACAAATACATGCACCACAAAACCGGTGGCCTTGGCCCCACCTTCGCCGCCGAACAATGCCAGGCCATAACGCACAGAACTGTTTCCCAGCTTGTCCACCTTCATTCCCACCACCAGCGATTCGGGATACGCTGCCGCTTCCAGATAGTCACAGCCAGAGCTGACCACATAGGCAATATGCTCGCCTTCATCGATATCCAAGCCACCTTCGTTGATTAAGTAACGATTAATGGTGGAGTCAAAATAGCTGTAATACACCACGTTGTTAATGTGACCGTAGATATCGTTATCGCTCCAGCGACTATCCACCGGACAAAGGTAGCCATACTCCTCGCGCAGCGGGCGTTTGGGTTTATCACTCATGGGTTTATCCTTGCAAAAGCAGCGCGTGTTAAGGGCTGCGCTGCGCCTCTTTTATCAATACACTGCTTTATAAATATTCAACGCATCTGCCTCAGTCACTTCCCGCGGGTTATTGACCAGCAACCGCTGCTGCAACATGGCATCTGAAGCCAGAACGTCCAAACTGTCTTCACTAACACCGACCTCACGCAGTTTTGTTGGCAAACCCACTTCATTGATCAGCGACTCCAATGCCGCAATCAGCACCCCGGCGCCATCTTCATGGTCTGCAAAGGGGCGATCACTGAGAATCGACGCCAGCTGCGCATACAGCGGTACAGCCTTGGGAAGGTTAAAGCGCAACACCTCCGGTAACACCAGGGAGTTGCTCAAACCATGGGGAATATGGAAGTGACCACCCAGCGGGTATGCCAGTGCGTGCACCGCCGCCACAGGGGCATTGGCAAACGCCTGCCCTGCCATCATGGCGCCCAACAGGCAAGCTTCACGGGCCGCCAGGTTACTGCCCTCTTTTACGGCAGTGGCCAGGTTCCCTCCCAGCAGCCGCAGCGCTTCGCGGGCCAACATGTCGGAATAAGGGTTCTTCTTATGGGCGCTGGTATAAGCCTCGATAGCATGCACCATGGCATCCACCCCGGTAGCGGCCGTTACCTGAGGCGGCAAGCCCAGCGTTAGCTCGGCATCCAGTACCGCAAGATCCGGTAAGAGCGACGGAGCGACAACGCCCGCCTTGGTGGTCGCCCCGGTGGTCACAATCGCCACCGGCGTGACTTCTGACCCGGTCCCCGCCGTCGTCGGCACCTGCAGCAGCGGCAACCGTGGGCCGGCAGCCAAACCAACGCCGTAAATATCGGATAATTGCTGGCTGCTCTTGGGGTGCGAGAGCAATGCCACCAGTTTGGCCACATCCATAGAAGAGCCACCACCAAAACCAATGACTAAATCAGCACCGGCATCGCGAGCCTGCTCCGCGGCATTAAGCACCACCGAATCAGCCGGGTCGGCACTGACCTGATCGAAAATCACCAGGGTCATGTTTGCAGTACGGAAGCTATCTTCCACTGGCTTCAGTAACGGCGTGCTGCGAATACCTGGATCCGTAACCAACATGACCCGACTGCCGCCAAGCTGCTGACACAGTTCAGGGAGCCGCTTGGCTGCACCCACTTCCACCAGCACGCGGTGCGTGGTGGCAAATTCAAACCCCACCATGGTGTTTCTCCATCAACATATTGGAATGTGAATTTCATGCTAGCACAGGTGGCAATGGCCCAAGGCGCACGGATATTACTCTTTGGCTAGCCTGGTTGCTATGATTGCTTGTGGTTATTGGTGGACGGATATTTGCCAAGCATGATTATGTTTTGAGTGCATAAAGAAGCGTTATACACACCCAAACCCCCGGCATAACCGGGGGCGTAATCAGCATAGTCAAAAACGGTGACTTAATGGGTATGAGAGTAATCCTACCCTCCCCGTTTAGCTCATTTGGCGGGCAATGCGGGTGGCGAGTGCATACACTGTAATTTGCGGATTAACGATAATAGAGGTGGGCAAAACACTCGCATCTGCCACGTATAAGCCAGGCACATCATGGCTCTGCCCATCACTGCCTACCACACTGTTATCCGGGTCCACCCCCATCCTGCAGGTACCCTGAGGGTGGTAGCTGACCATGCGCAAATGCTGTGGCTGATTTTCCAGACTGTCGACCATGGTATCGATATCCGCTTCGCTACGGATTACTCGATGGTCACTAGCAGGCACATAAACCTCTTCCGCACCGGACGCTAAATGTAGGCGTGCTGCCGCTTTCAAGGCTCGCTGCATGGAAGGAAAATCCATGTCACTCAACTGATAATCGATTTTTTTACGTTCGCCATCCCATTCTACCGTTCCTACATTATGGTCGTGGATCAGAGTAACCAAGCCACCCAGATATTTAGCCTTTTCCATATACGCCATAAACGGTTTGCCAGTGCCCGGCTCCGCCCCCATGGTGAGTTCCACCAGGCCAGAACCTCCGTCTTCAAGTATGAAACCACCCTTATCCAGAGGCATGAATTCGTCCACATAGACACCAAGCAGGGCACCGCGCCACGGATACACCGGCTCCGGATAGCGGGCCGGAACATACAATGACGGGTGACAAGCAAAGTTTTTACCCACTTGGCCAGAACGGTTGCCCAGAGCACTTTTTAGCATCAACAACGGGGTTTGTACCGCGCCAGCCGCCACAACCACCCGCGGCGCCGTTACCGTCATGCGCGCGGCCACAGTGCCATCACGATGGGTGACCGTCGCGTTTACTCCACTGGCTTTACCATTCTCAGTAAGAATTTTATCCACTCGAGTATCCGCATAAATCTGCGCACCATGGGCTGCTGCCCAAGGCAGATAGGTCACTAACATGGATTGTTTGCGTTCCGTTTTACAACCAGACAAGCAGTGCCCGGTAAGCCCGCATTGACGAATATTGCGTTTTAACGGTTTCACCGACCAACCAAGACGGTTAGCGCCAGCGCGAATTAGACGGCTGTGATTCGGAATCTCATGTTCGCCGTTGTCGTCCACCGACAGATTCTTTTCTACTTCCTCAAAATAGGGAGTGAGTTCTGCGGTGGTCAGATCGCTAAGGCCAAAATCTCGCTGCCAGTCCTGCAAAATGAAATCCGGGGTACGGAAACAAACGCAGCCATTAACTACTGTGGAGCCACCCACGCAGGCCCCCTGCAGCACCAATAAATCACCACTGCTATTGGTCTGTGCACCGTGATCCTGATAAAGAGTACCCAGACTCTCACTGAAACGTTCCGTAAAGTCCTTGGAGGGCACATAAGCGCCCGCTTCCAACACCACCACCTTAAAGCCCCGCCGTGCCAACTCATAAGCACTAACCGCTCCCCCGGCTCCAGACCCCACAATCACAACATCCGCCTGAATCTCGATGTTTGTGTCTGTTACATCACTGGCTTGGTGTACGGCAAGGCCTGTTGCCTGCCACTTCGCCGAGCTGGCTGTTGTTGCTGTTATTGTTTCACTCATGCCCGCCCCTCCGGCTGATTAATCTGCAGTACATCGTTTGCAGGCAGCGGCGCATTGCCAAGGTAAGCCAGGCCCCACTTGTCGCTAACCGGCCCATCGAAATCCGTCGGTGCCCAAGTGGCCGACTCCTGCCAATAGGCCGTGTACGTTAGCTGCTTGATCACTGTAACGAGGGTGCGTTGAATGACACTGGCGTGCCCCCAGCTATCGAAATAGGCACAGGCATCCGCGTCCGACAAATCCACAAAACGGCGCCCATGGCTCAGCACAGCCGCATTATCGAACAGGCCCAAACCTGTCGCCATTTCCTTGCGGATTTCCGGGTCCAAATTATCGAGCAGGGCTTGCACGTTGCGCACAACCGGCACCTGATCGCTGGGCGTCAGGCGGGTGCCTTCCACCGGCAATAACACCTGCCTAGCGCGATCGAACAAATGATATTCTGCGGCCGAAAGCCCCGTTACCCATGCGGGTACAGGCTGTTTATCCAACGGCGAGCGCCGTAGAAAGGCAAAGCCGCCAGCGGCGACAGCCGCAACACCAGCAGACCCCAGCAAACCCCATTTCAAAAAGCGCCGGCGGGCCATGCCCCGTTGCCAGGTCGCCGCCACAATGGGGGCGGAATGGATTTTTTTCATGGCCTGTCCTCAACACAAAAAAGTCAGTGTTGACGCTACTGAAAAGCCCTTATGAATACAATATGTTTACCTGCACAGCCCGGTTTGACCGCACAGCACAAACCAAGCGAGACAAGGGGTAGAGAGGAAGGCATCAGGCCGGAGGGCGATCGTCCAACGTTACTTTAGGGCCAACGGCCACCGGATCCTGGTGGATGATCACATCGGCCATGGGAAAGGCGTCCTGAATACGCGTTTCTATCCGTGAGGCCAAATCATGAGACTTCAGCAATGTCAGATTCTGGTCCATATCCACATGCAGCTGAATAAACTGAGTGCGCCCGGACTGCCGGGTACGCAAATCATGAAAGCCCAGCGCCTGAGGATGATCCGCCACAATCGCGCTAATCACCTCTCTCACATCGCCAGGGATCTCTCGATCAAGCAACAGCTGAACCGATTCAGAGGCAATTTGCCAGGCGCTAAATAAAATGAATACGGCGATGACCAACCCGACGACCCCATCGAGCCACAGATAGCCAAATTGACTGACAACCAATACCAGAATAATACCCACGTTCACAGCTAGGTCAGACAGATAGTGCAGAGAATCTGCCTCAATCGCGGTAGAACCGGTTTGCCGAACCACGTATTTCTGAATCAGCAAAAGCCCGAAGGTCATGGCGATGGAAAACACCATCACAGCCACCCCCACCGCGTTTTCTTCAATAGGCTTTGGCTCCATCAGTTTCAATATAGACTGATAGATCAAAAACACAGAAGAAGCAGCAATAAAAATCGCCTGGCCCAAGCCCGCCAACGCTTCTGCTTTACCATGCCCAAACCGGTGCTCCTCATCCGCTGGCACCAGCGAATAGCGGATAGCAAAAAAGTTAATCAATGACGCGAGCGAATCCATCACAGAATCTACCAGCGAGGCCAGCAAACTTACCGAGCCAGTCATCAACCAGGCAATCGCCTTGGCCGCAATCAGGATCAGCGCGGTGAACACGGAGGCCAAACCAGCCAATATCAATAAACGGTGTTCACGGGCGTTATCGCGGGGCATGCAAGTGTTCCGTTAGTAGGTACAAAAAATTAACGCTTAGGCAAATACCCCATGGGATCCACAGGCTTACCATCTTTACGTATTTCAAAATGTAGTTGGGTGCGAAAGGTGCCACTGGCACCCATAGTGGCAACCTGCTGCCCAGCTTTCACCGCATCCCCTTCTTTCACCATCATTTTATCATTATGGGCATAGGCACTTAACCAGCGTTCGCTGTGTTTGATAATCAGCAAGTTACCATAACCGGTAAGCCCACTGCCCCGGTAAACCACTCGGCCCGATGCTGCCGCCACCACAGGGCTATTAAGGCGCCCGGAAATAGCAATGCCCTTACGGCCCTGGCTAGCAGAGGAAAATGATTCCACCACCTGGCCGCTGGCCGGCCAACGCCACTCTACTAGCCCCACGGGTGTTTTCGAGCTTGGAGCAGGCTTCGGCGTGGGTTTGGAGGTAGGCTTTGACACGGAGGGCTTGCTAGCGGGCTTTGACGACGATGTGTTCGGCTTACTAGCTACGCCGGAATCGGGTGCCTTGAGAGCCATGGAAATGCGCTGGCCGGGATAAATGGTGTAAGGAGCAGGAATATTATTGGCGCGAGCTAGGGCACGAAAGTCCCACCCATAACGCCAAGCAATGGAGTATAGGGTCTCCCCTTCACGCACATGGTGGGTACCAGAGGTCACTTTACGCGGCTTCGGCTCCTGGCCATAAATATCGACCACCGGTGCAAAATTGCCCGCGCTACAACCACTGAACAGAACCCACACCACAAACGCTGCCAGAGAACGCATCAGTACCTATCAGTGCCTGTGTGAATTGTTACTGCCATTAACCCTCCCCGTTACCAGGAAACCGAATTTGAAGTGCCTACTGCACCGTAACCCATACTGAGCCAGCATTCAGTCCTTAGCTTGTGCAACATTATGTACCGGAGCAGCCCGATAAAGTAACCAGACCACTACTGCAGCCACAACCAACATTATCAACGACAGGGGTAATTGCGCCCCCTGGCCCGTAACCTGGGCATACTGTGCTGGCCACAGCCATTGATCGGAAATACCCTGCTCGCCACTGATTCGCCACGGCCACAGCTTCAACAACGAACCGGCCATAAAGCCTGCCAATAGCGCCATGACGGTGTCATGGAAACGCTGTAGCGTCCACTTGAGCACATGTACAAAGCTCAACAAGCCAACCGCACAACCCGCCATAAATGCCAGCAGTAATGAAAACTGCGCCTGCTTCACAGCTTCAAGCACAGGTTGATACATGCCCAGTAAAAGAAGAATAAAACTGCCCGAAATGCCGGGCAGAATCATGGCGCAAATAGCCAGCATGCCGCTGAAGAAAAAAACCAATGCTCCGCTACCTGCCGCGGACAATGCCGGCGCTAAACCAATCGCCACCGCGACCACTGTGCCCAGAAAAAAGGCACCAATCTGTATTGCCCCGCGCTGCTGCAAGGGTTTTAAAACCAGCGGGATACTGGCCAGTATCAAACCGCTAAAAAACGCCCAAATCGGTACTGGATGGGTTTCCAAAAGCCAGGTAATCAGCCGTGCCAACACCGCGATACTGGTAAAAATACCGGCCAGCAAGGTAAAAAGAAAAGTCAGATTGGCCTGCTGCCAGACAGCAACGAAACCTTGCTGGCGCCACACGACCAGCAACCGGGGAGTGATCCCCCCCAGAGTATTGATCAGCTCTTCATAGATACCGGTAATCAACGCCAGAGTACCACCGGAAACACCGGGCACCACATCAGCCGTTCCCATGGCCATGCCACGAAAAAAAATACCGGGTCGAATCATCTTTACGCCTCATGCATCACGCTGCACACATCAATGCGGGGTGGGAATGAATTTTCTCGACCGCTGAAGAAGCAAACAACGAGCTTCAACGCGACTTGTAGCTTTTAGCCACCTTACCTCAACACCCCGCGCTGAAAAGGCACAAACCGTACCGAATCCAGCGTTTGGCTACGGAACTGGTCACCGTCACGATCAACCACAGTGAGAACCTGCTGACGATCGCCGCCGACAGGCATCACCAGGCGGCCACCATCTGCCAACTGCGATAATAAACCCTCAGGAATATCCACGCGGGCACAGGCCGCAAGAATAGCATCGAATGGCGCCTCCGCTGTCCAGCCGAAGCCGCCGTCAGCATGTTTGAGCTGGACCTTGGCCAGCCCCAGCTGTAGCAGACGTTTGCGTGCCAGATCCTGTAACGGGCGAATACGTTCCACCGAATAAAGCTCGTCGCAAAAAGGCGCCAGCACCGCTGTTTGGTAACCACAGCCAGTGCCAATTTCTAGCACCTTGCGGGGCTTGCCCTTGGCAATCAGCAGCTCGGTCATCCGTGCCACTACCCAGGGCTGGGAGATGGTCTGACCATGGCCGATAGGCAAGGCGGTATCGTCATAGGCCTGGTGAGCCAGCGCTTCTTCGATAAACAAATGTCGAGGTGTATTACGAATAGCGTCCAGTACGCGCTCGTCCTGGATACCGGCATCACGCAGCCGCTGCACTAACCTATCCCGGGTCCGTGCAGAGGTCATACCGATGCCGCTGAGTTGGATATCCATCTGTGTTCGTTTGCCTCAATGCGAGTCAGTCAGCCGGTGAACTGACAAGCTCTGCCATTACTGTCGTGGCAAAAGCGCCTGTGGGCAGCGTAAACGCCAGCTCCAAGCAGTCTTCCCCTTCCCGTTCTGGATCCGTATGCCAGACCCACTGCAAGTCCCGTACCGGCAACCGGGTGGCGCGGCGGGCTTCTTCTACCTTGATCTGCCGCAGCCCCTCTATGACAGGAGCATGGGGCGCCAGTATTTGCTGTTCAAGCTGATTACAGGGGCCAGATGATGCCATGCCCGGCACGCCCGGCAAAGGGGCCGTAGGGTGTACCTCGCCATTGGCCACACGCTCCATCGCGGCCGGGTCGTCATCGGCCAGGAACAAGCCCCGGCTGCCTTGCGGCTGCAAAATGTCGCCGCCCAGCACGGTATTCCAACAACCTTGGCGCACCCTTTCGGCGAGGATCAGATTAAACAGATTGCTGCGCACCGCGGACAGCCACATACCCCGCAAGGCCTTCTTACGCGGCGCCTCACCGCCCAGCAACCATTCTGTGCCGCGCACCAGGTTCCCTGATCCTCGGCCAAAACGTTGCTCACCGAAGTAGTTCGGCACCCCTTGCGCGATAATCATCTGTAGCTGCTGCTCCAATGCATCCCGATCACCCACGAAGCGGGTGACGCGAAGGCGGAAATCGTTGGCACGGTGAGTGCCACGATTGAGCTTGCGGCGATGACGGCCGGATTGCAGAACGGTAAGCCCATCGGGCCAATGAAAGTCCGGGTCGTCTTTGCCCGGCAGGTGCAGGCTAAACCATTGCCGGGTCACAGCATGTTTGTCTTTTAGCCCGCTATAGCCCACCGAAAGGCGATGGACCCGAGCCTGTTTAGCCAGCAACATGGCCACGTCTTCGGTATTCCAGCCGGTTTTTTCGATTTCCAGCCAAAGATGTTCGCCCTGGCCTTCCGGGGTCACGTGCATATGCTCCGCAACCTGAAAGTCCTCTGGCCGAGCTTTCAATATGCCCTGGCAAACCGGCCCACCGTGGGCTCTGGGCAAACCGGTTTCGGTTGTTTCCATAGGGTAATTCACTGACTCTCCAGCAGTACTACGGCCTGCACCGCGATACCTTCCTTGCGGCCGATGAAGCCCAGTTTTTCCGTGGTGGTCGCTTTCACAGAAACCTGTCCTTGTTCGCATTGCAACAGCGCCGCAATCCGTTCGCGCATGGCGAGAATGTGTGGTGCCAGTTTTGGCGCCTGACAAATTACCGTTAGGTCCGCGTTGCCCAATCGCCACCCGGCATCAAGAATGGAAGAATAAATAGCCGTTAACAGCTGGCCTGAATCGGCCCCTCGCCATTGCGGGTCAGTATCCGGGAAGTGGTGCCCGATATCGCCCAACGCTAGCGCACCAAGTAAGGCGTCAGAGAGTGCATGCAAAGCCACATCACCATCAGAATGGGCTTTCAACCCATGGCTGTGGGGGATGGCGACACCACCTAACATCACATGGTCACCTTCATCAAAGGCATGAACATCAAAACCCTGACCGATACGCACGCTCACCACTGTCCTCCTTCATCATTGTCATCTCCCCGTTGCCGGCTAAGATAAAAGCGAGCCAGTGGCAAATCGTCCGGGACAGTGACCTTGATATTGTCACTATGGCCAGCCACCAGTGCCGGCTGCCAGCCATTTTTCTCCATGGCAGAGGCTTCATCAGTAATCCCGTCAAGGTCACCTTGAAGCGCCCCCAGTAACCCGCGCGCCGGAAACAGCTGGGGCGTTAGCGCCCGCCAAATACACTCACGATCCAGGGTGCTTTTGATGTACTGACTCGCATCCGCCTGCTTGATGGTATCGACCACCGGCAAGGCAAGTATCGCGCCTCGATCCCCAGCTTGATCCAGCAACAACTGAATGTCGGAGAGGCGAACCAGCGGGCGAGCCATATCGTGCACCAACACCCAGGCATCCTCTCCGCCTTCCTCTATCACCGCAGCGACGCCATTACGCACCGAGGCGGCGCGGGTGTCGCCACCATTAACGGTCTGGATACGAGGATGACGGGATACGGAGAGCGTCGGCCACCAGGGATCATCACCCGACACGGCCACCACCACTTTGTGTATCGGTGCAAAAGACAACAATCGATTGAGAGTATGTTCTGCCAAGGTTTGGCCTGTCAGGGAAAGGTACTGCTTGGGAATGCCGGCTCCCATTCTGCTACCCACCCCTGCGGCGGGAACAACGGCGTATAAAGGCCCGGCGATAGCAGGATTCACTCAGCGCCCCGAGGTTGTTCTAGGATCAGGAAAAAGGTTTCGCCCGTGCGAACCATCCCCAGATCTTTGCGCGCAATTTCTTCCACCGCTTCCGTACCCCGCTTCAGATCGTTTACGTCAGCGGCCATGAGTTGATTCCGCTCTGCCAACTTGGCATTGCTTTGCTTGAGCACAGCCACATCTTTTTTCAACATGGCCACATGCCGCAAGCTGCCCTCACCAAACCAGAGGCGTGCTTGTAGCCCCAAAAACAACAGCGCCAGCAACGCCAACACAATTTGCCTACCAGGAGACAGTTGTCGTGTCAGCCCTGTGGCATTGCCTTGGTGATTGCTGGCGCTGGATTTGCCCTTGGACGCTGGCATCACTTAGCCGAGCAGCTTGAACTCTTTACGGCCATGGTACGCAGCACGCCCCAGCTCTTGTTCAATGCGAATCAAACGGTTGTACTTGGCCACTCGATCAGAACGGCACAAGGAGCCTGTCTTGATCTGCCCTGCAGCCGTAGCCACAGCCAAGTCCGCAATGGTGGTATCCGCAGTTTCACCACTGCGATGAGAAATGACCGCAGTGTAGCCGGCATCCTTGGCCATCTTGATGGCATCCAAGGTTTCGGTAAGAGAACCGATCTGGTTGAATTTGATAAGAATGGAGTTAGCCACTTTCTCGTCAATGCCACGCTGCAGAATACGGGTGTTGGTCACGAACAAATCATCACCGACCAACTGAACTTTTTTGCCCAGCTTTTCAGTGAGAATTTTCCAGCCATCCCAGTCAGACTCGTCCATGCCATCTTCAATGGAAATGATCGGATAGCGATCGCACAGCTCAGCCAGATAATCGGCAAACTCTTCAGAATTCATGCTGCGGTCTTCGCCCGCCAACACATACTTGCCATCCTTGTAGAATTCGCTGGCTGCACAGTCAAGCGCCAGAGTCACGTCATCACCGGCCTTATAGCCCGCGATTTCGATGGCTTCCATAATCGCTTCCAGCGCCGCTTCGTTACTCGGCAAATTAGGCGCAAAACCGCCTTCATCGCCTACCGCGGTATTCAGGCCACGCTTCTTAAGCACCCCTTTCAGGGCGTGAAAGATTTCTGCACCGTATCGGATCGCTTCGGCCACAGTGGGCGCGCCCACCGGCTGGATCATGAATTCCTGAATGTCCACATTGTTATCGGCATGCTCACCACCATTGATGATGTTCATCATGGGTACTGGCAGGGAGTATTCGTTGTCATCGTCTTGCAGGTCAGAGATGTACTCGTAGAGAGGCTTGCCCTGATCCACTGCCGCCGCCTTAGCCGCAGCCAAAGACACCGCCAGGATGGCATTGGCGCCCAGGTTACCCTTGTTCCCGGTACCATCGGCATCCAGCATGGCCTGGTCCAGCGCCTTTTGATCGGACACCTCCATGCCCACCAGCAGCTCACGAATAGCAGAGTTCACATTGCCTACCGCCTTGGTGACGCCCTTGCCCAGATAGCGGGACTTGTCACCGTCACGCAGTTCCAGCGCTTCGCGCGAACCGGTAGAGGCACCACTGGGTGCACAGGCACTGCCACTAGCGCCGGACTCGAGAATCACATCAGCTTCGATGGTCGGGTTGCCACGGGAATCCAGAATTTCGCGGGCCTTGATGTCAACGATCTTGGACATGTCGGTAAATCTCCAAACTCAAATCAGTTATTTTCGAAGGCAGGCAGTGCCTTTACGGTATTATCCAGGGTTTGCATCTGTGCGAGGAATGGCTCTAGGCGATCCAGTCGCAGGGCGCAGGGGCCATCGCATTTCGCGTTATCCGGGTCCGGGTGGGCTTCAAGGAACAGCCCGGCGATGCCCTGACTGATGCCAGCGCGGCCCAATTCAGCGACTTGGGCGCGGCGACCATCAGCACTGTCGGCCCTACCTCCCGGCTTCTGCAAGGCATGAGTCACATCGAAAAAGACCGGATAGTTAAACTGCTTCATGATGCCAAAGCCGAGCATGTCCACCACTAGGTTGTTGTACCCAAAGCTAGACCCACGCTCGCAAAGAATCAGCTGATCGTTTCCGGCATCCTCACACTTGTGCAAGATATGCGACATTTCGTGAGGTGCTAGGAACTGGGGTTTCTTGATGTTGATGATGGCGCCGGTCTTTGCCATAGCCACCACCAGATCCGTCTGCCGTGCCAAGAAGGCCGGCAACTGAATAATATCGACCACTTCTGCCACCGGCCCTGCTTGGCCAGGCTCGTGCACGTCGGTGATCAACGGGCAGTTAAACGTCTTCTTTACTTCCTCGAAGATTTTCAGCCCTTCTTCCATCCCCGGCCCACGGTAGGAACTAAGCGAAGACCGGTTGGCCTTGTCGAAACTGGCCTTGAATACCCAAGGCATGTTCAGCTTGCTGGTCGCCTCGGCATACGCCTCGGCCACCTGCATGGCCAGGTCCCGGGATTCCAACACATTCATGCCACCAAACAAGGCCATGGGCTTGTCATTGGCGAATTCCAGCCCATTTAGATGAATGGTCTTCTGGCTACTCACGGGTCACGTCTCCTTGTGGGCCTTTTGTTCCGCCAGGGCGGCGGCCACATAACCTTTGAACAAACCGTGACCGTCACGAGGGGTGGAAGTGAACTCAGGGTGGAACTGACAAGCCACAAACCACGGGTGGTCGCCCACTTCAATCACTTCCACAAGCTCACCATCCGCGGAACGGCCAACAATTTTCAAACCTGCCGCTTCCAACTGCGGCAAGTAGTTGTTATTCACCTCATAACGGTGGCGATGACGCTCTACGATATGCGTGCTGCCATAACACTCAGCAGCACGGCTATCAGCTTCAAGTACACACTCCTGACCACCCAAACGCATGGTACCACCCAGGTCAGAATCCGCCGAACGCAGTTCCTTCTGCCCGTCTTCGGTGATCCATTCGGTAATCAGGCCCACCACCGGGTCCGGGGTGTTTGGGTTAAGCTCAGATGAATGCGCTTTTTCAATCCCCGCCACATGGCGAGCATATTCAATCACCGCCAATTGCATACCAAGACAAATACCCAGATAGGGCACCTTATTCTCACGAGCATAACGGATCGCGGCAATCTTGCCTTCCGTACCCCGGTCGCCGAAACCACCGGGCACCAGAATCGCGTCGAGACTTTCCAGCACACCGGTGCCGTCGCGCTCGATATCTTCTGCATCCAGATAAAGGATATTGACCTTGGCACGGTTGCTGATACCTGCATGGATCAACGCTTCATTGAGCGATTTGTATGCATCAACCAGTTCAATGTACTTGCCGACCATGCCGACAGTGACTTCGTGCTCCGGGTTCAACTGAGCTTCCACCACACGGTCCCATTCACCGAGATCCGGTTCCGGCAGGTCCAGGCCGAATTTTTCCACCACGATGGCATCCAGGCCCTGCTCGTGCATACCCCGCGGCACCTGATAAATGGTCTTGCAGTCCGGTGAGGAAATCACCGCCCGCGCTTCCACATTGGTAAACAAGGCAATTTTTTCACGGGCACTCTGCGGAATCGGGTCATCCGCACGGCACACCAGAATATCCGGTTGCAGGCCGATGGAGCGTAGCTCTTTCACGGAGTGCTGGGTCGGCTTAGTCTTGATCTCGCCGGCGGTGGCGATATAAGGCACCAAGGTCAGATGCACCAGTAAGGACTGGCTAGAGCCCAATTCAACACGCATCTGACGGGCTGCTTCCAGGAAAGGCAGAGATTCAATATCGCCCGCGGTACCACCAATTTCTACGATAGCCACATCCGCATCACCGGCGCCTTCGCGAATCTTAAGTTTGATCTCATCGGTGATATGGGGAATGACTTGCACGGTGGCACCGAGGTATTCACCTCGACGCTCTTTATCCAGCACGTGCTGATACACACGACCAGTCGTAAAGCTGTTGCGGCGGTTCAAGCGAGTGCGAATAAAACGCTCGTAATGACCCAAATCCAGATCGGTTTCGGCGCCATCTTCAGTCACAAATACCTCACCATGCTGGTAAGGGCTCATGGTACCGGGATCCACATTAATATAAGGATCCATTTTAATCAGGGTCACGTTGAGACCGCGGGCTTCCAACAGGGTGGCCAGGGACGCAGAGGTAATCCCCTTCCCCAGAGACGACACCACACCGCCGGTGACAAAGATGAAACGAGACATGCACTCACCAGATCGCTAGTGGGTTAATAGCACCATCGTCAAAGTGTACCGACCCCCATAAAAAAAACACCCTGCACGTTACAGACGGGCAAGGAGTTTTCATGAATCGGGTTGGCCGGCGACGCAAGAGACGATTGAACACCTGAAAATTCAGGAGCTTGCGCTACATCAGGACGGGAGGAAATGTTAACAGAAGCCGCCCCTGTGCTCAATCGGAATCGCTCTTGGGAGCGGAAATAGTGAATGGCACCCGCCTGACGCCGGCATTGCGTTACAGCAACGATCACTGCACCGCTCCCACGGTAAAGTCAAAGGCTGCCCCCTGCCCCCCATTACGGCTCTAGCATCGCCCGACACGCGGCCAATACCTCGGCGAAGGGCACCTCCATCTGTGATCCGAACGACCGGTGCCGCGCCAGTCGAGCCCGACTGGCGCGGGGGCTACTAATGCCACAGAGAAAACGGGCCAGTTGGCGAGGGGTCGCCAGAGCCCCGTGCCTTTGCGCTATAACCGCCAGGATTACTGCCGAATCAGGAGCAGTCCGATGACGCTCAGGAAACCGCTGGTGTTCGCCTTTACAGGCACTGCACTGGCCGCAGGCTTGAGGCAACTGCTCACCGAAATAACCCACTAAGCCCCGCTGGTAACAATCGCTACTTTGCGCCCAATTACATACTTGCTGCAGCCGCTGGATGTCGCGCTGCTCACGAACACGAAACTGCTCTGCGATCTGTGCCGTCAACGCCTGCGGATCAGCTGGACGATTGACCATCCGGTAGCCCTGGCGCACCCCAGCCACACGCACCTCAACCATGCCCTGCTGCTCAAGATAGCCAATCGCCTTGAGAATTCGCACCCGATCGACCTGCAATTGGTCCGCCACGGCAATCGGTTTCAGAGTGAGCCAGATGCGCCCCTCTTTACCCGCAGCAAAGACCTGCCGCAAAAAATCCGCTCGCTCATGGTCGAACTGAGCCAACACCTCAGCTTGAGATATCTGAAATGCCAGCTTGTACTCCGTATAGAACGGCGCTGTCGAACGAATAATCCCGTCCAACTCCAGATAGGTCAGCAGGGTATTAATAACCAGAGGGCGGACATCAAACTGCCCAGACAATTCATGCACCGCAAGGTCGAACTGCGCCGGTTGATTCACCAGCCAGCCAATGAGCCCGGCTAGCGCTTCACTGTCTGGGGTATCGCCGTAACTGAAATTTTCCAGCACGGTCAGGTCGTCCGAACTGGCCAGCAGCACACATTGTGAAGGCTCGCCGTCTCGCCCTGCCCGGCCAATTTCCTGCATATAGTTTTCCAGGGACTTGGGCAGGTTGTAGTGATAGATACCCCGAATATCCGCCTTGTCGATACCCATCCCGAAAGCAATGGTGGCCACCACGATATTTACCTGCCCCGACATGAACGCTTCCTGAACGCGATGCCGCTCCTCACCTTTCAATCCCGCATGGTAAGCCTGTGCATTCAACCCCTGCTCGCTCAGCAAAGCCGCCACCTGCGTTGCCGTTTTCTGCAGAGTGACATAGACAATCGCCGGCTCCGAGGGACGAGCCTGTAACGCTTCCAGCAGTGCCCGACCTCGCTCTTCCACATTGTAGGGGCGGACACTCAACGCCAAATTGGGACGGAAAAACCCGGTTTGCACATGGTCGGCAGGGGCAATGGCAAAGCTGTCACAGATCTGCTGCGCCACTTGAGGCGTAGCGGTAGCCGTTAACGCCAGCACCCGCCCAACCTCCAGCTCTTTCGCCAACTGCGCCAACTTCAAATAATCCGGGCGAAAGTTATGCCCCCATTCAGACACACAATGGGCTTCATCCACGGCCATCATGCTGATCGATAGCCGTTTCAGCCGGGCTAGAAAGCGCTCATTGGCCAGGCGTTCCGGTGCCACGTAAAGCAACTTTATACTGCCGTCTTCCAAGCCTCGATAGATGGACTGCAGCTGCTCGGCATCCACGCTGGAATCCAACCGCGCCGCCGCAATACCTAAGCGGTGCAGTTGGTCGACCTGGTCTTTCATCAATGCAATCAGTGGAGACACCACCAACGTGACTCCGTCCAGCATCAACGCAGGTAATTGGTAGCACAGGCTCTTACCACCACCGGTGGGAAAGACTGCTAGCGCGGATCGCCCGGCCAGCAAGGCATTAATGACCCTCTCCTGGCCGGGGCGAAAACCCTGAAGCTTGAATGTCTGCTGCACGTGTTGCTGAAGGGTCAGCATGGTGCTTCCTTTATGCTGAGAGGCGTTTTTTGCAATAGAACCCTGAGCCGAATAGCGAATAAGTTTGTCTGAACCGCCAGCAGGAAACGAGGCTACCTGTCGTATTTCCCTGTGAGACAGAACGGACAATGAGCCGGTGCCACACAGGCAACCCGACAGGATTATTAGTCAGACGCAGAACCAGCCGGTAATAAATACCAGCGCTCAGCGCGCTCGAGCGCTTCGTCATCGGCCAGCCCCACCAGCGGCACACTCACCACCTCGCCATCTCGGCAAAGTAGCGGCCACTGCCGGCGTTGCCAAGGCGGCACGCCTGCCGCACGCCAGAGCTCTTTGATTTTCTGGCGCAAGCCATTGCGCCGCAGAGTCAGGGCACCGGTGAATGAGCGGAGTTGAATATCCCCAGCAGGTCGCAGCACCCATACTGCGCCTTCCACAGCGTGCTGTGTCCAACGCCAACGGGGCAAGTCCGGCGGTGCCTCGCCTTCAGGCCAGAGTATGTCACCTTGCCAGGGCTGGAAGGCTTCACGACGAGCAAAGTGTAGAGCTCCCTGATACACGCGAACCGCATATCCGCCCCACTCGACTCGGGCTTGGCTATCCTCTGCTGCCAGATGCAACACTCGAATCTGTTCAAGAACGGCAGCGCTGGGGGCGGAGGCCCGGTTTTTCTGCAGCCACCACCGCAGTACATTACGTTGGCGCGCCAAGGATAACTCCGCCAGGCGGTGCAGCGGCAGAACAGCCCCGGATACGCCTATGCTTGCGGCATCCTGGACCGCGACTTCTGTCAGCAATTGATTGGCCTCAGCCATGTGCTCTGCGGCCCGGGCAAGCGTGGCGTCAGCACCGGGCCAACGCTCGCGCAGTGCCGGAAGGATAGTATGGCGAAGATAATTACGTCGCAGGCTTTGGTCCTGGTTACTGGGGTCTTCCAACCAATTAAGCGATAACTCGGCCCCCCATTTTTCAAGAACATGCCGACCCAGGCCAAGTAACGGTCGCCAGAGCGTTACACCCTGTTGCTGGCTGTGCTGACCCATGGCTGACAGCCCCTGTACCCCCGCTCCCCGTAGCAACCGGAACAACACCGTTTCCGCTTGATCATTGCGATGGTGTGCCAGCACCAGCGTCGCGCCTTTGGCTCGAGCCAGTGGCAATAGCACTTGGTAGCGGGCGTCCCGAGCACCCGCTTCCAGCCCTTCAGCCATGCTCACGGTGACCGGTTCAATCGTCAGCGCAATACCATACTTATCCGCCAAGGCCCCACAGAAACGCGACCAAGCGCGACTATCCGCCTGCAGTTGATGATCGATATGGACAGCGCAAAGGCGCGGGGCTAAACCTGCTTGGACAAGCAGGTGGAGCAATAGAGAGGAATCAAGGCCACCGCTTAAGGCAAGCAACAGTGGCCCGTCTGGGGCCTGTTCAGCCAAGCGCTGGCTGAACCTAGCAGCATCAGACATGACTATTCGTCGGCGGGGTCGCTAACCACGTTGCCGTAACTCATCAAACGTTCGTAACGGCGGTTAATGAGGGCGTCAGTCTCCATGGAACCAAGCGATTCCAATTGTGTTGCCAATGCCTTGCGAATCGCATCGGCAGCTTGGTCATAATCCCGGTGAGCGCCTCCCAGAGGCTCCTTGATCACTTGGTCAACGATGCCGAGCTCATGTAATCGCCCGGCAGTTAGGCCCATGGCTTGCGCAGCTTCAGGGGCTTTATCCGCACTGCGCCAAAGAATGGAGGCGCACCCTTCTGGAGAAATAACCGAATAGGTAGAAAATTCCAGCATCTGTAAATGGTCACACACACCAATCGCCAGCGCTCCACCGGACCCCCCTTCACCAATAACAGTGGCGATAATGGGGGTTTTGAGCTGGGACATTACACGCAAATTACGGGCAATGGCTTCGGACTGACCGCGCTCTTCTGCATCAATCCCCGGAAACGCCCCAGGCGTATCAATGAACGTCAGCACCGGCAACTTGAACCGTTCAGCCATTTCCATCAATCGCAGCGCCTTACGGTAACCTTCCGGTTTCGGCATGCCGAAATTGCGACGAACCTTTTCTTTCACTTCGCGGCCTTTTTGATGGCCAATCACCATCACTGGCTGCCCGTTCAATCGGGTCATGCCCCCAATAATCGCAGGATCATCAGAAAAGGCACGGTCACCATGCAATTCATCAAAGTCGGTAAAGATCCGCTTGATGTAATCCAACATATAGGGGCGTTTAGGATGACGGGAAAGTTGGGAAATTTGCCAGGAGCTTAGCCCTCGGAAAATGCTCTCGGTAAGCGTGATGCTCTTTTCCTGCAACTTGGCCACTTCCTCGGAAATGTTTATATCACTGCCACTGCCCACCAAACGCAGTTCCTCGATTTTCGCTTCCAGGTCGGCAATCGGTTGTTCAAATTCGAGGAAATTGGGATTCATATTCTTTGCCTGTCCAAGATGTTATCAGCATGCGCCCGGGCCAGAATGGCCTCTCTATGGCGTTAATATGGCAGAAACGTCACGCTGGAGCGCCAAACGCAACCTGCCCATATAAAGAGAGCAACAAGTGTAGCCGCAACCCGATGACAAGGTCGAGACATGGCCGACATGGCTAGGTTGCAAACTGTTTCAATATAGAGGCGTGGGTACGCTCCAAGCGGCAATCCGGAAGCACAGCAAGATAAACCATGGGCCTGACCGCTCCGAGCGTGGCTGTTGAAGGCCACTGAATCACGCCACCCGCCAGTCACACCCCTTTTTCTCTGGTGCCGCGCGTTTTGTCGCCTTAGTACTCCATCCGTACTGCGTCTTCTCCAAAGCGGATTCGCAGCTCTTCCACAAGCGATTCGTGAGGGCTAATCTTCCATTCGTCACCCAGCCAAAAGCTCGCGGCGGCGATGCTGTGATCCAGATCCAGCAATACTGGCGTATTGCCCCCCTGATACGGCGACAGCATTTGCTGAAGCTGCTCGGGTAAGCCTTCCTCTATGGGAACCGCCACTCGCAGACGACGAGCAAATGCTTCCCGGGCTTGGCGCATATCCATGATTTCATCGGCTACTAGGTTAAAGCTGCCGGTGTACTCATCATTGCGCACCCCGCCCTTAAAGATCAGCAAAGTATCTTTCTGCACCAACTCGCCGTACTCAGCGAAGGTCTTACCGAATACAGACACTTCCACCCGTCCGGTTTTGTCATCCAGGGTGATAAATGCCATTCGTTCACCACTGCGTTTACTACGGGTAATACGCAGTGCCACGACCAATCCAGCCACAGTGGCCGCCTCCCCCTTGGCTGTGGGCTGCAGGGCGTTAATCCGGGCAGTAACGAACTGCTGAACTTCTTTTTCATACTGATCAATGGGGTGCCCAGTTAAAAACAAGCCGAGAGTATCTCGCTCACCGTTGAGGCGGGTCTCGTCATTCCAGGAACGAGCCGGCTTCCATTCCACGGCAGTGGCCGGACTGTCATCCATCGCCCCGAACATATCCATAATACCCGCGGCTTCGTTGCGGGCATCCTGGTCGGCCGCCGCAATCGCATCCGGCAAGGTGGCCAGCAATTGCGCCCTATCATGGAAGCTGCTGTTTAGACCCAGCTTATCCAGCACACCAGCGCGCACCATGGCCTCCAGAGAACGGCGATTGATTTTTTTCAGGTCAATACGGCGGCAAAAATCAAACAAATCCTTGAATTCACCACCCTCGGCCCGTGCAGTGACGATAGCTTCAATGGGCCCTTCACCCAGCCCCTTGATGGCGCCCAAACCATAAACGATGTCGCCTTCCGGGTTCACCGTAAAGCGGTAACCACAGGAATTCACATCCGGTGGCAGTACCTGCAAACCCATGGTTTTACATTCATCAATGAACGTCACCACCTTGTCGGTGTTCTGCATATCGGCAGAAATGGTGGCCGCCATAAACTCCGCAGGATAATGGACCTTTAGCCAGGCGGTTTGATACGCGACCAAGGCGTAAGCTGCAGAGTGGGATTTGTTGAAACCGTAGCCTGCGAATTTCTCCACCAAATCAAAGATTTTCATGGCCAGGCCCGCGTCTACCCCCTTTCCTTTTGCCCCTTCTTCAAAGATCGCCCGCTGCTTTTCCATCTCTTCAGGCTTCTTCTTACCCATAGCCCGGCGCAACATGTCCGCGCCACCCAGTGTATAACCGGCCAGCTCCTGGGCAATCTGCATCACCTGTTCCTGATACAGGATGACCCCGTAGGAAGGTTTTAAGATAGGCTCCAGCCACTCGTGTTGGTACTGAGGGTCCGGATAGGCCAAAGGTTCGCGACCGTGCTTACGGTTGACGAAATTATCCACCATGCCAGATTCCAGCGGCCCAGGACGATACAGAGCCACCAATGCGATAATGTCTTCAAAAACGTCAGGCTTGAGTTTTTTAATTAGCTCCTTCATGCCCTGACTTTCCAGCTGGAATACCGCGGTGGTATCGCCCCGCTTCAATAGGTCAAAACTGGGGCTGTCATCTAGCGGGATATGATCGATAACAAGATCGTCCAGCCCTTCGCGAGCACGCTTCACATTGGCCGCTTTGACGGCCCAGTCAATGATGGTCAGGGTTTTCAGGCCGAGAAAGTCAAATTTCACAAGGCCCGCGGATTCCACGTCATCTTTATCGTACTGCGTCACCAGGTTGGTGCCATCTTCTTCACAGTACAGCGGCGCAAAGTCAGTGAGCTTGCCCGGGGCGATCACTACCCCCCCTGCATGCTTACCCACGTTACGGGTCAAGCCTTCCAGCTTGAAAGCCATTTCCATGATTTCATTGGCGGCTTCTTTGTCGGAATTTTCATCGCTTTCCAGAAACTCGCGCAAAGTTTCTTCCTGCTCCAACGCCTTGCTCAAGGTCATCCCAGGCACCCCGGGAATCATCTTGGAAAGTCGATCCGCTAGCCCATAGGGCTTACCTTGCACCCGCGCCACATCGCGCACTACGGCCTTGGCAGCCATGGTACCGAATGTGATGATTTGGCTCACTGCATCACGGCCGTACTTATCCGCCACATAGTTGATTACACGGTCGCGCTTCTCCATGCAGAAGTCGACGTCAAAGTCAGGCATGGATACCCGTTCGGGGTTCAGGAACCGTTCGAACAGGAGGTCGTAACCAATGGGATCCAAATCGGTAATTTTTAAAGCATAGGCAACCAGTGAGCCTGCACCTGAACCCCGCCCCGGTCCCACCGGCACCTCGTTATCCTTAGCCCACTGGATAAAATCGGCAACGATTAGGAAGTAACCGGGAAATCCCATTTGGTTGATGATATCCAACTCAAATCGAAGCCGGTCATCGTAGTCTTTGCGCTTTAATGCATACTCAGGGTCATCGCTATCGAGCAAGACCTTAAGACGTTCCTCAAGACCATCGTGAGACACTTTCTCGAAATATTGCTCAATGGTCATGCCCTCCGGAATCGGGAAGTCCGGCAGGAAGTTTTCTCCTAAACGAATATCAAGCGTGCAGCGGCGAGCAATTTCCACCGTGTTCTCAAGCGCTTCGGGCAAATCAGAAAACAGCTGCGCCATTTCATCGGCAGATTTCAGGTACTGCTCTTCGGAATATTTTTTTGGCCGTCGCGGATCATCCAGAGTATTACCGTCATGGATGCAGACTCGAGATTCATGGGCTTCAAAGTCTTCGCGACGAAGAAAGCGAACATCGTTGGTGGCTACCACTGGCAAGCCAAGTTGTTCGGCCAAGGCAACGCTGGCATGCAAACAATCCTCATCACCCGGTCGAGAGGTTCGCTGCACTTCCAGATAGAAACGATCACCGTACGTTGACACAAGCCAACGAGCATACTGTTGCGCCTGTTCGTGTTTGCCTGCTAGCAATAACTGCCCTACTTCCCCTTGGCTCGCCGCTGACAGCACGATCAGGCCTTCATTCAGTTCTGCCAGCCACTCAGGTTTCACCAAAGCGCGCCCGCGATCCTGATTAGTCTGCCAAGCACGACTAATCAGTAAAGTCAGGTTCTGATAACCCACCTCATTAAGCACCAGAAACGACAGATAGGCGGGTTCGTCTATGTGCGTGCCCTGCACCCAGAGATCCGCCCCCATCAACGGTTTGATACCCGCATTCATGGCATTCTGATAGAACTTGATCAGGGCAAACAAATTCGAATCATCGGTGACTGCCACCGCAGGAATCTGCTCATTTACGCAGGTCTTGGTCAGTTCCTTAACCCGAACGATTCCATCAACCAGTGAATAATCGGTATGAAGGCGCAGGTGGACAAAACGGGGATCAGTCAAAACAGGTTCCCTTGTGCAATTGCAGCAGCCACCGGGCCAAAGGAGCGACGATGCTCGGCCAAGGCGCCATGCTGTTCTAGGGCCGCCATATGCACCGCAGTTGGGTAGCCTTTATGGCGGTCGAAGCCGTATTGGGGATAACGGGCATGCAAGGCATACATTTCGCGGTCCCGCGCCACTTTGGCAAGAATTGAGGCAGCAGAGATAGCCGGTACACGCCCATCCCCTTTTACTACCGCCTGCGCCGGACACTGCAACGCCGGTACTCGATTACCATCAATCAGTACAGCATGCGCCTCCACAGGCAGCGCTGCCACTGCCCGCTGCATGGCCAGCATGGTGGCATGCAGAATGTTCAGTTGGTCAATTTCATCCGACTCTGCTCGCCCCAACGCCCAGCCAAGCGCGTGAGACTTAATCTCAGACTCCAGCGCCAGACGTTTCTTTTCACTGATTTTTTTGGAATCAGCCAAGCCGACGATCGGGTACTTTGGGTCCAATATCACTGCCGCGGTGACTACCGCACCCACTAACGGGCCTCGACCCACTTCGTCGACACCCGCCACCAGCATGCCCGGCTGCCAAAAAAAATCAGAAGGAATAAACGGATCAGCTAGGCCATACTCAGCAAACGGGTCGCAGGGTTGCGTATCTGCCATCAAGCCTCCAACAAACGAGCAACGGCCGCCGCCGCCTTCTCACTGGCACCGCCACGAAGTTGTTGATGCACGCTCTGAAACTGTATTTTTAGTGCCTGGGCCTGCTCAGGCTGATCAAACCAACGGCGCACAGCAGCAACAATCGCTTCCGTGGTCAGCTGGCTCTGAAGCAGCTCAGGGACCATTTCCTGCCGACACAATAAATTGGGCAAGGAAAAAAATTCACTTTTTATCAGACGACTAACAATGGCGTAAGTCACTGCCCCAACCCGATAGCCTACCACCATCGGTTTGTTCAGCAACAAGCCTTCCAGCGTGGCTGTACCTGAAGCCATTAGCACCACATCCGCCGCCGCCATCACCGTCCGGCTCTGTCCATCGATCAATGACACGGGCAAATTAGGCTGCGTATTCAGCAACGTCTGTATTTGTTCACGGCGGGCCGCGTTAGCAGCCGGAATCACATACTGCAGCGTGGGATCCTGGTGATTCAGCGCCACCATAGCGTCCAGGAAAGCGGGCATCAATTGCCCCACTTCACCTCCTCGGCTTCCTGGTAGTACTGCCAAAATACGAGCATCGCGGTCCAGCGCCAGAGCCTTGCGGGCCCCAGCCACATCCGTTTCCAGCGGGATACGATCGGCCAACGGGTGACCGACAAAAGCCACCGGCACGTCATGCTCCTCATAGAAACGCGCTTCGAACGGCAAAAGCGTTAGCATCAGATCAATACTTTTCTTTATGCCTTTAATGCGACCCTGGCGCCAAGCCCACACGGAGGGACTCACATAATGAACGGTTTTCAAGCCTCGATCATGAAGACGACGCGCAATTGGCAGGGTGAAATCTGGAGAGTCGATACCAACGACCACGTCCGGCCGCTGCTCAAGCAGAAAGCGGACCAGAGATTTGCGCAGACGTAATAATTCAGGAAGGTGTGATAGCACCTCGGTGATTCCCATCACCGACAATTTTTCCATGGGGAACAGGCTAGTCAAACCAGCCTGTGCCATCTCCTCGCCACCCACACCAATAAAACGAGCGCCAGGATAACGATTTTCAAGGGCCTGCATGAGGCCTGCCCCTAAAATATCCCCGGAAGCTTCCCCGGCAATCAGCGCGACAAGCGGAGCATCCTTACGCTGTGTCATATCAGCGCGTGATGCCGCGCTCGGAAGACTTTAGAGAATCGATAAAAATCTGTAGCGCATCCGACGGCTCCATGGACTCTAATTCCAGCAACGCCTGCTCCAATGTCAGCCCCTGGCGGTAGACCAGCTTGTAAGCCTTGCGCAAGCTGCTAACCACATCTTTAGACCAACCACGACGACGCATACCCTCAAAGTTCATGCTGCGGGCGCCGGCAGGATTACCAGATACCATCACATAGGCAGGAATATCTTTGAGCACGAGAGAACAGCCCGACGTCATCGCGTAAGAACCAATCTTGCAGAACTGGTGCACCCCTGTCATGCCGCCCAGAATCACACCATTGCCGACATGGGCGTGGCCCGCTACAGACGCATTATTGGCAAAGATACAGTCATCGCCAATGATACAATCATGGGCCACGTGCACATAAGCCATCAAGAGATTACGGTCACCGATTTTAGTCAGAGAGTTATCCTGAATGGTACCCCGGTGAATGGTGACCGATTCACGAATAACGTTATCGTCTCCGATTTCCAGCCGGGTTGGCTCTCCCTTATATTTTTTATCTTGGCAGTCTTCGCCCACGGACGCGAACTGAAAAATATGGTTGTTACGACCAATAGTTGTGGGGCCGTTGATGACCACATGAGAGGCCACCACGGTGCCCGCTCCAATTTCCACATTGGGGCCAATCACGGAATACGGGCCCACCCGCACATCATCTGCAAGCTCCGCGGCCGGATCAATAAGGGCGGTCGGATGAATCATGGACTAGTCACTTTTATTTTGGTGGTGAAGGCAAGCAAGTATACGCCAGCTCCGCGCTGGCGTACGGTATGGACTAGACTTTCTGTTCAGCCACGAGCATTTCTGCACTGGCCACAGTTTTACCGTCTACCTGCGCTTCACAGGTGAATTTTATAATATTACGTTTAATCACCACATACTCGGCGAACAAATGCAGAGTATCTCCCGGCACTACCTGGCGCTTAAAGCGTGCCTTGTCGGTACCCACAAGTAGATAGATATAACCATCGGAGGGCTTTTTATTCTCCGTCACGAACCCCAAAATACCTGCAGCCTGCGCCATGGCTTCGATGATCAACACACCGGGCATGATAGGCTCTTCAGGAAAATGGCCATTAAAAAATGGCTCGTTGATCGTCACGTTTTTTAACGCTTCGATACGTTTTCCGGGCTCAATATTTAGCACCCGGTCAATTAACAGAAAGGGGTAACGATGGGGCAGATATTCCCTGACCTCTTTAATGTCCATCATCATGTGTTCCAAACAGGCAAGTACCGCAACATGCGGAAATTAGTCGCTTAAACGCTCGAGCTTGCGTACACGGCGGGCCAAATCATCCAGATTTCGGAAACGCGCCACATTCCTGCGATAGCGAGATTGGCTATCCACAGGCAGAGCAGAACCGTATGTACCCGGTTCTTTGATAGAGCTGGAGACCAAGGACATGGCCAGAATTTGCACCTTGTCACATACTTCGATGTGGCCAGCTATACCAGCGGCCCCACCTATCAGGCAGAAAGAACCTATTTTGGCTGAGCCCGCAATACCCGCTTTCCCAGCGATAGCCGTGTGATCACCGATGACAACGTTATGGGCCACCTGGATCTGATTATCCAGAATCACACCGTCACCAATGATGGTATCTTCAATGGCACCACGATCAACTGTCGTGCCAGCACCGATTTCCACATCTGCACCGATGGTAACGCCACCGACTTGATGAAGTTTGGTCCAACCGGCGCCATTGAAGGCGAAGCCAAAACCATCACCACCGATTACGCAATTGGCGTGTATAGTAGTGCGTGGACCCAGTGTCACACCATGGTAAATTGTAACATTTGGCCAAATTCGACACTGATCACCGATATGAGAGCCGGCACCAACCACGCTGTTGGCCATGATTACGGCGCCCTCTCCCACTATCACACCCGCTTCCACCACCGCATTCGGGCCAATGGACGCAGAGGTGTGAATCTGTGCCGTCGCATCCACAACCGCAGCAGGATGCACACCCGGCTGCACTTGCGGTGCCACTTCAAAAAACGCACTGGCTTTGGCAAAAGACAAGTATGGGTCTTTAACAATCAATGCCGGCACCGGACAAAATTCCCGCTGGGACTCAGGAATTAGCACCGCACCCGCATTAGTCTGTTCCAAGAATGACCGATAACGGGGGTTGGCAAGAAAAGTCAGTTGGCTTGGCCCTGCGGACTGGATTGTTCCCAAACCGTCCACAACATGGCTGGCCTCACCGATCAACTCCGCATCCAGTTTTTTTGCTAACTCACCGAGAGTCAACATTATTTCATACTGTTCAGTTGCTTGCCCACCGCTTCAGTAATATCTAGATCCGGCTTGGTGTACATCACAGCTTGGGCATTGAGCACTACATCCAGCTTTTCACGTTTAGCCACAGACTCTATGGCCTTTTTAAGCTTAGGCTGCATTTCTGACAGAATTTCGCGTTGTGCTTCGCTAGCACGCTTTTGCAGTTTGCGTTGCAGGCTTTGAATTTCGAGCATTTTCTGCTGACCCTGAGTCTTCAGCGTATCTTGTTCATCCGCGGACATGGTCATGGCTTCTTTTTGCAGTTTTTGTTGCAGCTTCCCCACATCGTTTTGCAAGCGATTGAGCTTTTGCTCGTCCCCAGACAGCTCATTCTCCAGTGAGGACATTCTCGTCTTCACATTATTTGACGATTGTAACGCAGCAATCGGGTCAAGAACCCCAACAGAAGCCTCAGCCATAGCCAGTGAGGGCAAAAACAGTGCCAATGCTACCAGTGTTTTTTTCACCATTATTAAACTCCTAAAAAGTCTGACCCAAAGAAAATTGGAATACTTCCGTGTCATCGCCAGGCTGGTCATCCAGCGCTTTCGCCAAGTTGAAGCTAAGCGGGCCAATAGCCGTCAACCACGTCAATCCGAGACCGACGGAACTCCGGATATCCTGCGATTCAAAATCTTCAAAAATATCGGCCCGCTCGGTTTCATATACGGTCCCAGCATCCACGAACAGGAAGGTCCTCACGCTTCGCGACTCCCCTGCGAAGGGCGTCGGGAAAATCAACTCCATGCTGGCTTCGGTAAGAAAGTTGCCGCCAATCGGATCCGGATTAGGGTCCGTGGTGCCACTTTTATAATAACTCAACGCCTCGGAACGAGGTCCCAGGGACCGAGACTCATAACCCCGCACCGAACCAATACCGCCGGAATAGTAGTTCTCGAAGAACGGCAACGCAATGTCGTCACCATAGCCATCACCGTAGGCCAAGTCGGCACGAGTGCGCAGGGTCCACCGCTGGGTAATGGGAAAATATTTCTGCCCGTTCCAATTAACCTTGTAAAAACTATAATCGGAAACCGGAGCCGCCACCTCAACACCAATGCTACTAGACCAGCCGCGATCAGGAAGAATACCTCGGTTCAGGGTGCTAGTTTGCAAGGACACGTTGGCTTTATATTCGTTGAACTCGTCGCCTTTCTCCATCAGGAATCGATCAATATCCACGGCGACATAATCGCCGGTGCTAATATTCGTTTTCTCGTAGGTAGCGCCAAAGTTCAAGCGTGAATACTCCGATATCGGATAACCGAATGTCACCGACCAGCCCAAACGGTCTGCCGCATAAGAAGCCACTGAGGTTTCATCAAAGTCAATCTTTGAGTAAAACATGCTAAAACCACGGCTTACCCCATCCAACGTATAGTACGGGTTGTAATGGGAAAAACTGTACGAATCGCGAATATCGGAACGACTCAACGCAAATGACACCCGGTTACCGCTGCCGCGCCAGTTATTTTGGGTTACGTTGGCGCCGAAGATAAACCCAGAGGCATCGGAGAAGCCCACATTGGCGCCAATAGAACCCGAAGGCTGCTCTTGTACGCTGTAATTCACATCAACCAGGTCATCGGAATTAGGCACCCGCGGAGTATCAGTTTCAACTACGCTGAAATAGCCCAAACGCTGCAAACGTTGGCGGGATAAGTCCACCAGAGAGGTGTTCGCCGGCGCCTGTTCGAACTGACGCAACTCACGGCGTAACACTTCATCGGAAGTTTTGGTATTACCACTGAAATTGATGCGGCGGACATAAACTTTACGGCCTGGGTCCACGTAAAACGTCACATCTACCGTGTGGTCTTTGTCATTGGCATTGTGCTCTCGGCCATTCACCTCAGCAAACGTGTAGCCTTCATTACCCAAGCGGCGCTTGATTAAATCGTTGGTATAGGTCACTAACTGTTGACTGAACACCTGCCCTTTCTTGACGATTAATAGCGGCTTCAGCTGGTTTTCATTCACCACTAAGTCGCCAGCCAACTTCACCTCGTTGACCGTGTATTGCTCACCTTCCGCCACGTTGACGGTAATGAAAACACTACGGCGATCAGGTGTCACCGACACCTGTGTCGATTCAATGGAGAAATTAATGTAACCACGGTCTAGATAATAGGAACGCAGACGCTCTAAATCGCCGCCCAACTTTTCCCGGGAGTATTTGTCATCGCCCTTGATGAAAGACCAGAATCCCGAGGAGTGCAGCTCGAAACTGTCAAGCAATACCTCATCATCAAACAACTCGTTGCCCACGATGTTGATATTACGAATACGTGCAGCTTTGCCTTCGTAAATTTCGATCTTCAAAGCTACACGGTTACGGGGCAACGCCACAAACTCGGTCTTGATATCCGCGCCGTAACGGCCCTGACTGACATACTGGCGTTCCAGTTCGCCGGCAATGGCCTCCAGGGTAGAGCGCTGGAACACTTCACCTTCCGCCAAACCGGCTTCGGTCAATCCCTTGCGCAGATTCTCTTCGTCAATGGATTTGTTACCGGATAGTTCGATACGCGCAATACTCGGGCGTTCGGCAACAATTACCACCAGATCATCACCATCGCGACCCAGTTGTACATCTTCAAAATTGCCAGAGGCAAACAGACGTTGCACCGCGTCAACAACCTGATCACGAGTCACAGTGTCGCCAGCCTGAATCGGCAACGAAGCATAGACCCGTTCCACGGGCAAGCGCTGGAGGCCTTCCACCCGTATGTCATGAACCTTGAACGGTAGTTGTGTGTCCCCATTTAGCAGTGGAGCTGCCAACAGGCAAAAAACCACTAGCGAGCCTTTCAGGAGGCGGCTTAGAATGTCCCCAAATTTCATGAAAACTGCTTCACCAAGTCGTTGTAAATGGCCAATAACATGAAGCTGACCACGAGCGTCAGCCCAGCACCTTGTGCGGCCATCAAGAACCGCTCCGGTAAACTGCGACCGCGAATCATTTCAATGATTCCAAAGAAAATCCAGCCGCCATCAAGCATTGGTACAGGAAGAAGGTTAATTACCCCCAGCGTAATACTGAGGTAAGCCAGCAAAGCCAAGAAACTGGCTAGGCCCATAGAGGCACTTTCACCGGCCACTTGGGCGATGGTAATAGGCCCACCCAAATTATCCAGAGAGAGTTTACCGGTAATCAGCTTTACCAAGCTGGCGCCCACCACTTGGACCTGCTCGACAAAACGCCCACCGGCAGCCCCGACGGCACTGAACACACCGAACTCTTGTTGATAAACACCGCCCAGGCCGACACCAATGCGGCCAAAGGTCTCACCATTTTCGGTCAGCGTGGCCGGGACAATTTGAAGCGTCTCCTTACGGGTTCCTCTCAGCAGCTCCACCGTCAGGGGTTCTCCTGGTGCTGCCATGATACTTTCCTGCCACTGGTGCCAGCTGAAAACGGGCTCACCATTCAACGTCAACACCTGATCGCCGCCAGTCAGCCCCGCCTGCTGCGCCGGGCTGTCGGCCTGAACATCGCCAATCACCACCGCCTGGTTCAGCCCCAAGGCCTCCAGCGGCGGCATGTCCAGATCCGCAGACCATGGCGAAGTATCCAGCTCACGGATCGCGGACCCGCCACCCACTTGCTGCACCGTGATCGACAAGGTATCCGGCTCACCCAAATGCAAAATCAATTCGTTATAAAACGCCCGCCAGCCTTCAAGTTCAGTGTCACCCACCGCCACGATGCGATCACCGGGTAAAAAACCCGCCTGCTCGGCCACGGAATCTGGGGTTACTGGGCCGACAACAGCCTCCAACCCGCGCTGGCCATAGCCAAACATCAACACCCAGTAAATAAATATGGCGAGAATAAAGTTAAACACCGGCCCGGCAGCGTAGGTAATCACCCGCTGCCAAGCGGGTTTACTAGAAAACTCGCCAGGCGCTCCCTGTGCCGTTTCATCTTCGCGCACATCCAGCGGCTTCACATAGCCGCCAAGAGGAATCGCGCTGATCACCCACTCAGTGCCTTTTTGATCGGTGAAACGCAGAATTTTCGGGCCAAATCCCACAGAAAAGGTCAGAACACGAACACCGAAAGCGCGCATGGCAAGAAAGTGGCCCCACTCGTGGAAGGCCACAATGATCACGATGGTGACGACGAATGCCAATAACGTCAGCATCCACGCTCCTTAATCCAGTGACAGGCAAGCTGTCGCGCCTGGCGGTCAATTTCCATAACCGCATCCACATCACAGCAGGCTGGCGCATCCTGTTTATCAAGAGTTCGCGCTACCACATCCGCAATGCCCATAAAATCGAGCCGGCCGTCAAGAAAAGCCGCAACCGCTTCTTCATTCGCTGCGTTTAACACCGCCGTGGCCGTTCCACCTGCGGCCATGGCATCACGGGCCAAGCCCAAGCATGGAAACCTCTCAAGATCCGGCAATTCAAAATTCAGCCCGATCAGCGTTGAAAAGTCCAACCGCTGGGCACCGGACTCCACTCGCTCGGGCCAAGACAAGCCACAGGCAATGGGAGTACGCATATCAGGTGTCCCCATCTGGGCCAATACCGAGCCATCCCGGTAAGCGACCATAGAGTGGATCACACTCTGTGGATGCACCACCACATCCACCATGGCAGGGGGAACATCAAACAGCCAGCAAGCCTCAATAAACTCCAGCCCCTTATTCATCAGCGTGGCGGAGTCCACCGAAATCTTGGGGCCCATATCCCAGTTGGGGTGTTTTATTGCCTGCTCCGGCGTAACCGCTTTCAGCTGCTCAGCGCTGAACTCGCGGAACGGGCCACCCGATGCCGTCAACAATAAACGTTCAACTCCTGCATTTACCCCTTCCGTGGGCAGGCACTGGAAAATCGCGTTGTGTTCGGAATCCAGTGGCAACAATGTTGCACCATAGCGCTTCACTGCATCCATAAACAGGGAACCGGTGACCACCAGAGCTTCTTTGTTGGCCAGCAGTACTCGCTTCCCTGCCTCCACAGCCGCCAAAGTGGGACGCACACCCGCGGCACCCACAATACCCGCCACCACGGTATCAACATCCGGATGAGCCGCCAGCTCAGCCAAGGCCTCTGGGCCTGATAAAACCTCTACTTGTGACCCAAGGCCAGCAAGATGGTTCCGAAGGGACGTTGCCGAGGTGGCATCAGCCATGGCTGCATAGCGAGGCTGCACCGTTTCGCAAAGCCGTGCCATAGCCTGCCATTGCGTGCCAGCGGTAACCGCAAAAACCTCATAACGCTCCGGGTGGCGAACCAGCACATCCAGAGTTTGTTGCCCAATACTTCCCGTGGCGCCCAGCAAGGTGAGACGCTGTCTGCCAGTAGCAACGGCCGAAATGGAAGGTTTCTCAGAGGGTGTCACAAACTCCCTCCAGGCAGGGCGAACCAGTTAAACCCAGCCAAAGCAATTGGCATGGCTGCAGTGACACTGTCAATGCGGTCGAGCATGCCGCCATGACCTGGAAGAATGGTGCCGCTATCTTTGAAACCACGCTCACGCTTGACCATGCTTTCAAACAGATCACCTAGTGCAGAGGCCAATACCGTAAATAGGGCAACCAGCATCAAAGACCACAATTGTGCCTCCAGCAGGCCAGCAGCGTAGACACCCGCCACCACCGCCAGGGCCAGAGCAACCCCGCCCAGCAAACCTTCAATGGTCTTGCCTGGGCTTACCAGCGGTGCCAGTTTATGTTTTCCAAACGCTCGGCCAGCAAAATAGGCCCCTGTGTCCGCCGCCCACACCCATAATAGGATGAACATTAAAGCCCAGGGCCCAACTAACCCAAGGGCCCCGTTACTTTGCAACTGTACAATGGCCCCCCATGAGGGCACCAGCAGCAGCAAGCCAACCAACGCCATAAGCATCGGTCGGTACCAAACACGAGCATTACCGGGATACCCCAGCACCAGCACCAGCGCCAGCAACCACCAAACCGGAATTGCATTGAGTAACCATGCTGGCTGAAAATATTCAGCGGCCACCATTACCAAGGTCAATATTGCAACCCATACAAGACGCATCGCCATGCTGACGTTGCCCATCATGGCTGACCACTCCCAGCCCGCCAGAACAAAAAAAACGCCAGCCACAATGGCAAACATCTGACGGTCTAATCCAAATACTGCGCCCAACACAATCGGCAACAGCACCAGCGCGGTAATCACGCGCAGTTTTAGCATTATTGTTCTCCATTCAAGCTGGCCACTTCTTCACCAGAACGACCAAAACGCCGTTGGCGACCAGCATAATCCTGTAGCGCTGCATCAAAGGCATCAGCATCAAAATCAGGCCATAGCAACGGCGAAAAAAACAGCTCGCTGTAGGCCAATTGCCATAACAAAAAGTTACTTATTCTTTGGTCGCCACCGGTGCGAATGAGCAAATCCGGGGGTGGCAGGTCGGCCATGGACAGATAGGGTGCCATCGCCCCGGCATCTATCTGGTCTACCTCCATCTCACCTTCTGCCACTTTTGCAGCCAACTGGCGGGCCGCATGGGCAATGTCCCACTGCCCGCCGTAATTCACAGCAATAACCACCGTCATCCTGGTGTTATTGCCGGTCAGGACTTCCGCTTGTGTCATGCCATCCTGAAGACCTTGCGAAAACGCACCGCGATCGCCAATAAAGCGAATACGAACCTCGTGACTGTGAAGCTCTTCAACACGGCCAGCCAGCGCCTTCAAGAACAGCGCCATCAGGTGGTCCACTTCCGCCTGCGGTCGACGCCAGTTTTCCGAGCTAAAAGCAAACAGTGTTAGTGCCTCGAGACCGCGCTGCGCTGCCTGACGAATAATCGCCTGAACCGTAGCTTCTCCCGCTCGATGCCCCTCCTCACCCGGAACACCATGCTTGCGTGCCCAGCGGTTATTGCCGTCCATGATGATGGCTACATGACGGGGCACAACACCTTGATAGGAATCGATATCTGGGGCACTGGAATGAGGCTGATTGTCGGCCATACTGCATCCGCCAAGAATAGAAACGGGCTGACCTGCAGCCCGAGATGTCTTTCGATCACCGCTCGCGCGAAGCGATCAAACGGTCATCAATTCTTCTTCTTTCTCTTTCAGAACACCTTCCACTTCCGCCACCATTTTGTCGGTGAGCTGCTGAATTTGCTCTTCCCCACGGCGCTGCTCGTCTTCGGAAATTTCTTTTTCCTTAAGCAATTCTTTCAAATCGCTATTAGCATCACGACGAATATTACGAATGGACACACGTGCCTGCTCCGCTTCCGCACGCACCACCTTGACTAGGTCACGGCGGGTTTCCTCAGTCAACGGCGGCAATGGCAAACGAATAAGAGTGCCCGAGGTGGACGGATTAAGGCCCAGATCAGACATTAAAATGGCACGCTCAATTTGTGGAATCAGGGACTTATCAAACGGCGAAATAGTCAGCGTTCTCCCTTCTTCCACCGAGATATTCCCCATCTGATTCAGGGGCGTCTCGGCACCGTAGTACTCAATGGTAATATTGTCCAGCAAGCTAGGATGGGCACGACCTGTACGCACCCGTTTCATGGCTGTATCCAGCGCTTCAAGACTCTTTTTCATGCGGCTTTGCGCATCACTGCGAATATCGTCAATCACCGTTTTTCCTCGCTTCTATTCAGCGTATCAGCTGCACTTATTGTGCGGCCTCTACCAGAGTGCCTTCCTTACCGCCCAGCATCAGATTAAGCAAGGCACCCTTCTTGTTCATATCAAAGACACGCAGTGGCATGGAATGATCCCGGCACAAACAAATAGCCGTCAGATCCATCACGCCCAGCTTTTTTTCCAACACTTCATCATAGGTCAACGCGTCATATTTAACCGCATCCGGGTTCTTCACCGGATCGTCATTATAAACGCCATCCACCTTGGTGGCCTTTAGCACTACATCAGCACTGATCTCGATTCCACGCAGACACGCGGCAGAGTCTGTAGTAAAGAACGGGTTGCCTGTTCCTGCGCAAAAAATCACCACCTCTCCGTTTTTTAGGTGACGATTAGCATTGCGATGATCATAGTGCTCAACCACCCCACTCATGGGGATCGCAGACATGAGACGCGTACGGATATTAGAACGTTCCAGCGCATCACGCAGAGCCAGGCCATTCATCACTGTTGCCAGCATACCCATATGGTCGCCGGCTACCCGGTCCAAGCCTGCGCTTTGCAGAGCCGCACCCCGAAACAGATTACCACCACCAACGACCAGCCCAACCTGAACACCAATCCCAACCAACTGACCAATTTCCAAGGAAATCGCATCCAGAACCTTCGGATCAATGCCAAAGCCCTCTTCACCCGCCAGTGCTTCCCCGCTCAGCTTGAGCAGGATTCGGTTATAGCGCGGTGAGCGCTCCTTGTTCGTCGGCATCTCTTTCTCTCCACCACTCATACGAAACCGCCACCCATGAAAACCTGCCATCCTCATCACTTACACCGGCTCAAACCGGCCTTCCACTTCATTCAAACGCACGAGCCTATGCTGCATAGCACAGTACCGCCCCGCACGATGGTTGCAAGTGCTTTTCTATTTTCACCGTTTAACAGGCGAAAAAAACGCCCTGCTGATCAAACCAGCAAGGCGCCTTTACACATCGAGTTCCGCCAATCAGCCTTAGCCCTTGGCCGCAGCTTCTACTTCAGCAGCGAAATCGACTTCTTCTTTTTCGATACCTTCACCCACAACCAGTCGCTCAAAAGAGGCAACCTCGGCGCCAGCCGCTTTAACCAGCGCACCAACAGTGGTGTTCGGATCTTTCACGAACGGTTGATCCAACAAGCTCACTTCCTTCAGGAACTTGTTGATACGGCCGCCGAGCATTTTTTCAACGATCTCAGCAGGCTTGCCTTCCATATCGGGCTGAGCACGGATGATTTCTTTCTCTTTTTCCAGCACATCAGCAGGAACCTGATCGCCACTAACAACCATCGGGTTAACGGCAGCCACATGCATAGCTACATCTTTACCCAACTCGGCATCGCCACCTTTCAGGGCGATCAGAACGCCGATACGGCCACCGTGAACGTAAGCGCCAATAGCGCCTTCCGCTTCTAGCTTGGCAGCACGACGGATCTGGATGTTTTCACCGATTTTCTGAACCAGCGCTTGGCGTGCTTCTTCAACAGTGGAGCCGTCTTCCAGCTTCAACTCACCAATTTTAGCAACGTCAGTTTCACCAGCGCTCAAAGCAGCAGCCGCTACCTTGTCGCAAAAACCCAGGAAGTTGTCGTCACGGGCAACGAAATCAGTTTCAGAGTTGATCTCTACCATAACGGCTACGGTGTTCGCGTCGTTGGTAGCAACTACAACACCGCCTTCGGCGGCGGTGCGGCCTGCTTTCTTCGCCGCTTTGGCCTGGCCGGATTTACGCATATCGTCGATGGCTTTTTCGATGTCGCCATCTGCCTCTACCAGCGCCTTCTTGCATTCCATCATGCCAAGACCAGTACGCTCGCGAAGCTCTTTAACCATTGCAGCAGTTACAGCAGCCATGATTATCCTCTTAAAATTAGGTATGTTTCGGTAAAGCAGGCGAGCCCGAGGCCCGCCTACCATAGATTAACCTTCGGCTTTTTCGCCTGCGGCTTCATCTGCTACCTCGACGAATTCGCTCTCGCCGCCGGTCTGATTCTGGGCATACTGCTTGCCTTCCAGAATCACGTCAGCTGCTGCTTTCACATACAGCTGAATGGCGCGGATTGCGTCGTCGTTACCAGGAATAACGTAATCCACGCCATCCGGGTTGGAGTTGGTATCAACCACTGCAACAACTGGGATACCCAGCTTGCGAGCTTCCTGCAATGCGATGTCTTCATGATCAACGTCAATCACGAAAAGTGCGTCAGGCAGGCCGCCCATATCCTTGATACCACCGATGGAACGCTCGAGCTTATCCATCTCGCGCTTACGCATCAGGGCTTCTTTCTTAGTCAGTTTGTCAAAAGTGCCATCCTGGAACTGGGCTTCCAGCTCACGATAACGCTTAATGGACTGACGAATAGTTTTCCAGTTGGTGAGCATGCCGCCCAACCAACGGTGATCCACATAGGGCATGCCGCAACGCTGAGCTTCTTCGCTCACCGCTTTCTGCGCCGCACGCTTGGTACCAACAAACAAAATCTTGTTGTTGCTGGCAGCCAGCTTGTTCAGGAACGCCATGGCGTCATTGAACAGGGGCAGAGTTTGCTCCAGGTTAATGATGTGGATCTTGTTACGAGCGCCGAAGATGTAAGTATTCATCTTCGGGTTCCAGTAACGGGTTTGGTGACCGAAGTGCACGCCCGCTTTGAGCATATCGCGCATAGTTACGCTAGACATTGTTAGTACTCCACTTTGGGTTAGGCCTCCACGCCCCCGCATAAACCCAACCAAATCGGCCTAACTTACAGACCAGAAGGCACCCAGGGCTATGTGACGGGGCATGTGTGATTTCCTTCCCCACTCATCGGCGGTTACAATGCAACACCGTCGCCTATTGGCCGACGCAGAGCGGGAAAGCGCGCGCTTTATACCACAGCCGCCCCTCACAGGCAATGCAAAGGTGTGTGCCCGGCCTAAATCATCTTGCCCAAGCCCCGCCCAACTCACTGAAACAGCAGGAGTTTTCCAAAACCTCATGAATGTCGTCATAAAAACCCCCGAACAAATCAGCAAAATGCGCGAAGCGGGCAAGCTAGCCGCTGAAGTCTTGGAAATGATCGCAGAGCACGTTAAACCGGGGATCACCACCGAGGAATTGGACCGCCTCTGCCACGACCATATCGTCAACAAGCAACAGGCTATTCCCGCCTGCCTAGGCTACGGTGGCGCGCCCGGCCGCATGCCATTCCCTAAGTCCGTCTGCACATCCGTGAATCACGTGGTCTGTCACGGCATTCCCAGTGATCGCAAAGCTCTTAAAACCGGGGATATAGTGAACATTGATGTCACTGTCATTAAAGATGGCTGGCATGGTGACACCTCCAAGATGTTTTATGTGGGTGAGCCCTCCGTACTTGCCCGCCGACTGGTGGAAACCACCCGGGAATGCATGATGGCGGGCATTCGTATGGTCAAGCCGGGCGTACGGCTGGGCGACATCGGTCACCGGATCCAGAAAATGGCCGAAGGCGAACGTTTCTCCGTGGTGCGAGAGTACTGTGGTCACGGCATTGGTGAAGGTTTCCATGAAGAGCCCCAGGTGGTTCACTACGGCAAGCCTGGCACGGGTCTTGAATTGCAAGAAGGCATGGTGTTCACCATCGAACCCATGATCAACGCCGGCAAAGCCGCCAATAAACTGCTGCCAGACGCCTGGACCGTGGTCACCAAAGACCGCAAGCTTTCCGCGCAATGGGAGCACACCATCGCGGTCACCGCCGATGGCTACGAAGTGCTCACCGCTCGCAGCGAAGAAACGGATCTCTATTAAGTGTCACTGCTACCCGCAATATCCCAAGACGCCCTGCTTGATGCCTTGCAGGAAAGCGCCCAGCCGGGGCAATACGCCCGCCAGTTCCTGGCCCAGGGCCAGGAACGGCTGAACCAAGCCTTCGAGACCACCGATATCACCGAGCTGGTACAGGCCCGAGCAGGCATGGTGGATCAGGTGATGATCGCCGCCTGGTCCCTGTTTGGCCTGGCCAACCGTGACGACGTGGCGCTGGTTGCAGTAGGTGGCTATGGCAGGGGGGAACTACACCCCTGCTCTGATGTGGACCTACTGGTGCTGCTATCCAATGCGCCGGAACAAGCTCTGCGCGACAGCCTTGAACGTTTTGTGGCATTTCTGTGGGATATGGGCCTGGAAATCGGCCATGCAGTTCGCACCTTGGACGAATGCGTGGACCTTGCCCGAGATGACATCACCGTTGCCACCAACATCATGGAAGCACGCACCCTCGCCGGCAACGATATCCTGCGTGAGCAACTTGAAGACCGTACCGGCCCAGAACATATGTGGGATTCTGCTGCCTTCTTTGCCGCAAAATGGCAGGAGCAAACCACTCGCCACAAGCGTTTTAATGACACCGAGTACAACCTTGAACCGGATCTGAAAAACGCCCCCGGTGGTCTACGTGACGTGCAAATGATTGCCTGGGTCGCCAAGCGGCACTTCAACACCGACAGCCTTGAGGCCTTGGTTAGCAACGGTTTCCTTACCCCTGAAGAGTACGGGGTGCTGCGCAAGTGCCTGGACTACCTTTGGGAAGTGCGCTGGCAACTTCATGTACAAACCGAGCGCAATGAAAACCGTCTGCTGTTCGATCACCAGCGTCAGCTTGCTGACCGGCTGGGTCACGAAAATTCCAGCGCCAACCTGGCGGTGGAACATTTCATGAAAGACTTCTACCGGGTCGCTTTGGCTTTATCCGTTCTCAACGAAATGCTACTACAGCTTTTTGACGAAGTGATTCTGCGCAGTGATACTCAAGAGCAAGTTCGGCCACTCAACCGCCGATTCCAAGTACGTAACGATTATCTGGAAATCAGCAACTCGGATGTCTTTGAGCAACACCCCAGCGCCTTGCTGGAAGCATTTGTTCTAATGGCCCAAAACCCGGATCTGAAGGGTATTCGTGCGTCCACAGTACGTGCGTTAATCTACCACCGCCGCCAGATCAACGATGCCTTCCGCAACGACCCGACTAACACCAACCTGTTTATGCAACTGCTGCGCAGCCCCCATGCCCTGTTCTCACAACTGCGGCGCATGAAGCGCTACGGAATTTTGGGCAAATACCTGCCGGAATTCGGCAACATCATCGGCATGATGCAGTACGATCTTTTCCATATTTACACAGTGGATGCCCACACCCTGCTGGTGATCAAAAACATGCGTCGGTTGCGCTACGAAGACCTGCGCGAAGAGTTCCCCTTGGCCAGCGAAGTGTTTTATCGTTTACCCAAACCAGAACTGTTGTACGCTTCTGGCCTCTACCATGATATTGCCAAAGGGCGTGGTGGCGACCATTCCGAACTCGGCGCGGATGACGCCATCGCCTTCTGTCAGCGCCACGGCCTGACCGCATGGGACGGCAAGCTCGTAGCATGGCTGGTGCGTAATCACCTGACCATGAGTGTGACCGCCCAGCGCAAAGATATATCGGATCCCGACGTAGTCTACGATTTCGCCCGAAAGGTGGGTGACTTGGTTCACCTAGATTACCTCTATGTGCTTACCGTAGCCGATATTAACGCCACCAACCCCACGCTCTGGAACTCATGGCGTGCCTCGCTGCTGCGCCAGCTATATACCGAAACTAAGCGCGCTCTGCGTCGCGGCCTGAATAACCCGGTGGAAAAACAAGACTGGATTGACGAAACCCGCGACGCCGCCCTTCGACTTCTCACGGACCGAGATCACGATGGCCCCGAGATCGAAACGTTATGGGCCAACATCGGTGACGAATACTTCCTGCGTGAAACCCCACGGGATATTGCCTGGCATACCGAGGCCTTGCTGGACCGAGAAGACCCAGAAGATCCGTTGGTATTGATCCGTGAATCCAGTCAAAGTGTACTGGCTGGGGGATCACAGATCTTCATTTACACTCCGGACACCCGCAACCTGTTCAGCGCCACCGTGAACGCCATAGATAGCCTAGGCCTAACCATTATGGACGCGCGCATTATTACCAGCGTGGATGGCTTCAGCTTAGATACCTATATCGTGTTGGATGAACAGGGTACCCCCATTGGCGAGGACTGGGCACGCATCGAACAGATCCGCAAAACGCTCACCGAAACATTGAAGTACCCGGATCGTTATGCGTCCACCGTTAGCCGCCGCATGCCCCGGCGCAATAAGCACTTTGATGTACCCACCCAAGTAGTGATCAGCAACGACATCGTCAATGATCGTACCGCCGTGGACATCCAGACTTTAGACCGCCCCGGGCTGCTAGCTCACATCGGGCGCATCTTCATGCGCTTTGAGATCCTGGTACAAAATGCCCGCATTGCCACCTTGGGCGAACGCGCCGAAGACGTCTTCTTCATTACCGATCTTGATGGTGAACCGGTCTCCGACCCGACACTCTGTCAGGAACTGCAACAGACCCTCAAACAAGAACTCGACGCTAAGAACAACGGGAACACCTGACCCTATGAATCCAGACCTGGAACGGTTGCACCCCTATCCGTTTGAAAAACTCAAAGCCTTATTCAGCGACTTGCCCGCATCAGATAAGTCACCCATTGCTTTATCTATCGGGGAACCCAAACACCCGTCACCGGATTTCGTGCAACAGGTACTAAGAGATAGCACCGCGCGGTTATCCAACTACCCGACCACCGCTGGCTTACCGCAATTAAGTGAAGCTATCGGCGAATGGCTGAAACGCCGTTTCCACCTACAAAGTATTACCCCCAGTAGCCAGGTATTGCCTGTCAACGGCACCCGTGAAGCGCTCTTTTCTTTCACTCAAGCCGTAGTCGATCGCCAACGCCAGCCGTTGGTGCTGATGCCCAACCCTTTTTATCAAATCTACGAAGGGGCTACGCTTCTCGCCGGTGGAGAACCCATGTACCTGCCGTGCACAGATGCCACAGGCTTGCAGCCCAATTTCGATGCTGTCAGTGAAGACACCTGGATGCGTACCCAGCTGCTGTTCATCTGCACCCCGGGCAATCCCACCGGAGCCACACTCAGTAAAGCCCAACTCAAAGCCCTGATACAGCTGGCAGATAAATACGATTTTGTCATTGCGTCAGACGAGTGCTACTCCGAAATCTATCGGGATACGCCTCCGGTTGGACTACTGGAAGCTTGTGCAGAACTGGGTCGCCATGATTATCGCCGCTGCGTGGTCTTTCATTCCCTATCGAAACGGTCAAATCTGCCAGGCCTACGCTCAGGCTTTGTCGCTGGTGACAACGAAGTGCTTAAGCAGTTTCTGCGTTACCGCACCTACCACGGCTGTGCCATGCCCATTCAGCATCAGCTAGCCAGCATTGCCGCCTGGAACGATGAGGAACATGTAGAAATCAACCGTGCTCTGTACCGGGAAAAGTTTGATGCAGTACTGGACATTCTTGGCGACCCCCTTAAGGTATCCGCCCCGGAAGCCGGATTCTATTTATGGCCTCAAACGCCCATCAGTGACGAAGAGTTCGCCCAACGCTTGCAGGCTGAATACAACGTCACCGTGCTTCCCGGTCGCTATTTATCACGCACTATTGATGGCAACAACCCAGGGCAGAACCGGATTCGCATGGCGCTGGTAGCACCGCTGGAAGAGTGTATTGAAGGCGCCAAACGCATCAAGGCACTGCTCGATACGTTGTGAGCGCCAAGTCACTCGCTTCGAGCTAAACACGAGTAAGGCTGAATGATCTGCTACGCATTACCCGCGCACAAAGAATTCCGTAGGTCGCGGCGACAATGCTGAAATTCACAGCAATGTATCTCGCATTGAAGCTTGGCGCTTGTTGCTAGAGCAAGGATTGAACATGGAACTGACCATCTTCGGTATCAAGAACTGCGATACCATGAAAAAAGCCATGACATGGCTAGACAATAACGGCATCAGCTACCACTTTCACGACTACAAGAAAGAAGGCGTGCCCGAGCAACGACTGCGCCAATGGCTGGAAGCCCTGAGTTGGGAAATAGTCATCAATAAACGCGGCACTACCTGGCGCAAACTGGACACGGCAACCAAGGAATCCATGACTACGGAAAAAGCCATCACCGTGGCGATGGATAACCCATCCATAATCAAGCGCCCTATTCTTCAAAGCAACACCATTATCACAGCCGGTTTCAACGCCGACGAGTGGACAGACATATTGAAATAATGCCGGCTGCCTAACGCTTGATGCTCAACAGCGACTTTCGGCATCATGCATTTGGCAGCCAGCTCGACGTCAGGAGACAACAATGAGTAACTATTTCGCCATCGCACTGGGCTGCGGTACCAAAAACCGTAAAGACAACTGGCTTGAAGTTTTTTATCCCGACCCGAGCCTTAACCCGGACAACAAGCTGATTGACGTAATCCGTGAAGAACTAGACTACCAGGGCGGTAACGCGGCTCTGGAACTCACCCATCGCCAAGTTCAGCACATTGCCCGCGAATGGCGTGAAGCCGGCTTTGAACATGAAGCCAGCTATGCAGTGGCATTTCAAGAATCCGATCGCCCGGTGGTACTCACTGTATTGGAAACGGACGCCGAGCCAGCGACCACTCCAGAAGCCTACCTCAAGCTTCACTTGATCTCACACCGATTAGCAAAACCCCATGGTGTTAACTTGTCCGGCATATTCCCGCTACTACCCAACGTGGCCTGGACCAACGAAGGGGCCGTGGATCTGGAAGAACTCCCTGAGCGTCAACTTTTGGCCCGCCTAAACGGCAAAGTGCTGGAAGTAAATAGCGTGGACAAGTTCCCGAAAATGACCGATTACGTGGTGCCTGCCGGTGTCCGTATCGCCGATACCTCCCGGGTTCGCTTGGGCGCCTATGTGGGCGAAGGCACCACCATCATGCACGAAGGCTTCATTAACTTTAACGCGGGTACTGAAGGCCCCGGCATGATCGAAGGCCGCATCTCCGCTGGCGTCTTTGTAGGTAAAGGCTCCGACATCGGCGGTGGCGCCTCCACCATGGGCACCCTGTCTGGCGGTGGCAACATCATCATCTCTTTAGGCGAAGGCTGTCTGCTGGGCGCCAATGCGGGTACCGGCATCCCCTTGGGTGATCGTTGTACCATTGAAGCAGGCTTGTACATCACCTCCGGCTCCAAGGTGCAACTGCTGGACGACAAGGGCGAGATCGTTAACACAGTCAAAGCACGTGATTTGGCTGGCCAGTCCGACCTGCTGTTTCGCCGCAACACCACCAACGGTGCCGTGCAATGTCTCACCAACAAAAGCGCCATCGCCCTGAACGAAGAGCTGCATAAGCACAACTAAAAAAGCGACCAGCTGCAAGCTTCAAACTACACATAGGCTTTCTCCCCTGTTTGCTAGTCTGTCGCTTGCAGCTTTAGGCTTGGAGCTGATCTCATGTCTCGTACCCTCGACTACACTAAAGAACTCATCCGCCGCGCGTCCGTGACACCGGAGGATCAAGGCTGTCAGGCCTGGATAATTGAAAAACTGGAAGTGCTGGGCTTTAAATGTGAAACCCTGTGGTTCGAGGAAGTGCGCAACCTGTGGGCCCGTCGCGGAACCCAAGGGCCTGTATTTGCCTTTGCCGGTCATACCGATGTGGTGCCCACCGGCGACGTGACGGCGTGGAAATACGATCCGTTCACACCCACCGAAGAAGGTGACTTACTGTATGGACGAGGGGCTGCCGATATGAAAGGTTCCATCGCCGCCATGATAGTGGCCATGGAAGACTTTATCGCCGCTCATCCGGACCATAACGGTAGCCTGGCTTTCCTAATCACCGCTGATGAAGAAGGCCCCTCCGTTAACGGCACCGTCAAGGTGGTAGAACACTTGCAAGCTCGCCAAGAGCATATTGATTATTGCCTGGTAGGCGAACCATCTTCCACCAACACCGTAGGGGATGTGATCAAAAACGGTCGCCGTGGTTCGCTGGGCGCAAAGCTCACCGTAAAAGGCATTCAAGGGCACGTGGCCTATCCACATCTGGCCCGCAACCCGATTCACGATGTGGCGCCAGCGCTTGCAGAATTGTCTGCTACCGAATGGGATCAAGGGAACGATTTCTTTCCCGCTACCAGTTTTCAAATTTCCAACATTAACGGCGGCACCGGCGCCACCAATGTAATTCCAGGCACCTGCGAGATCATTTTTAATTTTCGTTTTTCCACCGAACTCACCGATGCCATTCTTCGCGAACGGGTCGAAGCAATTCTCGACAAGCACGGCCTGGACTATGATCTGCAATGGACCCTTTCCGGCCAACCGTTCCTGACAGATCGAGGAGCTCTGGTGGACGCCGCCGTTGGTGCGATTCGCGATGTCACCGAGTTGGACACTGAACTGTCCACCGCCGGCGGCACCAGCGATGGTCGTTTTATCGCCCCCACCGGCACCCAGGTGGTGGAGCTAGGCCCCACCAACGCCACCATTCACAAGGTGGACGAACACACAAGCATCAGCGAACTGGACACCCTAACGCAGATCTATCAGCGTTTGCTCCAACACTTGATGACCACTGGCTAAAACCTGCCCCATAATGATGCGCGACCTGCGTGATAGAGCCGGCTGACATTAATCCGGCTCTATCACGCAGGCGCAGCATCAGGCTACAAATTCAGGCAAACTGCTCCTACTATAAAAACGCTATCACGGATCGGGAGGCACCATGTGGCTGCATGAAATCCCAGTGGGCGGCATGCTGTTCAGCCCTATGGTATTGCTGGTGCTGCTGTCACTGGCTCTTACCTTCATGTCCTACTTGTTACTTCGACAACTAGGCTGGCACCGCCAGGTCTGGAAAGGCGCTTGGTTCTACCTTTCCCTTTTTGTCTGTTTCGTTGCCCTTTCCCTGCGACTATTGAGCTGACTGAGATAAGGTCCTTCATGCAACAAACACTTCGAATGCTACTTACCGTGGTTCTGGTCATTCTGGCCCTGATCGCCGGGCACTGGGTGTGGAATTACTACCTCTATGCACCCTGGACCCGAGACGGCAAAGTACGTGCAGAGATCATCACACTCTCCCCTGATGTGTCTGGCTGGGTGCGCGAACTCAATATTGAAGATAACCAGAGAGTGAGTCGAGGCGACCCATTGTTTCGTATCGACGACACCCGCTACCAGGCCGCACTTGCCAAAGCTCGAGCCCAGCTGCTTTATCAGCAAAAAGCCCTGCAGCTCGCGCAACATCATTATCAACGTCGCAAGGATTTGCATCGCAGTAATAACAACAGCATTAGCAAAGAGGCGTTAGAAAGCGCACGCATACAGGCAGAGCTCGCCAAAGCTAACGTGGCACTGGCCCAAGCCGAACTGGACAGCGCTAGCATCAATCTCGAACGCACCCGCATTCATGCCCCCGCCGACGGCACCATCGTTAACCTGTCGCTTCAACAAGGCAATTTTGTCAACCAAGGCAGCCCGGTGCTCTCCCTGGTTAAAGCTGACAGTTTCTATGTCACCGGCTATTTTGAAGAAACCAAATTACCGTTGGTCCACGTGGGCCAGGACGCCTCAGTGATTCTCATGAATGGTTCCCGTGCCCTGCAGGGGAAAGTGACCAGCGTGGGCCAAGCCATCGCCAACGCCAACACCCAAACCGACCGCCAACTACTCCCCCAAGTACAACAAACCTTTAACTGGGTGCGGCTGGCGCAACGTATCCCGGTGCACATCAAACTGGCATCCGTGCCCAAAGATATCCTGCTCGCCGCCGGCATGACCGCCACTGTGCGTCTGTATGACGAAGAGCCAGAGTGACGTTTTCGTGATGACCTTGCCTCCTCGTCTTGCCGTCATCCTGACACCGCAGCGCCACTCCGTGCTTTTTGCGCTTAAGGGTATTATTGCCATGGGGCTGGCCCTTTATCTGGCCATGCTCATGCAACTTGAGCGCCCCTACTGGGCACTTATTTCTGCGGTATTCTTGCAGGTCCGCCCGGAAACCGGGCTAGTGATTGAAAAAGGGCTGTGCCAGATTGGCGGTACCTTGGTGGGCGGGGCCATGGGCCTGCTGATTCTCGCCACCCTACTGCCTTACCCCTTTATTGCACTATTGGCGCTGACTCTGTGGATCGGCCTCAATGCAGCCGCCTCAGCCTGGGTACGGCAAGCCAATTTTATTTATGGTTTTGCCATGGCGGGGATCACCGCCACCCTGATTGTGGTGATTTCCATCGCCAACCCGACCAGCACCTCTAGCGTAAGCATTTTTCATGTGGCCAATGCCCGGATTAGCGAAATCATTGTTGGCGCAGTCTGTGCGACCCTAGTGAGCAATCTACTGTGGCCAGCCCGTGTTAGTCACTTGCTGCAAAAACATGCCAGAGGCGCGCTCAACCAGACCCTGGCCTACCTGGAACTGGAACTAAACCCGACAGGCACCCACACCCAACGACATACACAAGTAGATACCCTACTACAGCGCATTTTCCCACTCAGTGATGACAGCAGCGCCGTCATGTATGAAGGTGCTCAGGGCCCGGGCCGCGCACGGGCCGCCACCGTCATCTGTCACAAGACGCTGTCACTGATTGCACGCATACGCGTTATTGGTCGCCTGATGCGCAACCACAGTGAGCTCCTCACACCGGCTCTGCAGGACATGCTCGATTCACTGCGGCTTTCCTTCAAGCGGATGCGCGAAACCGATTCCGCCGAAGCCGCCATGGAGGAAGTGCAACACCTGCGCCAGCAATTGCGAAACGCTCGTAGCGAGCAAAGCGACGACGCCCCCCCGCTTCAGCGGCGTTTTTTCCAGGTAGCCCTAAACCTGACCGCCGACATTATTCTTGCCCTGGAAGCCAACCGGGCACTGCATTTCAGCAAAGAAATGCAACTGCGCCCGCAGGCCCTTAAGCCCTACCGGGATGTACAAATTGCCGCCGCCGTGGGTATCCGCAGTGCCTTGGTATTCATGATTGCCGCCGGCCTCTGGATCGGCACTGCCAGCCCCATGGCCATCATGCTGATGATCATGCCGGTGATCTTCACCATCCTTTTTGCCCGCCTGCCAGAACCGGACCGGGTGTTACGTCGGGCCGCGACCACCTCGGTACTGGCCACACCGGTTGCCCTATTCTTTACCTTGCCCCTCCTAGCCCTCAGCAACGGCGATTTTCCGCTACTAATCCTTATTCTTGGCGCCCCCCTGTTCGTAGCACTACTGGCCATTAGTAACCCCACCACCCTGGCCTACGGATTGGGGTTCTGCACCCCTTACATTATTCTGGTGCAACCGGGTAACGCCATGGATTTCGATGTGGCCCGGGTGGCCAGTAACGGCTTGGCAATCACCGGCGGCATCGTCATTGCCTTCATGATGTTTCGGCTAATTACTCCACCCAGCGGGGCAAGCCTGCGCCGACGACTCATTCGCGAAACCGCTGCTGACCTAACGTTAATCGGCCATCACCGTATTAAAGAGGAAGGCTTCAATGCCCGTATGGCGGACCGCCTTCGTTGGCTCACCATCTGCGACAAGGCACTGCCCGAAGAACGACGTCACTTTACTGACCTAGGGCTGACAGGCCTTAACTTGGGCCAAGTCTCGCTATGGGTGCAAGGACGCATTCACACCCAGGCGCCCGCCGCCTTGCTGGCCTGCGCGGCCCAATGGCAGCAATCCCTAGCTGATGCCTACCAGGCCTGCGCCCAAGGGCATTGCGATAGCCGTTTTCGCGACAACTCTGAACGCCTAAAAATCGCCATGGCCCAGGCCGGTAATTTGGAACAGCGAAATCAGGAGTTGGTTGCTGGCGCGGTGGAGCGCATCGCTCTTACCTTCGAACGCATGGCCTCACGCATGGCTCGCACCGTAGAGCCAGACGATATCTCAGCCAATAGCACGGCAAGCCGCTAGAAGCCCGTCGCTTAAAGGCCTAAAATTACTGTCGAGAAGCTCTAGCCAGCGTGTCTACTCTGTGTTTCTCTGGCCTTCTTCCCTGTATCACTAATCGCCTGCGGGCCGCCCTGGCGACCCGCCATGATGGAGCCCCCTTCACATGACCGTACAAGAGAAATTGACTGCCAACGTAGTGGTCGACACCAACCCCGCCACCGGCACTGCCGTTGCAGAGTTGAGCGAAACCAATCTGGATGCGTTGCCACAAATGCTGGACAAAGCCCGGCAAGCGCAAGCTATTTGGGCGACCAAGTCTTTTAAGGAAAGGGCTCGCCATATTCAGATGATGCGCAGCTACATTGTCGACCGCGCCGATGATCTGGCCCGTACCATCAGCGAAAGCAACGGCAAAACACTCACTGATGCCTTGGCGACGGAAGTATTACCCTGTGCACTGGCCTGCAAATGGTATGCAAAAAATGCTGAGCATTACCTGAAAGAGCGTAACCGCCCTGTAGGCAGCATCTTATTCTTTAACAAACGCACCCATATGTTACGGGTACCGTTAGGCGTAGTAGGTATTATCAGCCCTTGGAACTACCCCCTATCGATTCCTTTTGGCGAAATCGTCATGGCCTTGATGGCCGGTAACGGCATTATGCTAAAAGTGGCTGCAGCCACCCCTGCAGTAGGCCGGGCCATTGAGCAAATCGTCGCCGCTGGCGAACTTCCTGAAGGCCTGTTTCAGCACATTGTCGGCTCTGGTTCAAAGGTCGCTACCGGCTTTTTCGATAATGGCATCGATAAGCTGTTCTTTACCGGCTCGGTCGCCGCAGGCAAAACGTTGATGGCTCAAGCAGCTAAAACGCTGACTCCCGTCTCACTGGAGCTAGGCGGTAACGATCCGATGCTGGTGCTCGAAGATGCAGATCTGGAGAGAGCCACCAACGGTGCCGCATGGGGCGGCTACCAAAATGCAGGGCAAAGCTGTGGCGGGGTGGAGCGTGTTTATGTGGTGGATGCCGTATACGATCAGTTCGTGGATCTGCTGGCCAAGAAAACCCGTCAGCTGCGCCACGGCATTGGTTGCAACGGTTTTGATGTGGATATCGGCAGCCTAACTACCGCAGGCCAACTGCGTACGGTTCAGCAGCATGTGGAAGACGCACTGGCCAAAGGCGCTCGCATTGAAGCCCAGTCCCGCCCTGTGGGTAATGTGGAAAACGGCTTCTTCTTCCCTGCCACTCTGCTCACCCAGGTCACCGATGACATGCTCACCATGTGTGATGAAACCTTCGGCCCCTTAATCGCCGTGCAGCGTGTAGCCAATGAAGAAGAGGCCATTCGCAAAGCCAATGATTCAAATCTGGCCCTGACCTCTTCAGTCTGGACTAAAGATAACAAACGTGGCCGTGCCATCGCCGCACAGCTGCAGACGGGTGTTACCACCCTCAATGATCACCTCTACAGCCACGGCTTGTCTGAAACCCCCTGGGGCGGCTGGAAAGAATCGGGCATTGGCCGTACCCACGGTCCGGAAGGTTTGGAAGAAATGACCCAGGCGAAAGTAGTGAACTGGGATATTTTGCCGTCCAAACGCAATATCTTCTGGTACCCGTTTGATCAGGCCACCTATAACGGTATCAAGAATGCCTTGCTCTTCGTCTTCCCTTCCGGGGTCGGCCAGTGGCTGAGCGCTTCGCTCAAGCTTACCCCCTTCTTGGTGAAGAAAATGTTCACTGGCTGGAAAACCGGCGACTAAACTGTCGCGGAGGGGCCCGCGCAAGCGGGCCTATTGATCTGCATCACATTGATCCTCTCTGAATCTGTCACGCTAGCCAGACAGGTTAAGGGAGGATTTTCTATGTATATGGATACCGTGGTTTTAGCAGGCATCGCTGTGATTGCAGGCATTCTAATCTTCGCGGGATGTTTCGCCCTGTTTATCTGGCTTGATGCTGGTAATAAAGACACCACACAGAGCGAAAAGGACTAACATCTCCGCGCCCTATTTTCACGCGGCAGGAACGGCGGGGTAGGCTCACGGCCATTGCCCTTAGACACGCCTTAGAACAGCGCTTTGCGCACTCGGCGTGCGCCCCCAATGTGCCGCTCTTTATCTTATTCCCTTAGCCTAGGGAGCGAACCAGCGTGGAAGGCTGATAATACATCTACAATGCCACTCTTAGCGGCTCCCTTAGTGGCTCTTCAACAGAATACTTCCCAAGCTATCGCTGGATCAGAGCGCCTCCAGCCAATCTTGTGACGGCGCATACCACCAGGACCCCATCACCGGACGGGTAAAGTCCAGTAGACGATCTTTCACTGAATCATCAGCAATGCCATACATACGGCGTAGCAAAAAGTCGTAACGGTCCAACTCGCAACAAAATGCCAAAAAATACAGACCATGCTGGCCACTGTCGCCATAGGGAACCGAGCGACGCCACATTTTTTGCGCTACACCGTCACGGTCCACATCCACGCGTCCAACGTGGGCATCCGTGGGCATGCGCTCATCATCAAACTCCACAGCATCTTCTTTGGTCCGGCCAAACACATTCTCCTGCTCACTAACCGGTAACTGGTTAAACTTGTCCAAGTCGTGAATCCATTTCTGGGTCAGCACCCAGCTCCCCCCCGCACCGGGGTGAGGTTCAGCAATAAAAGCAGCCTTTTCTGCCTTTTCGCCGGTGGGGTTACCAATGCCATCCACGAACCCTGTTAGGTCTCGCATGTCGTGGTACACAAAGGCCGTCAACTCAAGCTGAGTTGCAAGTAAATCACCCACCGCCTTGCGCACCTGCATGGCAGTATCGAATAGATCGCCAGACTCTTTAGCCTGAACCCACACCCATAAATCCCCCTGGGTGGCCGGGATATGTCCCTCTAGGGAAAACGCGGAGAAGCTGAAACGGGAATCAAAACAGGCCCAAAGATCTGGTCCGAAAGCCAACAAAACCGGGGTTTTCTCACTTTTCAGTACAACAATCTCTCGCAGAGCGGCGCGTAATGCCTCCAGCTCAAAGCCACTACCAAGGCTGAATTCGAAGAACAGATGGTGGGCATAACTGCGGTCAAAAATACCGGATTGAGGTGTCGACACCGGAAGCTCCTTTGCGCTATCCATGAACAGGAAGAATTCCCACAATAATAGCAGGTCTAATCATGGCGAACCTCTTCAACGTGAAGGAGTCAGCCTTCAGCATACCAAGCGCAGCATTTCTGAAACAAATTGAAATATCCGCTAGTGTTCCGGACTCTGGGCTTTCGATACACTTAGCTCCCATTCGTTAATTGTAACCGACTATGACACCTTGGCTTGGCCTGGACCGACTAGGTTTCTTCCTGATACGTATATTTTTACGCTTGTGCACCCGCGCTAATGCACTTCCTTCAGACCCCAAGGAACTCCAACTCGCCGCCAACACACCGGTGGTGTATGTGCTCAGTGACCGCTCGGCCGCGGATGCCGCCGTGGCAGACCAAAGTGCCCGACAACTAGGGCTTTCCTCTGCCTTGCGAGGGTTAACGCTGGGCAAGACGCACCTTCACCATAGCTATTTCCAGCTGTACCGTCGGCAAATAGGTAACCGCCGTCAGCGGCGCGCAGTCTCACCACCCCGTCTGGAAAAACTGGTCGCAGTCCTGCGCGCTAACCCCGACGCGGATGTTCAGCTGGTGCCGGTATCTGTGTTCTGGGGCCGTCGGCCGGAAAAAGAGAACTCAATGTGGCGCATCCTGTTCTCCGATAACTGGTCGCCCGCCGGTTTCATCAAGAAATTCTTCATCATCATTACTCAGGGACGGCAGCTCTACGTTCAGTTTAGTCGGCCCCTATCACTGCGCACCCTAGTCGACCAGTGCCAGACTGACGATCAAGCCGTTCGCAAAGCATCACGCATCCTGCGGGTCCATTTCCGCCGCCAACAGGAAGCCGCCATCGGGCCAGATCTGTCGCACAGGCGTACCCTGACTAACACTGTGGTGGATTCCATCTCGGTACGTGAAGTCATTAGCGCTGAAGCGAAACGGCAAGACCTCAGTGAAGAAAAGCTGGAAGCCAAGGCCCGCGCTTATGCCATGGAAATTGCAGCAGACTATTCTCACACCGTGATCCGAACCCTTGAGTTGTTTTTAAACTGGTTATGGAACCGCCTATACGGAGGCATTCGCCTCTACAATATGGACAACCTGACCAAGGTCGCCGGCGATCACGAAGTTATCTATGTGCCCTGCCACCGTAGCCACATAGATTACCTACTGCTGTCCTTTGTGATGTTCCGTAACGGCTTGGTTCCACCGCATATTGCCGCGGGTATTAACCTGAACCTGCCGATCGTGGGAACGGTCCTGCGCCGTGGTGGCGCTTTCTTCATGCGTCGCAGCTTCCGTGGCAACCCACTATACGCCGCCGTATTCAGCGAATACTTGCACACGATTACCACACGCGGCTTTTCCATTGAATATTTTGTAGAAGGAGGTCGCAGCCGCAGTGGTCGCATGCTTAAGCCCCGCACCGGCATGCTGGCCATGACCGTACGCAGCTTCCTGCGCGATTCGCGCAAGCCGATTGCCTTTGTGCCTGTCTATGTGGGCTACGAAAAAGTGATTGAAGCTGGCTCCTATATCGGCGAACTGCACGGCAAAAAAAAGCAAAAAGAATCGGTGGGCGGCTTGATGAAGTCACTGTCTGTACTGCGTAGCCACTTTGGCCAGGTGCACCTGAATTTTGGGGAGCCTATTAAGCTGGTGGACTATCTGGACGGGCACAATCCAAAATGGCGCAATGAAACGATCGCCCCCGGGGAAAACCCAGCCTGGTTTAAACATGCAGTCGCAGAGCTGGGCCAAGAAGTGGTGGAATCCATCAACGCAGCCGCAGTGGCCAATCCGGTTAACTTGCTCAGCCTAGCGTTACTTGCATCACCCAAGCACACCATGGATGTGGCTCAACTTCGCCAACAACTCAACCTCTACATCTCTCTGCTTAAACAGGCGCCCTACAGTGATTGCGCCGCGCTCGCCACTGACGACGCCGATGCCATTATCCAGTATGGCCTTGAGCATGACTTCCTGGACCGGATCGAACACAAACTGGGTGACGTGGTGACCACCGATGAAAAAACTGCTCTGCAGATGGCCTACGTACGCAACAACAGCCTGCACCTTTTCATTCTCCCCGGGCTAATCTGCTCTTTGGTAATGAATGCTCGCTCGGTCAGCATCGACGTACTGCAAAGCATGGTTCGTCTGCTCTACCCCTTCCTGCGTAACGAGTACTTTTTGCACTGGCAAAACGATGAAGAGCTGGAAGCCGCCGTCAATAATATCGTCACCGTCCTACAGCAAGAGCAACTAATTACCCGTGAGAATGATTGTTTGCACGGGGCGGCGATTCACACTCATGAATCTGACATGCTCGATCACCTTGGCCAGACAGTGATGCCGTCGCTGGAGCGTTACTACCTAACCATTCGACTGCTGGTGCAATACGGCTCCGGAATGCTCACCGCCGATCAACTAGGCAAATTGGCACACCAAACCGCACAGCGGCTATCTCTGCTTTATGAGTTTAATTCCCCGGAATTTTTCGACAAAGTGGTGTTAAAGAACTTTATTGCCCAGCTTTATTCCACGGGTTTGGTGACACCGGGAGGCAGTGGCGCATTGGAGTTTGATGAAAAACTGCAGGCCCTTGATGACGAAGCCAGTCGCATTCTCAGCCCGGATATCAGTGACGCTATCCAGCGTGTCACACGGGTTAGCAATCTGGGCAACCTGCTTACTGCGTCATCTGAAGCAAATTAAACATCTCCGGCCATCTCTTGTGGGTGGCCGGTGTCTTCCCAAAAGAATCGACCGTCATTACCTGTAGGGTTGTGCTCAGGGGCAGGTATAAATATCAAAACGTACCGCCTTGCCCTTTTGACTAAAAGACGGTGTTACGCCAGCTAAAAAACCCGCCTTTACCGGGCGTTTGACAACCACCCGAGAAGCGCCAAGGGCACGCGCCCAATCCAGTAATTGCTGTTCCTCTACTTCATCCGGGTAAGGACAAAGCCGCTGCAACCACTGCAGGTCTTTTTTAACCGCCGCACTTTTTTCCCGAGCGGGAAACATGGGATCTAGGTACACCGCGTGGAGAGCAGATGGCTCAGCAATTTTGCTGTCTGCGCACGCCAGCAACTGCATGTTCGCAACAAGGCTGGCAGGAGCCCTTTGCAGACCATCAGCAAGCATCGCGTGAAGAATCGGCGAACGTTCTGCCAGCATCACCTGAAACCCTGCCTGTGCCATCAGGGCCGCATCCCTGCCAAGCCCCGCCGTGGCGTCAAGCACCCGGATCCGATCGTCTTTGGGCTTGCCCAGCGCCTTAATCAGACGCTCATGGCGCACCCGCTCGGGGGTGAGTCGGTACCCCTGCTTGCCGTCACAGAAACTGACCGTCAGCGGCGTTTGCTTGCCACCGGGACGCCACAGGCCCAGGCAATCATCATGCCAGCCAAGCACCAGCTCAAGCGCCTGCCCACTGGCCTGGGCTTCATTTTCAACCCAGAAACCCGGAAGACCTTTCGGGCAACCGGGTAATAACCCAAGCACAGTGTCCAACCACTCACTCTGCCTCATGCCAACCAGAACAACAGGGCCACACCGAGTATCAACCGATAGACCACAAACGGCAGCATGCCAACGCGCTCCAACAAGCGAATGAAGAATACAATGGTCAGGTAAGCGGTTACCGCACTAACGATAACGCCCAGCGCCATCATCCCCCAGTCCACCACCACTTGTTGCTCGATCAAATCTTTGGTTTTAAGCAGCCCGGCCCCAAGGATCACCGGAATCGATAACAAAAAGGAGAAACGAGCCGCATCCTCACGACGATAGCCCAGCGCCAATGCCGCAGTAATGGTGATACCACTGCGCGAAGTGCCGGGAATCAATGCCAATGCCTGAGCCAGGCCAATAAAAATGGCACCTGCAACGCCTAACCTAGCCAACGAAAACTCCCGTTTACCAAAAGCATCAGACGCCCATAGCAACGCGCCGAATACCAGCGTGGTGATAGCAATTACCAACGCTGAGCGTAGTTCACGCTCAATAAAGTCATCACCGAGGAAACCAAACACCACCGCTGGAATGGTGGCCAACGCCACCAACAAACCCAACTTCAGGTCATCATTCATCCGGCGCTGCTGAACGGCTAGGCCGGCCCCCCCCACCATGGCAATCAAATCACGGCGGTAATACATCATCACTGCCAGCAAGGTCCCCAAATGCACAGCCACATCGAACGCCAATCCCTGATCTGGCCACCCGAGGATTTGGGACGGCAGAATCAGGTGAGCGGAACTGGAAATAGGAAGAAACTCAGTAAGCCCCTGTATCAGAGCAAGAACCAAGGCTTGGAACCAATCCATGGAAAGTCCTTATTGATTGTAACGCTAGAAACCAAACGTGCGTTGAAACAACGTGCCTCGGCACCAGCTTGAGGTTACGCAGACCCGATTTAGAAAACGGCGGTGCCCTATTCGTCCGCCGTCACTTTATAGCCCTGTAGAAATTCTACAGGCATACGCCGTGGTTTGCCGGAATCCAGTGCCACACACACCCACCGAGTACGCCCGCGCAGTAATGTTAGGCTGTCGGATTCACGCACAATTTGGTAACGACGCGTAATGCTGATACGGCCATCGTTTTGTACAATCCAGGTACCGATCCTAAGGTTCTCACCCTCGAAAGCCGGCGCCAGATAATCCACTTCGGTATGGCGCGCTACCATGCCCCGGTTAAGCCTCTGATACAGATCCCAGCCCAGCCCCAGCTCGGTGGTGTGGTGCCAGGCAATCTGCTCCATAAAACGCAGATATTCAGTGTTGTTCACATGGCCCATCACATCGATGGCTTCGGCAGGCACGGTCACTGTCAGTTCATGCACATTGGGAAGATCCCAGTTGATCATCGTACTGCTCCCTGAATCACTTGATCTCGCAGATAGACAGGCTGTGCCTGTTCTGCACTCACGCCCTCTCCGCGTTCGAATGCAGGTAATGCCAGCTGCGCAACAGCTTGCGCACGGGGGTGAGCGTCAGCAACGCAGAAGCTTGCGCCATAGGCCGCCCGCAGCGCGTCTTGATACACCAACCCGGAACCAACGATCATCCATTCAGCGCACGGCAGTTCTGGCAAAGCATCAGGCTTGAACAGCCCATCACAAAGCACGGCATTAGCCGAGCCCGGCTCACACTCATAGGCGCCGAGGTAAAGCTCGCCCATGCGCGCATCAAAACAAGCAATAACATGCGGATTCACCTTCAGTGCCTGCGCGCTCAGCGCACAAGCCGCTAAAGTGGAAACCCCTACCACCGGTAGATCCGCCGCGAAGGCCAAACCCTGGGTTACAGCAGCCGCAACCCGCACACCGGTGAATGCACCCGGACCATGCCCGAAAGCAATGCCATCAAGATCGGTAAGCCGGAAACCCGCCTCCGCCAGCACCCCCTCAACCATGGGCAATACCCGCTCGGTCTGCTGACGAGGCGCTTGCTCAAAGCGTTCGATTACACTGCCATTATCCAACAGCGCCACCGAGCAGGTTTCTCCTGCGGTTTCTAATGCAAGTAGTCGCGTCATGATTCCATTTTTCCCGCTTCCTGGCCCTGAGCGGCCAGATAATCAAAAAACCGCTGAACCACATCTAACTTACGGGTACGGGTCATGTTGGGCAGGCTGTTAACAAACAACTTGCCATAACTACGCGTCAGCAAACGCGGGTCTGCAACTACCAGCAACCCGGTATCTTTCGGGTCACGAATCAGCCGCCCGGCTCCCTGGCGCAGGGCCAGCACCGCTTGGGGAAGCTGGTAATCACGAAATGCATTACCGCCATTGCGGTTAATATGCTCGATGCGCGCCGCCGCCACCGGATCACCGGGTGAACCAAATGGCAGTTTATCGATAATCACACAACTGAGCGCTTCACCACGTACATCAATGCCTTCCCAGAAGCTGCTGGTTCCCAACAACACGGCATTGCCCTTTTCCCTAAACGCATCAAGCAATTCACGCCGCCCGGCCTCACCCTGCACCAACAAAGGGTAATCAAGCTTCTGGCGAAGGATAGCCGCAGCTTCACGTAACGCTCTGTGACTCGTAAACAGGAAAAAAGTGCGGCCCCTGGCTGCATTAATGACCGGTACCATGGCCGCGGTGAGTTGCGCCGTGTACTCGCTATCATTCGGCGCCGGCAGCCCTTCCGGGGCATAGAACACGGCCTGGCGCTTAAAATCGAAAGGGCTCTCCAACCTAAGGGTACGGGCAGAATCCAGCCCCAAACGGTGCTGGATATGTTCAAAGCGTCCGCCCACCGACAGCGTGGCTGAGGTGAGAATCCAGCTACACGGGTTGCGCTCACGCTGGGCTCGCAGCTGGGCCGCCACGGACAACGGCGTGCTGTGCAAGACCACAGAGCGTTTGAAGGTTTCAAACCAGTACACTCGATTCGGCTGCCCGCCTTTCAAGTAGGCGGCCAGGCAATCCACCTGTTCACTGGCGCGCCGAGAGCAGGCATCCATCCCCCGGCTCGCCTTGGCCAGAGGTCCGAGAAATGCGTCCAGCTCCTGCAAAGCCTGCAACAGTGCCTCTCCGGCCTCAATCACCGCCTTATTCTCTGCCACTTCCGTCCAGGGCTCACGGCGCTCGCCGTCCCCCAGACTTAAACGCAAATCCATGCTGCTTTTATCTACGGCGGCCACTAGGCGATTTAGCTCCGCCAGATCCGCGGCGGTATGGCCCGCTTCAGACAGGCTATCGCGGCCCAATTCCTGAATCTGTCTGGTGCTCAATGTGTCGGCGAAAAACGCCGCCGCGATTTCGGGTAGCTGATGGGCTTCATCGAAAATCACCGTATTGGCGGTGGGCAGCAACTCCGAGGCAGCACCATTGCCGCGTAACGCTGCATCGGCGAAAAACAGGTGGTGGTTAACCACCACTAAGTCTGCTTCTTGAGCCTCTTTACGCGCCTTCATCAACGGGCATTCGTTATAGCGGGGGCATTCCGTTCCCAGGCAATTGTCCGCGGTGCTGGTTACCCAGGGCCATACTGGCGCATCTTCCGGAATCTGTTGCAGCTCAGCGATATCACCAGTGCGAGTGCGCGCTGCCCAGTGCGACACAATCTGCATCTGCCCGACGGTCTCACGGGTGAGAAAACGGGCGTCTTCTTGATGCAGCTCCAATCGATACGGACATAGGTAGTTAGCGCGCCCTTTTAGCAGCGCCACTTTACGCGGCAAGTTCAGCGCCTTCTTGACCATGGGCAGGTCTTTAAAGAACAGCTGATCCTGCAAGCTTTTGGTGCCAGTGGACACCAACGTCGGGCCTTCCGATAGCAGTGCAGGCACTAGGTAAGCTAGCGTTTTACCGGTGCCCGTTTCCGCTTCTACTAACAGCGTGGCACCACTGCCAATCACGTCTTCCACCGCATCCGCCATTTCTAGTTGCGGTTCACGGGGCTGATACCCAGGCAGAAGCGGCGCAAAGCGCACTAAATCGGTAAGATGATTACGGGCGGTAGTCACATAATTTCCCTGAAACGTGTCTGCACTCGGGGCGGGCAAAATACAAGCTGTTAACATCGCCCAACGCGCGCGCAGAGCATAGCCGATTCGCCCCTAGAACCCAACGCGAGAGCACGACGAGAAGGCAATATGGTCGACTATACCTTAATCATTCTGGCCGGCGGACAGGGCCAACGCATGGGCGGTGCCGACAAAGGACTGGTGGAACTGGACGGCAAGCCGCTGGTCGCTCATCTGCTCGATAATCTCCTTCCTCGTCCCAGCCGCATTGTGATTAGCGCCAACCGCAATATTGACCGCTACCACGCTTGGGGTGATGAAGTCGTTGCGGATCTACGCGAAGGTTTTTGCGGTCCGCTGGCCGGACTAGAAACAGCACTAGCCGCAAGTCATGGTCTGTGCCTGTGCCTGCCCTGTGACTTACTAAAACCAGCCGCTGAAATGATCGAGGGTTTACTGGCCTCGGCGTCATCTGAGCATATCTGCGTTGTCCACGACACACTACGTCGACAACCGCTATGCTTGGCCTTATATGCCGAACATTGGCAGGGAGCGCTGGGTGATTATCTGGATGCAGGCAAGCGCAGTGCGCACGGCTGGCTAGACCAGGTTCCTGTACACCCGGTGACCATAAGCACGCCATTGCAGAACCTGAATGACATTGAGAAACGGATATATGAATAGCTAACGCGCACAATGCCCCGAGCATGGGACATTGTGCGTTTTCAAAAAAATGCCCGCACAAGGCGGGCATTTTTCAGATCGGATTGCCAATATTAGGCAGTCACGTCCTGGATCTGCTTCATCATGGCAAGCTGATCAGCAGAAGGCTGTGCGGTTTGCAAAGCCATCAGTTTACTCATGTCGCCTTCAACGCGAATCTGGCCGCTCATAAAGCCTTGCATGCCTGCAGACTGGTCACCTTCGATGAAGATGCGCTTGGCCAAGTCGGCCGGCAGAATCATGGTAGTCGGAGCGTCAGCGTGATGACCTTCTTCAATCATGCCGCCAACCAAAGCCAGCTTTTTATCGTCACCATCAGCATTAACGCTGATGTTGATCACCAAGTCAGCCAACGCTGCTGGCGTTTCAAGGTTACCCGCGCCTTCACGGATCTCTTTTACTTTTGCAAACCATTCGTCAGACAAAAATTCGAGGCTCATTTTCGTTTCTCCTTAAACCTATCGATGTAACTTCGACGCCCCCTCTCACAGGGCTGGCACAGTCTTTGTTGCTGCGAGCCAATTCAAACGAGCGTTCGAAACTTACCCGTACCTTATAGAAAGGCTCAGAGGGTGGCAATAGCCGCAGATGAGTCCTTACAGGCCAAAAAAGCCTGGCAAAATTCCGAGCTTATCGGTTGCTTGATAATCGGATTTCAGTGCTGTAATCAAAGGTCATAACCGCGCTCTTCATGCAACGCAATATCCAGGCCCTGGGTCTCTTCCTCGGCGGTGACCCGTAACGGTGCAAACAAGCCTACCAGCTTGAGCAAGCCCCACGTCACCAAGGCGGTGTACACAAAGGTTGCCACCACACCCAACGCCTGCACACCCAGCTGATCCAGCATGGTGTATTCCGGTTTGGCAAACCCGTAGCCGGAGAACAGACCCAACTCCGTAGAGGCAAACACCCCTGCCAACAAAGTGCCAAGGATGCCGCCAATACCGTGGACAGGGAAAACATCAAGGGAGTCATCGATTTTCAGCTTGTGCTTAACAAAGATCACCATGTAAAAACAGATCACGCCAGCCGATAGACCAATCACCAGCGCAGCGGCCGGACTAACAAAGCCCGACGCCGGGGTAATGGTTCCCAACCCTGCAACCATGCCCGTGGCAATGCCCAGAGCAGACGGCTTACCGAATTTTTTCCATTCCATGGTCATCCAGGCCAGTGAACCGGCGGCGGCAGAAATGTGCGTTACCAGCATCGCCATGGCTGCATCACCATTGGCGGCTAACGCAGAGCCACCGTTAAAGCCGAACCAGCCCACCCACAACATGCCGGCACCGGTTACCGTCATGGTCATGTTGTGCGGCATCATGCCTTGGGTGGGGAAGCCTTTACGGTTACCGAGCACCACCGCTGCCACCAACGCCGCCACACCGGCGGTGATATGCACCACGGTGCCTCCGGCAAAATCATACAGCCCCAGATCGGCTAACCAGCCGCCGCCCCAAACCCAATGACAAACAGGAATATACACACCCAACAACCAGAGAATAGAAAACGCCAGCATGGGACCGAAGCGCATACGCTCGGCAAAGGCACCGACGATCAGCGCCGGGGTGATGATCGCAAAGGTCATCTGAAACAACCCATGCAAACTTTTCGGTAAGGTGCCTTCCAAGGTATCGCGGTTGATTCCAGAAAAGAAAACATGGTCCAAGCCACCAATCCAGGCATTCATGCTGCCCCCATCGGAAAAAGCGAGAGAATAACCACAGACCAACCACACTAGCGACACAGCGCAGGTAATAGCAAAACACTGCATCAACACCGAGAGGATATTCTTGCTGCGTACCAGCCCACCGTAGAACAGGCTCAAACCCGGCAGCGTCATAAATAACACCAACGCGGTGGCAGTGAGAATCCAGGCGCTGTCACCGGTATCCAGGCCATCGGCCAGAGCCAACGAGGGCAGCATCAACAATACAGCAATCAATTTTTTCATTATGGGCCCCTTAAATGGCTTCGCTGCCAATTTCTCCGGTACGGATACGGATAACCTGCTCAAGATCCGTCACAAAAATTTTACCGTCACCAATCTTGCCCGTCCCCGCGGCCTTCATAATGACGTCGATGGCCTGGTCCAGCTGCTCATCACTGACCGCCAACTCCAACTCCACCTTGGGAACAAAATCCACCACGTATTCCGCCCCCCGATACAGTTCAGTGTGCCCTTTTTGACGGCCAAACCCCTTTACCTCGGTAATCGTCATTCCCTGTACCCCCACCTGGGCCAGGGCATCACGTACCTGGTCGGCCTTAAACGGCTTAACCACCGCTGTCAGCATTTTCATTGCCTCTCTCCTTGTCCTCATGCACCAACACAACACGCGCCGGAAATTTGCACCGGCAAGGAGCATTCAATAATCATGCCACATAATAGTGCGCACCATTTCAAGTGGTTAGCGACTAACCAAACTTATCTCGCACCACAAATGAACATTAACTCAGCCATGCGCACCACCGGCGCACACACTCAGCATTGAGTTAACGAATAAAGAGCCATAGAACGGAAGGGATGCCCGGCATGCACAATAAAAGGACAAAGGGCCATTCTGAGCGGCAATCCGGCACAAAAAGTAGGCAAGACGGGCAACGGAGATCCCGTTACCCGCAGTAAGCAGATAGATTAGTAGAGGTAGTTAAACATCTTACGGCGATATTCGCTGGCCAGTGGATCGCCTTTAGGGAGGCATTCGAACACTTCTAGCAACGCATTACGCGCCACTCCATCGCGGAAATCACTGTGGTTGCAGAGCAGCTGCAGCAGCGCCTCAAGCCCCTGCTTGAACTGGCCAGCGGCAGCGGCCTGCAGCCCGTAGGCATAAAGATCCTCGGCAGTCGGCTTGTCGGCAATACGGGCAGACAAATCCGCCAAGCTTTGCCCTGCACCTTCCAATTTATCCAACAATGCAAAGCGCGCCCGGAACGGCCGTAGAGGCTCCGCATCTTCTGTCACTTGTGCCAGCACCGACTGGGCATCATCCAGACGGCCTTCACCCAACAGCAGTTCTACCAACAAGGCGCGAATGGCATGCTTGTCTGGGCTCTGCTCCAGCGTCTGGCGCAATGCCCCTTCTGCTTGCTCGGTGTGGCCGGCTTCAATGGCCATACGCACCTGCTCGATAAACCCTTCTTCCTGTTGCTGCTGTGCGGCTTCGGGGTCCACCACAGGAGCCAACCACTGGCGTATCGCGCCTTCGGTCTGGGCTCCATCCAACTCGCTGACCAACTTTCCTTGAAACACCAGTTTGAGACTGGGCAGGCTGCGCACACCAAACTGACTGGCCAACATTTGCTGCTCATCGGCATTCACATTGGCCAGAATCACCTTGCCCTGATATTCGTTGACTAGGCGCTCTAGGATTGGCGCCATCTGCTGACAGGGTTCGCTCCAACTCGCCCAGAAACCCACGATCACCGGAATCTGCTGGGACTGTTCAAGGATTTGCTGAATATTCTGCTCGGTAGCTTCAATGATAGGGCTGTTTGGCTGCAACGCTATGCTCCTGAAAACGCATTCAAAGTGGTACCAAGTGTAAGCTATCGTCCAGATTAAATCTGGTTAAACCCTGTGCAACCTGAGGCGTTAGCGCGTTAGACTGAAATTAGATGTGTGGTTTGCAGTTCATGGTAACGGTTTCATACCTTCGCCATGGACGATAGCCGCATGTTGGAAGGCATTCACCCCAGGCAAAGGAGATCACCATGCTTAGCCTCTTGGCTATTGTGTTGTTAATTGCCACGCTGATGACCCTCTTCTATCAGCAAATCAGCCGAGGCATTGGCAGTGCCGTTTTCGTTATCGTGTGGCTGCTCTGCGGCTTCCTCGCATCTTGGCTGTTCCACCCCCTTTCCCTCATTCTGCTCGCTGCTGGCGTCACCGTGCTTAACCACGTGGACCTGCGACAAAAATTTATTACTAAACCAGTCTACAACGCGTTGGCCAAGGTTATGCCTGCCATTGGCGATACCGAACGGGAAGCCATTGAAGCGGGCACCACCTGGTTCGAGGCCGACCTATTCTCCGGCCGGCCAGACTGGGAAAAATTTGCCCATATCCAGTTCACTTCCCTCACCGAAGAAGAGCAGTCGTTCATCGACAATGAAGTGGTTGAACTGTGTGACATGCTAGATGAGTGGCAAATTTTCCACGAACTGCGCGACCTGCCTGAGGAAGTCTGGGATTTCCTTAAGCACAAGGGTTTCTTCAGCCTGATTATTCCTACCGAGTATGGCGGCAAAGCTTTTTCACCCTATGCGCAAAGTCGCATCATGAGCAAAATCGCAACCCGCTCGCTTACTGCCGCCGTCACCGCCATGGTGCCCAACTCTCTTGGCCCCGGTGAACTGCTAGCCGAATACGGCACCCAGGAACAAAAAGACCGCTGGCTGCCCGGTCTCGCCAAGGGCGATGAGATCCCCTGCTTTGGGCTCACTGGGCCAGAAGCCGGCTCCGATGCAGGGGCCATCCCCGATACCGGGGTCATCTGCAAAGGCAAGATTGACGGTAAGGAAGTGCTGGGCATGCGCCTGAACTTCGCCAAACGCTGGATCACCCTGGCCCCCGTAGCTACAGTCGTCGGCTTGGCTTTCAAACTGTATGACCCGGAAAAGCTGCTCGGTGATACCGAGGACTTAGGCATTACCTGTGCGCTGATTCCCGCCGATACCAAAGGGGTGGAAATCGGTCGCCGGCACTACCCCGGCTCACCGTTCATGAACGGCCCCATCAACGGCAAAGATGTGTTCGTACCCTTGGATGCCATCATCGGGGGGCCGGATATGGCCGGTAAAGGCTGGCGCATGCTGATTGAGTGTCTTGGTGCTGGCCGCGGCGTCTCTCTGCCTGCACTGGCCACGGCCAGTGGCGAAATGGGCTACCGCATGACCGGCGCCTTTGGGCGCATCCGGCGCCAGTTCAATACGGCCGTAGGTGAATTCGAAGGGGTGCAGGAAGCCTCTGCAAATGTGGCGGCACTGGCCTATACCCTGGAAGCTTACCGTCATCTGGTAACTCGCTCACTGGAAGACGGCGCTCCGTCTGTGGTTACGGCCATGGCCAAGTACCATGCCACCGAAATGATGCGCGAGCTGATCAACCACGGCATGGATATCGCTGGCGGGCGTGGCATTCAACTCGGTCCAAGGAACTTCTTGGCCCTGCCTTATCAGTCCACGCCTATTGCCATTACCGTGGAAGGCGCCAATATTCTCACCCGCTCGTTGATGATCTTTGGCCAAGGGGCCATGCGTTGTCACCCGTTCCTTTACGATGAACTGCAAGCCATTCAGGCGGAAGATAAAAAGCAGGGGCTGCAGGATTTTGATGCTCTGTTCTTCTCACACGCAAGTCATACTCTGGGTAATATCAGCAGTGCCATTGCCCAAGCATTAGCCAGCCCCTACCTGTCCGACGCTCCGGGCAATGCTGATGCCTTCAGTGCTCCCTGGTATCGCCTGATCAACCGTTACAGTGCAGTGCTGGCCAGCACCTCGGACATGGCCCTTGCCCTGCTCGGCGGCGACCTCAAGCGGCGCGAACTGCTGTCTGCTCGCCTGGGGGATGTACACAGCCAGCTGCTGATCGCCTGCGCGATTCTCAAGTATCACGCCACTCTGCCCCGCGACGAGGCAAACGATGCCCACGCGCATTACGCCCTGCGCTTGGCTTTCAGTCGAGCCCACGATTCTCTAGAGGCCTTCACCAGCAACTTTGGTTTTTTCGGTATCGGCCGTGTGCTTAAGCGTCTGCTCTTCCCGCTGGGCCGACCCTGCAAGGCTCAAGCCCCAAGCGATGACCAAATCCGCGCTCTTGGGCAAATGATCATGGAACCCAGCTCAGTACGCGATGCCTTGGCAGAGCCGGCCTATATCTCCCAGGACCCGGAAGATTCCATTGGCCGCGTAGAAGCCACCTTCAACAAACTACTGGAAGTGGAGCCTGGATTCCTAGCGTATCTAAAAGCAGAGGGCAAAGGTCAGCTGGAAGGCAAGACCGTACTGGAAAAGCTTCAGGATGCGGCGCGCAAAGGCATCATCAATGAGAGCCAGGTGGAGGCCATCAATGAGTACGACGCCATGCGTTACGATTGCCTGCTCACCGACGCCTTTGACAAGGATCTGAAGGAGGTGCAAGTACACGCCGAACGACCAATGATATAACCCCCCTAAGGGGCGCAGTGGCCAAAACCACTGTGCCCCTCTCCTTCTCCCCATCATACCGAGTTAAAGAGCGCTATCTTGAAAGGGAAAGCCGTGCGCTCGTGCCCACACAAACATTAACCAGTGCTCATTTTCACAAAATCGCAACACTCGCATTCTTCGCCAAAATGCCGCTTTTTCCAGCAGTTAATCCCCCTCACGCTCGTTTTCAAACAGATTTAACATTCAGATCAGCCTTTTAGTGCTTTTACGCATGGTCGCTTTCGTCTAGTCTTGCCCAAATTACGCCCCACCGGGCCCGGAGCACTATTTCGCCTCCCTTTGCCCCTCGGACAACAGGTCAGTAATGACAGCAGTCGTCGAAGAAAAAACCGCAATCGAATTCAAGGGCCGCATGCTAATGATGACGGTCCTCCAGCTGAAAAACCTGGATACCAACGTGCTTCACCAGCAGGTGAGCCAACGTCTGGAGGATGCCGCCCAGTGGCTGCAGGATGCCCCTGTGGTGATTGATGTCAGCCCTGAGCTGGACAACGACCCTGTGGCTCTGATGGCGGCCGTAGACACCCTGCGTAGCTTGGGAGTCAACCTGGTGGCTCTGGCCCGCAGTGAACATATAGATGCAGATACCGCATCGATGCTAGGCCTAGGCACCCTAAGCCTAGCAGGCGGCCGTGATATACCCCGACGCACTGAACCTGCACCGGCCAGCAACGAGGACGCTCCCGAAGCCACGCCCGCAGCACAACACGTTGAAACCATGGTGATCGACCAGCCGGTACGCTCCGGTCAGCAGGTTTACAGCCGTGGCGATCTGATTGTGCTGGCCCCGGTTAGCACTGGTGCCGAAATCATGGCCGACGGCAACATCCACGTTTACAGTAACTTGCGTGGCCGCGCCCTGGCCGGTGTTCGCGGCAACACCAGCGCGCGTATTTTTTGCCAGCAACTGAATGCCGAACTGGTATCCATTGCCGGCCATTACCGGGTAGCCGAAGACCTGCCCGAGTCATACCGTAACAAGCCTGTGCATCTATGCATGCAGGGCGATGCGATGCATTTTACCGCGCTGAACTAGCGTGTATGAAACATGAAGGTAAGGAGAAGAGCGTGACGAAGATCGTGGTCGTGACATCCGGCAAGGGTGGCGTCGGCAAAACCACCACCAGTGCAGCGCTGGCCACAGGCCTTGCCCTGCGCGGTTTTAAAACCACTGTGATTGATTTCGATGTAGGCCTGCGCAATCTGGACCTGATCATGGGGTGCGAACGCCGTGTGGTCTATGATCTGGTCAACGTGATTAGTGGCGATGCCAACATCAAGCAAGCACTGATCAAGGACAAGAAGGTGGACAACCTGTTCATCCTCCCGGCCTCTCAGACTCGCGACAAGGACGCCCTTACCATCGAAGGTGTGGAAAGCGTACTAAACGCCCTGCGTGACGACATGCAGATGGATTACATCATCTGCGACAGCCCCGCCGGCATCGAAAAAGGCGCCCTTATGGCCGCCTATTTCGCCGACGAAGCCGTCGTCGTCACCAACCCGGAAGTCTCCAGCGTGCGGGACTCCGACCGCATCATCGGCATCCTTGCCAGCAAGACTCGCCACGCCGAACAGGGTGATGGGGATATCCCTGCCCGCCTGTTGCTGACCCGCTACTCCCCGGAACGGGTGGAAAACGGGCAGATGCTCTCGGTGGAAGACGTGCAGGAAATCCTTGCCATCGAGTTACTCGGCGTAGTGCCGGAATCCCAGGCCGTACTCAATGCCAGTAACGCTGGTAGCCCGGTAATTCTGGACACGGATTCCGATGCAGGAAAAGCGTATAGCGACGCCGTGGCCCGTTTCCTCGGCGAGCAATTACCGCATCGCTTTATCACCACGAATAAGAAAGGTCTATTCGGCCGTCTGTTTGGAGGCTAACGGATGAGCATCTTTAGTTATTTGCTTCCCAAAAAGCAGAACACGGCATCAGTGGCGAAAGAGCGCTTGCAGATCATTGTGGCCCGCGAACGCTCCACACGCGGTGGCCCAGATTATCTGCCGCAGCTTCAAGAAGAGCTGCTTCAGGTGGTCCGCAAATATGTTCCTGTGGACCAAGACGCCGTGAACGTCCAGGTAGACCGGGAATCCGGGTGTGAAATTCTAGAGTTGAATATCACCCTGCCGGAAGGCTGATTCCTAAAGCAACCGCCCCTGTTGTAGGCTACTACTACTGCACAGGGGTGCTCGCTACTCGCGTCTCCCTGCCCTGTTTACTTTCGACGAAACCGCTAAACCTTTCTCGGCGGCAACACCTGCCACTGCGGCTCGTCGTACTCGCCGATTACGCTGACCTCAACCACCTTGGCGTGCTTTTCCAAAATCGCTTTTACCTTTGCGCTACGGCTATCGTCTTTAGCATCACGGTGTGCCTTGCTCTCCCAATGAGCGATGGCCAGCACCGTATCAGAGTAGCCAATTTTGCGGTGCAGGTAAGTCCCTTTTGCCCCAGCACTTTGCTGAATAATTTCACTGGCCTCCACCCAACCCTTAGCATACTCATCCACGCTAAAGCCAGGCTTCACCCTCACTTCGAATATAAACTTCATTATCGCTCTCCCTGCCGATAGAACTGGGCCAACAAGCGGTACAGCGCCGGCCAGTCCTTGTAAAGCTGATCCGGCCCTTCAAAAAACGCCTCGCTACACACCGCAAAAAATTCACCCGGGCCGGTCAACGCATAGACATCCACCGGCATGTGCCGGTGGTGCTGATAATCGCTCAGCAGCTCTTCCCAGCATGCGGTAAAGGTTTCATGCCATTGCTTCGGGTTCATCCCGGTATGCAGTGGCGGCCTGCCGTTGGCACCATTGCGGCGCATATCCAGTTTGTGGGACATCTCGTGAATCACCACATTACTGGCTTGATTGCTCGGGGCACAAGCCTCCTCAATCGCGTCCCAAGAGAGAATAACCGGCCCCTGGTGCCAAGCCTCTCCAGCCAACACCGGACCTCGAGTATGAACAACGCCATCCTCACTGAAATGAGGGCGATTAGGAATGAACGCATCCTCATACAAAATCACCGTGTACCAACCGTCATACCAGTCCAACCCTAGGTACAGAATCGGCACGCAAGCCATGGTGGCCACTTTCAGGCACATGGCATCGGTATAGGCAAAGCCGCCGCCAGACGCAATGCTTTTGCGGGCCAGAAAACGCAGCGACAGATCAAACAATGCCTGCCGCTCTTGCCCCTCAAATCGAACCATTAATGGCCAGTCCGCCACAGCGGCCTCCCACTCCTCGCGGGTATAGCCCATTTTCTTAACGCGTCGGGCATCACGCCAGTTTTTCCAGGCTGCAAACATCCATTGTCCTCGTACAATCGGTCATTTGTGTTGTGCGACGCCACCTACTCTGACCATCAAAGCGACATTTCACCAGCCATTACCCGCCAACACGCCTGTGCTACCATCGCCGGTCTGTCTCAACTGCGAACTCTGCTCAGTGACTATCCGCCAAGCTCATAAAGCCGACCTGCTGCTTCTAGTGGTCACCCTTCTGGCTGCCATCAGCTGGATGTTCTCCAAAGAAGCCGTACTGGCCATGCCTCCCTTGTTGTTCATGTCACTGCGCTTTCTGCTAGCCTCTGTGCTGCTAGGCTGCATAGCCCATCGCCAGCTGCGCCGGCTGTCGCGCCAGCAGCTGATACGCAGCGCGCGCGTGGGGCTGGTATTCGGCACCGCGATGAGTTTCTGGATTGTCGGCCTAGCGGTGGGTGATCACGTGGGCGAAGGCGCTTTCCTGACCAGCTTGGGAGTGGTGCTGGTGCCAGTGATTGCCCGTATTGTCTTTGCCGAAACGGTGCCCACCAGCACTTGGCTGGCCTTGCCTGTGGCTGCCGGAGGCTTGGCCCTACTATCACTTGAGCAAGGGTTGCATCTAGATGTGGGCCAGCTCTGTTTTGTGGCCGCCGCGACCATCTTTGCACTGTACTTCAACCTCAATACTCGCGCGGCCAATACTATCGCCATCCAATCAGCCAGCGGTGAGAGTATCGAACACCCACGTATACCGGCCATGGCACTGACTACCGTCGTGTTGGCCGTGGTGGCTCTGGTGACCGGTACGCTGTCAGCCTTCAGTGAACCCTGGGTTCCGGTGTTTACGTCGATGACCCCCACTCTGGTGATGTGGATTGTGCTCAGTGCCAGCATTGGCACAGCGCTGCGTTTTCTGGTTCAGACCTATGCACAAAGCCTTTCCCTAAACAGTCACGGTGTAGTGATTATGGTGCTGGAACCCATGTGGACAGCATTAATTGCGGCGGCCTGGTTCGGCGAACACATGACCTGGATCCAGCTGGCGGGGTGCGCTTTAATTTTTATCTCCTTGCTGGTCAACCGTTGGCGGAGGGTACGGACTTTACTGAAATCACTGATCGCACCGAAATGCCCCTAACGGGCGGGCGGATACACCTAGCGTGCTCAACCTCTATGCGCCAACGTCCGACGCTAGAAGCACAATACCCTGAAAAGACCCGTTAGCGGGGTAAAAACGTGGACAAATACTTGGCAGCGGGATGTGGCAACGGGTTACGAAAAAATAAACCCTAAAAGCAATACAGGCTAAGAAATAGCGGATGGTGAGTGCATGACGCACTCACCACGGTAAGCAATCAGCTTTTATGGCTTTTCAACAAAGCGTCCACCTTGTCGATATATTTGCCTTTGGCTTCGTCCGCACTCAACCCTTTCAACTTGGCCCAAGCGTCATACTTGGCACGTCCCACCATATCCATCATTCCTGGGCGCTTGCCAGACACATCGCCCGTGCTGCCCTGCTTGAAATGGGCATAAAGAAACAGCAAGTCATTATTGGACGGTTTGCTATCAAGGGTTTTAACATCTTTCTGGGCTTGTTCAAATCGGGCAGTATCGGTCATGATGTTTCCTGTCAGATGTGGGCATTGTTGTATAAGGTAGCACTAGGGAGCGATTAAAAACCCATAGTATGCGCCTTGATTCCAGTGGAAATAGTGCGCTGTGATCGTATCGGAATCAACATAAGCGCGAGCAACAAAAACATAACAAAGAATAATCAGGTTACGTCATGAACGACGCAGAGCAATTCCAGACCGACCAGACCATCGACCCACAACAGGAAAGCATTCTTCGCGATGCACTCAATACCTTTATGGTTCAGTTTGATCGCGACCTAGAGCAGCGCTATAAGCAACACTCTCATGACCGCACACTGGATCTGATCAATCGCTCAATCTATCTGATGCTTGGCCTTTACCTGCTCGTGGTAGTGCCCGTTATCCTAATAGTAAAAACACCGGAAATGGCAGCCTGGCGCAATTATGGTGTGTACCCCATTGCCGTGGCTTTGGTAGGCCTCTGGTGCTGCACCCGTTTAGACTGGTTGCGCCCACACGCCATTAGCGTCATGTATCTGGCTTTGTGGTTGTCACTCTCAGGCACCATTCTGGGGGGCATTCGCTTCAATAGTAGCTTCCCAGGGCAAGTTTCATCCTTTGAAAGCATCTACCTACTTATTATCGCGTTCTCTATTCTACGCTTGCCACCACGGCAAACCTTAATTACCGCCATCATCGCTGCGGTGTTTGCCCTCGCGATTAGCATGATTACAGCGCTCAACATTCATCTTCTGTTAATAATGCTATCCTTCTCCATTCCACTGATGATTTGCACAGTGAACGGTTATATTCTCGACATCAGCGCCCGGCGTAACTTCGCCAACAATTTGTTGCTAGCACACGAATCTGCACAACTGAATCGCTGGCGCGCACAGGCAGAGAAAGACGCCAACCGACAGCAGCAGCTCAATCTCTTTATGGGGCAAATCGCCGGTAATCTGACTCCCTCGCAATTACTCGAACGGGTGCTGAGCTATTTAGTACAGCACGTAGGTGCGAAAATTGGCGCAGCCTACATGCTTGAAGGTAATCAGCTTATTCGCAAAGCCAGCTGGGCCTTAAGTGGCGAAGCGCAGGCCAGAGAGGTAGTACCCGCCGATGAAGGGCTACTCGGCGCCGCTCTGAATCAACGTTTGCTCATACAACAACATCAGGTTCCAAAACATTATCTGGATTTGGAAACCGGGCAGGGGAAAAGTCCTCCAGGAGCTGTGCTACTCTGGCCACTGATCCAAGGAGACCACCCTCTGGGCATCATAGAAATTGCCAACTTCGAAGGTTTCGATCAGGAACAGCAAACACTCATCAGCGAACTACATCACCCCCTATCCTTTTCGCTACAATCCGCCCAGCACCGCCAGCATCTCCTTGATCAGTCCGGCAAAACTGCCAACGTCTGAATCAATCAATGCCGCGAGCAGCTTTTTCCGCTTTCAGCGGGGCGGATAACTGCGCAGGTTTGCGCGGAACAATATCCGCCAACGACGCGGTCATTCGCGCCATATCAGCATCAATATCGCCCGTCGGCAGAAAGCAATCTACAATCCGGACCTGCCGGCGCCGGTAACAGAAACCTAACACGACAATCGGCACCTGCATTTGCTCAGCAATACGGTAAAACCCGGTTTTCCAACGCTTGGCGCCTTTACGCGTCCCCTCCGGCGTTAGCCCAAGCCAAAATGGTGTTTCCCCCATCACCGACGTCGTCTGGTCCACCACATCCCTGGCACTTTCTCGATTCACAGGGATGCCGCCCAGCCAGTACATGAACCGCCCAAGACGACCTTTAAACAACGTGTGCTTACCCATGAAGCGCACATCCAAGCGCAAAGACTGAATAGCACTGATACCAATGACCCCGTCTATGTTCGACGTGTGTGGCGCCACCGCCAAAACTGCCCGAGGCGTATCGGGCAAATCACCAACAATACGCCACCCCATAACAGTCAAAATCAGCCGCCCTAGCGCCGCCAACAGCCAGTGCCCACGACGAGGCACTTGCTTACCTAAAGTCCGCGCCGTGAGTGGCACCAGTTCCGATTTCATGCAAATACCGTAAAGGTTTGTCGACTCAACGCCACAGCCTTACCCGCAGCATCCCAAACCACCGCCTGACTTTGACCATAGCCATCACTGCATTGGTCCGTGTTTACCCGATATTGCCATAAAGTCTCCGGCGAGTGGACACTAGGGTCATCCAAGAGCTCCATGGTCCAGGTCAAGGAACTGGCGGGTGCTGGCCCTTTGAGCAGAGGTAAAACTGAAGGCGCCCAGGTATCCACCAATGCAATCAGCGCTGCGGTGCTCATGGTTTCCGGCGGCACAGTAAACCCCATGTAACCACCGTAATCGGGCTCAGAACTGCCACTGAACGGCGGCATGCCTTCTGCGTAATGGATATTAAAATGGGAAAAAAAATCCGGCGTCAATCCTTTGATAAACGGTACCGAAATACTCTGCTCTGGAGATTTCATCACTGGGGCCGATGGCCCTTCTACCACTACACTGGATTGGCGACTGGCCCCAAAGCTGGCCAACATAACCGCTACCACCTGCCCTCCTTGACGGGCGGAGACCATGGCCTGCATAACGGATTTGCCTTCCCGAAACACAGTCTCGTCTAGTGCCACCGGACCCGGCACCGCAGGGGCGACAAAAGAGAGAGAAAAACTGCGTAGAAACCTCCCGCGAGCCACGGTTTTTTCTAAATGTTCAAACAGCACCGCCCCCACCAGGCCACCAAATAAGGTCCGGCCCTGCCCCCACCCTTCTGGAAACGTGGCGTTACCCTGGCCATCAATCGTGGCTAGAATCTCATCGAATGTCATGGTCTCTCACTTCTGCGTGTTTTGAATTTGCGGTGCTTTATTTACCATTCCTGCGAAGCCAGTAAAAGTCATTATGCCGGCTCAAAGAGGATTAACGGCGCCATAACCAGCAACAATGCACATAAAACAGCCAAAAAATGTGTTTTCCCATGCGCTTGTTCCTCCTTGCCGGTAGCATAGGCGCCCCTTTTTTAGTTTCGCCAGTATGGAGACAATGACATGACCTGGTTGAAATCCCGACGTCTGCAGTATCTGCTGGCCATCACCGCTCTCTTTTTCTCGTTGATGGTTGTACTACGTGTCGTCTTTTATTTTGGCTTTTCAGAAATTCCATCCTCAACAACCGCAGACTCTGAAGCCGTGCTTAGCGCCTTGGGCATTGGACTGCGTTTTGACTTGCGACTCGCCCTGCTGATAATGCTGCCGTTAGCCGCCTTGGCCTACCTGCCACGGTTTAACATACTAAACAGCGGCCTGATGCGGTTTCTTGCCCATAGCTACCTAATCATTGTTTTGGTCCTGCTCGGTCTCACCTATGTTCTTGATTTTGGCCACTATGCCTATTTAGGCGAACGGCTCAACGTGACTGCCCTGCGTTTCTTGCAAGACACTCGAGACTCCACCTTGATGGTCTGGGAAAGTTATCCGGTAATCTGGATCACCTTGGGCTTAATTGCCGGCGTGGCGGTTTGTTATTGGCTTGCCAGAATAGCCGAACACAAGTTACTGCAACGACCCGCCACAAAAATTTCTTGGCTACAGGCCACTGCCGGGTTTTTGGTTTGCTTCACTCTTTTCTTCTTTGCCATTCTTGGTCGAGTCAGCAACATCAACATTCTCAACCCGATTCCGCTTCGCTGGAGTGAAGCCTTTGTCTCCGGAGACCGGGCTATCGGCGCCTTGGGTCTCAATCCTGTTCTCTACTTTCGCGACACGCTGGTCATTCCTGTTTCCCCCTTTGATGAGGATAAAGTTACCGAGTATTACCCCCTGATTGCCGATCACCTTGGCATCCCCGAACATCAACGTCAGGATTTGAATTTTACGCGCATGATGGATGTACAGAGTCACAAGCTTGATTATGACCGCCCCCCTAATGTGGTCTTCATCATGCTTGAGTCACTGGGCGCCAGCCGTGTAAGCAGCTACGGTTTACCCGTTGAGAGCACCCCGAACCTAGATCAACTGGGCCACGATGGCTGGCGTTTCGAGCATTTCTATGTCCCAGTAACTGGCACCGCCAAAACGATATGGGCCACGTTTACCGGTATCCCAGATGTGGCTCCAATTGAAAGCGCCAGTCGCAACCCTCTGACCAGTCACCAACGCACAGTGCTGAACGCATTTGAGGGATACCGAAAATTCTATTTCATTGGCGGGAATGCCGGCTGGGCAAATCTGGATGGCTTCGTACAGCAAACCATCGACGGACTCGAACTGCATGAAGAAGGTGACTGGCAATCCCCGGACGTGGACGTCTGGGGCATTTCCGACCTGAACCTATTCCGGGAATCTAACCAAATTCTCGCTGAGCTACCGGAAGATCAACCTTTCTTTGCCTTTATCCAAACCGCAGGCAACCACCGGCCTTTCACCATTCCTGAGAATAACGGTGACTTCCAAGCCCGCACGGACCTATCCGATGAAGAGCTAGCCAAATTTGGCTTCCGAAGCGCAGCCCAGTTCAACGCAGTACGCCTGCTGGATTACAACGTGGGTAAATACATGCAATGGGCCAAAGAAAGCGATTACTTCGACAACACCATCTTCGTATTCTTCGGCGATCACAGTAATCGAATCACCACCTTGCCACACATGCCGGCCATGGATCAGCTGGAATTAGAAAGCAACCATGTGCCACACATCCTGTATGCCCCCAAGTATCTTAAACCCAGGGTCATCAAGGAATCGGTAGGCCTAGTGGACGTGCTCCCCACCATAGCCGGTATGCTAGGGCTGCAATATCCAAACACCACCCTTGGTCGGGACTTCCAAATTCCTGCTCCCGAAGGCGATCGCGCCAATTTTGTGGTGCTGAGGGAAGGCCCCAGTCCAATCTACGGCATGGTGACAAAAGATTTTCTAGTCCGGATAAATGCTGATGGCAGCAATGCCACCTTGCATGATCTGCATAGTGACACCCCCAGCCATGACGAAGCCGCGCAACATCCTGAAGCCTTTAAGCAACTATTTGATCTTGCCCGAGGCCAATACGAAACAGCGCGCTACATGTTTTACGATAATGTGGATAAGTGATAGGCAACACCGCTCATCCAACATGCAACATCTGCAATAAATGCGCGTATTAATACTAAGAAGCCGCACCCAAACCAGGGTGCGGCCATCTCTATTTCGCTTTTTGACCACGCCAGTCCCCCACAGCAGGACTCCCCCTCGCCATACTAGGATCAGGTTTAGCCAGTAATCTCAGCCAACCCTCTTCTGAAGTGTAGCCCAACGCTTTCTTGCTGCAGACGTGTAACTATATTCGGGGTGCCTCTGGAAAACGGTTTGTAGGCTCAATCCGATGACTTACCACTGCACATCGGGCAAACAAGAAAAAGCTTCCCGTAGTCCTTGCGACCATGCCTCACCCAGGGCGCGAAAATTCGCATCGTTCTCCGTAACATTGTGGTGATTATTCAGGCTGAGGCTGTCTTTCTGGTAGAGCAACACATCAAGGGGTAAGCCCACCGATAAGTTAGAACGGATAGTAGAATCCAAGCTAATAAGTGCACATTTTGCTGCATCTTTTAGCGAAAGCGAATAGTCCACCACACGGTCCAAGATTGGCTTGCCATACTTGGTTTCACCAATCTGGAAATAGGGAGTATCCCGAGTGCTCTCAATAAAATTGCCTTCCGGATAAACAAGAAAAAGGCGTGGAGCTTCGCCTTGTATTTGGCCTCCAACAATGAAACTGCTGCCAAAATTTACGCTGCTTTGGCTTTGCCCGGAATCACGCATAATCACTTCCCGGCACGTGCTGCCCACCACGCTGGCAACATCATACATGGAAGACACGCCATGAAGATTAGGCCGATCACTACCCAAACGCATATTAAGCAGGCTGATCACACTCTGGGTCGTTGCCAGATTGCCCGCGCTGAGTATCACAACAGCGCGCTCGCCTGCTACTTCAAACTTGTGAAGTTTACGGTAGGTAGCGATCTGATCTACTCCGGCATTGGTTCGTGAATCAGCCGCAAAGACCAACCCCTGCTCCAGTCCCATGGCCACACAATACGTCATGCCGAGCTACTCCGTGTCATCACTGAGATTGTGAAGGCACGGTCTCGCTAACCCATGCCACAGCTTCGAGCGACTCTACCCCACCCCCGAAGCGGACGCCACGAACAGGACAAGCATCTAGGTAATCCATGCCCACCGCCAGTTTCAAATGCTGGCGCGGCAAACAGGTTTGATTGGTAACATCGAAGGTATGCCAACTGTCATCATGCCAAACTTCAGCCCATGCATGGCTAGCCACATGCTCTGAATCGCGACTATACAGATAACCGCTAACGTAACGCGCAGGCATTCCCAGTGCACGGCAACACGCCAAAAATACGTGGGTATGATCCTGGCACACCCCTTTCTGCAAGCTCCAGGCGTCACTGGCACGGCTTCCTACGTGTGTTGCCCCTGGTGTAAAAGGCATGCCACTAAGTATTGCTTCGCTCAGATTTTCCAAATGGCGCTCCGCTGACATGCCATCATATCGGTGAGCTAGCTCTTCCAGACAATCATCCGCCTTTGTCAACGAGGTATTACGTGTAAAGACCAGCGGAGAAAGGCGCTGATCGGCATCTTCGCTATCCTCATCCGTAATCTCAACCTGTCCATGTACCGTCAGATTAATAGCCTGGTGGGGCCTATCCAGAGTAAGCACGTGGAGGATATTGTTATACCCATCGGATACTTTCTCCGCATGTTCAGGCAAGTCCATTGTCCAGTTCAGCACTTTTTGTCGTAGCGAAGGTCTGGGGGTCAGCCGCAGGTACTGGGTACTGTGCTTAACCCGTTCCGAATAACGATATTCCGTGCTATGTCGTATTGTTAATTCCATACCAGCTCCAGGTATTCACTCTGAATGGTGTCAGCCAGTTCATTAATCCGGCGCAAGAAATCAGTCAGGTAGTTATGCAGTCCAATCTCAAGAATATGCCCCATGTCGCCATATTGAAGACGAGCAAGTTGCACAGCAGCTAAGCGTTTAGCCTCAAGTCCCGCCTCTCCTTCAATGGCAGGCAGAAGCTCACACAACATTTGCAGACACGATAACAACGACCGGGGAACTTCCGGCCTGAGAATCAACAACTCGGCAACGCGCTCGGCATTAATAGTTTCACTAAACATTTCGCGAAAAGCTTCGTACCCTCCCAATGAACGTAGCAAGGCATGCCAACGGTAATAATCCACCGTGGAGTCACTCTCCGATTCTTCTTCCCGGTGTTTAACATCGAGAATACGAGCGGTGTTATCCGCCCTTTCAATAAAGGTCCCCAAGCGTAAAAAACGAAAAGTATCGCTTCTCATCAGGGTGCCATAGGTAGCCCCACGGAACAGGTGTGATCGATTTTTCACCCACTCAAAGAAAGCGGTTTCGCCATAATTCTGCAGCCCGGTTTGACTGATTTCCTTGAGCTCTAGCCAAGTACCGTTAACGCTTTCCCACATTTCTGAAGTGATTTTTCCTCGCACCGCATGAGCACTGGCTCGGGCCTGGCGAAGACAGGAATAAATGCTGGCTGGGCTGTCAGGGTCAAGGGTAAAAAAGTACAGCACATTATTCGTGGTTACCTTGCCATAACGGGCGCTATAGTCATCCCAGGTACCGGTAATGGACAATGGCGCCGTAATTTCCTGCTGGGTATCGACCGCGTAACGAATCAGTGACAGATTCCACACCACGTCCAGCACCCGGGCGGTATTTTCTGCCCGTTCGACGTCACGTGATAGCCAGTATAGGTCGGATGCCGTACGACTCAGCATGTGCTGTCCTCCCCGCTCTCCAAAACCCAAGTATCCTTGGTACCACCACCCTGTGAGGAATTAACAACCAAGGAACCGGGCTTAAGCGCAACCCGTGTCAGCCCACCGGGTACGACTCGGGGTTCGTTACTGCTGAGCACAAAAGGTCGCAGGTCAATGTGTCGAGGGGCAATACCTTCGTCAACAAACACCGGGCATGTAGACAATGACAAAGTGGGTTGTGCAATGTAATTATCGGGATCCGCTAACAGCCGCGCTCGAAACGATTCAATTTCTGTTTGACTGGCTGCTGGCCCCACCAACATCCCGTAACCACCGGCGCCATGAACCTCTTTAACAACCAGTTCCGGTAATTTTTCCAACACTACCTTCAGATCGTCCTGTTTTCGGCATTGCCAAGTAGGGACATTGGAGAGAATCGGTTCCTCATCAAGATAGAATCGAATCATATCCGGCACATAGGGATAGATAGATTTGTCATCGCCCACTCCGGTACCCACCGCATTGGCCAGCACCACGTTCCCCTGACGGTAAACCGAGATCAATCCGGGAACGCCGAGCATGGAATCCGAACGGAACGCGAGTGGATCAAGAAACGCATCATCGATACGCCGATAAATCACGTCCACCTTCTGCGGGCCCGCGGTAGTCCGCATATAGACATAACCATTCTTTACAAACAGATCAGCGCCTTCTACCAATTCGATACCCATCTGCTGGGCCAAAAAGGCATGCTCAAAATAAGCACTGTTAAACTGCCCCGGGGTAAGTAACACAACGCAGGGATGGCTGTGAGTGGCGCTTTGCTGCAATGTCTCCAGCAACAATGCTGGGTAGTGCTCAACTGGCGCCACGCTCTGCCCGGCGAACAATTCAGGAAAAAGGCGCATCATCATGCGCCGGTTTTCAATCATGTAGCTTACCCCCGAAGGGGTACGTAGGTTGTCCTCCAATACAAACCAAGATCCTTCACCATCCCGAATAAGATCGACCCCGCTGATTTGCGAATAGACCTGATTGGGGAGGTCAACATCCTGCATACAGGGCTGATATTGGGCATTACCAAAAATCTGCTCTGCGGGAATACGCCCGTCGCGAATAATATTCTGGTCGTGGTAAATATCATGCAGGAATAGATTCAGTGCCTGAACACGCTGAATAGCACCGCGTTCCAACAAACTCCACTCACTGGCAGGTAAGACACGCGGCAGGGTATCAAACGGGATAAGTCGTTCGGTGCCGCTCTCCTCGCCGTAAACATTGAACGTAATCCCAACACGATGAAACTGCAGCTCTGCTTCCTTGCGCTTACGTAGCAGTAAGCTTCGGTCCTGTCGGAGCAACCAATCATGGTAGCTCGTGTAGTGAGGTCGCACCTCACCGCCCGGCGCTATCATCTCATCGAAACCGGGCACTGCCGGCAACTGTAATGAACGCATGGCATCGTCCCTGTTAATGAAGCACGCTAAAAGCATCGTCCTTTTTGTATTGCTAATGCATAAAGCAGCAAGTCCTGTGCCAAAACATGCCCCCATTAGCCTGTAAAAAATCACCACAGAGGCTTACCAAGGGCCAATAAAGTGCAAAGCAAAAAAACACATGGCTTTAATGCACTATTCTGGCCACCATCATCACCATTACCAGGCTGGTGGCGAAGTGATTGATGCGGGCTCTATACCCCTTCGAACTCGCTTAAGGCCTGGCTGTGGCTAGGAGGCAACGCCCTGCCCTGCTCCATCAAAATTGCTAGGAACAAGATAATCCCTGCCGCGGTACAGGAAACGGCGAGTTGAACCGAAAATTCAAGGAACCACACTACATCAACGCCATGACAGGGAGATATCAGCGAGCGTGCAAGACACACAATGGTGATCACGCAAACAGTAACAACGGAACGGGATCTGACTCAGCACCGGTAGCGTGAGCGTGCTGCATAGCGAACACTCCCGCATTGTCGATAGCCACCCCCTTCGGCAGAGTAGCTTTGCCCAAGAGGCACAAGAGGTGTCGCGCTACTCAAAAGTAGCGCGAAATTGCTCCCGGGCCGAAGAAACGGCCCAGGGACTGGGTGGCCACACTGGCACAGGTTAAACGTGCTGCAATAGCGATAAGCTGGTCGCCAGCCAACGCGCTTAACCTTTGCCCAATCTCCTCCAAGCTAGCAGCATACCGGACACCAGTGCGGCAAGGATCAGCAACACCAGAACCACCATTACGGCATCTCGCTGCGGGGGGGATAGGCCTAGGCGGCCCACGAAATGGTACTTATGTAAATTGATGAAATGCAGTGCACGTAGAATGGAAGAAGGAGTGACTTCGTTAGCCATATGGCCACTGCGAGTTTCCACCAGCATGGCCAGCTGCGGCTGATTCACCAACGACAACTTGCGCACCGGTAAACGCTTGTAGACACTAGGATAATCAAAACGAAATTTCGTAAGTAGCTCTGTGTCTCGGACCTCAACGGACTCACCCACAAAGCGCTCTACCAGTTTCTTCGCATAGGCTTCATCGGCACCGGTCACCTTCTCGCCCTTCACGGCATTAACATACTGCAGTGCCGTCACGCCGTTCTCACCCTGTTGTTGGAATTGCCACAACACGTCGTCACCCACTTGCACCGGCCGTACCGCCACTGCACGATCCATTAGCATCAGCGGATTCGTCGCCAATGAAGATACTGCTATTAGCGTGTCATCCCGAAAATCTATCCATTGCGGCGGATTCAATTTATCAATCGCCACATGTACACCACTGCTGGCAAAGCCAAACAAAGAGAGCCCACCGACCAGAGTCAACCAGCGATGCCAACGACGCACGCCATTGCCCTTGTTTAAATGGCGCCAGCGCCGAACGAGCAGTATCAGCCCCCCCAGTGACATCAATAGCAAGGGAACGGAAAACAGCAGCACCACGGGAGTACGCGCGGCGTGCGGCAACCAGTGCCAGCTATGGAACCAAGAAAATGCCTTGAGCGCTTGTCGCCGACCCCAGGTAGCCGCACTGGCTAGCCGCTGCTGCTCCGTATCCAAGTACAGTGTTAATCCGTCCTCACGCTCTAGTGCCACCCGCCAAACGGGCAACAGACGGTTAACTTCACGGTATTCATTGCTGAACTGCTCTAACGGTATGGCAGAAAGAATGCCCGCATCAGGATCATCCACCAGCATTCTGGCCAGCCAGATGGCGTGCAAACGATCTCCATGGGCGATTTCTTCACTGCTATCGGCATGAAAGTAACGCGGTTGAGTATGTCCCGCCTCCACTACCCGGTATTGCCAACCTCCGTCGATTTGTTGCAGCTGAACATTCGTGACCGCATCAATGTCCTTCTCCTGCAGCAAAACATCAACCGGCCTGACCTCAGCCGCGCTAGGCAGCAAAGGCCTAACAATTTGGTGGCCCTCCATAGGCGGCTTCAACACCCACGCCATCAAGGGATGTAACAGCCCGCTCAGTAACCATAACATCAATGGCACCGCGACTAACCAGGCTGCGCGGCGATGCCAAGTCATCAGAAAACGCATCACAGACGATACTCCGCGCCGACATAAAGTGAGCGGCCAATACCGGGGGTAACGCTGGCCACTGGGTTGGGATTAAACGGAGAGGCTAACGCCGGTGCCGTGCTGATACTGCCGGTGCTGGCATACACTTTATCGCCCAGATTGCGGCCATCGAAATATACTTTCAGACCGTTGTTGAACTCACGACTCAAGCGCAACCCCCAAACCGAATAGCCCGCGGTTTCCCAATAGCGGCCACCGCTGTTGGTATAGGTGAGCGGATAACCACTGACATAACGCAGATTCGGCTCAACCAAAACCTGGGCAGAAGGGCGCCACTGCAAGGCGGTAAAAATAGTGTGCTCAGGAATGCCGGGTAGTTGATTGTCTCCGTAAATCGGATCGTCATCAAAGGTGAAATCGGACCAATTGTAGACCGTCTGCAGCGCCACATTTTCTTTGCCGGGAAGGCGCCAAGTGATACCCGCTTCGAGCCCTTGGTGAATTGTATCAGTGGGGGAATTGAACAATGCTGTCACATCGTTTACTTCAATATTAAGCAGCTCATCTTCAACATTGGCGTGGTAAAGCACCATATCCCAGTCCAGCACATCACCCACGCCACGCCAACCAAGCTCGATGGTGGTGGCTTCCTGCTGCTCCAAGCGTAATCCGGGCACAGGCTGTGCCCCTAGCTCTGAGCCGGAGGGCATACCGATACTCTGTGCTACCTGAACGAACAGGGTTTGCCCTGCTAACGGGGTAAAGCTTAAGCCCAGCTTCGGGGAAAAGCCCCCCATATCCACCGTATAACTGTCGTCCACAGCCTCACCGGAAGGCTGCGGAAAGAATGGGCAGTTACTGCACAATGGCGGCACGCTGGCTTGCAGATCATCCAAACTACGTTCGGACTCGACCCATTGCGCCCCCAGCGCTACCCGCCAGCGATCGCTGACTTGCCATTGCTGTTCAGCATAAGCCTCCACCTGTTTCACACGAAACACATCATCGAGGAACTGATTTCCCTTTTGCTTACCGTTCTGTGCATGTTGGAAGCGAGTGTTATCGTCATGGCCATAGGAATATCGCAGCCCCGCCAGCAAGGTATGCCCTTTGCTCCAGTGCTTTCGATAATCCACTGCGCCACCAATAGACTCACTGCTGTTATCAATAATCCCCACAAAAGGGGTCGGCAAATGATCAAGGTTAGTCCGGTTATAAAAGACACTGGCCACAAGTTGTTGATCCCCCGCCAGAGGAATCAGAGTACGGTTGGCCAAACGGATTGCGCGCCAGTTTCGATCCGTATCGAACGATTTATTAAATGCCCCAGCCTCCTGACTATCGTCTTCAAGGCGGTCTCGGCGGATACTGCCAGGCAACTCCAGCTGAGCGTCATCCGAAGAAAAATAGGTCCGGTTTTCGATACCGTTATCGAAAAGCACACCGAAGTTACCAGAGGCACGTTTGTTATACTGGCTGGAGTGATCGCGGTAACCCCGGTAATCAGACTGACTCAAGGACAGGTAACCATCCATATTGCCTTTCTTGCCCCCGAGGGTAATGCGGTTGGCCCGCCAGCCGTAATCACCCAATTCGGTACGCAACCGAATACCCGGTGCGGTGCGGCCTGTCTCACTGACATAGTTAATAGCACCACCCAGAGCCGATGCGCCAAGCGTCAGTGCACTGGCGCCCCGGTACACTTCCACATAACGGTAAGACAACGGATCGATTAACTGGTTGGTCGTGCCATTATCCAGCCGTGATAGGGGCACCCCATCCTGATAGCTAACGATACCCCGGCCAAAACTGGTCGTGGACAGCCCTGAGCCCCGGATAGACAGAAACACATCATCGCCGCCATTCTGATTAGCAACCCAAACACCAGGGGTCCGCTTGAAAAGGTCTTCCTGATTAGCCACATGGCCATCTTCAATGCTCTCCACATCCAGCACCCCCACTGAACGGCTTTCTACAAACAACTCACTACGGCGAACTTCAGGAGAGACAGAAAGCGTATTGTGCTCTGGCTGGTCATTCACGAGCACGGGATCCAGCTGGTTAGCCCAAGCGGGTGCCGTAAGGCAAAATAATAATAAAAACGGCTTTCTCATGACCTTCCCCGAAATAACAGTAGGTCGCGAGTATAGTGGTTCATAAGGAGGGTCTAATGCGGCGAATTGTCGCGGCAGAACGGTTGTTGTCGCGATTAGCGACGCAACAAAAAACGGGACAAACAATGCCTAAACCTAGCGATGACGCCCCATCACACTGCCAGCAAGTCGAACCGCCCAACGTTCAGGCAGGCAACGTGTTATGAACGTCATTAAACGGTAAAGCCAGCCGGGGATCACCACCGCCTTCCCTTTGGCAAGGCCTACCAAACCGGCACGAGCCACCGGGCTCACTGCCATCATGGTTCTCTGCAGCGACGGATCCATTTCCCCACGGGCCTTGCTGGAAAATTCGGTGCGGGTACCACCTGGACTCAAGGTAGTGACGACAATCCCGCAAGGCTTCAATTCTTCGTGTAAAGCACGGCCCAGTGTTTGCACAAACGCCTTACTGGCAGCATAAGTCGCCATACCAGGAATCGGAAACCAAGCAGAGACAGAACTGATATTCAAAATCCATCCCTCACCCCTCTCCGCCATGGGCTCAGCAAATAACCGGGTGAGAGCCAGCAAAGCGCGGTCGTTCACCTCTAGCATGCCGAGTGTTTGTTCCAGCGATAACTCCAACAGGTTTTTCTGATACCCATAGCCCGCATTATTAATCAGAATATCCACCTTCAGACCACGGCGGGCCACCTCATCAAACAGCTGCTGTGGCACCAAAGGGTCGGCCAAATCTGACGTAATTACGCAAACAGACACCCTGCATAATTCAGCCGCAAGCGCTTCCAACCGCTCAGTACGGCGAGCCACCAAAATCAGGTTACATCCCATCGCCGCAAGCTGACGAGAGAGCTCCTGACCAATGCCGCTGGAGGCACCGGTGACCAGTGCCGTTTTTCCATTGAAAATTTGCATTGCTTTGCTCTTGTAGCTTTCAACCTGCCCAGAAGAATGAGTTCAAGATTCAAAAACGCGAAACCGCCTTACGGTGTGTGGGTGTTCCGCCCACATTCATACTGTTATTTATAACGAGCAACAATATTGAATCTGAAATAACCAATAACCGTTGTTCACACTTTTGGATCCAATAGCCACGATTGTATTTTGCCCAACGTCAAAAACAAAAAACCCGGCACAAGGCCGGGTTTTTTTGGTGCGGAAGGCGCGCTTTACAGCTTGCCGTCCAGCTCCGGTACTGCTTCGAACAGGTCAGCCACTAGGCCGTAGTCCGCCACCTGGAAGATGGGGGCTTCTTCGTCCTTGTTAATAGCAACGATGACCTTAGAGTCTTTCATACCGGCCAAATGCTGGATGGCACCGGAGATGCCCACAGCAACGTACAGGTTCGGCGCAACGATTTTACCGGTCTGACCGACCTGCATGTCGTTAGGAACGAAACCTGCGTCAACGGCGGCACGGGATGCACCCACGCCAGCGCCCAGCTTATCAGCCAGCTTGTACAGAATTTCGAAGTTTTCGCCGTTACCCATGCCACGACCACCGGAGATTACGATCTCGGCAGAGGTCAGCTCAGGACGATCAGACTTGGCCAGCTCTTCACCCACGAAGGAAGAAATGCCAGCCTCTTTAGCAACGTCGATGTTCTCAACAGAAGCAGAACCGCCTTCTGCTGCAACGCCATCGAAAGAAGTACCACGCACGGTGATCACTTTCTTGGCATCGCCACATTTAACGGTCGCAATGGCGTTACCCGCGTAGATCGGACGCTTGAAAGTATCCGCATCGATCACGTCGGAAATCTCAGAGATCTGAGCCACGTCCAGCAAAGCCGCCGCGCGAGGCGCGAAGTTCTTACCGGTGGTAGTGGCAGCAGCCAAGATGTGGCTGTAATCGCCAGCAACTTCAGCAACCAGATCGCCAATGTTTTCAGCCAGCTGATGCTCGTAGGCATCGTTGTCTGCGCACAGCACTTTGGAAACGCCATCAATTTTAGCGGCTTCCTCAGCAACAGGGCCACAGCCTTTACCAGCTACCAGCACAGTGATGTCGCCGCCAATTTCTTTAGCAGCAGCAACCACACTCAGGGTGACCTTGTTGAGCGCGGCGTTATCGTGTTCGGCGTAAACTAATACACTCATCAGATCACCTTCGCTTCGTTCTTCAGTTTCTCGACCAGCTCGTCAACGGAGCCAACGATAATGCCAGCCTGACGCTCAGCCGGAGCTTCCACTTTTTCAGTGGTCACACGCGGAGTCAGGTCAACGCCCAGATCAGCGGCTGTCTTGGTGTCCAGCGGCTTTTTCTTAGCTTTCATGATATTCGGCAGAGACGCGTAACGCGGCTCGTTCAAACGCAGGTCAGTGGTAACCACTGCCGGCAGGCTCAGCTCAACAGTCTGCAGGCCACCGTCGACTTCACGGGTAACCTTCACTTTACCGTCAGCCACATCCACTTCAGAAGCGAAGGTGCCCTGCGGCATGCCAGCCAACGCAGCCAGCATCTGGCCGGTCTGGTTGTTGTCGCCATCGATAGCCTGCTTGCCAAGAATAACCAGCTCGGGCTTCTCTTCATCAACGATGGCTTTCAGTGCCTTAGCAATGCCCAGAGGTTGAACCTCTTCATCGGTTTCGACCAAGATGGAGCGGTCGGCGCCCAGAGCCATGGCAGTACGCAGCTGTTCCTGAGCGGCCTTAGGACCGACGGTAACGGCAACAATTTCGGTAACCACACCCTTTTCTTTCAGACGCACTGCTTCTTCTACAGCGATTTCACAAAAGGGATTCATGGCCATTTTAACATTGGCGAGATCAACGCCAGAGTTGTCGGCCTTCACGCGAACCTTGACGTTGTAATCAACGACTCGCTTGATGGGTACAAGAACCTTCATAGGATCCTCGGAATGTTCCATTGGGTGACTTGTAGAAGGAGGCGACATGACGCCGTTGCCGGGTCCACCCCCGCGAAAGAGCCGCTATCTTGAACGCTCGCCCACAACAGGTCAATAGCCCAAAAATCCGTAAGCAGATGATTTTGCTGCAAATAGACCACATACATTGTCGGCTTTTCGTGACCTGCCAGTCGGTGATTTTCTTGTAAATCAACCATCTAGCAAGAGATAATCTAAACACTTGTTTGAAAGTGCCCTGCGCCGGTTCAAAAGTTGACACAAGTTAAGGTCCGCAGGGTCAACCCCAGTAGTGGTGTGGTTTCTTCTATCTCTATATACTCCGCGCCACCCTAAGATAGGTCTCGGCCGGCCATTGAGAAAGATTTTCTGTTACCGCAAATGTCAGAACATCTTTCTCAGTGGCTTGCGGGCCAAACACGCAATTGATAGTGAGGAGACAGGCTGTGGAACGCGAATCTATGGAAGTCGACGTAGTCATCGTTGGCGCCGGTCCTTCCGGTCTGGCAACCGCCTGCCGTCTGGGGCAAATTGCCCAGGAAACCGGTCAGGAAATCAGTGTTGTTGTTGTAGAGAAAGGCTCTGAAGTCGGTGCCCACATTCTTTCCGGTGCCGTGCTTGAGCCACGCGCCTTGAATGAACTGTTCCCCAACTGGCAGGAACTGGGTGCGCCGGTGAACACCAAGGTCACCGGTGATGAAATCTTCTTTCTCACCGGCCCGGAAAAAGCACAGAAAGTACCCAACATGTTCGTTCCCAAAACCATGCACAACGAAGGGAACTACATTATTTCCCTGGGTAATCTGTGCCGCTGGCTGGGTGACCAGGCCGAAGGCCTTGGCATCGAAGTATTCCCAGGCTTCGCCGCTAGCGAAGTGCTATACAACGAAGATGGCTCTGTAAAAGGTATTGCCACCGGCGATTCCGGTATCGGCCATGATGGCGAGCACAAGCCCAGCTACACCCCTGGCATGGAGCTGCACGCCAAGTACACCATATTCTCGGAAGGCTGCCGTGGTCACCTGGGTAAGCAGCTGCAGGAAAAATTCAACCTGCGCGAAGGAACCGATCCGCAGCACTACGGCATCGGTATCAAAGAGCTGTGGGATATCGATCCGGCCAAACATCAAGAAGGCCTGGTAGTTCACACCGCTGGCTGGCCGCTCACCGAATCCGGTTCCCCGGGTGGTGCGTTCCTGTATCACATCGAGAACAACCAGGTTGCCCTGGGCCTGATCACCGACTTGGCCTACTCCAACCCGCACGTCTCGCCGTTCGACGAAATGCAGCGCTGGAAAACCAACCCGGAAATCAAAAAGCATCTGGAAGGCGGCAAGCGTGTTTCTTACGGCGCCCGTGCTATCTCCAAAGGTGGCCTGCAGTCTCTACCCAAGATGACCTTCCCCGGTGGTCTGCTGGTAGGCTGTAATGCCGGCACCCTGAACTTTGCCAAGATCAAGGGCACTCACACTGCCATGAAATCCGGCATGATTGCCGCTGAAATTCTGGCTGAAGCACTTAAAGGTGGCCGTGGCAGCGACGAGCTGACCGAATACAAAGACGCCTTCGAGAAAAGCTGGGTTTACGAAGAACTGCACGCCCAGCGTAACTTCGGCCCGGCCCAGCACAAGTTCGGCAACCTGATCGGTTCCGCCTTTGCCTTTGTGGACATCAACTTGTTCAACGGCAAACTGCCCTTCACCATGCGCGATACCACCCCGGATCACGCCACCCTGAAGCCGGCGGATCAAAGCAAGAAGATCGACTACCCGAAGCCGGACGGCAAAATCACCTTCGCCAAACTGGACAGCGTATTCCTGTCCAACACTAACCACGAAGAGGATCAGCCCTGTCACCTAACGCTAAAAGATCCGAGCGTGCCGCTGGAAGTTAACCTTCCTAAGTGGGACGAGCCGGCTCAGCGCTACTGCCCGGCTGGTGTATACGAAGTGGTGGAAGACGAGAACACCGGCGACAAACGTTTCCAAATCAACGCCCAGAACTGTGTTCATTGTAAGACCTGTGACATCAAGGACCCCACCCAGAACATCAACTGGGTGGCACCTGAAGGTACCGGCGGCCCCAACTACCCGAACATGTAAGTTGGGCTCACACGGTTTCCGTGTCGCAAACAAAAAAGGCGCCTTTTCAGGCGCCTTTTTTGTTATGGCCGCAGCAGCCACCTTCATTCAGGTTTCAGGCTAGAGGACGTTGTAACCGCTGAATAATCTGAGCACGGTGCTGCGCGCGGTTCTTGCGCAGGCGATACCACGCCAAGCGGATGCGGTAATCCAGCGCATCCATCATTGCCAACGGTGGCATAGCAGGCATGTGCAAGTCTGGCTTGCGCGATTGAGTCCTTACCGGGGCTGCAAGCCTCTGGGCTTCGTTATGCTTCATGGTCTCCTCCCTGTCCGATGACAATATGGCGTGGCTAGGCTGTGATTGGCCCCCATGATGCAATCGGGTTTATGATCAGTAAATCGAAAAGAACTGCATCCACTGTTCAAAATTTCTGAAAGGTCAGCCATGCCGTCCCCTGCCCCCCTCCAACCCTTACTGGATACGGAAATCCTGCGCAGCTTCGTGGCCATTGCCGAAACCGAAAGCTTCACACAAGCCGCCAGCGAGGTCTTTCGCACCCCCTCCGCCTTAAGCATGCAGATCAAGCGGCTGGAGGAACAGGTGGGGCAGCGGCTGTTCCTACGCGAAGCGCGGCGGGTCAGCCTAACGGCAGAGGGCGAAGCCATGCTTGGCTATGCCCGACGTCTGTTGAAACTGAACCAGGAAGCCATTAGCCACTTCACTGCCCCGGAGCTGGAAGGCACCGTGCGGCTAGGCACACCCGATGATATTGGTACCCGCATCTTGCCTCAGGTGCTGACACAATTTTCTCGTTCTCACCCCGCCGTTCAAGTCAATGTGCTGGTTGGCCGCAGTGCCGACATGCTGCAACAATTCGATGCCGGAAAGCTGGATTTGATTATGGTAACGACGGGTAAACAAGGGCGGCCAGCCCGAGGGGAGGTGGTGCATAACGAACCTCTGGTATGGGCCGGAGCACAAGGCGGCATCGCGGTCACTCAGAGTCCTTTGCCCCTGGCGCTGGCCAGCCAGGGTTGTCCGTGGCGCAAGATAGCACTGGAGGCGCTGGACCACAGCCAACACCGCTACCGCATTGCCTATATCAGCGAGCACTGTGCCGGCCAGGAGGCTGCCATGCAGGCTGATTTGGCCATTGGCCCCTTTCCTCTCAGCCTGACCCAGCCACCGTTGCAGCAACTAGGTGACGAATACGCCTTACCCGCACTAGGCGACTACCAAATCGCCATGCTGTACCGCGGCGAAGAAGGGTCCGCCACCCAAGTACTGGCTGGCCACGTCCGCGCAGCTTTCCGCGCGCGGCGACGCTAACAGCAACCTCCTGCCCTGACACAACCTCAAGACAATGCAGGCGAAACACACTCACGGCTCAAGCCAAAGACAACCGCACTTTACTCCACTGGCTCTGGATCTAAAGCCGTTTGCTGCTCTGCCTGGGTCAGCTCCCGGCTTTCCCCCGGTGCCAGGTAAGCGTCCAACTGAATGCGGCCTACGGCCAAACGGTGCAGCGCCGTTACCTTCTTCCCAGTACGCCCAAACATTCGCTTAATCTGGTGATACTTGCCTTCGTGAAGCCATACATCCGCTTCAAAAGAAGAACGAATCGTTAGCCTGGCCGGCTGGGTGTAAATTTGCTCGAAGTCGAACCACATACGTTGCGAAAATGACACTACATCTTCATCGCTCAACGGTTTATCAACACTCACCCGGTAATGTTTCCAGAGGCCCGTTTCCGGCAAGCTCAAGCGACGCGACCAGGCACCATCATTGGTCAGCAACACCAACCCTGTGGAATTAAAATCCAACCGCCCGGCCAGATGCAGCCCTTCACGCTGGCCCCTTGGCAGCAGCTCCAGCACCGTGGGGTGGTGCTCATCTCGGGTAGCGCTGACGACCCCCGCAGGCTTGTTAATCATCAAATAACGCGGCCGGTTCGCCTGCAGAATTTCACCATCGCACACCACCGCATCAAAAAGGCCAATTCGCCGCTGCCGATCCCGCTCCACCTGCCCGTTTACCCGCACGCGCCCGGCAGCCAGCAACAGCCGCAGATTGCTTCGGCTCATTTGCAGTCGGGCGCTGAGAAAACGGTCTAGGCGATGGTGTCGAGAAGTCATCAACACATGATAACCGAGCACACAGATTTCCCGTAGCCGGAAGCGACATACCCATGGCTGGCAAGCTCAATCAAGCATCACTCTTACACTTTTCTCACGCTGTCCTCTGCGCTGTTACGGCCACTCTCAGCGTCACACTGATAACGCCCGATGATCCGGTAGCTAAATAAAAAACCGATTCTCAAAGCGTGCACCGCGCTGCCGTTATCGACGGCCAGCGAGTTGCCTATCCGCCGTCTTGCCGTCTGGGAGACCTGAGCGGGCGCCTAGCGACTGCGCTGTACTTTTATCGCAGCGCACACTCAATGCCCAAAAGCCATCCACAAAAAAGGGGCAGCTTAGGTTGCTGCCCCTCGTTCACACATTAACGCAAGCCTCCCTCAGGCCTCTACTTCTACCTCCGCTTCGGCTTCGGCATTCGCGCACACAAACTCATAATCCGTGGACTGCACGTTGCGCGTTTCCAGCCAGTAGCGCAACGTGGAGCCCGGCCACAGAGCGAAATTCTTACCATCGTCCTGTTGATACCAGCTGGTACAACCGGAGGTCCAGGTGGTGCCTTGCAGGCGGCGCTGCACGTTGGCATTAAAAGCTTGTTGGGCTTTGGGCTTCACATCCAAATAATCCGCGCCCTCCTCTCGCAGCAGCGCCATGCATTGCAAGGCGTATCTCACCTGGCACTCAATCATGAACAGAATGGAATTATGGCCCAAGCCCGTGTTTGGCCCCACCAGCATATACAGGTTCGGGTAACCACTGACGGTAATACCATAATGCGCTTCAGCAGATTCGGCCCAGTCCTTATTCAGATCATGGCCCGGCAAACCGGTCACCGGAAAGTCTTTCATGTAGATACGTGGATCCACCACAAACCCTGTGCCGAGAATAATACAATCCGCGTCATGCTCTACCCCATCTTCCGTCACCACACTGTTGGCTTTCACCTCGCGGATACCGGCAGTAACCAGCTCCACATTGTCACGGTTGAACATGGGGAACCACTTGTTGGAAATCAGTACCCGCTTGCAGCCGAAGGTGTAATCAGGTGTCAGTGCCTTCGCCAGCCTCTTGTCTTTCACTTGCAGGCGGATGAACTGTTTACACAGGGCACCCAGCAGCCGTGCGGCTTTAGGGCTGGAGGCTGGCGCCACCCGAGACTCATTGCCCCAGTAAAGGCGCGCCCGGTGCAGTTTGCGCAGGGTCGGGAAGCGCTTGAACAACCGCCGTTGAATACCCCAGTAACCGCGTTCATCACGGGGAATAACCCACGCCGCGCTACGCTGGAACACCGATAGCTTCTTCACCTTGGGGGCAATTTCCGGGCAATACTGAATGGCGCTGCCACCCGTACCGATGGACACCACCTTCTTGCCCACCAAGTCATAACCATGATCCCATTCGGCTGAATGCATCACCTTGCCTTTGAAACGCTTGAGTCCCTTGATGTTCGGCACATTCGGCACATGTAACGGACCGGAGGCGAGCACAAAGTGGCGACAATCAATGGTCATGCCCGCGGCGGTGCGCACCGTCCAGCGGCCAGTGGTTTCATCAAAATGGGCTTCGTTAACTTCCTGGTTAAACTGGATAAAGGGCCGTAGCTGATACTGCTCCACAGTATCGAGAATGTAGTTCTCAATTTCGTCCCGAGGCGCATAACGCTTGGTCCAATCCGCCTTGGCGGCGAAGGAAAAGGAATACAAGTGCGACTGCACATCGCAGGCGGCCCCCGGATAGCGATTGAAATACCAAGCACCGCCCACCTGCGCAGCCTTCTCCAAAATAACGAAATCCTCATTGCCCGCTTCGCGCAGCTTGATCGCCATGCACAGCCCGCCGAAGCCAGCCCCTACAATGGCCACATCCACCGACACCGTCTTGGCGGGAATCTTGGCTTTACTAGTCATGTCACTGCCCTCCTCAGGCGGCTTTCAGCCGGTTGACGCGAAAGGCGGCGACTTCCTCAATCAGCGCCTCGGTCTGGTTTAAAAATTCTCGGTTATCATGCATCCAGGGGTGAAAGCCTGGGCGGAAGAAATCCAGCCAATCCGGTATAGAGCGTCGCAGCACCCCCGGCCGACCCAACGTCAGGTTGACCACCTTCCTCCAGCCGTTCAGGTTCAGCAGGCCGCCCCCCTTCGCCACCATTATCGTGTAGAAGGGCACGTAGAGACTCCAGAACAGCGCATTAACCAACAAGAACGCTCCAGCACGTAACCCATAGGCTTTGATGCCTCTGCCCAGCATTTGCTCGAAGGCATCGAAACAGACCGCTTTATGTTCGGTTTCCTCAATGGCATGCCAACGCCAGATCGCCGAATAATGTGGGTCCACTCCTTCCAGCAATTCGGGGTTACGAAGCACCATGTCACCCAGCACTGCGGTAAGGTGTTCCAGCGCCACCGTGGCCGCCAACTGCACCGAGCGCGGCGCCTTCTTCACCAGCTCCAGCAACCGCACCACCAGCGCATCCAGAGCCTCAACAGGCATCCCTTCCGCCTGCAATGCGTCGTTGTATTCCTCATGCTCGCGGGTGTGGAAGCCTTCCTGGCCGATAAAAGCCGAGATCTGCTCCTTCAGTTTCGGATCAGTGATTTCCTTAGCGTAGTTGCGCACACTCTGAATAAAGAAGCGCTCCCCCGCCGGAAAGAAAATCGACAGGGTGTTATAGAACTGTGAAACATGCAGCCCGCCGGGGTTCCAGCTCAATGCCTTGCCGGCGGGCAGCCCGAATTTGAGATTCCGGCGTACCGGATCAACCTGAATTGTCATCATCTTGCCCCTTAAGCAGATCGAATTAATCGGATGCTAAGGCCACAAAGGTGACACCCTCAACGGTTACATTGAACAATGTCACCGTATATTGATATGGGTCAAATTGAGCAAGAAAGAGGATACAAAGAAGAAAACTTTGTTTACTTTAAAAAATGAAACGAGACCGGCACCCTCGACTTCAGCGCGCCCCCGAGAGGAAAGAGCCCCCCGGTGGGAATAAACACATACGTCACCCAAATATCAGACCGCATACCCATAGCGGCCCGACTACCACAAGCGTGCTAACCCCTACTCATGCAGGCAGTTAAAAATGGGGGGATTACACAGGCAAGGAGCCCGTGACAACCAGCGCGATGTTTTAACCGAGGCTGATATATGCCAGCGCGGCGACCACCCCGGCAATCTGGAACATAACGGCCATCACAGCCGCTGGCCGCGTCCACTCATATCGATCCAGAGCAAAGACAATCACTCCAAGAACAATACACAACGCAGCAGGCACTCTGAGTTCGGAAGACGGGCCAGACACGGGCAGCCAAATGTCGGCAGCCCCAACCATCACGCCCAGAAAAACGTCCAGAATGGCGACAGCCCTGACCATCCAAGCGTTAATCATCCGGCACCTTTTTAAACGAAAAATACGGCCCTATGGCCATCGTCTGTTAAACCAGCACGCTTACGGCTGTCGATCGAAGGTTTTCGCCCCTTCCGGAATCTTGAACCAGTCCTGTTTCTCGCTAATCCAGATATGCGCCTGAGGCTCAAGAATACTGGTATCAGCCAGATTGGCGGGCTTTAATTTAATGCTGTCCGGTTCATCCGGGTTGACGTGATATATACGATTACCACAGGTAGGACAGAACATTGCCGCACTAGTATTACCACTGTCTGCGGTACGCAACCATTCACGCATTTCGCCATGAAACACGATGTCCTGGGCACGAACAACAGCCGTTAAGCTGAACGCACTGGTGGACAGTTTCTGGCACGCCTTGCAGTGACAGGCCAGCACCTTCTGGGGTTCGGCCAATAACTGGTAGGTCACCTCACCACACTGGCAAGCGCCGTCGATGGGATAGGTCGCCATCTCGCCCTCCTTTGCTTATTCAGCACTAGCATCCTGATTCGAACAGGCAGATTCAAGATGTGAAGCCTCACGTTTCCTACATAGGCTATCTGAGATATCTCCGAGCAATAATCAACATGGTTGATATTTCCTATCCTGGCTAGACCGCGCTACCACTAGAAAGATGTGCGTGCCCCCGGTTGTTGCTGACCAAATAATCGGTACAACATAAGCTATCTGCTTCGCTCAGTGTAAGGGATTATCTCATTGATACGCGTCCCTTATATCTCTTATTATTTATTTCTTTTTCTTTCTAAAGCGAGGGAACTATTCCGGCGCCTTTATTACCCAATTAAACGTTTCATGGAGCATATTCTGCTGGAGGAAGATCACCTGTAACCAACGTAGGGAAAAATGTGTACTCTTCTCGGAACCTTCGTTTCCCTCTTATTTTTGATAGTAATGACATGATCCAATTGAGAGCACCTTTCCCAGAGTCATATTCCATGACAATCGTAAAGAAACCATTTTTCAAACCAATTGGCTTACCGCCACCTTCTGGATATTCATTTAAATCATGACTATCAAATTGAAAAAGAAAACGACTTTGCCCAGGTGCCATTTGAGGAATAACCACATCAAATAATTCCCCAAAGTCCTCTCTTGGTGAATTACGCCTCAAATCACCCTCTAGGCTAAGCTTTATATTCTCTGCTCTAGAACCGCCAATGTTCACTAGTGTAAATTCTATGAATATGTCCTGAAACCTTGTCTTTTGTTTGCTCGTCTCTTCGCCAGAAACTCCTTTTGGTATTTCATACTCGATTTCTGGCCCAAACCGATTTCTGACTTGGTGGTACACCTCCAATATAGGAGTCTTGTGAGAGCTAACAATTTGAACTCCCACCCTCATTGCGCCAGTTACTACAGAGCTAGATACTTCCATGATTATCCTAAACGTTTAACAGGTATTAGAAAGCCCAATCGAATATTAACTGAAGGCGCCGGCTCTATTTCCCATTTATCAAATCTGTATATCTATCGATAAAAACAGAAATCTCAACAGGCTACAACGACGCCCTTTCCTGGCGGCTATAATAGGGGGAAGGCTTCATTTCATAGTAGGCACAGAAGATCAGGCTTTCTTACTTGTTTGAGCAAAGCTGTCTGACGTGAGTACGATTTTTTTTTGGGGGGGAGGTTGTTCGCGGCTCAAGCGCCGTATTCGCTTCGCTCACCCTTCGGGCCGCACTACGTGCGTTAGTTCGCTACGCTACGTTCCTACAGCATACTTCTGACCGGGAAGTACAGGCAGGGCCGGGCGGCCCTGCCCTGAGGGTTTAGTCTTTCTTTTTCCAATCCAAGCTATAAAGATCATCCCGACGATCGCGCAGGTTGGTCACCGAGCCTTCCCGGTGCAGCAATTTCAGTTTTTCCAGGTCCACATCGGCAAACATCAGCATTTCGGTATTAGGGACCGATTCACTGATGATGGCGTCGTGGGGAAAGTAGAAATCGCTGGGGGAAAATACCGACGATTGTGCGTACTGGATATCCACCGCATCCACCCGGGGCAGGTTGCCCACCGAGCCGGAAATGGCCACGTAGCATTCGTTTTCGATGGCGCGGGCCTGGGCACAGTGACGTACGCGCAGGTAGCCGTTTTTGGTGTCGGTCCAGAACGGCACGAACAAGATGTCCATTTTCTCGTCGGCGAGAATCCGGCCCAGCTCAGGGAATTCCACGTCGTAACAAATCAGGATACCCACCCTACCTGCGTCGGTATCGAACACCTGCAATTTGTCACCGCCCTGGATCACCCAGTCACGGCGTTCGTGGGGGGTAATGTGAATCTTGTACTGGGATTCCACCGAGCCATCGCGACGCATCAAGTAGGCCACATTGTAGACCTTGTCATCTTCAATCACCGGCATGGAGCCGCCAATGATGTTGATGTTGTAGCTCACGGCCATATCCGCCAAGGCATCGCGTACTTCTTCGGTGAAGCTGGCGAGGAAGCGCACCGCTTCCACGGAGTTCAATTCTGGCCGTAGCCCCATGAGCGGCGCGCTAAAGAATTCCGGCAGCACGGCAAAGTCGGCGCGGTAATCGGATAGCGCATCAATAAAAAACTCCACCTGATTAAGCAGGTCTTGCACGTCGCGGGCAGCACGCATACGACGCTGCACCACGCCCACACGAACCACGGTGCGGCGTGGCCATTCGGCGTCGTCGTCTTCCGGTTCGTAGAGAATGTTGTCCCATTCCAACAGCGTGGCATAGCCGTGAGAATCTTCATCTTCCGGCAGATACGCCTTCATAAGACGTTTCACGTCGAAGCCGTTGGAAAGCTGAAATGACAAGATAGGATCGTAGATGGCGCGGGCTTCTACCTGCTCGATGTATTCGGTCACCGGCATCTGGTCAGCGTAGTTGGTATACCCCGGCAGGCGACCACCCGCCAAAATCGCACGTAGATTCTCTTCCCGGCACAATTCTTTGCGAGCTTCGTACAAGCGGCGGCCCAGGCGATAGCCGCGGTATTCCTTGTCTACAAATACATCTAGGCCGTAAAGCGCATCGCCCTTGTTGTCGTGGGAGCGCACTTTGTCGTCGGTAATCAGGTCTTCGTAGCGATGCGGGTTGGAGAACCGGTCGTATTTAACTTTGATAGTCAGTGCCGTGGCCACCAGTTCGCCGTTGTCTTCAATCACCAGCTGCCCGTCTTGAAAAATGCGGATCAGGGTTTTGATGGTGTCTTCTGGCCAGGCGCCACCAATATCGTGATACACCTGATTCATCAGACGCGCCAACGCGGGATAATCCTCGTGCGTCAGCGTTCGCAAACGCAGCCGAGTGGTTTCTTCTGCCATGAATAACTCCTTGTGTTGACGCTTCACGCACCACGGCGCAACGCGAAAAAACGCTACTGCCTTCACCACCGCATCCCCGTTTCAGCAGGCTAGTCTACGGTGGGTTTGCTTTATCGTGATGCGCGGTTAAGCATTAAGCGGCGGAAAGGAAATCAGCCAGCACATTTGTTGATTCTGCAACGCATGCATGCCACTGGGATAGAGGGCCACGCCATCCGGGCGAATAAAGAGAACCCCGCCTTCATTCAAGCCAACAAACCCGGATTGATGCTCTTGAACAAAACCACATTCTTCGCTCCATTGCGGCTGCAATGGCGCTGGAATGGTTTCGTAGCCAATGACACCATTGGCTAGAGGGTCGTCGATGGCGACCCGATCGCGATACAGGCCAACGGCGTCCTCGCCCACCAACAACACCATGCCCTGATGAAAATGCAGCAGGGTCACGTTGCCGCGCGGGGGCAGGCTAAGGTTTTCCTGTTGATCGATAATGGTGTCCATAGAGGCTTCCAAGAATAGGGGTGTAACGGATACAGGGTACTTAAATGGCTGAAAACATTGTAATACTTACTGGCGCCGGAATCTCGGCGGAATCGGGTATCAAGACCTTCCGAGCAGCAGACGGCCTGTGGGAAAACCACCGGGTAGAAGATGTCGCCACCCCCGAGGCGTTCTTGCGTAACCCCCTGCTGGTGCAAAACTTTTACAACCAGCGGCGCCGGCAATTACTCACAGGGGCAATCAGGCCCAATGCAGCCCACCAGGCGCTGGCCACGTTAGAGAAAGCTTTGCCGGCGGGCAAGGTGTTGTTGGTTACCCAGAATATCGACAACCTCCACGAGCGCGCCGGCAACCGTAACCTAATCCATATGCACGGCGAGCTACTCAAAGGGCGCTGCCAAACCAGCGGCGGCCTGGTCGATCTGGACCATGACCTAACGGTGGCCCTGCCCTGCCCGTTGTGCGGGGCGAAGGGCTGCCTGCGCCCCCATGTGGTCTGGTTCGGTGAAATGCCCCTGCAAATGGAAGCGATCTACCGCGCCCTGTCTCAATGCGATCGTTTTATCAGCATCGGCACCAGTGGCAATGTCTACCCCGCCGCCGGCTTCGTGGAAGAAGCCAACCGGCACGGGGCGCACACGGTGGAATTGAATTTGGAGCCCTCCCAGCAGCTCACCGCTTTTGCCGAACATAGGCGTGGGCTGGCTACTGAACTGGTGCCGAGGTATGTGGAAGAACTGATCGCCGGGGTATAATCCCGTTCGTCATACTTGCATCACGAAAGACCGCCAGCATGGCTCCCCGCCCTAGGTATGATTGCCCCACCCTATGGCGCAGACAGGGCCCTTGATATTTCTATAGCCGCCTGATTCCGCTAGACTGCTGAACCTCTACAAAAGGAGTGTCAGCCAGAGCCCGCCGCGCAAAAATAGGGCACGGGGCCTCCAGCAACTACAGGTAGCAAAGCACATCATGACCGACAAGCAGGTAGACGACCTTAATATCGCCTCGCAGGACGTATTGATTACGCCCAACGCGCTGAAGGAAAAACTGCCCCTCAGCGATAACGCCCGCCAAACCGTCATCAGCGGCCGCGAGACTATCCGCAATATTCTGGACCGCAAGGACCACCGCCTGTTTGTGGTGATCGGCCCCTGCTCGATCCACGATACGGACGCCGCCATGGAGTACGCCACCCGGCTGAAAAAACTGGCCGACGAGGTGAGCGATACTATCTACTTGGTGCTGCGTGTTTATTTTGAAAAACCGCGTACTACCGTGGGCTGGAAGGGCTTGATCAACGACCCTTACATGAACGATTCCTTCAAGGTGGAAGAGGGCCTGCATATCGCCCGTAAGCTACTGCTGGATGTGGCGGAACTTGGCTTGCCCGCCGCCACCGAAGCGCTGGACCCGACCACCCCGCAATACCTGCAGGACCTAATCGCCTGGAACGCCATTGGCGCGCGCACCACCGAAAGCCAGACACACCGGGAAATGTCTTCCGGCCTGTCCAGCCCTGTGGGCTTCAAGAACGGCACTGATGGCAGCCTGGATGTGGCAGTGAATGCCATGCTCAGTGTGCAACATCCCCACCGCTTCTTGGGCATCGACCCGGAAGGCCGCGTGGCGCTAACCACCACTAAAGGTAACCAGTACGGGCATGTTGTGTTACGCGGTGGTGGTGGCAAGCCGAACTACGATTCCGTGTCCGTTGCGTTGGCCGAGCAGGCATTGGAGAAAGCCGGTGTGTCTACCAACATCATGGTGGATTGCTCCCACGCCAACTCCAACAAGGACCCGGGCCTGCAACCGCTAGTGATGGAAAACATTGCCAACCAGATTCTGGAAGGGAATGAATCCATTCTCGGTTTGATGGTGGAATCGCACCTGAAATTCGGCAACCAAAAGATCCCGCCGAACCTGGATGATTTGGAATACGGTGTGTCCATCACCGATGGTTGTATTGCCTGGGACACCACCGAAGAAGCCATCCGCAGCATGGCCGACAAACTGCGCGACGCGCTGCCCAAACGGCAGAAATAACGCCCCGCAGTATATAAATACGCCTTAAGGGCTGCTGTCCTGTACGTTTGGGCCGCCACAAATAGAGCCTCATTTGAGGCTCTATTTTTTTGTCTGGCCGGTTACGCTCGCGCTGCTGGAAACACCCTGGCCATGACTAAAGCCCCCCGGCGATGTTGAGTAACGGGTGAGGTAAAGTAAGGCTCTGTGAGGGATTTTGGCTTAAGTAGTCATCACTGCCTGAACAAGCCACAATATGCCCGGCTTTGTTCATTCATGCTTAAGGACACAACCCACGTATGGAAAACCTGCGGCAACGCTGGCAGCACATTATCTTCGGCACCGACACTCCCGCCGGGCAGCTATTCGATATTCTATTGATTGTGGCGATTCTGGGCAGTGTGGTCGCGGTCATGCTCGACAGTGTGGCCAGCCTGCACGAACAATACGGCGAAGCACTGTACGCCGCAGAATGGTTTTTCACTATCCTGTTTACCATTGAATACAGCGTTCGGTTATGGGTTAGCGAGCGGCCATTGCGCTATGCCCGTAGCTTTTTCGGCATCGTAGACCTGTTATCGATTATCCCTACCTACCTTAGTTTGCTGGTTCCTGGCTCCAATTACTTGCTCACTATCCGTGCTCTGCGAGTACTGCGTGTGTTCCGGGTAATGAAGCTGGCCAAGTTTATGGGCGAGGCGAACCAGCTGGGCATCGCCTTGATCCGCACTCGGCGCAAAATCGCTGTGTTTATGTTCTCCGTGTTTGTGGTGATTATTATTTTTGGCAGCCTGATGTATGTGGTGGAAGGCCCGGAGCACGGCTTTACCAGCATCCCTCAAAGCATTTACTGGGCTATCGTGACTATTACCACGGTGGGCTACGGAGATATTTCACCGCAGACCGGCTTTGGCAAAATGATTGCCTCACTGGCCATGATTACCGGTTATGCGATTATTGCGGTGCCCACCGGGATCGTCACCGCAGAGATTTCTGCTGCTCGGGTGAGCATGCGTTATGAACGTGAATGCCCCAACTGCTACCGGCATTCCCACGACCCCGACGCCCGCTTCTGTCAGCAATGCGGCGAAGAACTGCCCAAGCTTTCCCTGAAAGGGCCGGATGATTAAAGACAGCGGCAGATTGCCAGCTTCTAGCTCGTAGCTAGAAGCTGGCCCCTGCTGTTAGCCGTCAATCAGCCCTTTCTCTTTTAACACTTGAACAAACAACGCCGGTTCCGGGCGTATTCGGTAATTATCGGTTAAGTGTTGATACACTAGGCGCCCTTGTCCATCGACGATTAACACCGTGGGCATCACCGTATCGCTGTCATAACCCAACGCTTCCAGGCCAGCGGGAGTGCCCCCTGCATCAATAATACCCAAGGCGCGCGCCGCACGATTATCGTCATCGCGAAGGTACTCAAAATCCACATCAAACTGCTTGGCTAAATCCCCAGATTGGCTGTGAGACTGCGGGCTAATCAACGCCACCCGAACCCCCTGGGACTGCAACGACTGGTATTGTTCAGCCACTTCACGAATCTGCGCCATACAAAGCGGGCACCAATTACCCCGGAAGAACAACATCACCAACGGCTGCCCCGCATAGCTCGCCACCGTTACCGGCTTAGCATTCAGATCGCTAAAGGTAACGTCAGGCAGGGGCTCACCTATCACCACATTCGCTTGTCGCACACCGTAACGGCTGTACCAACGAATATAGGCGTGCACACCAAGCAAGTTAATAATAGCCAGGCTGACCATCACCATACTGGCTTGCCCAGCCAGCGCCAGGCTGATCACCGCGAGTGAGCCAAGCAAGGTCGGCCAGAAGACGCCTGGCAGGTTCGCACTGGTGCGGGCAGGCTTGAACAGAAACAGATAACTGAAGAACAACACCGAGGGTACACAGGTGAACAACAACACCGCCCAGGGCCAGCCGCCACCGGTAAATAACTGCCAAAACGCTATGCTGGAGGTACACACCGCCAAGGCAATAAACCCGGAGATAAACAAAGATTTGAGGCTTTTCATCATCATTCCTATTTCGAATCAGATATTAAGATGCGAAATAAACGCCTACGTTACAACCTCACTCGCGCAGGCAGCCAAATAACCCTCATGTGGTACACGTTTCCAATAGGCCGCGCAGTTCCGGAATGCAGGAGCCACAATTGGTGCCTGCCTGGCAGCATTGACCAATGGCCTCCACACAGTCGGCACCCTCCTCCACAGCGCCCTCAATGGTCTTCTGGCGGACCTGAAAACAGCTACAGATAACCGGCCCCAGGTCTGGGCCAGCATCGGCAGGTTGCCCAGCGAGAATGGTCATGTGTTGAATATCGGCGCCCTGCGTAAAACAGTCGGCCAACCAATCCACATCGCACAGCGGCAGGGTTTCGCCAATCGCCAGCCAGGCCAGTAAACGGCCATCCTTGTCCAGCGCGGCACGCCGGTAATGGCCCGTGGCAGGATCGTTGAGCGCCAGCCACTGCGCGGCCTGGGGCAACCAGTCGTGGAGCTGTTGTTCGGTTAGGTCCGCATCGCCGGCCAGCCGATAACGCTGTACTTGGCCCGCCTGCAAAAATGCATCTACAGGAACGCGGGCCCAGTACTCCACAGCGGGTGGAGACGCCGCCGTGAACAACCAGCCATGCCAACGGGGTTGCCAGTCGCTGACATTAACCGGCGTATGCTTGAACGCTGGCTGGCCGGAATGCGGATCTAAACGTGCCGGCACGAGGGCATCCACCCGAGCGCGGCGAGAAAATTGATCGGTCCAGTGCATGGGCATGAACGCGGTACCCGGCCGCTGCCCGGTGTCGCGGGTCACCCGCACGAGGGCATCACCGACACGGCTGGTCAGGCGTACAAAGCCCCCCTCCTGCAGTCGGTAACGCTCAATATCCTTGGGATGCAAGGCCGCAAAGGGCTCGCTAAGGTGGGCAAACAAACGCCCGGCACGGCCGGTGCGCGTCATGGTGTGCCACTGGTCTCGGATCCGCCCGCTATTGAGGATAATCGGGAAGGCATCGCCAATGACGCGCACCGGCGGATTCTCGCAGGCAATGAAACGGGCGCGCTCACTGGCAGTAGAAAAGCGGCCATCGCCATAGCATCGAGGGCCACTATTGAGTGGCCACTGCTGTGGTTGCCACTGAGCATATTGGTCGGCGGTCAGGTCCGCAGCGGCGGTCAGATCCAGCCGTTTGCCAAATTGGCCCGCCAGTGCGGTAAGCGCCGAGAACTCGGCAAAAATTTCGTGCTCATGCTGGTAGGGAAAGGCATCGGCAAACCCCATGCGCTGGGCAACTTGGGTAATAATCCACCAGTCTGCGCGGGCCTGGCCGGGAGCAGTAACAAACGGGCGCTGGCGCGACATGCACCGCTCAGAGTTGGTGACCATGCCGGATTTCTCACCCCAGCCCAGCGCGGGCAAACGAATATCCGCACAGGCCAGGGTGTCACCGCTGGCCACGCAATCGGACACCACCACGGTGTCGCAGGCCATTAGGGCTTGGCGTACTTTATCCGCTTCCGGCAAGGAATCCACCGGGTTGGTAGCCATAATCCATACTGCTTTCACTTTACCGCTGGCCACCGCCTGAAAAAGATCCACTGCGGTGAGGCCATTCTCTTTGGCCAATGCCGGCGCCTGCCAGAAATCGGCCACCGCCGCGTGGTGTGCTGGGTTATCGATATCCAGATGCACCGCCAACTGATTCGCGAGGCCTCCCACTTCCCGGCCGCCCATGGCGTTGGGCTGGCCGGTGATGGAAAAGGGGCTGGCGCCAGGCTTGCCAACCCGGCCAGTGGCCAGATGCGCATTGATGATGGCATTGCCCTGATCCGAGCCGTTGCGGGCCTGATTCACGCCCTGAGAAAAGACGGTTACGGTGCGGTCGCAGGCAGCAAACCAGTGATAGAAGGTGGTCAGATCCACCTTGCTCACGCCCATGTGCGTGGCCAACGATGCCCAGTCATTGCCCTGGCTGCGGGCTGTATCCAGTGTGGACTCAAACCCTTCGGTATGGGCGTCAATGTACCCTTGATCCAATGCATTGTTATCGTCGAGCCAGGTGAGCAAACCATTGAATAAGGGCACGTCCTGCCCGGGACGAATGGCCAGGTGCAGATCAGCCAAGTCACAGGTGGCCGTGCGGCGGGGGTCGATCACCACCACTTTCATTTCCGGGCGCGCCTGTTTCGCCGCAGCAATGCGCTGGTACACAATAGGGTGCGCCCATGCCGTATTGGAACCGGTCAGGATGACCAGGTCCGCCAGCTCCAGGTCCTCGTAGCAACCGGGCACCACGTCTTCACCGAAAGCGCGCTTGTGGGCAACCACCGCACTGCTCATGCACAGCCGGGAATTGGTATCGATATTGGCGCTGCCGATGTAGCCCTTCATCAGCTTGTTGGCCACGTAATAATCTTCGGTCAACAGCTGGCCGGACACATAAAAGGCCACCGCATCGGGGCCGTGTTCGTCCACAATACGCCGGAACCGCCCAGCGACCTCATCCAGTGCCTGATCCCAGGACACCACATCGCCCTCCACTTCTGGATTGAGCAGACGATCCTGGTCTCCCAAGGTTTCCAGCACAGAAGAACCTTTGACACAAAGCCTACCGGCATTGGCCGGGTGCAAGGTATCGCCTTTCAGGGACGTGCCATCGGTGCTGATACCACAACCCACACCACAATACGGGCAGGTGGTACAAATGGGCCGTTCGGTGTTTTTTGCCATATGTTTTCCTGCACGGTTTTCTCCGACATTGCCGGCTGCCACTTCCGCCTTCACGCCGCCACTCCCTCTGCATTATCACCCTTGTCACCGGGGCGCTTGCAGAACGCCTCACCCAGCAACAGGGTTTCGCGCAGGGCGCTAATATCAGTGCTATCACGCCATAACGTTTCGAAAAACGGGGCGTCAGACACATCGCCATACAGAACCATGCCGACCACACGGTTATCGCGAATTTGCAAGCGGCGATAACTGTCAGGCAAGCTCAATTGCAGTGTCTCACCCTGTTCGATTTCATTCCTTTTCTCGCCGAGAAAATCCCCGCAGGACACCAGGTCGATACCGGAAATTTTCAGCCGGGTGGCAGAGTCGGCGTAGAGATAACGACGATGACCCATTTCCGCCAAGTGGCTAGCGCAGACCGAGGCCTGTTCATACAGCGGAGCAACCAAGCCAAAGGTACGTTCACGGTGCTCCACACACTCACCAATAGCGTAGATGGCCGGATCAAAGGTCTGCAGGGTATCGTCAACTCGCACTCCCTGATTTACGGTCAGGCCAGCCTGAGCGGCCAGCTCTGCCCGCGGCACAATGCCCACCGCCTGGACCACATAATCCGCCGGCAAACGCTGGCCATCCGCCAGATGCACTGCGGCCACACGGTCGGAGCTGTAGCTGCTTGAGCCTTTTTTATCCTCTTTTTTTTGAACAGAACAACCTTCAATTGACTGGGTACGCGCGTGCATCACGAACTTGATCCCGCGGGCTTCCAGGTCCTTCTGCAGGCGATGGCCAGCCGCCTCATCCAGCTGCTGGTTGAGCAGGTGCCCGCGGCTGTGTACCAAGGTGACGTCGTGCCCCTGCTTCACCAAAGCGTCTGCCGCTTCCAGCCCTAAAAAACCGCCGCCGACCACCACCACCCGTGCCGCCGAAAGCGATAACAAGCGTCGAACGTCATACAGATCACGAAAACTGACAACGCCTTTCAAACCAACGCCGTCCACCGGTAACTGGCGTGGCCCCGCCCCTGTGGCCAGCAATAGCCGGTCATAATCGAGCACGTGCCCGGCGGCGGTTTCCACCTGGCGGCGGCCGCGGTGAATGGCCACGACGGGGGTGCCGGTGATCAGGCGAATACTCCGCTCCCGATACCACTGGTGAGGATGCGTGGTAATAGTATTTTCATCCGTGCTACCACCCAACAGGGGGGACAACATGACCCGGTTATAGCCGGCAAAGGGCTCATCCCCCACCACCGTGATCTGATACAGATCCGGTGCCAGGCGGGTCAGCTCTTCCAGTAAGCGGCAAGCCGCCATACCGTTACCCACTACAACCAGTCGTTTCATTACTGCATCACCCTCTCGATTCGCTTCAGGCCGAGGTGGCCAGCTCAATCACATCACCGACCACGCGCACCGGATAGACCTTAAGCTTGACGCTGTCGTCTTCGATGCACTGCCCGGTTTCCAAATCGAAGTGCTGCTTATAGAGGGGTGAGGCAACCACCCGTTTGTCACCCAGCGAGCCCAGCAGGCCCCGGCTAATCACGTTGGCATGGCTAAACGGGTCCATGTTGTCTAGCGCATAGAACTTTCCGTCCCTAGTACGAAAGAGTGCCGCCTGCCCCGTGGCCAGGCGTACTCCCACTCCGGTGCCGGGCAACACATCGTCGACGCTGCAGATTGTTTTCCATTCAACCGCTACTGCATTGTTCATGGCTTACGCCTCCTCAACCAGCTCGATACGTTCATGCTCGTAGGCGGGACGTCGCTGGCCACGTTCACGCACGTAGGTCAGGTTGTCATCCGCTTCAGCGGTATCATTGATAAAGTGATTGAAACGTTTCACCGCTTCGGGATTTTCGATGGTGGACTTCCACTCACACTGGTATGTCTCGATCACGTGTTGCATCTGTGCTTCAAGCTCATCGCCCATGCCCAAGGAATCGTTGAGGATCACGTCTTTCAGGTAATCCAACCCGCCTTCTAAGTTTTCCAGCCAGACACTGGTGCGCTGCAAACGATCCGCTGTTTTGATGTAGAACATCAAGAAACGATCAATGGTTTTAATCAGCTGTTCATCGGTGAGATCGGAGGCAAACAGATCCGCATGGCGCGGGCGCATACCCCCGTTACCGCACACATACAGGTTCCAGCCTTTCTCCGTGGCAATTACGCCCACGTCTTTGCTCTGAGCTTCTGCACATTCGCGGGTACAGCCACTCACCGCCATTTTGATCTTGTGCGGGCTACGCAGGCCTTTGTAGCGGTCCTCCACTTGAATAGCGGTGCCCACGGAATCTTTCACCCCATAACGACACCAGGTAGAGCCCACACAGGACTTCACCGTGCGCAGGGATTTACCGTAGGCGTGCCCAGTTTCAAAACCGGCATCGACCAAAATCTTCCAGATTTCCGGCAGCTGCTCCACACGGGCACCGAACAAGTCCACCCGCTGGCCACCCGTAATCTTGGTATAGAGATCGTATTGCTTGGCCACCTCGCCCAGCACAATCAGTTTGTCCGGCGTGATTTCACCGCCGGCCACCCGGGGCACAATGGAATACGTGCCGTCGCGCTGCATGTTGCCAAGGAAGTAATCATTGGTGTCCTGCAGGCCAGCATGGGGTTTGTTGAGCACCCAGTCGTTCCAGCAGGAAGCCAGCACGTTGGCCACGGTCGGTTTACAGATGTCACAACCATCGCCGCTACCATGGGCTTCCAGAAAGGCATCAAAAGTGGTGATCTGGCCGACGCGTACCAGGTGATAGATTTCTTGACGGGAATACGGAAAGTGTTCGCAGAGATGGTTGTTCACTTCCACACCGCGTTTTTCCAGCTCACTATCCAGCACCTGTTTCACCAGCGCGGAGCAACCCCCACAGGTAGCCGATGCCTTGGTGCAAGCTTTCAAGTCACCCACGGTCTGGGCGCCATCGTCGATGGCCGCACACAGGTCGCCCTTGGAGACGTTATTACAGGAACAAATCTGCGCCGAATCGGGCAATGCATCGGCGCCCAGCAGAGGCGCGCCGTCCGACACCGGTGCCACCAGGGCCGCCGGATCACCGGGCAAGTCCATTTCATTCAGGCAAAGTTGCAACAAGTTACCGTAATCGGCAGCATCACCCACCAACACCGCACCCAACAGTTTCTTGCCACACGCGCTGATCACCGCTTTTTTGTAGATACCCGCGGTTTGATCCATAAACACGGTACTGCGGCAGCCCGGCGTGCTGCCGTGAGCATCTCCGATGGATGCCACATCCACGCCCATCAGCTTCAGCTTGGTGCTCATGTCCGCACCGGCAAACTGCTTTTCTGCTTTTCCTATCAGATGTTCTGCGGCCACTTCTGCCATCTGGTAACCCGGCGCCACCAGCCCGAAAATGCGCCCTTCCCATAGCGCCACTTCACCGATCGCATAAATATGCTCGTCGGAAGTGACACATTGGTTATTGACCACAATGCCGCCGCGCTCGCCGATGGCCAGCTCACAAGCCCTGCCCAATTCGTCCTGAGGACGGATCCCGGCGGAGAAAACAATGACATCGGTTTCCAAATACTTGTCGTCACCGAAGTTCATTCGATGAGTGCAGGTTTCACCGTCGACAATATCTTGTGTACCGGTGCTAGTGTGCACGGTGACACCCAGCTCCTGAATCTTGTCTTTCAGCAAGCCGCCGCCAAAATCATCCACTTGCACCGCCATCAGCCGGGGAGCGAATTCCACCACATGCGTTTCAAGCCCCAAGTCATGAAGCGCCTTAGCCGCTTCTAAACCCAGCAACCCTCCACCGACCACGGCGCCCACCTTGCCGTTCTTGCTGGCAGCAATCATGGCATCCAGGTCATCAATGGTGCGGTACACAAAGCAGTTGTCGCGGTCGTTGCCGGGAATCGGCGGGATGAAAGGATAGGAGCCGGTGGCCAGCACGACCTTGTCGTAAGGCAGGGTTTCACCCGTATTGGTGGTGACCGTTTTGCCCGCGCGATCAATCGCGTTGACCTTGGTGTTAAGTTTCAGCGTGATGCCGTGCTCTTCGAAAAACCCTTCCGGCACTAGCGACAGGTCGTCGGCGGTCTTGCCGGAAAAATAACTGGTCAGCCCTACTCGGTCATAGGCCGGCAGCGGCTCGGCACACAGTACCGTAATATCAAAGTGCTCTCGGCCACCCAGGGCTACCAGAGACTCTAGATAACGTTGTCCGACCATCCCGTGGCCGATCAGAAGAAGTTGTTGCTTTGCCATAAGGCTCACCCTCGCGGTGCGTAACTGACACCACCACTACAGCAAGCCTTATGCCAACTAACTAACCCATTGAAATAAATAAGGTTATTTCCTTTTTTATCAAGTAATAACAAAAGCCCTGCTTTCTTTTAATGCGCCGGTGCACGAGAAAAAGGCACTTTCTTGTGCACCGTATTGACCCAAAAACGCTCCCCTTTTGCGCACATATTTTCTAATCGCCTCTCTCTACCAAGAAATACTCTATTAAAAACATGAACTTAAGCACATGGCACAGGAGTTGCTCAGGCTCTCTTATCGTTAATCGCCCATGCATGGAGATTTCATGAGCGCTCAAAACCTGAATCTATTGAACCTGTCCCAGCCTCGTATACGGTTACTGCACCTAAGCTGGGTTGCCTTCTTTATTACCTTTGTGGTGTGGTTTTCCCACGCCCCATTAATGGGGCACCTTCGCGAGGCTTTCGACTTGAGCGCGGAACAGGTCAAAGCATTGTTGATCCTTAACGTGGCATTGACCATCCCGGCCCGGGTGGTTATTGGCTCCCTGGTCGATCGCTTCGGGCCACGCCGGGTGTTTGGTCTGCTGCTGATACTGGCGGCCTTCCCCTGCTGGGCATTCGCCCTATCCACTACCTTTGAACAACTGGCCGTTACACGTTTGCTTATGGGCTTTGTTGGCGCTGGCTTTGTGGTCGGCATTCGCCTGATTAGTGAATGGTTTCCTGCCCGGGAAGTCGGCCTAGCAGAAGGCGTTTATGGCGGCTGGGGTAACTTTGGTTCTGCAGCAGCAGCGATTACTTTACCAACCATCGCCATGCTTTTTGGGGGCGAAAACGGCTGGCGCTGGGCCGTTGCCAGCACCGGTGCGGTAGCAATGCTATACGGTATCTTTTTCCTGTGGTTCGCCCGCAATACTCCCGCTGGCTCCTCCTACTTCAAACCCAAGAAAGCCAGCGCTCTTGAAGTCAGCACGCGAAAAGATCTGTTCTTTTATCTCTTGATGAGCCTGCCACTTTATATTGCCCTGCTGGTTATTGTCTGGCGCCTTGGGCCAACCAATCTTGATCTGTTCGGGGGGACTACCCAAATTCTACTGGCGGCGTTGATTATCAGCCTTGCGATTGTGCAGTTAGGCCAAGCCTGGCGCGTGAATCGCGACCACTTGAAAGAAGGCGTTGCCGAGCACGATCGCTACAGTTTCAAACAAGTGGCCATTCTCGACCTGTCTTACATGGTGACATTTGGCTCTGAACTAGCGGTGGTTTCCATGCTGCCGCTTTTCTTCAGTGATACGTTCAGCTTGTCTGCGGTTACCGCTGGCCTGCTGGCATCCGGTTATGCGTTCATGAATCTGGTTGCACGGCCCGGCGGCGGCTGGGTATCGGACAAATTCGGCCGCAAAAAGTCTTTGGCCATCCTGTTGTGCGGGTTGATGGTAGGTTATGGCCTGATGAGCCAGATCTCCGGCACCTGGCCCATCGCCCTAGCCGTTATTGCCACCATGTGCTGTTCCTTCTTCGTTCAAGCTGGCGAAGGCGCGGTCTTCGCCACCGTACCGTTAATTAAACGTCGCCTCACCGGCCAAATTGCCGGCATGGTAGGCGCCTATGGCAATGCGGGTGCGGTGATTTTCCTTACCGTGCTGACCTTCGTGGAACCGTCTACTTTCTTTCTGGTCATTGCCGCCAGTGCCGCCGTTGCCTTGGCCGCCGTACAATTCCTAGATGAACCCAAAGGTCACATTGCAGAAATTGATGAAAAAGGCGAAGTGCAGCTCATCAAAGTGAGTTGATGACACCCTTTGAGTCCGGGCACGCGGGAACTCCTGTTTGCTCGGACCACCGCTCACAACACGCTATCGGTATAGGAGCACAAGAATGGAAGTGTCCACCGGCCCCGCTGGCAACGCCGACACCATGGTCGAACCCGAGTTGCACCCCCGCGTACGGATCGGGCAATTCAGTGACAGCGGCCCCAAGCTGCACAACCAAGATGCCTTGGCTATGCAGGTACCGGAAGGGTCACTGCTGCGCACCAAAGGCATTGTCGCAGCCCTGGCAGACGGCCTATCCAGTGCCGGTGCCGCTCGAGAGGCAGCAGAGTCCTGCGTGCTGGGTTTTATCAATGATTACTACGCCACTCCATCGTTATGGAGCGTACCGCGCTCTGCGCAACGTGTACTGGAAGCCCTGAACCGTTGGTTATGTCGCCAGACACTGGCTGGCGACAGCCATCTCTGTACACTTTCTTTGCTGATTTTACGCTCGCGCACCGCGCACATTTTTCAGGTTGGCGATTCCCGCGTATGGCGCATGCGTCACAACAGGCTAGAATGCCTGACTCGCGATCACAGCCGCCGAATCGGCGCAAACCGGCAAGTGCTCACCCGCGCCATGGGAGGAGATACTCGTCTGGACGTGGACTACAGCAGTGTAGATTTACAGGTGGGCGATATTTATCTCTTGTCCAGCGATGGTTTACACGGTTTCTTGGCCCGTTCACGGATGCAAAACATTTTGCGCGAAACCAACCAACCAGAACTTGCTGCCAAAACGTTGGTGCAAGCTGCGTTGGCTAACGGCAGCGACGATAACGTAAGCTGTCAGGTAATACATGTTGACGGGCTACCGGACGCCAGCGCCGATGAAGCGCTGAAACAACGTGGTAGCCTGCCACTCCCCCCTCCGCTTTCCCCCGGCATTAAAATTGACGGCTTTACAGTAAAGCGTGAGCTTTACGCCAGCGTACGCAGCCACCTTTATCTGGTGGAAGATAAGAAAGGCAACGCCTCGGTACTGAAAACGCCATCGATCAATCTGGAAGATGATCGTGATGCACTGGAACGCTTCGTCATGGAAGGCTGGGTGGGTAACCGGCTACGCAACCCGCATTTATTACACGCCTTGCCGCTACCCGAAAATACGTCCTGCCTTTACCAACACCTGGAATTTATCGACGGTGTGACACTGCAACAGTGGCTCAGGGAACACCCGGACGCACCGGTTGAAGAAAAACTATATTTAGCAGATCAACTGCTCAACGGGGTGCGTGCCCTACACCGTGCCGATGTGATTCATGGTGACCTGAAGCCAGATAACATTATGGTAGACACTACTGGATTGGTGCGCATTGTGGACTTTGGTAGCTGCCATTGTCGTGGAATGGAACAAACTGCCGCCAGTATTCCTTTAGGCACCCTGCATTACAGCGCGCCAGAACTGGCAGAAGGCGAAGCTCCAAGCGAGCAAAGCGATCTATTCTCCATCGCGGTGATCATTCATGAAATGCTGACGGGCACCCTGCCTTGGCAAGGTCGCTATGAAAAAGCCTCACACCTGCCCCTTCCTCCATTGCAAAGCCATAACGCGTTTATCCCGCTATGGATCAACAACGTGCTAGAACTTGCGCTACAACGGCAGCCTAAGCTCCGCTTTACCGATGCAGCAGAATTTCGCGATGCTCTGCGCCGCCCCGTTCGTAGCAATAAACCTGTGGCAGACACTAACACCCAGCAATTAAGAATGTGGAAAGGCGCCGTAATCGTACTGGCTGTGCTGTTGCTGATCAGCGTAACACTACGCTGATCAGTCAAGAGTGGGGTGTAATCAGATTTGGCTACGGGGCTCACCCGATAATGTTTACACGAGAGGTCAGCGGTTAATCTGCCAAGCTACCCAGAGCGAACGTTTTACCGTTGCTGCGTACTTGCAGGATATCGCCCTGTTGCTCGGCCCAATCGACCAACTGATAAAACGCTGAACGCCCAATCAATGCCGTCAGATTGTCACGCACACACAGGTAAGGGGAAGGCTCACCGGTCTCGCTATCGGTGTTAACCCAGAGGGGATGGTCGTCTCCGGCAACCACATGGCTGCCCACATTGGTGGTAAACACTAATTTTGTGGTGCCACCTTCTTCTACTTGCTGCACTTGCGTCGCAACAAACGGCGCATCATCGACCTGAATACGTAACTTTTCCACCGGGGTAATCAGAAAATAATCGTCTTTTTCGCGCAACAGAATAGTTGAAAAAAGCGCCACCATTCTGGGCCGCTCAATGGGTGAATCTTGATAAAACCAAGTGCCGTCCCGGGCGATACGCATGTCGATGTCCGCATGACGTTCCGGGTTCCATTGATGCACCGGCGGCAGGCCGGTTTCATCATCGGCCGCTTTTTCCAGTAACGTAAGCAGCGCCTCGGCTTGTTTCATCGCGGACCTCGCTGCCCTTTGTTCCCCATACGAATACCAATTTCAATAAGGAAGTCGAGAAAATCATCCTTGTCATCAATCAGTTTTTGATAAAACGGTGATTCCATCAATGCCGCCGCACCATGGGCCAGCGCCCAAGCAGAGCAAATGTGATAGATGGCCGGCACCTCTTCCAGCGACCCTTCTTCCATTCTCGCCTTCACAATCTCGGTGAGCCGAGCAAAGTTGGCTTTGCGGATGCTGTGTAGTTTCTCCACCAACTCCGGCAGCGCGTGGTCCTTGATCACCTTGTTTTCCAACCGATCAAACAACTGGTATCGCTTAGGATCAGATATCCGGAAACGAAAATACTCCCGGGCTAACGTTTCCTTATTATCGACATCGGAAATCTTTTGAAAGACCCCTGCCAAGTCTTCTTCGTAGCGCAGCATCAGCAACAGGTAAATTTCGTTCTTGGTTTCAAAATGCTTGTAGATGGTTCCTTTGCCGATACCTACCCGGTCCGCAATCATTTCCACGGTTACTCGGTCTTCGCCTTCTTCCAGAAAAAGGGCCAGAGCGGCATCGAGAATTTCACGTTCTCGCTGACGAAATTCCTGTGCTTTACGCGTGGCTTTTTCCAGATCACCCATCTTTTTCTCCTTGCGTCCACCTCCGTAGCGGACTGAACAGTCGCAATTCTAACGTATTCCCTTTTGCGCGCCTATCCGCTAAGCCCACTGCAACCTCTCAAAACACAAGGTGGCTATGCTGTTCATGGAAACCCAACGCCGGTTAGCATAGCGTCATGGTGTACATCACCGCTCCCCTACCCACCTTCCCCCAACACATGGAGGCAACATGGCCCATACAGACCGCTCTCCACTGGACATTGCAACACAATTCCCCCAGCAGGACGGCTTGCTCTACTTGAACCACGCGGCTGTAGCGCCCTGGCCTCTGCGCACTCAAGCGGCGGTGAGCGAGTTTGCACGGCAGAACGTACACATTGGCGCCCGGGATTATCCACTCTGGCTAAAAGTAGAGCAGCAGTTGCGTGAGCGTTTGGCCTGGCTAGTGGGAGGCGTCCATATCGACGAAATCGGCCTGCTGAAGAACACTTCCGAGGGGCTATCTGTTATCGCCCAAGGTCTTGAATGGCACACCGGTGACCAAATCATCATCAGCGATCAAGAATTTCCGTCCAACCGCATTCCCTGGCAGGCCCTAGCCAACCAAGGCGTAGACGTGATTGAAGTGAATCTGGAGGGCGACAACCCGGAACAGAATGTCATTGACGCCATGGGGCCGCGTACCCGCCTGGTGTCACTGTCGGCGGTCCAGTATGGCTCAGGCCTGCTGATGGACATGGCCCCCATCGGCGCCGCCTGCCGAGCACAAGGGACATTATTCTGTGTGGACGCCATCCAGATACTCGGCGCATTGCCGTTTTCTGCAGAGCGGGTACAAGCCGATTTCGTGGTAGCCGATGGCCACAAGTGGATGCTTGGCCCGGAAGGGCTCGCCCTATTCTACTGTCGCCAGGCAGTCCAGGACCAACTGACCCTGCGCCAGCACGGCTGGCATATGGTGACTGATCCGGGCAATTACACCCGCAAGGACTGGCAACCCGCCATCACCGCCAAACGCTTTGAATGCGGCAGCCCAAACATGCTTGGCGCCCATGCCCTGAATGCCTCCCTTTCGTTACTTCAAGACACCGGGATGGATGTGGTAGCTAACGCGCTGCAGCAACGGGTACAGCGACTGATTGATGGATTACATAGTAAAGGGGCCACATTGCTCAGCCCCACTGCCAGGGAACGCCGGGCTGGCATTGTGACCTTCCGCTTGCCACACGAAGCCCCCAACGAGACCTTTCAACGCCTGAAAAATGGCGGAGTCGTTTGTGCTGAGCGGGGTGGCGGCGTTCGCTTATCACCACACTTCTACACGACCAATTCGGTCATCGACCAAGCTCTGGACCTGCTGTAAGCTCCTGAAACTCGTACGTGCCTCGTTATGGATACCGGAGCCTCACACATGAACCGACAGCTGGCCTTTTATCAATGGATCTGCCGCCGCTTGCAGCGTGATGAACAGTTCAGTGGCCAGCCCAGTGCTGATTTGGGAAGCCTGCGCACGGTACTGAGGTCTTGTGATGTGCTACTTGTTGCCGGTCATAGCACCGTAGACCGAACTTTCAAGGTGATTGGCGATAGTCGCTATGCTCGCGCAGTGCTCTACATTGGGCGGCTGCACGATGTGGCGGACCCTTCCCTGCGTGCGCTGTTAGCGGATTACACTCCCTGCGAACCGGATACCCAATTGGTCATTGACGCCCGCCTAGAAAGAGGGCTGATCGTGGAACCCTTGTCATCACTAGAAGGCCGCCATATTCGCGTATGCCGGGCTCAGGGCCTGAGCGACAATGAAGCTCAGGATGTCCTGCGCTACGCCATCAGCCGTATTGGCGTCGGCAGCACCCAATCCTGGGGGGCGCTAGCCATGATGGCTCTGCTGCCTTGGCGCTTGCTGCCCCTGCGTTGGCGTGCCAGGCTGTTCCGCCGCTGGGCCGGTGAACTGGTCAAAGCCCTCAGCGGTACCGTGGTGGCAGATGCTTTCAGCTTTGTGCAGTTCCCGGTAATGCCGTTGGTAAAGGAAAGCGAGCCCACTGCCCGCTTGCTCAGGCTGCAACCTCGCGCCATTACCGCTGCAGACTTCGACCACTCCCCCTATTTTGAGATTATCAAGGCGCCTTTCCAGATAAATGCTATCCCCAAAGGGATTGATGCTCTTCCTTGGAAAGGCAATCAGGGCGCGCTGGCGCCAGAGCGCCAACGCCACCTGACACTAGTGGAGCCGACGAACGGAAACCACGGTTAACAGCGCCAGTAACCACCAGGACAGACTCCCGCCACCACCACCACTGCCACCAGCACTTCCTCCGGCACTTCCACCGCTGGACGCTTTACGCGCCTGCGCCGGTTGAGTACTAGCGGTGTTATCGTTCGCCGGATAGTCGCCATTATCGGTCCACACCCGCACCCACAGGTTCTCGTTACCCTGACCTTCTAGTAGTAATTGCTGAGAGGCCTTTTCGCCAGGAGCCATATCACCTAGAGCACATTGCACCGAGTTCGTGCCGAAACAATTCTCCGGCAATTGCGCCGTACTCCACCCGGAGGGAAGAGCAAAACTCACACGCACCCGCGCGGCTGTTTGGTGAGTCGCCACATTGGTCACCTGGGCATTAACACGCACCAGGTCATCACTGCCACGCTGAGTGGTCAGGCTAAGCACCACATCCGGCTCATCGCTGAAAACCAATTTCAGGTTTTCGCCCAAGCTAGAGAAGTAGTCATGAGAAGTACTACTAATCGGATCAATACGGATGTCGTCTGACCAGCGATTACTGGCGCTGAGGGTAATACTGTAAGTGGCACTTTCTTGCCCCAAAGCCAGATCAGTATTACCGAGACAGTCGGTATAGCCGATATTAGCGACACAGGTCAGCCCAGGGACACGCACTGTCAGTCCATTTTTGTGTGCAATTCGCAGGCCCACATTACCGGCTCGTGTTTGCTGGCTGGTGTTAGCGATGCGAGTATGCAGCGTGGTAGATGCACCCGGATTAGTGTAGGTGTCAACGGCTTCACCGGTGAGCTCAAGGTCAACAAGACTTCCCAAAGTGGTTTGCTCAAGCCAATCCAAGTAGCGATCCACTCGGGTATATACCGCTGGAATGCCGGCGGTGGCGCACCGTTCGTGGCCGTAGCTAGTAATCCCAACCAGCCATTGTTGCCCAAGCTCACCATAAACTAGCGGTCCACCACTATCCCCACGACAGGTGTCCTGTGCGACATTCAAGGGATTCATTTCACCCGCGCAGATTTGATTACCGGTTAGGTTCCCCCACTGGTTGGCGCAAGTACTGTTTGGCACATAATCCACACTAGCTTCACGCAGGGAGTTGGAAAGGCCATTGCCGCTGGGAGAGGTGGAACCCCAACCCGTTATCTGCAGCGCTTCGTCATGACTTCCGCGTGCCAGCGCAGAAACCGTCTGGGGTTTAGCCAAATTAAGCGGGGTGGCCTGACTGTCAGAAGACAACCGTAGCAATGCCAAATCATTGTGAAAGGTAACCGCACGATAGTTCGGATGGACTCGCACCGCTGAAACAGACAAACGCTCAGGAGGGTTTGCCTCTGTTCGATCTAGGCTTCCCAGCGCCACAAACAATTGACTGGGTTGCAAGGTGGTGCCGCTGGGAGTTACCACACAGTGTGCGGCCGTCAACACCCAGCCCGGAGCAACCAACGTTCCACCACACAGCGTGGCAGCATAGGCGGAGTTTCCAGATAGGCTAACTTCCACTTCGGCCATCCACGGCCGGACTGTTACTACATCCTGTCCCCCGATAATACGAGGTTGAGCGTCAAGCGCCGATACCGCTTGTGCCAAACCCATTACCAATAGTAGGGCGAACATCAAACGACACATAGAACCACCTTTAGTTAGATTGAGTTACAAGACTCATACTAACTAAGGCGTTTTCATTACCTGTGACGTAGTTCTAATATTATTAAACCAGCACTATGGCACTAGATAACTATTATTTTTGATTATCAAAGTCGTCACTTTACCCTATATTTTGTCGTCTTAAGCGACACACCCTATCAGACATAAAATAATTGAAATGCACTTATTTTATGTGCAATACCTTTTATATTGAGCAGAAATATCGTACTTTCCGTGCATTCTGACGGACTGATGAGCCTTTTTTCTTATGATTCCCCTTGCTGTTCATCAGCGGGGGCGGGTAACGCTCTACGCGCTTTTGCCCCCAGCTCTTTGAGTTGTTGCGCCTGGCGATATAGGTTGCCACGGCCACTACTGAGACGCTTAAAAGTGGTATCCCACGCAGATTGTGCCTTACCGATTTTGTCACCGAGATCATCCATGGAATCGCCAATCAGCGACACCTGATCACAAATTTTCCCGGCACGATCAGCGATATCTAACGCATTCTCGTTTTGGTACTCATAACGCCAAATATTCTGGATCGTGCGCAACGTTACCAATAACGTAGTTGGACTAACCAATACTATGTTGCGAGAAAAGGCGTCAGAATAAAGGCGATGATCTTGCTCCATGGCCACCATGAACGCTCCCTCAATGGGAATAAAAAGCAGCACAAAATCCAGGCTCCGAATACCTTCCAGACCGCTGTAATCCTTCGCATCTAAGCCTTTAATATGACTGCGTAGGGAGGCCAGATGGTCGCGTAATGCCTGTTCGCGCTCCTCCGCCGTAGAGGCAGAAGAAAGCCGCTCATAGGCCACCAACGATACTTTCGCGTCGATCACCACATCCTTATTTTCCGGCAGGTGCACAATAGCATCCGGCAGCCGTCGCTGGCCGCTCTCATCCTTCAACGTAACCTGGGTTTCGTATTCACGGCCCCGGGTCAGGCCGGAAGACTCTAGCACTCGCTCCAAAATCATCTCACCCCAATTACCCTGGGTCTTGGACTGGCCTTTTAAGGCGTCGGTGAGATTGCGCGCATCTTCATGCATCTGCTGATTAAGGCTTTTCAAATGGCCCAACTGTTCGATCAGGGATGCCTGAGCACGGGTTTCGTCGCTGTGAATTTGATCCACCCGACGGCGAAAATCCGCCAGCTGCTCACGGAACGGTTTGAGCATGCCATCAAGGCCCTGCTGGTGTTGCTCCTGTAATTGCTTGCCGCGCTGCTCCAGTACTTTCCCGGACAGGTTCTCAAACTCCTGCTTCAGCTGATTTCGGCTTTGCTCGGAGAAGGCCAACTTTTCCTGCTGCCCAGCCAGCCGTTCTTCCAGCCGGGCCTTATCGGCTCCCAACTGCTGTAGCTGTGCGTCCGTGTGCTGCTGCCGTTGTTGCTGTTCTTGTAGCTGCTGCTTGAGCAGCGGTACCTGGGCCAGCGGCTCGCTCAGAGCATTTTTCTCGGCCAGCAATACGGCTTCACGCGCAGCCGCTCGGCGCCGCTCCAGCAACGCCACAAGCAACGCTGCCACTACACCACCACCTAGCGCTGCCAGCGCCAGCATTGCATACAGGTTCATGCTTGTGCCTTGTTGAACAGAGAAAAGAAGTTATTCGTGGTGGCCGCCGCCAGAGCATCCACACTGATCCCCTGCAGTGCTGCCACACATTCAGCCACCTGAACCACATAGCGCGGCTCATTGGGCTTGCCACGAAAAGGAACTGGAGCGAGCCAGGGGGAATCGGTTTCGATCAATAAACGCTCCAGAGGTAACTGCCTCACGGTCTCCCGCAGGGCCTGCGCATTGCGAAACGTGACAATCCCAGAAATGGAAATGTAGAAACCCAGCTCTATGGCCTGTCGGGCCATGTCCAGGTCTTCAGTGAAGCAGTGGAGCACGCCGCGAACTTCCCCCCTACCGTGCTCGCGCAACAGCGCCAAGGTATCCTCCTTGGCGCCGCGCGTGTGCACAACCAAAGGCAGGCCGGTTTCACGAGCAGCCTGAATATGGGCAATAAAATAGCGCTGCTGCCACTCTCGCTCTTCCTTTGCATAGAAGTAATCCAGCCCGGTTTCGCCAATAGCGACAACCTTGGGGTGGGCCCCACGCTCAATCAGCTCCTCTACAACGGGCTCACGGGATTCCTTGTAAAGTGGATGCACCCCGACGCTGGCAAAAACATTGTCATATTGTTCAGCCAGCGCCTGCACTTGCGGAAAGGTTTCTAGATCCACACCGATGCACAGCATGTGGCTGATCCTAGCCTGCGCGGTGGCCGCCATCATCGCCGCGAAGTCGCCATCATGGGCGTCAAGATTCAGACGATCTAAATGACAATGGGAATCCACAAAAGAGGTAGCAATCACAACAAGCTCCAACGTTAAAAACGCAGGCATTGTAGCGTAGGGAGCGCCCAGCACACACCACGCGGCACACACAGCACCGGCTAAAATGATCGCATCTGAAATACAGAAGGCCGCGTCCTAAAAAAGAGGCGGCCTTCTTATTTGACAGCCAGAACCCAACACGCTTGCGTTGTTGCACGCAGCGCAATACGAGTCAGCCTCTCACATGGTATACGTAGGACGATCCGATTCCAGTGAACCGGCCAGATGATTCTCGATGGTAACGCGGGCGGTATCGTCCTGATCGGAGAATTGCACACCGATCCCCGCACTACGGTTCCCTTGAGCCCCTTTGGGGGTGATCCACACGACCTTGCCAGCCACTGGAATCTTATCGGCTTCATCCATAATGTTCAGTAGCAGGAAGATCTCTTCCCCTAACGTGTATTGCTTTTCAGTGGGAATAAACAAACCGCCGTTGGTAATGAACGGCATGTAAGCCGAATACAGCACCGCTTTATCTTTGATGGAAAGCGACAGAATGCCATTGCGACCTACCGGCATCTTCATGAACCAACCCCTTACGAAATTATTATTAATCTATAATCAAGGTTAGTGCGCCGCCGCCGCAGCGTCAACGCCCACCAACACCAACAACCACTGCTCGTAGAGCAGCTCCTTATTGGGGTTGGCTCCAGACAACAAGGCGCGGCGACCTTCCAGCACACGCTGGGCGGCCCGTAACAGACGAGCCGGAGGCACAGCCTTATTAAGGCGCTCTAGCAGCGGCGCCAGCAAGGCATCGGCGCTCTGCTGACCAGAAAAACGTTGATTCAAACTCCGCGATAGCCATCCGTAAATCACACTAGCCATTTCCGTGGGGTCATGCTTGGCCAGCACCGGGGAGGCCTGCGCTACCGATTGGCGCCCTTCTGCCACCCTGACTAGGGTATCCAGCAAACGGGTCCGATCGGCGAACCACTCCGCTTGCTCAAGAGCCAGTGCCCGCAAAGGCGCCCCCTGAGCGGCATCCAGTAACGAGGCCGCGCTTTCTCCCACTTGCGACTGCAGCCACTGTAACGCATGTTCCTTTACCGGTAAGGGCAAGATACGTTGCTGACAACGGCTACGAATGGTTGGCAACAGCAGGGTTGGTTGGTCGCTAACCAGCAACAATAGGGTTTGTGTTCCAGGCTCTTCGAGGGTTTTCAGCAACGCATTCTGGGCGTTGCGGTTAAGGGCTTCAGCGGGGGAAATAATCGCCACACGATAACCACTGTATTGCGCAGTACGGGTGGCAAATGCTACCAACTTGCGCACCTGGTCAATCTTGATGGTTTTGCTTTTTTCTTCCGGGCTAAGTCGATACAAATCTGGATGGGTGCCTACCGTGCTGAGCTGGCAACCTTGGCAATGACCACAGGGCAAGCCAGCGGAGGGTTTTTCACATAATAAAGTTTGCGCCAAAGACTCCGCCAGCCGCAATTTACCAATGCCTTTCGGACCGCTTAGCAACAGGGCATGGGGCAGCCGCCCCCGGGCGTGTTGATCAAGCAGCTGCGCCATAGCATCGCTGTGCCAAGGGCAAGGGACCTGAACTTTTGCACCGGTTACGGCCATGCCTGCATCTCCTCAACAATCCGGGCTAGTTGTTGCTGTACTGATTCCAGCGGCTGGCTAGCGTCTACCGTGCGAAACCGATTGGGCTCCTGGGCTGCCCGAGCCAGGTAACACTGGCGGATGCGATCAAAAAAAGCTCGATCCTCCTGTTCAATGCGGTCCAGTGCGGCACGCTTGCCCGCGCGCGCCATGCCCACCTCCACCGGCACATCGAACAGTATAGTCATGTCTGGACGGGTATCTCGAATAACGAGGGCCTCCAGTGCAGCAATGGCGGCGCTATCTAGTCCCCGCCCTGCTCCCTGGTAAGCCCAGGTGGCATCCACAAATCGATCACACAAGACCCATTCGCCGCGCGCTAGTGCCGGACGAATCTTCTGCTCCAAATGCTGCGCCCGTGCAGCAAAGACCAGCAGTAATTCGGTATCGTCAGCCATGACTTCGTTACTGGGTGCCAGCAGCACTTCGCGAATCGATTCAGCCAGGGCTGTGCCTCCGGGCTCTCGGCTTACCATCACCGTCTTACCCTCGGCCCGAAGCGCCTCTGCCAACCAAACGAGGTTGCTACTCTTACCTGCACCCTCTCCGCCTTCTAGGGTAATAAAGCGACCACTCATTGCCCTCCTCCCGGCGAAGACCGGTATCCTTCCCGGCGTCGTAATTGATATTCGCGCACCGCTCTTCGATGTTCCGCCAGGGTCTTGGAAAAATAGTGGCTGCCATCACCGCGAGCGACAAAATACAGCGACTCGGTTGTCGCCGGCTTTACTGCCGCCAAAATCGCTTCATGACCGGGCATGGCAATAGGGGTGGGCGGCAGGCCATCAATCACATAGGTATTGTAAGGTGTCGCACGACGCAGGTCCGAGCGGCGAATATTTCCGTTATAGGCTTCACCCATGCCGTAAATCACGGTGGGGTCAGTTTGCAAGCGCATACCCTTATTCAAACGGTTGGTAAAAACGCCTGCAATTTCAGATCGTTCTTCTGGGACACCGGTTTCCCGTTCAACGATGGACGCCATAATCAGCGCTTCATATGGTGTTTGCAAAGGCAAATCCTTGGCCCGTTGCTGCCAAGCGGCGTCCAGAATACGCTCCTGCCGCTCCAGTGCCCTGGCCAGGATAGTCAGGTCTGATGTGCCACGGGTATAAAAATAGGTTTCCGGTGCAAACCAGCCTTCTGGATGTAAATCAGGGCGACCGAGTTTCGCCATGACTTGTTCGTCAGTCAGCCCTTTCAGTCGATGTTCCAGGGTTTCCAGGGCAGCCAACCGGGCTCGCAATTCTCGGAAATTCCAGCCTTCGACTAACGTCAGACTACGTTGCAGTACATCGCCCCGATCCATTTTTTCCAACAACGACAATAACGAATCACCGGGTTTGAGTTGATACTCGCCCATGTGCATGCGCCCATCCATGCCGGTGAAAGCAGAATAAATTCGCGCACCCACTCGACGGCACCGGGCGTCAACCCCCTCACCCAGAATACCGTCACGTTTGAGGTTGTAGAGCACACGGCTCAGCCCCGCCCCTTTAGTCACCTCCACGGTAAATGTTTCAGAAATCGGTAACGGGCGATGTAGATAACTACTGACCCAGGCCCCCGCCACAGGAACAGCGACTATCAGTAGGACAACCAACAGTCCAAAAATACGGATTTTTTTACGCATAGTGGGGTTATTAGCCCTTCAGTGAGCCGGCCAAAAAGGTTTCTGTCGACTGTTGCAGTTCCCGGACCGATGCCAACACCGGCCAATGCCATTGCGCCAGTTTACGCACCGCGAGCACGCCGACAACACTGTTACACAAAAACAGGCCTTCGGCAGTACGCAGCTGTGACAGTGGCCGCAGATCGCAGACCACTTTTTCACCGCCATGGCGCAGCGTATCACGCAAGTGGCCTTGCATAACGCCCTCCACACCGGCACCCGCTGCAGCCAAATCAGGCATCCACCAGTGATCGGCGAAGCGGGCAAAGAGATTCATGGACGTAGCCTCCAAGGGCTGACGACGGGTGCTGAGTAGCAATCCTTCGTCCCACCCTTGCTGTGCCACTTCACGGCGGGCCATTACCTGTGCAAGGCGGTTAAGGTGTTTGTAGCCCGCCAACGGATCAGGGTACAAAGGAGTCTGGCACAATCCCAGCGCTAACCCTTCACGGCGTTGTCGCTCAGACCACTCTGGCAAAGTGCTCGTCTGCCACAGAACCGTAGGCTGCGCCGATTGCGGTGGCAAATAGCCCCTGCCTCCCACGCCACGGGTAACCGTGAGTTTGACTACCCCCGGCTCGCCACCTAGCGCCGCAACGCCAGCATCCAGTGCTGCCTGCAATGTAGACTCGGAGGGTTGTGCGATGCCCAGCGTTTGTAGCCCGCCATACAAGCGGGCGCGATGGCGAGCCCACAATGGCGACTTGCCGGAGGCGGTCACTCGCACGGTTTCAAACACACCATCTCCGTAAGCGAGGCCGCGATCACGGGGGTCTAGTGGCATTACACCTTCTTGAACAGCAAGGTGCCGTTAGTACCACCAAAACCAAAGGAATTGGACAGCGCGTAGTTGATGGTGCGTTCCTGAGCCTGATTTGCCACGAAGTTCAGGTCACACCCTTCATCCGGGTTATCCAGATTGATGGTAGGCGGAGCCACCGAATCACGCATGGCCAAAATGGAGAAAATCGCTTCCACGGCCCCCGCCGCACCCAGCAAATGCCCGACCATGGACTTGGTGGAGCTCACCGCCAATTTGTAGGCATGATCACCAAACAGGGTTTTCACCGCCATCGCTTCGGCCACATCACCCATTTGCGTGGAGGTGCCGTGGGCATTGATGTAATCCACCTGATCCGGCTCAACCCCGGCATTGCGCAGGGCGTTGCGCATGGCACGCATGGCTCCGTCGCCGCCCGCTGCCGGAGAAGTGATGTGGTATGCATCATCACTCATGCCAAAACCTACCAGCTCCGCATAGATGGTGGCACCACGGGCCTTGGCGTGCTCGTACTCTTCTAGCACAACCGCACCAGCGCCATCAGCCAGCACAAAGCCATCGCGATCCTTGTCCCAGGGGCGACTAGCTGCTTGTGGGTCATCGTTACGAGTAGATAATGCACGTGCAGCGGCAAAACCACCTACTCCCAATGGTGAAGATCCTTTCTCTGCCCCGCCAGCAACCATCACATCCGCCTGCCCCAGAATAATCTGCTGGGCGGCAAACCCTATATTGTGGGTGCCTGTGGTGCACGCTGTTACCGTGGCAAAGTTCGGCCCTTTCATCCCGTACATGATCGCCAGATTACCTGCGATCATATTAATAATGGTGCCGGGCACAAAGAAGGGCGACAGCTTACGCGGACCGGAATCGAGCAGTTTACGATGGTTTTCTTCGATATAGGTGAGGCCTCCAATGCCCGAGCCAATAGCGGCACCAACGCGTTCGGCGTCTTCCTTTTCCATGTCCAAGCCCGCATCACGCACAGCCTGAATAGCCGCCACCAAACCGTACTGAACAAAAATGTCCATCTTGCGGGCATCTTTGGGGGACAAGTATTCGGAAATATCAAAGTCAGGCACCAGGCCAGCAAAACGGGTAGCAAAGCGCTCCGTATCAAAGTGCTCGATATTGCGAATGCCACTTTTACCCGCCTTGATGCCTTCCCAAGTAGAAGCCACATCGACTCCAAGCGGCGTGAGCATTCCCAACCCTGTAATAACGACTCGACGTGACGTCACCCAATACCTCCCAAATCCATGTTTTTTGGCGCCATTTAAAGGCCTTAATGCAACAAGACTACTACAACCGGCCCATTAACTGGCTGCCGTAATGTAAGAAAACGTCACTTGTTACGGCAAATATTCTGGCCACAAAAAAGCCGCAAGCTCATTGAACCTGCGGCTTTTTTGTTATTCGATCAACCGAAATCAGCTGTGTGCTTTAATATAATCCACAGCGGACTGGACGGTGCTGATTTTCTCAGCTTCTTCATCCGGAATTTCGGTTTCAAATTCTTCTTCCAGGGCCATCACTAGCTCAACGGTATCCAGGGAGTCTGCACCCAGATCTTCAACGAAGGACGCTTCTGATTTTACGTCTTCCGGCTTAACACCCAGTTGCTCAACGATGATTTTGTTTACGCGTTCTTCGATGCTGCTCATGATCGTATTACTCTCCTGATTAATGGTGTGCTAGCACCTGTCAGCGGCTATTCTAGGTGAACGCTGTTTGCGGTTGCAAGCCGACTAGACCGATGCCTTTCCTTGAAGTTTTTCCAAATATTTTCTTCTGCAAAAACAGTCAATTAGACAGCCTTCCCAGAAACCCTCGGGTGCCCACTTTTTGAGCTACCCGGTAAACATGCCCCCATTGACGTGCAAAGTGGTTCCCGTGACATAACCACCGCCCTCACTGGCCAGCCAAGCAACCGCACTGGCAATCTCCGCCGGCTGCCCCAAGCGCCCCAAGGGAATTCCCTGCAGTAGGGCCTCTTTCTGGGCTTCTGGCAGCGCCTCTGTCATGTCCGTTTGAATAAAGCCCGGAGCAACAGAGTTCACCGTAATGTTACGTGAGCCAAGCTCGCGGGCCAATGCCCTTGAGAAACCTTCTACGCCGCCTTTAGCGGCCGCGTAATTGGCTTGCCCTGCGTTACCCATGGTGCCGACCACCGAGCTGATATTGATAATCCGGCCCCAACGCGCTTTCGTCATGCCTTTCAAGCATGCCTTGCTAACACGATAAAGGGAATTGAGATTAGTATTGATCACATCATCCCATTCATCTTCCTTCATCCGAAGCATGATGTTATCGCGGGTAATACCCGCGTTATTCACCAACACCAAAGGAGCACCAAACTCTTCGTTGATGCTCTTGAGGGTGGCGTCCACCGACGTCTTGTCTGCCACATCAAGCCTCTTGCCGGCACCGTTTTCGCCCAACGCATCGCCAATGGCGGCAGCCCCTTTGTCAGTAGTAGCCGTGCCAACCACAAAAAAACCATTCGCAATCAGTTGTTCGGCAATCGCCCGGCCGATGCCCCGGCTAGCGCCGGTTACCAGTGCCACTTTCTTGTCTGACATGCTTATTCTCCTTGCAGAGCAGCCGTGAAAGCTGCCTCTGTTTCCAGCGGACGAGCGGCCAATTCCCGGTCAATGCGTTTCACCAAACCACACAAAACCTTGCCCGGGCCACACTCATAAAGATGACCAACACCCTGCTCTTGCAGTGCCTGAATGGTTTCCACCCAGCGCACCGGTGAATAAAGTTGGCGAATCAACGCATCACGAATTTTCTCCGGATCCGTTTCCATGGCCACATCCACATTATTGATCACCGGCATTTCCGCCGCGTGAAAACGGGTATCACTCAAGGTATCGGCAAGCTGTGCAGCGGCAGGTTTCATCAACGCACAATGGGACGGCACACTGACCGGAAGCGCCATGGCACGTTTCGCACCAGCCTCTTTACAGGCTGCAATAGCCCGCTCAACCGCATCCGCTGAACCGGCAATAACCACCTGTCCTGGCGCATTAAAATTGACAGCCTCAACAACGCCGCCCTGAGCTGCCTGCTCACAAGCGCTGCGAACCTGATCATCATCCAACCCGAGAATGGCAGCCATGCTGCCTTCACCCTGGCCAACGGCCTGCTGCATCAACTGGCCACGAGTACGCACCAGCCGCACGGCATCACCCAGATTAATGACTCCGGCGCAACTCAGCGCCGTGTACTCACCCAGGCTATGCCCTGCCAACACATTCGGCCGTGGGCCACCGCTCTGTTCCCACAAACGCCACAGGGCAACGCCTGCGGTCAGCAGTAAAGGCTGAGTGATTTCTGTCTGATTGAGCGCTTCTTTTGGCCCTTCTTGGGCTAACGCCCAGAGGTCCTGATCCAGCGCACCAGAGGCTTCCTGAAAGGTTTGCTTCACCGCCGGACGTTCGGCGAACTCACTGAGCATCCCCAGGCCCTGAGACCCTTGGCCAGGAAAAATAAAGGCTGTCTTGGACATGCAACATCCCCTTGAAAATAGGCAGGCCGCAGTATGCCGGCTTTCGCTTTCGCTGTCCGGTCAGGCCTGAAACAAAGTATGAATAGACATTCGGGGCCAGCCAGCCCCGACGCATAATTTAGTGAGTGCCGGGCTGACCCAGTGCATCACTAATCAAGGACGGTACGTTACGGCGCGCCTCCAGCTGAGCCACTTCCAGCGCACAGGCAAAACCTTCCTTGCTGGTACCACCGTGGCTCTTCACCACCACGCCACGCAGGCCAACAAGGCTGGCGCCATTATAGTGATCCGGGTCCATGCGCTTTTTGAGCCCAATCAACACCGGCAACGCAAACAAGCCGCATAGTTTGCGCAGCCAGGACTGTTTGATTTCTTGGCGCAACATGTTGCCAATCATTTTGGCTACACCTTCCATGGTTTTTAGCGAGACATTACCAACAAAACCATCACACACCACCACATCGGCCTCGCCTGAAAAGATGCCATTACCTTCCACGAAGCCCACATAGTTGAGACCTTGGGCTTCACGCAACAGCCCTGCCGCCTCCTTAATCTGTTCGTTACCCTTGATGTCTTCTTCACCAATATTCAGTAACGCCACACGAGGATGCTCCACCCCATCAACAGCACGCACCACCGCCTGCCCCATCAAGGCAAACTGCAGCAAGTGCGCGGGCTCTGAATCCACATTGGCGCCTAAGTCGAGCATGTGACAATGGCCATTGGCCGTGGGAATAGCCGTACAAATGGCGGGGCGATCTACCCCGGGAAGGGTTTTCAACACAAAACGGCTCACCGCCATCAAGGCACCAGTATTGCCGGCGCTGACCGCTGCCTGGGCACGCCCTTCCTTGACCATATTGATGGCCACACGCATGGACGAGTCCTTCTTTTGCCGCAGAGCAACGGCGACGGGATCATCCATTGCCACCACTTCCGTGGCTGGCTGAACAGTAATACGCGGGTGATCAGCGATATTAGCCTGAGACAAGGCGCTAGTTAACGGTTCAAGTTGGCCAACCAAGATAATGTGCATGTGCTCATGGCGAGACAGCATGGCTGCCACGGCGGGCACTGTTACGGACAAGCCGTGATCGCCCCCCATGGCATCCACTGCTAGCGTCACAACCGTCATGGGCTGCTTCCTTATATTCAAATTTGGAGGCATTCTGACAAAAAACGTTCGGCGGTAACATATTCTCCGCCTTCAATCACAAATCCACTTACAAAAAATCCTCCCGAAGGAGGATTTCAGTGCGCCACTGAAACTGGGCTGTTACTGCACAATAAGGGCAGCGCAAGGCCAGACCGGCACAGAAAAACGGGAGCCGCAGCTCCCATTTTCATACAACTTATTCGTCGTCAGAATCACCCTGACTGATCACCTGGCGGCCACGGTACATGCCATCCGGAGAAATGTGGTGACGACGGTGCACTTCACCAGTGTTGCTATCTTCAGTCAGCGCAGCGGCAGGCAGCGCATCGTGAGAGCGGCGCATGCCACGCTTTGAACGGGTTTTACGGTTCTTTTGAACAGCCATTTCGAGCTCCTCGGGCGTTTATTCAGCCTGAATTTACTTGCCTTGACCTTTTAATTTGGCCAGCACGGCAAAAGGATTATCCGCGTTTTCGTGTTTCTCAGGTTTACCGCTGTCCTGCGGTAAAGCTGTCGGGCAAGAGTCATGCAGAGCCACCAGTGGCATAGCCAGCAACAGCTCCTCTTCGATTAGATCGGTAAGAACCATGCGTTCTTCGCCAACCAACCAAGGATCCAGTCGCCCCGGCAATGCCTTGGCCTGATCCTCATTCCAAACCAACGCCACATCGATATGGGCAGTAATAGAATAACTCACTGGCTCCAGGCAGCGCTGACATGGCAGCACCAATACGGTGCTAACCTCGCCCTCGATACGCCGATGCCCCTCATCATCACGATCGAACGCCAGCGATATTGCTACTGGCTGGTCCAAGCTATCGCGGTATTCCTGCAGGCGTGGCAGGTCTCCAACGGTAAGCTGGCCTTCAACGATGCGACCTTGATCCGCATATTTGCGAGGATCGAGGAACTGTGGCAGTTGCCCTGAAAACATAAGCGCGCAATTCTAGGGCCGCGAGGCCCCGCTGTCAAAGTTAATGTGAGGCACTAAACACCTGAGTCAACAGGGTTTTTCGTGCGTCATGAAAAAATAATCCTTACACTTGCCCCCGCAAAGCGCGGAGACCCCTATGACTGACCAGACACCTACCCTGTTACTCGCCTCTTCATCGCCGTTTCGGCGCCAACTATTAGACAAGCTGAAACTGGATTTTATCCACCAGAGCCCGGATATCGACGAATCCCGGCATGAGGATGAAAGCCCTACCGCCTTGGTAATGCGCCTGGCCCGGGAAAAAGCGCTGGCCCTCGCAGACCAACACCCGAACACGCTAATTATCGGCTCCGACCAGGTTGCCGTTATTGGCAATCAAGTACTGGGCAAACCCGGCGACCGCGACACCGCTATTCGTCAACTCAGCGCCGCCAGCGGCAAGCGGGTCAGTTTCCTGACGGGTTTGTGCCTGCTCAATACCGCCACTGGCCGTAGCCAAGTGGTCTGTGACCCTTTCCATGTGCAGTTCCGCACCTTGAAACCAGCGCAGATTGAACGCTACGTGGACATCGAACAGCCCCTGAATTGTGCTGGCAGCTTCAAATCCGAGGGCCTCGGCATTGTGCTGTTCAAAGCCTTGGAAGGACGCGACCCGAATACACTGGTAGGCCTGCCTTTAATTATATTAACCGAATTTCTGGCTGCAGAAGGCGTCCAGCTGCCCCTATAACCAGCTGCCTCTATTCTATAAAGGGAAGAGGCGGGAACCGAACGCCCTTGGGGTTTCGGAACGCGTCTCTTCTCGTTTCTCGCCATTATGATTAACGAATCACCGGCGATGCACTCAACCCCAGCTGCGTAGCCACGCCTTCGCCAATGGAAACCCCAAAACGGCGAATAAACTCTTCCATAGGAGAGCGGCTGGCACTGTAGTTGAGCATCTCCTCCTCGCCTACCACTTCGCGAACCACCTGCCCCGGGCTCATTAGTCCATCAATCAGACCCAAATCCATAGCCCGCTCGCCAGTCCAGAACAAGCCGGAAAACAATTCTGGATGCCCATCAACTTTCAACCTATTGCCGCGCCCCTTCTTCACCGCCGCAATAAACTGCTGATGAATATCATCCAGCATGGTTTGTACGTGTTTGCGATGGGCTGGCTTCACCGGTGAAAACGGATCCATCAAATCCTTGTTTTCGCCAGCGGTAAACACACGGCGCTCCACGCCCAGTTTGTCGGCCGCCTGCTCCAGCCCAAAGCCAGCCATGATCACGCCAATGGAGCCTACAATGCTGGCCGGGTCCGCATAGATTTCATCTGCAGCGGAGGCAATAAAGTACGCCCCAGAGGCACCCACATCGGTAATCGCCGCATACAGTTTCTTTTCCGGGTATTCAGCCCGCAGCCGCTTGATGGCGTTGTACACCTGATTAGATTGTACTGGTGAGCCACCTGGGCTGTTGATTTTCAATAGAACGGCGGTGGTGTTTTCCGCTTCAAAGGCTCTCGTTAAGCCGGTGACGATCAAGTCCGCACTCGCCTCCTGATCCGGCGCAATCACGCCGTTCACATCTACGATCCCCACATGGGCTTCCGCCATGGTCACAGCAGAACCGGTTTTGCCCGGAATCACTATCACCAACAAGGTAAACAGATACACAAAGGTCAGGACCTTGAAGAAAATACCCCAACGACGGGATTTACGCTGCTCATCTTGGGCCTGGCCCAGTAATTTCTCTATCAGCTTCCATTCCCGCTCATTCTGAGGGGGCTGAGAAGATGGCTGATTATTCATAGTCATACGCTCTCCATTACAAATTCAGACGCTGCCAACCCCACTAGCGGCAACAAATGGTCCAAACGATCGATCACCGCCAAGGGCTCGCATGGGAGCAACTGCTCAACTGGATGCGCACCATAACTCACCCCTATGCGGTCTACCCTAGCAGCACGGGCCATCTCCAGATCATAGGTGGTGTCACCCACCACCACGGCCCGCTCAGCAGGCACTGCCATCGCCTCCAGCAGTTCCAGCACCATGGCTGGGTGCGGCTTAGAATGGCTTTCGTCGGCGCATCTGGAAGCATCAAAATAACGTTCTAGGCCGGTATTGCCCCACACCCTCTGCAACCCCTTGCGACTCTTTCCGGTTGCCACTGCCAGCTTAAGACCCTGCTCACGCAGGTGAATCAAAACCTGCTCAGCAGCCGGATAAAGGGCACTGGGTGTCTGCTCGGCGGCAATAAAATGAAACGCATAACGATCACGCATGGCAACAATGCCAGCATCATCCAGCTGCGGATAGAGTGTAGCGATGGCTTCCGGCAACCCTAGCCCAATAATGCTGCAAACTACCGAATCAGCCAATGACGGCAACGCCATGTCCACCGCTGCCAGCTGCATGCAGCTCACAATGCGCCCCGTGGAATCCATCACTGTGCCGTCCCAATCAAAAATCACCAGGTCGTAGGGGCGAACAACACTCATGGTTTGCTCCTCAGGGCAGTCAAAATGGCCTCGTAGTCATCATCCAGCGGCGCGGTAACCGTCAGCCTTTTACCCGTATTCGGGTGCACAAAAACCAGAGTTCGGGCATGTAAGCAGAGCCGGCGGCGGCCAATTTCAGCCAACAACGCCTCCCCTTTAGCGATGCCGTACTTGCTATCACCCAGCAGTGCAAAGCCCCCAAACTGACTATGCACTCTAATTTGGTGGGTGCGGCCGGTTTCCAGGGTAGCCTCCACCAGCTGCGCCTGAGCAAACCGCTCAAGGAGGCGAAAATGCGTCACAGAGGGTTTGCCCTCACGCGATACTCTGACGATACGCTCATTGCCATTCATCATTTTCAATAAGGGCGCATCCAGCGTGCGCTCCTTACCCTTAAACCCTTGGCAGAGAAGCCAGTAACGTTTTTCAATCTGGCCGCCCTGCATCAAGCGCTGCAGTTTACGCAGAAACGAGCGCCGACGGGCCACCATGATCAAACCACTGGTATCGCGATCCAGTCGGTGCACCAGCTCCAGCTCCCGCTCTTGCGGGAACATCACCCGTAACGCTTCAATCAAGCCCAGGCTGACGCCACTGCCTCCATGCACCGCTAAGCCCGCAGGTTTATTAAAAACAAATAACTGATCATCTTCATAGACACAGGCCCGGCGCAGACGCTCAGCCAAGCCCTCACTCACCGCCGCAGGCGCGGTGGAGTCACTGGTGCGAATGGGCGGGACACGCACCACATCGCCAGTACACAGTCGGGTGGTCTGCTTGGCTCGCCCCTTGTTAACCCGCACCTCTCCGGACCGGATAATCCGGTAAACTCGAGACTTGGGCACACCTTTAAGGTGAGTAAACAAGAAATTATCCAGGCGCTGACCGTGCCGGCCTTCATCAATGGTGACAAACGTCACCCTGTTCGCTGCGGGGGTATCTTCTGACATGGCGCGATTCTAAGCGCGATCGGAGGAAATGTCTGCATCTGACCAAGCGATACCAGCAATCTATCTGATTGATCCCACTGGCCTTTTATTGCTATAGTCAAGCGTCGACCTGAAATAGGCAACGGTGACGCGCAGCGAACATTCGCCGTTCGGCCCTCTCCGGCTACAGCCGATGAAGACAGAGCCCGCCACACGGTCACAGAAAAAGCGTCAGGCCCACCTTCCACACGGGAAATACCCTATACGGAACTGGGCTTACGCTGCAGAAGACCCATTTACAGCGCCCGAAAACGGGCCCTGAACATTAACGATGGTGGCCTGCAGCGCTGGTCAAACGACCTGGAAAACAGACAGACAAGAGTTTACACATTGCTGTGTGATGATAACCACGGCAATCGCGTGAAGCATTACAGACTGGCCAACTGCCAGCATGATTACGCACTAAACATTGCACACAACTCGGAGAGCCGCTAACTCAGGCAATACGATCACCAAGGAAAGCGATCCACACGCTCAGCGTGCGCCCGCCCTACCCGTGACATGCCTGCCACAGCACTCCCCTTGGTCTGCTACCGGTTATACCCGGCCCTGCCTCATGCCACCACAAACTTGTGGTAACACCATGAAACGTATGCTTATTAACGCCACTCACCCTGAAGAAGTACGGGTGGCACTGGTCGACGGACAACGTCTGTATGACCTGGATATCGAACACCGCACGCGGGAACAAAAAAAAGCCAACATTTATAAAGGCAAGATCACCCGGGTAGAACCGTCCCTGGAAGCCGCCTTTGTGGATTTTGGCGCAGAGCGCCATGGCTTTCTTCCCCTCAAAGAAATTTCCCGCCAGTACTTCCAAAAAGACCCCAAGGACATCCAGGGCCGCATTAACATCAAGGAAGTCATCAAGGAAGGCCAAGAAGTTATTGTCCAGGTGGCCAAAGAAGAGCGCGGCAACAAAGGCGCCGCCCTCACCACCTTTATTAGCTTGGCGGGTCGCTATTTGGTGCTAATGCCCAATAATCCTCGCGCCGGCGGCATTTCCCGCCGTATCGAAGGGGAAGAGCGGGCTCAGCTGAAAGAAGCCCTAGGCGCCCTGAACATCCCCGACGAAATGGGGGTTATCGTGCGCACCGCTGGGCTGGGCCGCAGTGCTGAGGAATTACAGTGGGACCTGAACTACCTACTGAAACTGTGGACCTCCATCGACGATGCCTCACAGGATCGCAAGGCACCTTTCCTGATCTATCAGGAATCCAACGTTATCATCCGCGCCATTCGTGACTACTTGCGCAAAGATATCGGCGAAGTCCTGATCGATTCCAAGAAAGTTTATGATGAAGCCCAAGGTTTCGTTCAGCAGGTAATGCAGGACTTCCAGCACAAAATCAAACTGTACGACGACGAAACCCCACTGTTCTCCCGTTTCCAGATTGAGTCTCAAATCGAAACCGCCTTTGAGCGGGAAGTGAAGTTACCCTCCGGTGGCTCAATCGTGATCGACCCGACAGAGGCCTTGGTGTCCATCGACATCAACTCCTCACGCGCCACCAAAGGCGCAGACATCGAAGAGACCGCTCTGCAGACCAACCTGGAAGCGGCGGAAGAAATTGCCCGCCAGCTGCGCCTGCGTGATATCGGCGGCCTGATCGTGGTGGATTTCATCGACATGGGCCCGGCACGCAACCAGCGCGACGTGGAAAATCGCATGCGCGATGCCCTGGAAGCAGACCGTGCCCGCATCCAGTTAGGCCGCATCTCCCGGTTTGGTTTATTGGAGCTGTCCCGTCAGCGCCTGCGCCCGAGCCTGGGTGAAACGTCCAGTATCGTTTGTCCGCGTTGTGATGGCCAAGGCCACATCCGTGATGTGAAGTCCCTGGCGCTGAGCATCCTTCGTCTTATCGAAGAAGAAGTGATGAAAGAGCGCACCGGCGAAATCCAAGCCCAAGTACCAGTAGCCGTGGCCACCTACCTACTCAATGAAAAGCGTGATCCGCTACGCGCCATTGAGAAGAACCACAAAGTGCGGGTAGTCATTATCCCCAACCAGAACCTGGACACGCCCCACTTTGAAGTGGAACGCATCCGAGATGACCAAACGTCCACCCAGCTGAGCCATGAGATGGATCTGCTGGAAGGCACCAAGGATGCAGATATTGCTTCCGCTCAAGACACTGAAATTAAAACCCAAGAGCCGGCCGTCAGACTAATGGCACCGGATACTGCCCCGCCGCCGCCCAAACCGGTCGTCGCGGCCCCGACTGCGCAAGTGCAAAATCTGGGATTGCTTGCCCGCCTATTCTCTTGGTTGGCTCAAGTGTTCACCGCCGAACCCAAACCAGCCAAGGCGAAGAAAGACGCCCCCCAACGCAAAAGCGACAACAAGCCTCGCCAGCAACAAAACAATCGTGGCCGTGGCGGCAACAACCGCAACGACAGTAATAACAACGATAACCGCGCTAAGAACGATAACCGCAACAAGCGTGATGGCGGCAAAGCCGGTGATAACGACAATCGCAACACCCGCAACAAGCGTCAAAACGACAAAGATAGCGGTCGCAAGAATGATAACCGTCAAGCGGACAATCGCGCTGCCGACAACCGCAACGATGGCCGAGCCGATACCAAGGATGACGGCAACCGTAACGAGCGCCGTGGTCGCAATGACAACCGTCGTAACAATCGCAACAACGACAGCCGTGGCGAAGGTCGCAATGACAACCGAAACGGTAACCGTAACGACAACAAGCCTGATAGCAAGGTAAGCGAAGGAGCCAAGCCGCGCACCCGTAAACAGGATAACGCCGCTGATGGTGCCGACGGCAAAAGCAGCGACAAGGGCCCGAAAGCCCCCCGCCGCACCGATGCCAAGGACAACCGTCCCTTGCGCGAGCGACAGCGCCCCAACAAAGCTAACAACAGCGATGGTGGCGTAGCTCAACCGGCCAAAGCTCAGCGCACTGCGGCCCCTAAGCCGCCACGCAACGAACAGCCGGCACCAGTGGATGACGAAGGTCACCCGGCGACCAAGCTGGTACCGGCGCAGGAACCTTCCGCACAAGCGAAGCGCGACGATACCCCCAAAAAGGCAGCGACAGACAAGACGGCACCGCTCAACGAGCAATCACCCGTTACCAACCAACCGCAAGCCGCAGCTGAACCGAAGCAGGAACAAACCGTTGCTCCGGCCAAGGTACAGCAACCTGCTGCTGAACAACCGCCCGTCACCAAAGCCCCGGTTGCGCAAACCACCGCCGCACCAAAAGTCGAGGACGACAAACCCGCCAGCGCTCAGCCCACAGCCAGCGACACCACCACCGCTGCTCCGGCGCAGGAACAACCGACCCCGACCGCCGACAGCACGCCTCAGCAGCCCAAAGCTGATACCCCCAAAGCGGCCAGCACTGACGACAAGCCGGCGCCCTCTGCGCCACAGCAAGCGGCAACCACCAACGCCGCTCCAGTAGCCGCTCAACCGGCAACAGCCGCACCGACCCAAACTCCAGCTCCGGCCAAGCCAGCTGAAGAAAATAAGTCAGAGGAAAAACCGGTCACCGCCGAGCCGGCAGCACCAAGCCGTGCCAGCAATGACCCGCGCTCTCCAGGCTACAAACCTACCCCTTCCGCTCCGGCGCCCAAGGTAGAAGAAAAGCCCAAACCGACACCGGCCAGCAATGAGCTACCCAGCCGTGCCACCGAAGTGAAAGCCGTCAAAGCAGAAGCTAAGCCGGCCGCCGCGGAACAGGGCCGAGCCAGCAACGACCCGCGCCAACGCCGCCGTGAGCAGCTCGCTGCTCAGGAAGCCGCTGCCAAGGCGCAACAAACGGAATCTCCTTCAGACGACTGAGGAAATCCCACCCACAAAAAAGCCCGCTTTATAGCGGGCTTTTTTGTGGGTCCATTCTTTGCTCCAGCTATAATATGCTGGAATTAACCACCGCCATGCCTCTATGGCAACAACACGGGCTCCTGTTCTAGCGCAACACCAAATTTCTCCTGCACATCAGCACACACAGCCTCTGCCAACGCAATGACATCCGCACTGGTAGCATTACCGTGATTGACCAACACCAGCGCTTGCTCGCTATGCATACCAACTGGTCCCAACCGTTTTCCCTTCCAGCCGACCTGCTCGATTAACCATCCTGCTGCCAGCTTCACACCATCCGGTTGCGTATACGCCACCAAATCCGCAAAGCGCCTCTTTAACGCATCCCCCCGCTCTTTTGTTACCACCGGGTTTTTAAAAAAACTCCCTGCGTTAGCCAACACATCAGGAGCCGGCAACTTACTCTGGCGCACCGCAATCACATGCTCGCGAACCGCGGCGGGGAGAATATCTGCTTGCGACAAGTGCCCAAAGCGGGCCTTAAGCGGCCCGTAACTCACATTACACTGCGGCATTTTATTCAGACGCAGCTCAATGCCGGTAATGATATAACGGCCACGGTCTCGGCTTTTGAAACGGCTATCGCGATAAGCAAATTCACATTCATTGCCAGCAAAGTGCGTTACTTGAGCGGTAACCACATCCATCACCGTCACCTGCTCAAGCAACTGTGACAGCTCTACACCATAGGCGCCAATATTCTGAAAAGGCGCAGCCCCTACCGTGCCGGGAATCAGAGATAAGTTTTCCAACCCCTGCCAACCCTGCTCCACGGTCCAGGCCACCAAATCATCCCAATGCACACCCGCGCCCGCAGCGACCCACACATGCGTATTATCTTGCTTAACCAGGGACATGCCATCGATTGCTAAGCTTAACGTCAAGCCCGGCAGATCAGAGCAAATCACCAAATTACTGCCTTCGCCGATCACAAAAAGCGGCTCAGCCGGATTTCGCTCTGCCAAGACCTGAGACAACGCATCCAAAGTAGTCGGACGAGCTAAACGTTGAGCCCGGGCCGGCAGGCCTAGGGTGTTCAGCCCCGTCAAATCCGCATCATCGATCTGTGTGAAAGTGTGGGTTGGTGGTACCGACTCGCTCACAGCTGCTCCCGCACACGGCGCAACAATCCATCGGCACCCTCTTCAATCAAGTCCAACACCGTGTCGAAACCGTCTTCGCCGCCATAATAAGGATCGGGTACTTCCTGCACCCCAGTGTGGTCTGCAAAATCCAAAAACCGCGCGAGAGTTCCTTGGTACGATGCCGGGCGCATAACCTCAAGATCCGCCAGGTTGGCGTTATCCATGGCCAACACCCAATCAAAGTTGGCAAAGTCCGCAGGACTGACCTGCCGTGCTCGCAAAGCCGCCATTGAATATCCTCGCCGCAAAGCCGCCTCTTGAGTACGCGGGTCCGGCGCCTTACCGATATGCCAATCACCGGTTCCAACGCTATCTATGTGAATACGGTCCTCAAGCCCAGCTGCCTTCACTCGCGTCCGAAAAACCACTTCAGCGGTAGGCGAACGGCAAATATTCCCGAGACAAACAAATAACACAGACACGCTCATTATTGGCCTCCCAGCTGGGCTCGCAAACGTTCAAGATCCGTCTGTGTATCCACACCGCCAGGAACCACTTCACAGGCAGGCTCCACATGAATCGCTACCCCATTGGCCATAGCGCGGAGCTGCTCCAAAGACTCCAGCTTCTCCAGTGTCGCCGGCTGCCATTGCACATACTGATGCAAAAAAGCTACCCGATATGCATAAATGCCGATATGCCTCCACCACTGCCCACCCGACAAATCTTGTTGGCCATCGGCAAAGGCATCACGGTGCCAAGGCACCGGCGCTCGGGAAAAATATAATGCCTTGCCCCTATTATCGAAGACGGCTTTCACCACATTAGGATTAAATAGGTGATCAGAATTTTCGATGGCTTCACACAGGGTCGCCATCTGGCAGTCCGGGTTCGCCGCCAGGTTTGCCGCCACTTGATTGATCACCGCAGGGGGGATTAACGGCTCGTCACCCTGTACATTGACGATAATGTCGTCGTCGGCCAAGGCAAGTTTTGTAGCCACCTCTTGAAGACGATCTGTCCCAGAAGGATGATCCTCCCGCGTCATAACCACGGGCACGGTGTCACCCAGCACATCGGCAATACGACGATCGTCGGTAGCCACATAAATCTGATCAGCATCACTTTGCTGGCAGCGCTGCGCCACCCGCTCCACCATGGTTTTCCCGGCAATATCCGCCAACGGCTTGCCCGGCAAACGGGTAGACGCATACCGTGCCGGCACAACTACGTAAAAGCTCATTGAAACCTCGTCATTATCACAAGCTCCAAGCATTAAGCCACAACACTCGCAAAGGCCTATCGTTTCTTAAGCTTCGTGGGTCTCGCCCAAGGATTGAGCACGGACTGCGTACTTCAAATTAAAAACAAAAGCTAAGGCCCATTGCAGCATGAAGCTTGTCGCTATTCTTTTCCTAGCGCTCGGTCGAGCATCTGGTCCAGCAAGCCTTCCGGCAAACTCGCAGTGACCGGAACAAACCACCAGTGGGGCTCGGCGAAAGGTGCGCACTTCACCGCATCCTTTTCCGTCATCAAAACCGGCAACCCATCAGTAAATGCCAGATCCGCCGGCTGGTAGGCATGATGATCAGGGAAAACGTGAGGCGTGGCACTTAGACCGAGAATACTGAGCAGGTTAAAAAACCGCTTGGGATTACCGATACCGGCGACCGCATGAACCTGGGGATGAAGACGCAGAAAATCATCAGGCGTCAGGGTACGGTTATCGGCCAGACAGGTGACCCCTGAAGGGCGCATAATCATCGGATAAGCCCCGGCCCAGCCACCGCCAGTGCTGATAACGAAATCCACTTCCTTGAGCCTGGTGGCAGGCTCTCTTAATGGCCCCTCCGGCAAACAACGCCCATTACCCAGACCGCGTTGAGCATCCACGACCACCACTTCGGCGCTGCGCGGCAGGGCATAATGCTGCAAGCCATCATCGCTGATCACCAAATCCGGGGCGTATTCACGGATAGCCACATCCAGGGCATTACGACGATCAGGATCCAGCACCACCGGAACGCCCGTACGGCGAGCAATCAACACAGGTTCATCGCCCATATCCAAGGCATCGCTGCTAGCGGTTACATGCTGAGGGTAATGGTTAGTTTTACCCGCAAACCCGCGCGATACGACTGCTACCTTTAATCCCCTGGAGCGGGCAGCCTCTACCAGAGCGATTACCAACGGGGTTTTGCCTGTCCCCCCCACAGTGATATTACCCACCACCAATACCGGCACAGGAGGACGCGGTCGCTGTTTTCTGAACCGTTGTAGCCGGCGCCTAGCTTCAAACGACACCAGTGCCGACAAAGGCCGTAGTGGAACCAGCCAGGGACTGCCCTTATACCAACCCTGTTGAACCCATTCGCTCAGTGACCCCATGTCGCCCGATTACTCCTCGGAAAAGTTCATCCGGTACATTTGCGTATACAGCCCGTTTTTTTCCAGTAATTGCTGGTGGGAACCCTGCTCAATCAACTGGCCTTGATCAAGCACCATAATGCGGTCCGCTTTTTCAATGGTAGACAGGCGATGGGCAATGACCAAGGTAGTGCGGCCTTGCATCACCTGCTCCAGCGCCTGCTGGATATGGTGTTCGGACTCAGAGTCCAGTGCACTGGTCGCTTCGTCAAGAATCAAAACCGGGGCATCCTTGAGCAACGCCCGCGCAATCGCAATGCGCTGACGCTGACCACCGGACAATTGCACACCGTCTTGGCCCAACAAGGTATCCAAGCCATGTTCAAGCTGCTCAATAAAGGACCAGGCATGGGCGTCCTTTGCCGCTTTTATGATGGACGCATCGTCTGAGCTGCGTAGCTCACCGTAGGCAATATTGTTACGCACGCTGTCGTTAAACAGAACAACTCGCTGACTCACCATCGCAATCTGGTTTCTCAACTCGCTCAGCTGATACTCCTGCAAGGGAATACCATCAAGTAAAATACGGCCTTGGTCTGGATCAAAAAAGCGCGGCAGCATCGCGCTAATGGTACTTTTACCTGCTCCGGAGCGCCCCACCAGCGCCACAGTTTCCCCGGCCTTGATCGAAAAGTTGAGCTGACGCACCACCGGTGAGGCCGGATCATAACCAAAGCTCACCCCTTCAAAGTCGATATTGCCGTCAACCTTGGTCGCTACAGTATAGGTACCCGTATCCGTTTCCTGCTCAGTATCAAGCAGCTCAAACAGACTGGCAGCACCGGTGACACCGCGCTGAACCTTCACATTCACATCCGTGAGCTGCTTGAGCGGTTTTTGGATCATGCCGGCAGCGGTGATATAAGACAGAAAGCCCCCCACCGTAAGATCTTCACCCATCAGGTGAATATACAAATAAGTAATGAAGCCAATGCCCACCGCCACAAACAATTGCACGATCACCGTGCTTGCGATCTTGCTAGCGTTGAGTTTCACGTTCTGTTTGGCAAAGCTACGACTTACGTTATGAAAACGGTCTGCCTCCTGAGCCTGGCCACCAAAAATTTTCACCTCGCCACTGCCTTCAATGGCCTCACCCAAAAAGTGAGTAATGTTAGCCATGGAAGACTGAATACGACGGCTAATTTTCCTGAACCGTTTACTGGTGATATTCATCACCAGTGCAATCAGAGGAACCACTGTCACCAGAATTAACGTCAGCTTCCAGTTCTGCCATAGCAGAAAACTGAACAGCCCTATCACCGTCAGACCTTCGCGAATAATCACGATGATTGCATCCGTACCGGCACTGGTGACCTGCTGGGCATCGAAGATAATCTTCGACATGATGCGCCCGGAAGCGTTGCGATGGTATTCCGACTGGGGAAGTTTCAGAACATGCTCGAACACATCATTGCGCAATACGTAGACGATTTGTTGAGCTACCCAGTTCATGGAATAACTGCCCATGAACTGGCCAAGCCCTTGGAAGAGCACCAGCACTAAAGGAGCAATAGAGACGATCAAGACCCGCGCATCCGTTGGGTTAACAATGGTATCCCCAAGATACCCTGCCAGCTGGGCAGCCCCGGCTTGCGCGCCGGCATATAACGCATAGCCAATAACGCTGATAACCAGCATAAACCAGTAAGGACGAACATAACTCAGTAGCCGCTTGTAGGTTGGCCACACGTCCTCAGGGGGAATAGGTTGACTCATTGTGCCTCGTTAGGAGATTCGCGAGTGGTGAGCGATAGCTTAACAAAACCCAGTTGCCCGGCCACGTCATAAACACGCACGACCGCTTGATAGGCCACATTGGCATCCGCGTAAATTTGTAAGGGGTAGTTCACTTTATCCTGGCCTAGCCGTAACAATGCAGTGCGTAGGCTATTGCTGTCACTGGCAGTAAGCCTCTCACCGTTCACCAAGTAATCGCCGGTGGAGGTAATGGTCACTTCAACCTGATCATTTATCTGCGCTAAGGGAACCCCGTCCGCTTCCGGCAGGGTAATCGACAGTTGCGTTTTATCATCGAACGTCGTCGATACCATGAAAAAAATTAGCAGCAAAAACACCACATCAATCAAAGGTGTTAGGTTAACGCTAATTTCCTCCTGGCTGGGCCGGGGAAATTTCACGCCTTGTCCCCCGGTTCTGCCTCACGATCACCGTGCACCAGATCCACCACGTGAACAGCGCTTTGCTCCAACTCAACAGTGATTTCTTCCACCCGACGTACAAAGAAGCGATGAAAGAAAATGGCCGGAATCGCTACAACCAAGCCCGCAGCAGTGGTCAACAATGCTTGAGAAATACCGCCAGCCAACTGTGCCGCATCACCGGTACCGTGGATCATGATGGCCGCAAACACATCGATCATCCCGACCACGGTACCAAGCAACCCTAGCAATGGGGTAATGGCCGCAATAGACCCCAGCGTGCTGAGAAATTTTTCCAGTTCATGCACCACTCCCGTGGCACTTTCCTGAATACTTTCTTTCATGATTTCGCGACCATGTCGGGCATTGGCCAAGCCAGTGGCCAGAATACGCCCTAGCGGTGAGCTGTCACGCAATTTTACCAGGTTGCTCTCGTTGAGCAGACCGCGCTTGAGCAACGCCTGCACTTGGGGCACGGTGTCCGCCGGTGCCAATTTACTGGGCCGCAAGGTCCAGAAGCGCTCTACCACAATAGCCAACGCCACCACCGAACAGATCAAGATCGGAAGCATCATCCAGCCTCCGGACTGCACAAGATCCTGCACCTTAACTTCTCCCCATTCGCACAAATCACATTACCAGAGACGCCAAACGGCCGGCCCATGCCAAGGCCGGGCATACGCTTGCCGCCATTTTGTTATAAGCCGGCCATTATCTGCGCCCCCCTGCCGAAACACAATCATGCCATCTCTGTCGGTACGCAGAACGGTGATGCCAGCGCTATCCAGCCGACCCAACACCGCTGGATGAGGATGATTAAACCGGTTCCGGTAACCCGCACTGACGATAGCAAAGCGCGGCTGTAACTGCCGCAGTAGCGCGGCGCTAGTACTGGACTGACTTCCATGGTGCCCCAACACCAGCAGGTCCACCGAAGGCAACGTTCCAAGCAAATGATATTCCTGCTGAACGCCAATATCGCCGGGCAGCAACACGGACCCAAAGGGGCCATCGACATGCAATACACAACTGGCCGCATTACTCTTTAGACCCGTTTCTCGGGGCCACAGTACCGTGAACGAGACGCCATCCCACGACCAACGATCCCCCGCCCGACAAAAATGGCTACCGGGTACTCGATGCGGCTCACCACTGAATAAGGCAACCGCAGACGGCAAGTCTAGCAAGCCACCAGCATGATCATTGTCACCATGACTAATCAGCATGCGATCCACCTTCTGCCCCGTGACAGACAGCCACGGTGATATGCTCTGTGCCGCAACACTGCCACCCGGCCAGGACGGCCCAGCGTCATAGATCAGCAAATGCTCGCGGGTTCGTATTGCCACCGCTAGCCCCTGCCCCACATCGAAAGCGGTCAGCGACCACTCCCCCGACGCCAGAGGCTCTGGTTGCTGTGTCAGCCAGGGTAATAGACAGAACGGCAACAATCGTCTGGGAAAAGGAACAAATGGCATCAGCAGAAGCATCAAGCCAAACATCAACACAATGCCCGACACTGTAGAAGGAAGCATGAGCCATGACGGTATCCCCTGGTTCGCCAACCAAGTCATCACCCACACAGACAATTCCACGCCTGTCGCAGCCGCTTGCAGCAACCAAGTTTGGTCCAGCAACGCCCCGAGCAAGGCTGCCGGGATGACCAACACAGTGTATAAGGGAACCAATATAAGATTGGCCAGCGGTGCGCTGGGTGTCCATTGATGAAACAACCCAGCGCTGGCCATCGTCATTACCACAGGCAGCAGTATGATTAACCGCCAAGAACCATGACTGCGGGTTAACATGGCAATAAATGCCACCGCCCCGAAGGATAACCACAGGCTTTCTGACAGCGCCGCCAACGGCATGATCATGAGTACCACCAGCAAGGCCAACGCCAATGCTCGCCCCAGCGAAATCGGCACTCGCCACCACTGCGCCAACGCCACCACTATCAGCATGACCAATGCCCGCACCGTAGGAAGGCTAAATCCCGCCAATGCGGCATACCCCGTTGCCGCTAATAGAGCTGGCACCCAAGCCAGATGCTGCTGAGAGTATCGCCGCAATACCGGCATCAACGCCTGAAGAACCGGGGCAAACACCACCCGGCCCAACCACCAGAACCAGCCGGCCACAATAGCGATATGCAGGCCGGAAATAGCCAATAGATGGGCGCCTCCCGTTACCTGGAAGGCTTGCCACAGCGAAGCCTCCAGCCCGGAGCGATTGCCAACGATCAGAGCAGGAAGTACTGCTTGGCCTAGGGGCGAACCACTGACCCGCTCCTCCACACGGTAAGACAACTGCTCACGCCAGGCAGCAATACCGCGGTTATTCCCCTCCACTGATATCTGCTTAAGGGTACCGCGGGCATCTATCCCCGCGGAGAGGTCAGAACGGCTGCGATCAGGACCGAAGCGGTTGTACAGGCCACGCGGCACCTTCAGTTCCGCCGTTAGCCTCACCCGATCGCCCGCACTCAGCAGCACAGGCGGCGCATAGCTATTAAGCACGACTTGGTGCTTTCCAGGCCACTCCTCGCTTCCCCACACCAAAAAAAGTATTTGCTGGCGCCATTGCCAGCGACCAAAACGAAACTCACGATGAGTCACCGGGACATCCACTACTTCGCCCTGCAGGCTAACTACGGCCCGATCCTGATCAGCGGGCAGACGCTTTATCAATCCTATATTCAGCTGCCAAACGCCAAAACCGTAACCAATTATTAACCACACAAGCCACAGGGCCCGACAGCGCCACATCCCAGCCGCTGCAACAACCGCTAACACCAGTAGTGGCCACAATACACCCAGCCAGCAACCCGCCACGATAGCGGCGGTCGTTAACCACATTCGCATCCTTGCTCCGCGGTTTTATCTATCACAACCCCATGTAAACGGCGAAATCAGCGCTGCTATAGGAACAACAATTCCTTTCCTCGCCTTTGTGGGAGTATGCCTTCTTTAATGATGCGGGCATAATAGCGCCCGCGGGAACAAGAAGAGATCACCCATATCTTCTTAATCCCACTTTTTCCCGGCGATGTCAGGCTCGAACGTACCGGGCATAGTACCAAACTGGTAGAGTGCCTTCATCGGCAGCCAGATACCGCTGTCATGAAAGCACCGGGGCTACACATGTGCTCCCGATCCAGCCAGTAGATGCGAGTTAATGCCAAAACGGATATTCCGCAAATACCTGCCAACACCCGAACGTATTCGACAAACCAAGTCGTTGAGTTTTCTCGGGGAAGTGCTATCGGACCCAAACCTTTGGCACATTAACCGTCGTTCACTGGCCGGCGCAGCCTTTATCGGTATCTTCTCCGGCCTGTTACCTATCCCCCTGCAAATGGGGTTGGCCGCCCTGTTGGCGGTGCGCTTCCACTGCAACCTGCCGCTTTCGATTATGCTGGTATGGATTTCCAATCCAGTGACTTATGTGCCGATTTTCTATTTCACCTACCGCATTGGCGCCTGGCTGCTGGGAATGCCGCCCCACAGCGGTGAAGGCATCACCGTCGCCTGGTTTGTGGAACAGCTCATCCCATTATGGGTAGGTTCAATGCTATGCGCATTCGGGTTTGGCGGATTAGCGTACATGGCAGTAAAAGTCAGCTGGCGGCTAGCTGTAATTCGAAGTTGGAATCTACGCGCGCACCGGCGCGCACGGGCTCAGCGCCGTGACGCGCGATTAGAAGCCAAAGAAGAGAAAAAAAACGAAACCAACGAGCCTCGCGGCGGTTCAGAGCCGCCGCAGTAACCCATCGTGTAGCTCGTATTGTTGCGGGCAGCGGGCGGCAAACTCCCTGTCGTGGGTCACGATCATGAACGCCGTGCCCAGTTTTTCATTTAATTCGATCATCAGGGCTTGCACCTGCGCTGCCGTTCGCTCATCCAGGTTACCGGTGGGCTCATCTGCCATTACCAGCGCAGGCTCTGTCACCAGTGCACGAGCAATGGCCACCCGCTGACGCTCACCACCGCTTAACGCCGAAGGCTTGTGTTTGAGACGGGGGCCCAGCCCCACCCGCTCAAGAATCTCGGCGGAACGAGCCTGACAATCCGACGGCTTGTCTCCACGGATCAATAATGGCATAGCCACATTTTCCAGCGCGGTAAACTCAGGCAGAAGATGGTGAAACTGGTAGACGAATCCCAAGTAGCGGTTACGTAGTCGACCGGTTTCCCGGTCGTTCAACGAGGCCACTGAGGTACCCGCAATGGCCACAGAACCTCGGGTCGCATGATCAAGCCCACCCAATAGATTCAACAAGGTGGATTTGCCAGAACCGGAGGCACCAATAATCGCCAGGATGTCGCCTTTATTTACGGTCAACTCCACACCGCGCAATACTTCCAGCTCGTTGTCACCCTCTTCATAAGCCTTGACCAGCTTCTTTGCTTGCAGAACAGGCGTTGAATTATTCATAGCGCAACGCCTCTGCCGGTTGCACCCGGCTGGCACGCCAGGAAGGATAAAGGGTGGCCGAAAAGCTGATAAACAATGCGATACTTACAATAGTGCCCACATCAGACCACTGCAGCTCGGACGGCAGATAATTCACAAAATAGGCATCAAATAAACGAGTGTTAAAGGTTTTTTCCACCCACTCAGCAATATTGCTCACATTGGTGGCCAGCAACACACCCAGCACCGTACCTAACAACGTCCCGGCCACACCAATCAAGGTACCTTGCACCATGAAAATACGCATGATGGTGCCCGGTGAGGCTCCCAACGTACGCAATACCGCAATATTGCCGCGTTTCTCGGTCACCAACATGACCTGGCTGGATATGATGTTGAAGGCCGCCACCGCCACAATAAAACTAAGCAATAGCGTCATCATGGTTTTTTCCATCTTGATGGCTTGGAAAAGGTTACCGTGGCTTCTCGTCCAGTCACTAGTGTAATAATTCGGCCCCAGTTCCTGCTGTAGCGTCCAACCCAGATTCGATGCACTGAACAGATCATTCAGTTTCAACCGCACGCCCTGCACCGTGCCCGCCTGACGGGCCAGCTTGGCCGCATCCGCCACATTCACATAGGCATACAGGGAATCCACTTCCGCCCGCACCCGGAAAATACCGGTAACGGTAAAGCGCTTAAATCGGGGCATCACCCCTGCGGGTGAAATGGTGGCCTCCGGCAGCACCAGGGTTATCTTGTCCCCCAACTGCGCATCCAACCGCCGTGCCAAGCCATAGCCCAGTACCACATCGAATTCACCTGACTCTAAGCTATCCAGCTCGCCTTGGTGCATAAAGTCACCAACGATGGACACCTTTCGCTCGGCCTCCGGGTCAATCCCGTTAATTAACGCTCCGGCCACATTGCCACGGTGAGTTAGCATGCCTTCAAGCTGCACAAACGGCGCGACCGCTTCAATCTGGTCGTGGTGATCCAACCGGTTGGCCAACGCCTGCCAATCCTGTACTGGCTCGCGGCCATGCACAGACAGATGCGTCACCATGCCCAAAATGCGGGTCTGCAACTCACGATCAAAGCCATTCATGACTGAAAGCACCGTTATCAGCACCGCTACGCCCAACATCAGGCCTAGTGCCGAAATCAGTGTAATCACCGAAATAAAACTGTTGCGGGCACGGGCGCCGGTATAGCGCAGCCCCACATAGAAAGATAGTGGTCGAAACATGCAGCGCATTTAACCCGAAACCCGAGGCAAATACTACGCCCACCGGCACAAACGCCTCGGCACGCCGCTTTGTGATCGGTGTCAGCGTTCACCAGCTAGCAAAATGGTTGAATAAGCCTACCTAACTTTCTAATACTGAAAGAAAATAAAATATTTCTGGGGGAAGAAATGAAGATAAGAATAATACCGATGCTGGCTTCAGCAGCGCTGGTCATATCCACTGTCTCACTGGCAGCCGATGTTCCCCAGCGTGGCATGTCCCAATCTCAGGTTCGAGCTCAATTTAGTGCCCCCAACCAAAGTAAAGGGCCAGTGGGCAGCCCGGCCATCACCCGCTGGGATTACGACGGATTTACTGTTTACTTCGAAAACAATACCACTCTGCACACCGTGGTTAATCGCCCGGCGAATACGGCAACAGACCCAGTCTCTGGCCAACAAGTCGATGCCCTGCCCTCTATTCAAGAAAAAGCGGCCACACAACCCAGCACACCGGCCGACAATGCGTTCGAACCCACTACGGCTCCCCCCGCAGCGCCAGAAGCTCCTACAGCTCCCTCCACACCAGAAACCACCAAGCCAGCAGAAAGTCCGGCTCAAACCGGCCCTAACCCCGAAACACCGACGACACCAAACACTGAAGGCGAGTTTCGCTTCGACCCGGTAACCGGTCGCATCATCATCGCCGGTGAAGACACACAAAAGCAGGCGGCAAAAAAGCAAGCCGATAGCATGAAACAAGAGGCACGACAGTCCGCTAATCAAGCCAGAGAGTCGGCCGACCAGGCCGCTGAAGACACTCAGGGCAAGGCCCAGAACACTGTAGACGAAGCCAGCAAAAACGTGGGGGCGGCCCAGGCTCAGGCCCAACAGGAAGCAACAAAGCAAACCGACCAGGCGGAGCAAGCCGCTCAGGACGTCAATGACGCCGCCGATGGCGGTGGTTTCTATATTGACTGGGGCGCACGCCAGTAGCACACTCGCGCGCATAGCCAACCCTGCGGACCCTCTTCGCTATGCGCCAACTTCTTCCTGAATGGCACCCCCAATGGGGGGTGTTACTCGCCTGGCCCGACGCCCAAACCGATTGGGCCGATCACTTGGCCGATGCCGAAACCTGTTACCTGAATATCCTCGCTGCTCTACTCGACCACGAGCATGTATTGATGGTGTGTCGTAACGCGCAAACCCATGCGCATATTCACGCGCAAGTCGCGGCCCGGGGCATCGACCCGCAACGCCTACAATTGGTGATCGCAGATTACAACGATACCTGGGCCCGGGATTTTGGCCCCATCGCCATCCATGAAGACGGCAAAACCCTGCTGCTGGATTACACCTTTACGGGCTGGGGCGGCAAGTTCGCCGCCGACAAGGACAATGCACTCAACGCACAATTGCCCTGGCAACTCCCCCTACGAAGCCACGCTCTAGTGCTCGAAGGCGGCGCCCTCGATACCGACGGCAAGGGCAACCTACTGACCACCCGCCACTGCCTGCGTAACCCCAATCGCAACCCGGATCTTTCAGAAGCGGAACTCACGGCACAGTTGAAAGAGCAGCTGGGCGTCAGCGATATCTGGTGGCTGGATCATGGCGAACTGGACGGTGACGATACCGACGCCCACGTGGATACCCTGGGCCGTTTTGTGGACGAGAAAACGCTGGCCTATGTGCAATGTCAGGACCCCACTGACAGCCACTACCCGACCCTCGCTGCCATGGAGCTGGAGCTGCAACGGCTAGCGGATCAACATGATTTAACCCTGGTGCCGCTGGCACTGCCCTCTGCCCAATATTGCCGCGAAGGTGAAAGGCTGCCGGCCACCTATGCCAACTTCCTTATCACCAACGAAAAAATCTTGCTGCCAGTCTATGGCTGCGATACGGATCAACAAGCTCTCAGTGCTCTACAATCCGTTGCTGGCTCACGGTGCGTGGAAGCCATCAACTGCCGGGTATTGATCGAACAGCACGGCAGCCTGCACTGTGTCACCATGCAGTTACCGCAAGGCGCCCTGTCAGCATGACGCACGCCACCACCGCACAGAGGAAAACGCCCATGCGTGTTGCCGTTATTCAACAGACCAACACCGCCGACCTGCAAGCCAACCTGGACCACTCCCTGTCACTGGTCCGCGATGCCGCCGCTCAGGGCGCGGAACTGGTGCTATTGCAGGAGCTGCACCGCAGCCTGTATTTCTGCCAAACCGAAGACACCAGCGTGTTTGATCTGGCAGAAACCATTCCCGGCCCCAGCACAGAGACCCTTGGCGAACTGGCCAAAGAGCTTGGCATTGTTATTGTCGGCAGCCTGTTCGAAAAGCGCGCCCCCGGCCTGTATCACAACACTGCAGTCGTTCTGGAAAAAGATGGCAGCTTGGCGGGCATCTACCGCAAAATGCACATCCCTGATGACCCGGGCTTCTACGAAAAATTCTACTTTACCCCCGGCGATGCCAACTGCAACGACGGCCGCAGCGGTTTCACCCCCATCGACACCAGCGTGGGCAAACTAGGATTGCTGGTATGTTGGGATCAATGGTATCCAGAAGCGGCTCGCCTGATGGCCCTGGCCGGTGCCGACCTGCTGCTCTACCCCACCGCCATCGGTTGGGATCGCACGGATGAACAAGACGAGCAACAACGCCAGCTAGACGCTTGGATCACGATTCAGCGGGCCCATGGCATCGCCAACGGCCTACCCGTATTGGTGGCCAACCGCTGTGGTTTTGAACAAAGTCCGGCGGACGAGAGTGGCATTCAGTTCTGGGGAAATAGCTTTATCTGTGGGCCACAGGGCGAATTCCTCGCCCAAGCCAACAGCAATAACGAGCAGGTACTGCTCGCCGATGTAGACTTGCAGCGCAGCGAATCCGTCCGCCGCATCTGGCCTTATCTGCGTGACCGGCGTGTGGATGCTTATGATGACCTGGGCAAGCGTTTTCGAGACTGACGTTAACCGCAAACGGCCATTCTCACGCCAGCGTGGGCGAAACCGTGACCGGGTAACGTACCTAACGTGCCGATCTATCCTCTATAAATCCGGGCTCCATTCCTAACTGCGGATACGGTAATGCCTGCGATAAGGATTTCAGTAACGGTGAAATTCTGTTGCCTAGGCGCAACTCAAAATCGTGCGGGTGTAACCCGATACGCACCGGCACCCCCACGCGCCGAGCCCGGCTAATATTCACCGCATTAGAAAAGCCCAACACCCAGGCCCGAAAAGCAGTATCGGCCTCAAAGCCCACTAAAGGTAGCCGGGTAAACGTTTGCTCTTGAGCATCATGGAGACCGAAAAGGGTTTCCACATACCGAAATGGCAACAGGGAAAGCTGCGCCGGAGAGAGCGCACCCAACGCCCAAGCCGGTGGCACATAGAGGGGTGAGGGGCTCAGCCCGTTACGGATAAACCAGCGATAACAATCCCACACTAACCGTTGAATGCCATCGCCGGAAAACGACAGATGCTCCGCCACATCCCGTGACAACAGCGCACTGTGCAAGCGGTGATAAAGCGTCACGGGGGGCTGACAACGATGGGACCAGCCATGCCCGGCTAGTGGATGCCCCGCGTTCTGCAGGCTTCGCAACCAATCAAGATCACCCTCCTGCCAATCTTTACCCGGCACCACTAACAAGGTTACCGCTTCACAAGGCAAGCGTAACCGCGCCAGCATGGCCGTTACCTGCGTCCGCGTCTCGGGCATCACGTCATGAATCGAGACCAGCGCAGCTAATGAGTCAGAGCGCATTACGTAGATAACTGCTACTCAAACGGCGCAGTAATGCCAAGGTAGGGGAAGGCAACGCCCAGCTCGAAGCTGGTGCCAACGAAGCACAGTGGGCCAGTACCGCCGTCCACTGGATAATCGCATCGTCGTTCATGGCTAGTGCCGCCTGGCGTGCCTGACGGGCTTTGAATGCACGAGTCACCGGGCTTAGCGACTGCAATCGCTCAACAGTATCGAACAGGCTCTCCCCCACCTTCATCACCCACAAGCCACTAACCAATGCCGGCCATTCGTTGATGCCGCAAGCCGGCGTAGTAATCACCAGCCGCTCACGTGCCATGGCTTCCAGCGCGACCGTGCCAAAGGCTTCCACCGATGAAGGTAGCACCAGTACTTGGCAGCGATCCAGCATACTGACCACTTGTTCACGGGTGCACCAACCATGGAAATGCAGATTATTCTGTTCACGGCAGGCGTTTTCTACCTTGTTACGCAGGGGGCCGTCTCCAGCGATTTCAAATTGCAGATCCGGGCGCTGGGATGCCAGCACGAGAAAGGATTCAATATTTTTTTCCGCCGCCAGCCGGCCCACATAACAAACCCGCTGAACCGTATTATCTAACTCGACCACTGGCGTATTCACGAACTCTTGGGCCAACGGCGTGCCGACCAATTGAGGATTACGCGCTCCCGCTGCACGGGCCTGGGCGATCATCGATTCGCAAATAGTGGCGGCGGTTTCGCTACCCTGAAACAGCGTCCGATTCACCCAATTGAGAAAGCCCCCAGCCAGACGCGCCAACCGCTTACCCCAATACAGCTCCACCAGACGGTTGTAATCTGTCTGGAAAGTTACGCACACCGGGATCCCCCATTTCTTGGCAATCCAGTACCCGATCATGGAGAAAATACCGGGGCCCGGAATGACGATCACATCGGGTTTCATTTCCCAGACCAAGGCACTGAGTTCTCGCACCTTGGGAAAAAACAGACGCTGAGTGGGATCACCCGGAATCGGAACAGACGCCCCTTGGCAAGGATGGGGATTGTGCATGCAAGGCTGCACCAACTCCACTTGCGCCACTTGATTTTTTAGATGCGACACCAGGTCTTGGAAGTAAGCACCGACGCCATTCCGCCCTTTGATTGCATCCACCACAAACAGTATGCGTAGCTCTTTGGTATCCATGCACGGCAGTATCCGGACTGCTCATGTCGAGAATGTGACAGCAAGGCCACCCACAACGCGGAAAGTACGACAAGGTATGACAAAAAACCAACAGGCTGCACACTACATACAACCTGTGCGGGCGTCAGGCGACGCTAACACGCCTACCCCTTTTCGGTGTGGAGATCACTTTCCATAGAGGCGGCGTTAACCATCGGGTTTGATAAAACCAAAGCGCTCATAAACCCAACCAAACCTCTGCAGCAATTCGTCATCACTGACGCCCAAGGCGTCCAGTGAGTAGTGGTGGCCACTACGGTACTGTTTGGCTTTGCGGTCTTGCTCCTGCAGCTGCTCACAGAAATGCGCGTCTGCTTGCCAGCCAAAACGACGGTAAAAACCCAGCACGGTATCGCTGGGAGCGCGCACCAGGGTCTCCATCACCGATAACGCCCGGCGCTGTTGCGGCATTTGTTCGGCCACTTCTATCAAATGCAGATAGTAGTATTCCAGCATTGCTAGAAACCCTTCCCGCCAGTAAGCGGTAGTGTCGCGGCCATCAAACAGGCGCGCACCGATCAGGATCGAATTCACCTGCGATGGCACCGCCGCCGTGGGGCTACGTAGGCAGCCAATAAAACGGGCATCCGGAAAGGCCTCTGCCAAGGTTTCCATCCACGGGGTAAACGAGGGATTCTTCGATAACAGGGTTTTCCCCTGTCCGTGAAAGTAAAGGTGACGCTGCACAAAGCGGCGGTAGGATTGCATCAATCGCTGTTTCTCATCCGCACTGCCATCGCGGTCCAGAAACGTCAGTTGCCACAGGGAAGGAACGGGAACCACAAGGACCAGCAGAAAGCAGCCCCATACGGGGATCAACCCCAGATAATCCTCTTCCGGATCGAGCAACCCTGTCTTGTGCACACCATCCAACCCACTCAACAGACGCCGTTCCAACCAACAGACTAGTCTAGCCCCCGGCCGGCCTAGCCACTTATCCAAGCGCGCCATACCCGTCCAGAAATAGCGCTGGGTAATCGAGGGGGCGAACAGTAGCTCCCATAGGGCGGTCGTCGTGAAACGCGAATCCATGGCCAGCAGACGATGCAGGAAAGTGGTACCGCTTCGCGGCACGCCAATCACAAATAATGGCTCGCGCACCGACACCCGGCGAAACCCCGGAAATAGCAGGTAATCCAACCCCAGCCCGATACCATTAATCGCCTGCACCAGCAAAAAAGATGGCCAAAAAACCAGCATCACCAGCAGTCGTTGCAACGAGAAGCCGTGCCATTGCCCTTGATAACGTGGAGCCCAACTGACCAGGAATAATCGGCTATAACGTTTCAACAGCTTTAACATGGTGAAGCTCGGCGGCGAGAAACGTTGAAACAATAAAACAGCTCCAAGACATAAAAATGACAGCAGTATCTCTTGTGTCTCGGTCACAGCGCTGTCATCTTTCTCGCAAAGAATAGCACTATGACACTGCCAATGACCGACCTAACTGCCTCTTCAATCTACCCAGCCTTGGTGGGCCACCGTGGCGCCCGCGGCGAAGCGCCTGAGAATACCCTCGCCAGCTTCCAGGTCGCTTTAGAGGCGGGCGTAACAGAAATGGAATTGGATGTACGGCTATCCTCCGATGGCCAGTTGATCGTATTGCACGATAGCGACGTAATCCGAACCACCGGGCTTCGCGGCAATGTTCGTCAGTACACCAGTGCCCAGCTCGGCGTCATGGATGCTCGCCGAAATACACCAGGCTGGCACAGCCCCACCGGGATTCCCTCACTTCAAGAAGTGATCGACCTATGTGGCCCAGCTATACGCTTCCAGTTCGAAGTTAAAGGGGCAAACCGGATTGTTCTGCACCAGCTAGCCCATCATCTGACGCATATGATCCACGACCAACAACTGCAAACACGAGTGGTGATCACCTCAAGTCACACTGGGTTTCTGCGCATGATCGGCACCATGGCCCCGGATATTGAACGCGGCTATGTGTGTCAGCACCGCTACCTGCAACCGACCCGAAGAGCACAAGGGTTGGGTTGTAGCTGGCTCATTGCACATTACTCTCTCGTTGGCCCTGCACTGATGCGCCGCGCCAAACGTCGCGGATTAAAGGTCTCTGTGTGGACGGTGAACGACCTGACAGAAGCCGAGCGGCTGGCAAAACTAAAGGTAAACAGCATCATCACCGACTTCCCCACCAGCTTTGTCAGCCACTTCCGCCGCAAACAGCGTTACGGGGCCTCGGAAGCCGTCTCCATTAGTGGCTGATCATTTAGGAACGCCATGATCTCATCTTTACGGGCCGTCGCATCTTTACGCCCCATTTCAATCAATGCATTGGTGAACCCAGGCTCAAATAACAAATAGCTCATAGCACTGGCACCAGGAGAGCGAGTCGCTCCGGAACTGCGCAGAAAAAACCGCAAGGATCGAGGTAATTCCCGAATATGCTCCGCCGCGATTTCATCAATGGGCCGAGAGGGATAAATCTTTAGCACATCCACTTCTCGCAGCTTGATATCTTTTTTCCTGCGCGCCCGCTCTCCCAGGGCCGACAGTGTGTGATTAATGCGCTCAAGCCGCTCAACATCCCCTTCCAGCGTGTCGACAAACACACTATTAAGCACGTGCCCCAGCACCTGGGCCATTGAAGGGTACCCGCTTAGCTGACGTAGATGCCCTGCACTCACATTACCAGACACACCAATTACCAGTAGCCGCGTAGCGCCCAAATGCAGCGCGGGGCTTAATGGAGCAAGCTGACGCAGCGCTCCATCACCATAATAAGCCTTGTCCACCTTAGTCGCAGGAAACAGGATAGGAATGGCCGCCGATCCCAACAAATGCTCTACCCCAATTTGCGAACGCTTACCCTTACGGCGAGCGCGAGCCCATTCGGCAAGCTCATCGGTGCCCTGATAAAAGCTCACTGATTCACCGCTTGCATAGGCCGAAGCAGTAATGGCCAGTGCCCGCAAATGCCCCTGATCCAAGCTCTCCTGAATACGGCGAAAATTAATCACTAGCGATAGCAAGCGTTGTAACGGCGTATTATCAAGCAACGAACTTCGCTCCGGAGTTTTGCCCGTCGCCACACCAGAAAAAAACCAACGCAACACGCCACGGATGCAGGCATAGAGGTCCGTGCGATACACCTGTTCGGCGGTAATATTGGACCAGACTCTCTCCAAGCCTCGGACCGCCGCCCGATAGTTACCCGCATTCGCCGCTAAAGCCGTTGCATTGATCGCCCCCGCCGAGGTGCCACAGATAATCGGAAAGGGGTTCGGCGCGCCACGGGGAATCATTTCCGCTATCGCCGCTAGGACGCCTACCTGGTAAGCGCCACGTGCACCGCCGCCCGACAATATCAATCCTCTGACCGGATCCTGTTTGTGCATTGATACCCTCCCTGTTTGTTGTTTTCAGTATGCCGCGCTAACCGCCACGCCACCACTACTCGCCGCATCAATAATGCTGGCAAGGCAATACCGGCTACCTTATTCTGAACACCTTCAAGGACACAGGATTATGTGCGTTTTCTCCCTTCGCCCCGCTCTTCCCGACGATCTAGATGCCCTCACGGCACTGGAGCAGCGCTGCTTTTCCTCCGACCGCCTTACTCGACGCAGTTTTCGTCAATGGCTCAAGCGGCAGCACGCTGGCCTTATCGTTGCCCAGAACGAACATCAGCAATTGGTTGGCTATGCGCTAGTGTTGCTGCAACCCGGCACGCGCCTTGCCCGCCTTTACTCCATAGCGGTGGATCCGCAGCAGCGTGGCAAAAAACTCGGAGAACAGTTACTGGGTGCCGCCGAAGGCTATGCACATCAGCAACACCGCCTGTTTCTTCGCCTGGAAGTCCGCAAAGACAACACCGTGGCCATCGCCCTGTACGAACGCTTGGGCTACCGCCTGTTTGCCCAGACGGTAGACTATTACGAGGATCACGAAGACGCCCTGCGTTACCAAAAGCGGTTGCACTATTTAGCTGACTTACCCGACCTATCAAGCCAAGCGCACGCTGCCTCGACTCAAACAGGGCGTTTGCAGTTACCTTGGGTTCAGCAAACCACGCCTTTCACTTGCGGGCCCGCCTGCTTACTGATGGCCTTAGCTGCCCTGAAAAAACAGGCGCCCACGGTCACCGAAGAGCTATTGCTATGGCGTGAAGCCACCACCATCTACATGACCGCAGGCCATGGTGGCTGTCATCCGCTCGGCCTCGCACTGGCCGCTCGACAGCGTGGGCTCAGCGCCCGCGTATGGTGTAACCAGGCCGGCCCGTTATTTCTGGATTCGGTGCGTGACCGCGACAAAAAATCCGTGATTACCACCTTACACGACCACTTTGTCAGTGAGTGTTCGCGGCACAGGGTCCCGGTCTGCTACGGCGATTTCAGCGCCACCGATCTGGATAATGCCATTAGTGTCGGCAGTATCGTGCTAGTGCTCATCAGTACTTGGCGACTAGACCGGCGCAAGGCGCCTCACTGGGTCGCTATTAGTGGCAGCGATGAGGAATGCTTCTACATCCACGACCCGGATCCCGGTGAAGACCAGGTGCCCATGGATTGCCAACATGTCCCCATTACACGCCATAAATTTGAACAAATGCGACAGTACGGTCAGGCAAAGTTGCGTACGGCAGTGGTATTGAACCGCCTCTGAAGAATACCTTGCCGTAATCGCCGCGCTCGCGGCGCGCCTACGGCAGATAGTCAGACATAAAAAAACCCGCATGGAGCGGGTTCTTTTGTGGGCGGGCTTGGAATTAGATCTTCATCACGTTCTTACCCAGTGCCGCCGCTTTTTCGTTGTTAACCTTGCGAGCGTTCTCTTCGCATTCGTCATCATTACCGCCGCAAATTTCACAGTCCTGCTTCATGCCCAGCGCCGCCAGGCCACCACAGGATCCCTTTACCGGCTTGTTGGAGAGAATCACGCCCACAGCCATGCCGGCGAAAAGCAGGCCAATAAAAATTACTGCCGCCACAATAGTCATGAACATGTCACTTACCCTCCACAATTGCATCAAACGCGGGAGTCGATAACTCTTTTACTCCCTTCTCAGTTCTGACAATAAAAAATACGGCCAGTTCATGGTCTTTGGCAAAAGCCATTCCTTCATCCGGCCCCAGCACCGTCATTGCCGTGGCCAGCCCATCCGCAATCATTGCACTTTTGTGCAAAACAGACACCGAAGCAAGCTTGTGCTGCACCGGATAGCCCGTACGTGGATCAATCGTATGGGAGAATAATCGTCCTTGCGACTCGAAGAAGTTACGGTAATCACCACTGGTAGCCACCGCCATGTCCTTCAAGTCTACCACCTGCTCAACCTCACGAACGCCAGCAATCGGCCGCTCAACGGCAACTCGCCAAGGCTGCTTATAGGGCTTGCTGCCTTTGCCCCGTAATTCCCCCCCCACTTCTACTAAATAGTTGCTCAAGCCATAACGGTCCAGTAAATCCGCCACTTTATCCACCGCATACCCCTTCGCAATAGAGGACAGATCCACATACACGCCGCCAGGCTGAAGTAACTGCTGCTCGCTGAGCATAAGCTTTTGCCAACCAACTCGTGTTAGCGCGGCCTCCACTTCAGAGTGTTTCGGAGGCTCAAAGCGCTCCGGATCAGGCCCAAAGCCCCACAAATTAACCAATGGACCCACAGTCACGTCGTAGGCCCCATCAGTCTGCTCCGAAAGCAAAAAAGCGGCATGCAAAACCTTCACCAGATCAGATGGCAACACCATCAGGGCACCGGGCTCAGCATGATTAAAACGGCTAATATTGGAGTCAGGACGGTAAGTGCTCATCTGCGCATTTACTTGCTCCAACGCCGCTACAATATCCGCCTTTAATGCTTGTACTCCGCCATCACTCGGTGTCCCTGTATATTTCACACTCCAAGTGGTACCCATAGTCGGGCCACTGAGCACAGAAAGGCGATTCTTGCTGTCATCACAGCCACCAAAAAGCAGAAGCAGAGAGAAAGCCAGTACAGAGAGGATGCGGAGCATTGCTTAGGTCCGAAGGTATAAAGCAGAGGAACAAGGATCAAGCTGGAACACAGAAAAGGAGCCCATGTTCTGTAAAGCTTCGCTCGCGATCAACGGCAAGGCGCGATCACAAACGATAAAACCTAAAACATAGGTTCCACTGTAGCTTGTAGCTAACAAAACGCCGGCCCGAAGGCCGGCCTTTGGAATCATCCGCCAAAGTCATCCAACAGAATGTTTTCCGGCTCGACGCCCAAATCTTCCAACATTTTGATGACAGACGCATTCATCATCGGCGGACCACACATGTAGTACTCGCAGTCCTCAGGGGCCGGATGGTCCTTAAGATACTGCTCGTACAGCACGTTGTGGATAAAGCCGGTGAGGCCATCCCAATTGTCTTCAGGTTGCGGATCTGACAGAGCTAGGTACCAGTCGAAGTTGTCATTCTCTTCAGCCAGCTTGTCATATTCCTCATTGTAGAAACATTCGCGAACACTGCGGGCACCATACCAGAAGCTCATTTTGCGCTTGGAGTGCAATCGCTTGAGCTGATCGAAGATATGGCTACGCATGGGGGCCATACCCGCACCACCGCCGATGAACACCATTTCTGCGTCGGTTTTCTTAGCGAAGAACTCGCCGAATGGACCAAATACAGTGATCTTGTCACCCGGCTTCAGGCTGAACACGTATGAGCTCATAATGCCGGGTTGAATATCCTTGGAGCCAGGAGGCGGCGTCGCAATACGGATATTGAATTTAAGGATGCCCTTCTCTTCCGGGTAGTTGGCCATGGAATAAGCACGGATCACTTCTTCGTTATTTTTGGTGTTCAAATCGAAAAAGTTGAACCGTTCCCAGTCACCCCGGTATTCCTCATCGATATCGAAGTCAGAAAACTTCACATCGAAAGGCGGCGCTTCCAGCTGTACATAACCTCCGGCACGGAAATCCACATTTTCGCCTTCAGGCAACTTCAGCGTCAGCTCTTTGATGAAAGTGGCAACATTGTTATTGGAAACAACCTCACACTCCCACTTCTTAACGCCGAAGAATTCTTCTGGCACCTGGATTTCCATGTCTTGCTTCACGTTGACCTGACAACTTAAGCGCCAGCCATCGCGAATCTGACCTTTGGTGAAATGACCTTCTTCAGTGGGAAGAATATCGCCACCACCATCCAGCACCTGACACCGACACTGCGCGCAAGTACCACCACCGCCACAGGCAGAAGATAGAAAAATACCCTGATCTGCCAATGTCCCCAACAGCTTACCGCCAGCTGGAGCTTCAATGGATTTATCTGGATCATCGTTAATGACAATGCTCACATTACCCGTGCTGACCAGCCGCGAGCGGGCAACCAGAATGATTGCCACCAACGCGAGCACGATGGCGGTGAACATGACAACACCGAGAATAATCTCAAAACTCATGATTCAACCCCTCGCTTACAGCTGCACACCGGAAAAAGACATAAAGCCCAGTGACATCAAACCAACAGTAATGAAGGTGATGCCTAGACCTTTTAGGCCATCGGGTACGTCACTGTACTTCAGCTTTTCACGAATACCGGCCAACAGAGTGATGGCAAGAGCCCAACCCACGCCGGCACCCACGCCATACACAACAGACTCACCGAAGGTGTAATCGCGTTCCACCATGAATAGAGAAGCCCCCATGATGGCGCAGTTCACTGTAATTAGCGGCAGGAAAATACCCAGCGCGTTGTACAAGCTCGGCACGTATTTATCCAGAGTCATCTCCAGAATCTGTACGATCGCTGCAATCACGCCAATATAGCTGAGAAGCCCGAGAAAACGCAGATCCAGACTTGCGAGCTGTTCGCTGCCAGTCCAAGACAAAGCACCTTCTTCAAGCAGATTATGAAGAATCAGGTTATTCACCGGAACAGTAATCGCCAGAACCACAACCACCGCAATCCCCAGGCCGATGGCAGTCTGGATCTTTTTGGAAATCGCGATAAAGGTACACATGCCCAGAAAGAAGGCCAACGCCATGTTCTCAACAAAGACGGCGCGGACGAACAGGCTCAGATAATGTTCAAACATTCCTCGTCTCCGTTAAAACGCGTCGCTGACACGGGTGTTGGGCTTCATTTTGAAGGTATCTTCTTCCACTTGCTCCGGCTTCCAGGCACGAATAGCCCAAATAAACAGACCAATAAGGAAGAACGCGCTGGGTGGTAACAGCATCATGCCATTGGTCATGTACCAGCCGCCTTCGGATACCTTGGGCAGAATCTGGTGACCAAACAAACTACCCGCACCCAGTAATTCGCGGGTAAAACCCAGCCCCAACAGAATTGCCGAATAACCTAGACCGTTCCCTACGCCATCGAGGAAAGACGGGATCGGCGGATTCTTCATAGCAAAGGCTTCCGCGCGCCCCATCACGATACAGTTGGTAATAATGAGCCCCACGAACACCGACAGTTGCTTGGAAATACTGTAGGCATAGGCTTTCAGAAACTGATCAACCACAATTACCAGCGATGCAATGATGGTCATCTGTACGATGATTCGAATGCTGGAAGGAATGCTGTTGCGAATCGAGCTTACAAAGAAGTTCGAGAACGCTGTTACCGCAGTCAATGCGATACACATCGTCACCGTGGTGCTCAGGTTACTGGTCACCGCCAACGCGGAACAGATACCCAGGATCTGCAGAGCGATGGGGTTATTGTCGAAAATCGGACCTAACAAGATGTCCTTGGTTTTCTCCGCCATTACGCCTCTCCTTCCGGTTGCTCAGGTGTCGCGGCACCATCAGCCACCGCCGTTTCACCCTCTTGCATACGCTCAAGGTAAGGACCAAAACCGTTTTCGCCTACCCAAAAACGCAGCAAGTTACTTACACCCTTGCTGGTCAGGGTTGCGCCGGCCAGGCCATCAACTTTGTATTCCGCATTCGGGGTGCTGCCATCCACTGTGCCTTTAATCACCTGGATTTCCACTTCCCCCTGGTCACCGTATAACTTCTTGCCTTCCCACAGAGCCTTCCACTTAGGGTTATCCACTTCACCCCCCAGCCCTGGAGTTTCGCCGTGCTCGTAGAAACCGAGCCCGGCCACTGTATTGGCATCCGGCTCAAGCGCCAGGAAACCGTACAGAGTAGACCAAAGGCCGTAGCCATGAACGGGCAAGATGATACGGCTTAGCGCGCCGCTATCGTCTTTGGCCAGGTACACTTCGGCCACTTTTGCCTGGCTCTTGATGTCCGCAAGGTCTTCATCGCCAGTCAGGCGAATAGATTGCTCGGGATCCTTAGCCGCTTTACGTTGATCGTAAGACTCTGGCATCTCAACATATTTGCCGGTATCGATATCAACAAACTTACGCTCAATAGTCTTGAAAACCTCTTCTACGTCGGTACCTTCTTGGTACAACCCAGCGGCTTGAAGAATATTCATCCGTTTATCGAGAAGCTGATTCTCAGCCTGAACCGGACGCAAGCTCACCGCTGCTGTGGCCACAACCACACCACAAACCACACATACCAGGAAGGCGACCAGCAGCGTTTTACCAACGCTTTCGTTGTTTCCAGCCATTAGACTTCTCCCCCTGTCCGACGCAGGCGGCGACGAATATTCGCCTGGGTCACAAAGTAATCAATCAGCGGTGCACACAAGTTGCCGAACAGGATCGCCAACATGATGCCTTCTGGGAAAGCCGGGTTGATCACCCGAATCAGGACGGTCATCACACCAATCAGGGCACCAAAGATGTATTTGCCCGTGTTGGTCATGGAGGCCGACACCGGGTCGGTTGCCATGAAGATCATACCGAAGGCGAAGCCACCCACACTCAGGTGCCAGTACCATGGCATGCCGAACATGGCATTAGTCTCAGAACCGATCACATTGAACAGGGAAGACATACCAAGCATGCCCAAGAACACACCCAAAACAATGCGCCAAGAAGCAATCTTGGTCATCAACAAAGCTGCGCCACCGATAAGAATAGCCAGCGTGGAAGTCTCACCAATACTGCCCTGGATGTTACCAAGGAAAGTGTTCATCCAACTCAGGCTAGCGGTAGCGGCCGCCGCACCTTCAGTCAATGCGTTGCCAGTAAGGCCTACCGCGTAGTTCAAGCTACCCGAGGCAGCCAGAGACAAGGACGTGGCACCGGAGAAGTTATCCACGGCGGTCCACACTGCATCACCGGACATCTGCGCCGGGTAGGCAAAGTAAAGGAACGCACGGCCAACCAACGCCGGGTTAAGGAAGTTCTTGCCCGTTCCCCCGAACACTTCCTTACCGATGACTACACCGAAGGAAATACCCAGGAACACCTGCCACAAAGGAATGGAAGGTGGCAGGATCAAGGTAAACAGAATACCCGTAACGAAGAAGCCTTCGTTAACCTCATGGCCGCGCTTCCACGCGAACAGTCCTTCCCAGATAAAACCACCGATGTACACGGTGAGCAGAATCGGGATGTAGTAAACCGCACCATGCAGAACATTGGCCCAAATACTGGCCGGATCGAACCCGGTCAGCGCTGCCACCAAATCACTACGCCAGCCGGCGAGCGGACTAGCGCCTAACTCTGCGATCTGCAAATTAGCTTGGTAACCGGTGTTCCACAGACCAAACAGGATCGCCGGAAAAGTGCAGAACCACACCGTCATCATGATCCGTTTCAGATCAAGACCATCACGCACGTGAGCCGCGGAACGGGTTACCGAATCCGGGGTGTAGAGCATGGTGTCGAACATTTCGTAGAAGGTGTAATACTTCTCGAACTTACCACCCTCATGAAAATGAGGGGACACTTTGTCATCTAGAAACTTTCTCATACCCATGCTCAGCCCTCCGCCTCAATCGTGGTCAGGTTGTCGCGCAGAATCGGACCGTATTCGTATTTGCCTGGGCACACGAAGGTACACAGAGAAAGGTCTTCTTCCAGCAACTCCAAGGCACCAAGGGCCGTGGCGCTGTCGGTATCACCAACAATCAATGCACGCAGCAACTGCGTCGGCAAAATATCCAGCGGCATCACTTCTTCATAGGCCCCCACTGGCACCATGGCACGTTCGGAGCCATTGGTAGTAGTGGTAAAATTGAAGCGTTTGCCCGGCATCAGCTTGGACAGATAGATATTCATCAGCGAGAAACGGTTGGCGCCGGGCGAAATGTAACCCAACAGCTCCCGTTCATGGCCTTCACGCAAAGCCGTTAGCTGGTTTGTTGTCCGGCTTAACCAAGCCACAGGACCTCGGGCGTTGTGACCGTTCAGTACAGAGCCGGAGATCAGGCGGTTATCGCCTTCTTTTAGTTCACCCTGGGCAAAATCGTCCACGCTGGCGCCCACACGAGTACGTAAGGCCCGTGGAGTTTTCGCCTGCGGGCCTGTCAAGGCAACCACACGGGCGGAACTAATCTTGCCTTCGGTGAACAGCTTGCCGATAGCAATCACATCCTGATAACCCACCGACCAAACTGTCTTGTTCAGGCCAACAGGGTCTAGATAGTGAATGTGGGTACCCACATTGCCTGCCGGATGCTTACCAGAAAACGCTTCTTCACGAACCTGCCCGCCCGCAAAGCTGGGCAGATCAGTATTAGGACCGCGACACACCCATACCGGGCCGTCGGTCAGACGGCTCAGTACAGTCAAACCATGGCGAAAAGCCTGCTCATTTTCCTTGATCACCAAAGCCGGATCTAGTGCCAGAGGGTTGGTGTCAAGGATAGAGACGAAAACAGAATTGGGTGTACTACCCGGTGCCGGCACCTTGCCGAATGGGCGAGTGCGCAACAGCGTCCACTCACCGGAGTCCACCAACTGCTGCTGCACCGCATCGCGATCCAGAGATCTCAGTTGGTCAGCACTGTAAGAGGCGAAGGTGACTTCGTCTTCCTGGTCTGCCACTTCAATCACCACAGATTGAAGCACTCGTTTGTGGCCACGGTTAATGGCAATCACTTTACCGGCAGCAGGAGATGTATATTTCACACCCTCGGTTTTCTTATCCGTGAAGATCAGCTGGCCTTTTTTGACCACGTCTCCCTCGCGGACTTCCATAGTGGGTTTCATGCCCACATAGTCACCGCCGAGCACGGCAACAGAACGAACCTGGTGACCTTCCTCAATCGCCTGGCGCGGTGCACCAGCGATGGGCAGATCAAGGCCCTTCCTGATTTTAATCATAGTTTCTCGCCCACGTTGCATGTTGCTGAAGTCGAGGCACGCTACCTGAGGGCCCGGGTAAACCAGGTTTTACAGGAAACGTTCGCAAATTCCGGAATGTGCAATGGATACCGACAAAAACCCGGCGGGCACATTATAAGGTCGCGCCTACCTGTTCGCCAGCACCGCCGCCTCCGCCTTTTGTCGTATAGCCCCTTTTATAGGGCAACAAGAAAACGGAAAATGCACCGAAAAAAGCCCGCGGGGCGGGCTTCTCTGTTCCGGGTTCAGTCCTTCGGATACACCGGGAATTCCACCCCAGAAATCTGCTGCAGGATACGCAACACCTGACAGCTATAACCGAACTCATTGTCATACCACACATACAGCACACAGTGACGACCATTAACAATAGTCGCTTCTGCGTCAATCACGGAGGCGTGACGTGAGCCAACGAAATCCGTAGACACTGCATCCGGGCTGCTTACGAAATCCACCTGGCGCTGCAGAGGAGAATGCAAGCTCACCCAACGCAAGTAATCGTTGAGCTCTTCCAAGGTAGTTTCTTTGCCCAGAGTCAAGTTCAGGATCGCCATAGACACGTTCGGGGTGGGAACGCGGATGGAGTTTCCGGTCAGCTTGCCATTAAGGCTCGGCAATACTTTGGTGGCAGCCGTCGCCGCACCGGTCTCAGTCAACACCATGTTCAGTGGCGCCGAACGCCCACGACGAGGCCCCTTGTGGAAGTTATCCAACAGGTTCTGGTCATTGGTGTAGGAGTGTACCGTTTCCACATGGCCGAACTCGATGCCGAACTTATCTTCCAGCGCCTTCAGCGGCGGAACGATGGCATTGGTGGTGCAGCTTGCTGCGGAAATAATCTTGTCGCTGTCTTCAATCAAATCATTGTTCACGCCGTGAACGATGTTCTTCATGTTGCCCTTGCCTGGCGCAGTCAACATCACGCGGGACACACCCTTGCATTGCAAATGCTGAGACAGACCTTCCTCGTCACGCCATTTACCGGTGTTATCAATCACCACAGCATTATTAATGCCGTAATCGGTGTAATCGATAGACGCCGGGTCGCTGGAGTAAATCACCTTAATGAAGTTACCGTTGGCGATGATGGCATTTTCTTCCTCGTCCACGGCGATAGTGCCCGCAAACGGGCCGTGCACAGAATCACGACGCATCAGGCTAGCGCGCTTTTGCAAATCACCCTTACCTGATTCACGCACCACAATGGCTTTCAGACGCAGGCCATCGCCGGAGCCGGCTTTCTCGATCAACAGACGTGCCAGAATACGACCGATACGGCCGAACCCGTACAGCACCACATCGGTACGCTCGGGCATGTCGACTTTGCTGCTCACCGCTTCAGACAGCTCTTCTCGCACATAATCTTCGATAGAGAGGCCACGATTGTCTTTTTTGTACTCCACCGCCAATTTACCGATATCGATCCGGCAAGGGCCGAGATCCGACTTAGCCACTTCCTGAAGGATCGGGAAAGTATCGACCACAGACAGTTCAGAATCTTCAACCTGCTTAACGAAACGATGGCTCTTCAGAATCTGGATAACAGACTTGTTGACCAGGGAACGGCTGTACACGGTCGTGGTAACGTTCTTTTCACGATGCAGGCGCCCGATCATAGGAATCATGGCTTCTGCAATTTCTTCGCGGTTCTTCCAGCGTCCGAAATGGTCTTCCAGTTTGCTCACGGAGATGGCCCTCTCAGTTTGGGTTCAGGCGACGAAAAGCGGCATCATTGCCATGCTTGCCGTCCTACCTGCGGTGGTGGAGTACGGGGCGCGCATAATAGCGCCAAAAGGCCACATTATCTACCCGGATTAGGGGAAGATAGCTCGCCAAAGCCCGCTATCCGGCGCAGACAAAGATAAACACCCATTACTACAGGAGTATCATCCGTCTGCGGCCTTCTGCAAGGCGGAAGCAACCTGTTTCCTTAGCACCGGCACCACCTCCTCCTCGAACCAGGGCCGTTGCTGCAACCACAGGCGATTGCGGGGGCTGGGATGAGGGAGCGGAAAAAAACCCTGATCCAACGCCCGGGCAAAATGCCGCACTGTGTCTGTGAGTGTTTTTCCAGGCTTAGCCAGATAAAAGCGCTGGGCATACCGTCCTACCAACAATGTCAGCCGCAGATTTGGCAACTCCGCCAGCAAAGGGCCATGCCACTGGGGCGCACATTCCGGTCGCGGCGGCAGGTCCCCGCCCTTGCCCCGGCCCGGATAGCATAGCCCCATAGGAATGATCGCAATCTGACTCTCGTCATAGAAGGTTTCACGGCCAACCTGTAGCCAGTCTCGCAGACGATCGCCGGACGGATCGTTCCAGGGAATCCCGGTCTCATGAACGCGAGTCCCCGGCGCCTGCCCCACAATCAGTAACCGCGCGCCCTGCCCAGCCTGCACCACCGGCCGCGGCCCCAGCGGCAGATGCGACTCACACAGCCGGCAGGCACGAACGTCTTCCAACAGGTCAATCAGTTGTGTCATTCCGTCGGGCTGTCTGAGGGATGCAGGCGCATCAATCCTTCTTGAGCCACCGACGCCACCAAGGTGCCATCTTGGCGATAAATAGAACCAAAATTCAGGCCGCGAGAACCACCCGAGAAGGGGCTATCACTTCGATACAGCAGCCACTCATCAATGCGAAAATCATTATGGAACCACATGGCATGATCAATGCTCGCGCACTGCACATTAGGCTGCCAGAAATTCATTCCGTGAGGCAGCATGGCGGTGCCCATTAGGCCAAAGTCGGAACAATAGGCTAATAACGCTCGCTGGGTCATCGGGTTAGCATCCACCCGATCTACCACCCTGAACCAAACCTCGCGGACAGGGTCCTGGGGTTCAGAGGAGATGGAATCTTTCGGCGTCACCGGCCGAAACTCCACCGGCCGGTCAGTCAGAAAATCCTTTCGAAACTGTTCAGGCAAGCGATCCACCAGCTTCATACGAATGCCCTCATCATTCTCTAGGCCCTCAGGCCCCGGCACGTCGGGCATAACTGACTGATGGGAAACCCCCTCCTCCGCCACTTGGTAAGACGCCGCCAGAGAGAAGATCGGCCGACCATGCTGGATCGCGTCCACTCGGCGCGTGGTGAAACTCTTGCCATCACGTATCCGGTCAACGTAATAGACGATCGGCACGTTAAAATCGCCGGGGCGCAAAAAATACGCATGCAAGGAGTGCACAGGACGTGCATCATCCACCGTCCGCGAGGCGGCCAACAACGCCTGCCCAGCCACCAAGCCACCAAACACACTGCGCTGCCCATTGGCCTCGCTTTGTCCCCGAAACAAATTATTCTCCAGCTGCTCCAAATCGAACAGATTCATCAGTTCCTGAACCGATGCCTTCATACTCAACCCTCTGCGCAATAAAACCAATGGTCGCCATCCTACCTGCAACTCGAAAGAATGTTGAGATTGACGACATCCAGAAAAGTGGGCAGGCAATAACCAACAGAACACGCCCAATGAGCAATAACATGCACATCATTTCTCGCAAGAGCTCACAGCCTAGCAAGTCGCTTTCACTCTATGTGAAAACCAACAACCCGGCCCGGTGGCTTTATGGAATAGGAAAACAACGCTCTCTATTTACTTCTGCGCTAACGACCCAACAATTAAAGGCCACCTCGAAATGGTGAGTACCATCACTGACCACCAGCGACGCCAACGGAACCCAAAAAGCAAACGACTCACCCGGCGCCTTATTGTGTAGGGCAACCTCGCCCTGCTTGCGTTGCGAGTGGCCGGAGAAACAGAAGAAAAAGGCTTTCCCCGCCCTTGGGAGAGACCGGCATATTTGCTTCCACCAGTGTCAAATTATTGCCATTTTTCAACGCAAACGCCTGTCCTTCACAATTTTTCCATGGTTGTCATGTGATCATGCCTGCTCCCCAAAAAATGCTACGCAGTGCAGACGGCGCTGACGGCACCGTCCCCCTTGGCTACAATACGCGCCCACCGAATGCGCAGGAACGGGTCTGAATGAAGCTACTCCCCGACAGCAATCTCTTTCCCAATGGGCGAGAGCACTATAAGGACTGGGCCGGGCTCAATGCCGGCAGCATGGCCGCAGTGCTGGCCGAGCTGGCGCGTAACCAAGACCATTTATTGGTGGTGCTAACGCCCAATAGCAGCCGTGCCCAGCAGCTCACCGACTCACTAAGCTTCTACCTGACCGGCAGCAACACCCCAGTGATGCTGTTTCCAGACTGGGAAACCCTGCCCTACGATCTATTCAGCCCGCATCAGGACATTATCAGCGACCGTATTCAGGTTCTTCACCAGCTGCCCACTACCCATAAGGGCATTCTGGTGGTGCCGGTAAATACGCTAATGCAGCGATTGGCGCCGCCGATACATATCACCGGCAACAGTTTCCTGCTCAAGGTGGGTGATCGTTTCGACATGGAAGCTACCCGCAGCCGGCTAGTCGCCAGTGGCTACCGGCAGCGAGACAACGTGTACGAGCACGGCGAGTTTGCCGTGCGCGGGGCTATCATGGACATTTTTCCCATGGGCGCCGAGCAACCGTTCCGCATCGAACTGTTCGACGATGAAATCGAATCCCTGCGCCTGTTCGAAGCGGAAAGCCAGCGCTCCACCGGCAAAGTGGACAATATCACCCTGCTGCCCGCCGCAGAGTTTCCCCTCAGTGCCGAAGGTATTGCCCGCTTCCGTAGCCGCTTCCGCGATACTTTCGACGTGGATACCCGTCACGTGCCCCTTTATCAGGACGTGACCGACGGCCTAGCGGCGCCGGGCCTGGAATATTATCTACCCCTGTTCTATGAGGAGATGGCCACCTTATTCGATTACCTGCCCGACGATGTACGGCTGGTGGAACTGGCCGACACACAGAGCGCCATCAAGCACTTCTGGCAAGATGTGGAGCAGCGCCATGAATCCCGGCGCCACGATATTCACCGCCCGATTCTAGCTCCCTGGCAATTGTTCCTGCGCCCTGACGAGCTCAACGCCGCACTAAAGCAACATCCAAGAGCGCGCCAGATTCATAATGATTCAAGCGGCGCAGACCAGGCCATCCACTTTGACGTGGCGCCTATGCCTTCGCTCACCGCCGATGTGCGTGCCAACAATCCATTGGCTTTGCTGCATACCTTTTCCGACGCCCATCCTGATACCCATATCCTGATTTGTGCGGAAACCGCCGGGCGCAGGGAGGCCCTGCTGGAGTTGATGCAGAAGATTCAGATCCAGCCGGCCATGAAAGACAACTGGCCCGACTTCATTGCCAACTCGGCACGCTGGAACCTGACCCAAGGGGAGCTGGATGCGGGCTTCTACGCTCCGGAACACGCCTTACTCGTGGTCACCGAAAATGACCTGTATGGCGAGCGGGTACTGCAGCGCAGGCGCCGTAAATCCAGCAGCGACGACGGCGCCGCCGAGCAAGCGTTCCGCTCCTTAGGCGAAATGACCGTGGGCTCCCCGGTGGTGCATCTGGAGCACGGCGTGGGGCGTTACTTGGGCCTCACTCATATGGAAGTGCATCGCCAGCAACACGAATTTCTGCTGCTGGAATACGCCGGCGGCGACAAACTCTATGTACCGGTTTCCTCGTTGCATCTGATTAGCCGGTACGGTGGCGGTGACACCGCTCCCTTGAATCGTTTAGGCACTGAACAATGGACGAAGGCTCGCCAGAAAGCGGCCGAAAAAATCCACGATGTAGCTGCCGAGCTGCTCAACACCTACGCTCGGCGCGAGGCCAGAGAAGGCCGCCAGTTCGAACTGGACCTGAACGACTATGACCGTTTCAGCGCTAGCTTTCCCTTCGAGGAAACCCCGGACCAACAGGCGGCTATTGCCTCAGTGGTTGCCGACATGCAATCGAGCCAGCCCATGGATCGGCTGGTGTGTGGTGACGTGGGTTTCGGCAAAACCGAAGTTGCCATGCGCGCCGCCTTCGTGGCGGTGGAAAACCAGACCCAGGTGGCGGTGCTGGTGCCCACCACCCTGCTTGCCCAACAGCACTACGAGTCATTCACCGATCGCTTTGCCGACTGGCCGGTAAATATCGAAGTACTGTCCCGTTTTCGCAGCGCCAAGGAAAAGACCCAGGTGTTACAGCGGCTTAAGGAAGGCAAGGTGGATATTCTGGTGGGCACCCATCAGCTCCTGCAAGAAACCGTATCGTTCGATAATCTGGGGCTGATTATTGTCGATGAAGAGCACCGCTTCGGGGTACGCCACAAGGAGCGCCTCAAGCAAATGCGGGCCGAGTGCGACATCCTCACCCTCACCGCCACGCCAATTCCGCGAACCCTGAATATGGCCATGAGCGGCATGCGAGATATCTCTATCATCGCTACCCCGCCGCAGAAACGCCTGTCGGTGAAAACCTTCGTACAGCAGCACAACGATACCGTCATCAAGGAAGCCTTACTGCGTGAATTATTGCGCGGCGGCCAAGTGTATTACCTGCACAACGACATCGACACCATGGAGAAAACCGCAGCGGACATCCGCAAACTGGTGCCCGATGCCCGCGTCGGCATTGCCCACGGGCAAATGCGCGAGCGGGAACTGGAAGCGGTGATGAGTGACTTTTACCACCGCCGCTTCAATGTGCTAGTGAGCACCACTATCATCGAAACGGGTATCGATGTGCCCAGCGCCAATACCATCATCATCGACCGGGCCGACAAGCTTGGATTGGCCCAGCTTCATCAGCTGCGCGGCCGCGTGGGCCGCAGCCATCACCAAGCCTACGCCTACCTGATCACCCCCAGTCCCAAGGTGATGACCAAGGATGCGATCAAACGACTAGAAGCCATTGAGCAGGCCACCGACCTGGGGGCCGGCTTCATGCTCGCCAGCCAGGACATGGAAATTCGCGGCGCCGGCGAGCTGCTCGGCGAAGAACAACATGGCAATATCGAGACCATCGGTTTCAGTCTCTATATGGAAATGCTGGAACAAGCGGTGGATGCATTGAAGCGCGGCGAACAGCCGGATGTGGAAAAGCCCCTAAGCGGTGGCCCGGAACTGAACCTGCGCATTCCCGCACTGATTCCCGAAGATTATCTGCCCGATGTGTTCGGCAGGCTGACCCTCTACAAGCGCATCGCTGGGTGTAAAACCCGTGCCGGCCTGAAAGAGCTGAAAGTGGAAATGATCGACCGCTTCGGCCTGCTGCCCGAACCGGTAAAAAATCTGTTTGCTGTCACAGAACTACGTCAGCAGGCCGATCGACTGGGCATTATCCGCTTGGACGCCCACGCCACCGGCGGCAAGTTAGAGTTTGGCGAACGCACCCCTGTGGACCCGCTCACCATCGTCAAACTGGTCCAGTCCGGCCCCAACCGTTTCAAGCTGGAAGGTGCCAACGCCCTGCGTTTTGTGGAAGACAGCGAGACACCTGAAGAACGCATTAAAGTAGTACAGGAACTGCTTAAACGTCTGGCAGCTCAAAGCATTAAGCCCGACGCTCCGGCTTGAATACCAGCTATATCCTTTTGAGGCCAAGCACTGGAGGCCGACCACGGAAGTGGTATGCCTCCAGTGGCCACAGTGCAAGACTGACCGCTCCTTTATCACAAAAACCGTACCGATCAACCAATGCCCCGTGAGCAAACGGGAAGGCGTAAGGTATAAAGTATAGTCCGCACTATGGTGAAAGCCTGATCGACAAGCTGCACAAGGAGTTCTCGATGCATCGCGCATTATTGTTTGTTGCTCTTATCTTATTGGGCAACAGCGCCATGGCACAAAGATGGTATCAAGTAGAAGTCTTGGTGTTTGCCCATAACAACACCAGCAACGAAGAGCGCTGGGCCGCCGGCTTACAACCTCGCTATGCTTCTCAGGCCATCACCATAGGTCAGCCTGAATCTAATGAACTCGCTGACCCGGATGCGATTGCCCGTGGCGCTTGGCTGCCACTCCCCCAGGACGATGAAGTGCTTCGTTACATGCTCGAGCGAATGGAAAGTAGCGGCAAATATCGTGAGCTTTATCATGCGGCATGGCAGCAGCCCATCGGTAGTGAGACCGATACTTTACCCATATATATCCGGGGCGATCAGATGCTGATCAACGAGGGCGCAAACGTGCCGGAACTGGAAGGCACCTTACAATTCAGTGAATCTCGCTATCTTCATGTTAAGCCCCAAGTCTGGTTTAACACAGAAAGTAATGGAGAACGCCTGTACGTGAAAATAGATGAAAAACGCCGCCTTACTGGCCACCAAATCTATTATTTCGATCACGGTTTGTTCGGCATGTTGATCCGAATTACCCAAGCCTGATCAGCAACGCTCACCAATGGCATACTCGCCGTTTAAGCTAATACTGCTCTCACCTAAGCGCTAAGGTAGCGGACCCCTGTGAGGCGCTCGGACTCATCCCATAGCTTTTCTGCCAGCCCTACGTTATCGGTGATTTTACGCGCGAAAGCCGGAGCAGGATAACCTCGCAACTCGAAAACTTTTCCATCCGGGCCGTAATATCCCCCAGACGTCACATTATCACTGGTGGCTGCCATCACCCCAGGCAAGCATCCCATCTCGGCGGGCTGAGCCAACAACCAGTTAAACACGCCACCACCGGGCACCGTGTCCTGAAGATGGGTTGCAGAGTAGCCTGGGTGCGCCGCCATCACCTGAATGGAAGATCCGCATTTTTGTAAACGCCGATGCAAGTCTTTAGCGAAGATCAGGTTAGCCAACTTGCTTTGACAATAAAAAGACCAGCGTGAATACCGCTTCTCTGCGTTCAGATTTCCCCACAATATTTTTCCACCGCGGTGAGCCAAGCTGGAGATCTGAACGATGCGTGGAGCCGGCGCCGCTTCAAGCAGACTCAATAACGGCCCAGTCAATGCAAAATGGCCAAGATGGTTAGTGCCGAATTGCATCTCGAACCCCTCCTTGGTGCGCTGCAAAGGTGGCGCCATCACTCCCGCATTATTGAGCAACACATCCAGTTTATTAATACGCTGTTTGAGCGTAGCAACAAACGTTTTAACCGACTCAAGATCAGCCAAATCTAGCGGCAACACTGTTAAGCTAGCTTGCGGCGTCAATATCTTAACCTGCTCAGCAGCCGCTTCAGCTTTCGCTGTGTTGCGACATGCCATAATCACTTCTGCGCCATTAGCAACAAACAGCTTCACCGCTTCCAGGCCAATGCCGCTATTAGCCCCGGTGACAACAATCGTTTTACCAAACAGATCGGGAATGTGCGCCGGGCGCCAGCGGGACCGGGTCATGGTCGCTCCTTAATGTCAATTGTGACTACCATTGTTTTCCCCACGCAGCTCTAAAGCACGCTCATGTTGAGCCAATTGTCACTCCCCCCTTTATCCAAAAGATATTTCACAACAACCTCTGGCCATTGCTAAAATAGCGTCCCCTACCCCAGAGAATCTCCCATGGCGCGCGTCCAGCTCGAGTTACCCGAACAGTTCCTTTACACCCATACCATCAACGTGCGCATGACCGACCTGAACACCGGTAAACACGTGGGTAATGATCAGATGATTTCCTTGCTCTCCGAAGCCCGCTACCGGTTTTTCTGTGACATTGATTACAGCCAGGAGCGCATTGTGGTCACCGACTTGGTGGCCAACTATCTAGCGGAAAGCTTTGCCCGAGACGATCTGCAATTCGAGGTAGGGCTAATGGATTTCAACAAGTATGGTGCCGATCTGATTTTCCGAGTCACCAAGCAACCCAGCGGGCAGCTAGTGGTATTGGCCAAACAGGGCTTCGTATTTTTTGATCACGTCACCCACGGTGTAATGCCTATGCCAGAGGACTTCAAGGCAAAGTTTTCCGACATTACCTGAGGCCTCCAGCCAAACACCTACGGAGATCAACAACCCCAGTTTACCGCTTACAAAGCCATCCCTGTGCACCAGCCACAAGCCCAAGCCCACTGGAAATTAAATCCTCCCAGTTGCCCGGTTACATCCAGCACTTCGCCAATGAAATGCAAACCGGGCACCTCTTTGACAGCAAAATTTTTGGACGAAATGGCATCCGTATCCACCCCGCCCAAAGTCACTTCTGCGGTGCGGTAACCTTCAGTGCCAGAGGGTTTGAATGCCCAGCCTTTAAGCGTTCCTGCCACCGTGGCCAAGCGCTCATTGCTGAACTGCTGCAGAATACCCTGCCAACCAAACTGATCCACTAGTGCCGCCGCCAACCGCTGTGAAAAGTACTGCCGTAACCAGCGCTCCAGCCCACGGTTAGGATGCGCCCGACGCTCTTCAATCAATAGCGCAAACGGATCGTCTAGCTGGGGCAACCAATCCACGGTCACTGGCTGACCCGGTGTCCAGAAACTGGATACCTGCAACATAGCGGGCCCAGACAGCCCCCGGTGGGTGATCAGCATGGGCTCGGCAAAAGCGGCCTCGGCAGCCCGCGCCACGACCTCGGTGCTGATGCCCGACAACTGTGTCAGCCAGGCCTTGTCCTCGGGCTGTAAAGTGAACGGCACCAAGCCAGCACGGGTGGGTAAGACAGAGAGTCCAAATTGCTCCGCCAGTTGATAACCAAAGCCACTAGCCCCCATCGTTGGAATCGACAAACCACCGCAGGCCACCACCAACTTCGCACACTGGATGACACCGGCACTGGTGGTCAGACCAAAGCCTCTGGCCGTCTGCCTGACTTGCCGGATAGCGGTATTGAGGCGGATCTCGGCTCCCGCCCACTCACACTCGGTGAGCAGCACCCCGAGGATTTCCTTTGCTGATTCAGCGCAGAAAAGCTGCCCAGGGGCTTTTTCCACGTGCTCTATGCCATGGCGCTCAATTAATTCCACAAAATGCCAGGGACTGTAGCGTTTGAGAGCGGATTTACAGAAATGGGGATTCGCGGAGATGAAATGCTCCGGCGCGGTATTCAGGTTAGTGAAATTACACCGTCCGCCACCGGACATGAGAATTTTCTTGCCCGCTTTATTGGCATGGTCCAGCACCAGTACTCGATGGCCCTGATACGCTGCCGTAGCAGCGCACATCAGCCCGGCTGCGCCGGCACCGATAACCACTACATCGACCTCAGTTGCTGCTTTTTTACCTGCCCCTGTTATGCCTGACATGAGACCACCAGCGTAAATCCGACCGGCAAGGATAACGGGGATATCTTCCAGGTTCCATCTGGGCCGCTTCCTAAGCAGGCGGCGGCCATGCGATTCATTAAGCGCAACAGGTACTTTTCACCCTAATCTGTGATCAATCAGAATATAAGAACAGAGCGGCTGGCAGCGAATAACAGCGCTCTCAGCGATAGTACCGTCATTCTTACTGGTGGCCTTGAGAGCGGCGGCGCCTTCAACCTTCAACCTTCAACCTTCAACCGCCAGAGCATGGCCGGTTACAACGAATCCGGCGCAATCTCACATTCTCCCAAGGCTCGCTTTGCCGCTACTGCCCAAGCTCTTGTGCGGTGAAGGTATCCGCAAACAGAGGTGAACTGAGGTAACGTTCGCCGGAATCTGGCAGCACCACCACAATGGTCTTGCCGGCAAATTCGGGCTGCTGGCTAAGGCGATCTGCCACGCACATGGCAGCGCCACAGGAAATACCCGCCAGAATACCTTCTTCCTGCATTAGCTTGTGCGCCCACGCCATGGCGTCTTCGTTGCTGACCTGCTCCGCCCGGTCCACAACCGAGATATCTAAGTTCTGGGGCACGAAACCTGCGCCGATTCCCTGAATTTTATGGGGCCCGTGGGTCGGCTCTTCGCCTTTTAAAGCAGCAGAGATCATCGTGGAAGAATCTGGCTCCACGGCAACAGCGGTGATGGCTTTACCCTGAGTATTCTTAAGATAGCGGGCGACTCCGGTGATGGTACCGCCGGTGCCCACCCCACATACCAGTACATCAATATCCCCACCAGTATCTTCCCAGATTTCCGGGCCGGTGGTTTTTTCATGAATAGCCGGGTTCGCCGGGTTGTCGAACTGTTGCAGCATCAAGTGGGTATCCGGGCTTTCCTGCACCAGCTCTTCGGCCTTGGCGATGGCACCAGGCATGCCTTTAGGGCCCGGGGTAAGTACCAGTTTGGCGCCCAGCGCCTTGAGGATCTTGCGACGCTCTAAGCTCATGGAATCCGGCATGGTGAGCACCAGGTCATACCCTCGGGCGGCCGCCACATAGGCCAGCGCAATACCGGTATTACCACTGGTTGGTTCAACCAGGGTCATGCCCGGCTTGAGCTTACCGCTCTTTTCCGCATCCTGAACCATGGATGCCCCGATGCGGCACTTAACGCTACCAGCCGGGTTACGGGATTCGATCTTGGCGAGAATATTACCCTGGCTGATACGATTGATCTTTACCAAAGGAGTGTTGCCGATGGTTTCGCTATTGTCTTGGTAGATGCGGGTCATATTGATCTCTCCGTTCTTTGCGCATGGCGCACAATGGCTTACTGCGGTTTATCCTGCTTTTTCAGCCGCCGGTTCCAACGCTGGCGCGCATACAAACGCAAGTCGGCCACGTTATCAGTTTCATCCATAATTTCACGGCCCAAGATGCTTTCTAAAATATCTTCCAGGGTGATCAGACCCACCCAAGTGCCGTGCTCATCATAAACCACAGCCATATGCTGACGTTGCGTCAACATCACACTGAACAACTCTTGGATACTCAGCGTGGTATGCACCATGGACACTTGCCGAGCCAACGTTTGCATGGTCTTTTCCATGTCGCTGTCGAGCAAATCGGACTTATGGATATACCCTTTCGCTTCACCGCTGTCACTCATCACTGGGTAACGAGAGAAGGGCTGCCCTTTCTCACGTTCGCGAAATTCACCCACTGTCATGGTCGGAGACACCGTGCGGCATACCGTACGCGGCGTCATGATGGCGCCCACAGGAATATCGTGCAAACGCAGAATATTATGGATCACTCGATGTTCGTCATCATCCAGTGCCCCCTGATCCTCACCCATGTCTGCCAGTGCGCGAATTTCTGCACGCACATCCACATCGTGTTCGTTGCCACCGATTCGGTTGGTAATCAATTTCGATAACCAAACGAAGGGAAGTAACGACACCATGATGACCTTGAGTGTAGGCGGTAGAGCCGGTGCCAACGAGCGCCAGTATTTAGCGCCAATGGTTTTCGGGATAATTTCGGAAAAGATCAAGATTGCCAGCGTCATGATGCCGGACGCAGCCCCCAGCCACGCTTCCCCGAACACCACCGCCACCTGGGCACCTACCCCCGTGGCACCCACCGTATGCGCCACCGTGTTCAGGGTGAGAATCGCCGACAGCGGTTTGTCGATATCATCCTTAAAGGCGCGCAGACTTTTATACAGCGCTGGGCGAGTGTCACGCAGGCCAGCAATAAAGCTTGGAGTAATAGACAGCAACGCAGCTTCCAGCACGGAGCACACAAAGGAAAAGCCAATGGAGATGGTGGCGAAGATAATCAGTAACGTCACCGATGCATGCTCCTTATGCCAGTACGCGGCTCAACTGAGCCGCGCACATCAGGGTTATTAGGGTATGTAATGCGCCGCGAAGTCCGCTAGCACCTGTCGTACATTGGCCATGCCATCGTGTATCACCGCGTCAATTTCCGCCATGGTAATTTCATGGCTGGACTTGCCGGCCGCCGGATTCACTACCAGAGACAGCATGGCGTAAGGCAGCTCTAGCTCCCGAGCCAGAACCGCTTCCGGCATACCGGTCATGCCGACGATATCGCAACCATCACGCTCCAAGCGGTCAATTTCCGCCGCCGTTTCCAGCCGTGGGCCTTGGGTCGCACCGTAACATCCCCCATCGTTCCAGTGCAGATCAGCCGCGCCAAGTCGCGCTTTCAGAGCATTGCGTAAAGTAACATCAAACGGCCAACTGAAATCCACATGCACCAACGGTTCGCTAAGATTGTCGAACAGGGTCATCTCGCGACCGTAGGTGTAATCGATAATCTGATCGGGTAACACCAGCGCGCCAGTGGGCGCCTGGGCAGTAATGCCCCCCACCGCATTGGTCGCAACAATGGCAGTAGCCCCCGCCGCTTTCAACGCCGCCAGATTCGCCCGGTAATTCACCTGGTGGGGTAACAGCAGATGGGGGTCGCCATGACGGGCTAAAAACAAGACTCTCTGCCCATTCAGTGCCCCTTCTACCACCGGCGCAGAAGCAGCCCCAAAGCGGGTCTCAGGTGTGTGCGAGTCGATGATGCGCAGGTTGTCCATACGCGTCAGGCCTGTACCACCAATAAACGCCAACATTAGAGATCACTCTCTTTGACCGCATAAATACCCGGAGCATTGCGCCAGAAGCCCTTGTAATCCATACCCATACCAAAGAGGTAATAGTCATCCGCTTCGAGAGCGGTGAAATCAGCTTTCAAACCAGGTCGTGCTTTTCGATCGTGTTTCTTGTCTACCAATACACAGGTCTTCACAGAGGCTGCGCCTTGGGACTTACACGCTTCGATAATCGACAACAAGGTGGAGCCAACATCGAGGATGTCGTCCACAATCACCACATGGCGGCCTTGCAGAGTGGCGCTGGGCGTCACAATCCACTCCACTTCACCACCAGTGGTGGCGCCCAAATAACGGCTGGCGTGGAGATAATCCATTTCCAGCGGAAAATCCAATCGCTTGACCAGTTCCGCCGCGAAGATCATCCCACCGTTCATAATGGTCACGAATACTGGCACCTTGCCGGAGCAGGCTTCGGTGACTTCAAAGGCCAGTTTACCGATGGCTTCCTGTACCTGATCAGAGGAATGCAGTTCGATGGCGTTACGCCGAACTGTCATTAATTCCTTTTGCAGTTCTTCAGCGCTGGACATGCTGGAGCTCCTCCGCGTTGCTGTCTTCCAAACCCGTTGCCGGGGCATCATCGTTCTGGCCAACCAGGTGCAACGTGCGTGTGGGGAACGCAAATTCGGCACCGTGTTGATGGACAATATTCATGATTTTCATCAGCACATCTTGTTTGATCTCATGATACTGAACCCACTGCGTGGTTTTAGTGAACGTATAAATAAAGAACTCCAGGTGAGAGGCTCCATAGCTATCGAAGTTCACGATCAACGTGCGCTTATCCGTTTCCAGATCTTCATGTTCAACCAGCATGGTGCGAACGTCCGCCACAATGGCGGGCATTTTCTGCCAATCATCATAACGGATGCCGATTTTTTCATTGATTCGGCGGTTGTACATCCGCGACGGGTTTTCCAGCACGATGGAGGTAAACATGGCATTGGGAATATACAGCGGGCGTTGATCAAAGGTGCGGATGCGCGTTAGGCGCCAACCGATATCCTCCACGCTACCTTCGATGGAACGATCCGGTGAACGCACCCAATCCCCCACCCGGAATGGTTTATCCAGGTAGACCATCATGCCGCCGAAGAAGTTGGCCAATAGATCCTTGGCAGCAAAGGCTACCGCCATGCCGCCAATACCGCCAAAGGCCAGCACACCGGAAATGCTATAGCCCAACGTCTGCAAAATAATCAGCAGGGAGGTAATAATGACCGACACCCGCAACAACTTGGCAACCGCCGCTGCCGTGGATTGATCCATGGGTTTACGCATGCGGCCCGGATCAATCAGGTTCTTTTCGGTATAGGAAATAAACCGGCTCAGGAACATGGCAATAATGATAATAAAGGCAATGCGACGAGCCTGTGGCACCATTTCAAACAGCACGTTGTCTTCGTGTGAAACCGCCTGCAACAGCTCCATGGACACGGACAAGCCAATGACCCAGAACACCAAACGCACGGGAATTCGCACGGCTTCCAGCAAGGCGTCATCCCACAGGGTTTCAGTTTTTCCAATTAACCGCTCAGCCACGTCGATGCTGCGCATCAAAATAAAATTGATGGAGACAGTGCACAGCACAATGATAAACAGCTGAGTCAGCCAGATATCCATTGGCGTCTCGACCGTTGGCCACTGCAGCAGTTGATTCCAATCCCAGTTCATTAATATTGTCCTTCGCGTTTACGGTTCAATTCAGTGTTCACGTAATGCTGCAGCCAAATCAGCGGCCACCGCCCTGCGCTGTGCGTCCATAGGCAGGCGCGGGCGAGCACGCAGCCCTGCCGCCGGTACCTGCCCTGAAAAGTTCTGTGTGCCCAGAAAATCCAGAACTTGCTCCGCCCCTTCGCGGCAATTGCAAGCCAATACCATGTCGCAGCCCGCCTCCAACGCTGCTTGCGCGCGCTGGGGGTATCCGCCCACACCGTGGGCTCCAGCCATGGACAGATCATCAGAGAAAATCACACCACGGAAGCCCAGTCGCTCACGCAGCTGCGTCTGCAACCAATAACGGGAGAAACCGGCGGTCTGTTGTTCCACGGCGCTATAGATCACATGGGCCGGCATGATGCCGTCCAGTTTTGGCGCCAAAGCCATGAAAGGGCGCATGTCCGCCGCCTCCAATTCAGACAGAGGGCGTGGATCTATTGGTAATTCCAGATGAGAATCCGCGCCCACATGGCCATGGCCGGGGAAGTGCTTGCCCGTGGCCGCCATGCCAGCGGCGCTCATGCCGTCGATAAAGGCGCCAGCCAGAGCAATCATGGCATCGGCAGCGCCATGGAAGCTGCGATCACCGATCACCGAGCTGTTGCCATAATCCAGATCCAACACCGGCGCAAAGCTGATATCGATATCCAGTTCGGTTAGCTCCGAGGCCATCAGCTCCCCTAGCAAGGTCGCTTCCCCCACGGCTTGGGCCGGTGCCTGATCATAACGCTGCCCCAGGGCCGCCATAGGCGGCAAACGCACAAAGCCGTCGCGAAAGCGCTGTACGCGCCCGCCTTCCTGGTCCACGGCAATCAGCATCTCCGGGCGCACAGCACGAACCTGCTGCACCAATTCCGCCAATTGTTGGCGATCCACATAATTGCGGGCAAACAGAATCAAACCACCGGCACCGGGGTGTGCCAGCATGTCTTTTTCCGAGGCACTGACCTCAAGACCTTCCAGATCAAGCATTAATAGCGGGGACGCGGATGCAGACATGGCAACCTTATAGACAGAGGACATTAATCGGTGATTGTCACCCGGGTGCCAACCGACACTTGGTCAAACAGACGAATCACCGCATCATTTCGCATCCGGATACAGCCATGGGAAGCGGGTGTTCCCATGGGCTCATAGTCCGGTGTGCCATGAATATAAATAAAGCGCCGAAAACTATCCACGTCACCGCCAAGATTCCTACCTGGTTCCATCCCCCCAAGCCAGAGAATTCGACTGAGCACCCAATCACGTTCGGGGAATCGGGCTCCCAGCTCGGCATCAAACACTTCACCGGAAAACTTACGCCCCAATAGTACCGCTCCGGGCGGTAGGCCCGCACCAAAACGCGCCCGTACCACATGGACACCACGCGGCGTAGCACCACTGCCCATAGCTTCACCGGCACCATTAGCGGCACTGGATATGGCAAACCGTTCAGTAACGTGCTCGCCGCGCAGTGCCAACCACTGCTCAGACAAATTGATCATCAATTTCATGGGAATAGTTTCAGGCTGGGCATTGAAAGTTGCAACGTGCGCGCTAGCGGGACCCGATGATCAAGGTTATCAGCATGGGCACCACAACGGGTCTTTATTGAGAGCCCTTAGTGTCAACGCTTAACAGATCCGGCACATCTGCCTTAATGCCCCCCACCAAAAACGACAAGAGACGGCGAGTGATATCTGCGGCACTGGCATCCACATTGAAGTCGGCCTTGCTAATACTCTGCAGCGATTGCATACCAGACAGGGTAAAAATCACCGCGCCGAGACTGAACTGCACCCGCCAGAATAGCTCCATGGGCGACACACCCGGCACGGCCTGATGCAAATGTCGCTGCAAACGGGCAAAAACGGCGCCGTAGTGTTTGTGAAGATATTCGCGCAGGTGAACCTGCGGCTGACTGTAAGCCTGCCCGGAAAGACGGAAGAAAATCGCCGCCCGTTGAGGGTCATCAGGGTGAGTACCCAACGCCAAGCGGAACACGATACCCAGCACATATTCAGGAGTATCAAGAATACCAGAGGTTTCCATTTCGTCGAGTTTGGCATCCAAAGCCCGGCTAAATGGCTTCAGAAATCGTTCAAACACCGCCTGAATCAAGGCTTCTTTTGAACCAAAATGGTAATTCACCGCAGCAAGATTCACTCCGGCTTTACTAGTAATGGCACGCAAACTGGTTTCTGCAAAGCCCTTTTGGGCGAACAATACCTCTGCAGCATCAAGAATCCGGTCTACTGTTCCCGCCTGTGCCATACCCTGCCCTGTGTGTTCGAAACATACGTTTCAAACATACGTTTGCCTGACAGGAGGGTCAAGAAAGAAAGCCCTAGGCCCAACCTAAGGCTCAACGTTTACCACCTCTGGAAACGCCGATGTTATCGCCACATTCTCGGCGCCGAGCATCCTGCTAAAAATAATACACCAGCTCCGCTTGGATAAAGTCTGAGCGGCTGATCGGTGACAGACCCGGATTGCTATTCACGTTACGCAGCGCATCCCGGTACAGTTGCGTGGCACTTTGTGGCTTCCCAGCATCGGTATAAAAACGGGCTTCCAGAGTTACCTTCAGGTTGTTGCCAATACGACGGCTGGATTCCACGCTAAACGCTTTTTCTTGCTCTTGCGTATCATAGATAACCCCGGCAAGAATTTCAGTGGAGGCCACGTTGTTGAACGTAAACCGGGTTCCGAACAACACATCACTTGCCATGGGCGAAGCCAAACTATCGGCTCGGTCTTCCCACATATATTCCACGATCCAGCCTAGATCTGCCGCCGTATCAAACAAACCCACTTGGGTATATTCAAAACCGCCATCCACGGCACTGAAACGCTCGCCCTGACCGGATCGACTTATCGCTTCCAGTTTCCACAGCCAACCGCTGTTCAGGTATTGAAGCTCCAGCCCTGTCTGATCAATAACGTTATACAACGGAGTCAATTGCGGATTACTGCCCGCCGGCAACTGCCCGGTGGCAATCAGTGCTGACAACTCCGCCATGGTGAGAGCATCAGGCACCAGCAACGGCTCCCGACTGGTGCCGGAAAAATGCGACAGCGCCAGCTCAAGCCCATTGTCGAAGTACTGCTGGTAGCGAATGGCAAAATCGAACCGCTGATTTTCCTTTGAGGATTCGTAGTAGGCATTGTTGGATATCGGCAAGGGTGTACGCGGTCGACCGTCTTCGCCCGCATAAGTGCGCTCACGAAAGCCTGGTAGAATGAACACATCGACAATCCCCCAGTTGCGAACAGTGGACAGGTTAATCATGGGTTGGCCGAGCTTTTCCTCGCCGTCCACCTGGTCCACCAGATCGGTCTGGTTGATAACGTCCACCAAATGCCGGCCTTCAGTTACGCCCCAAAACACCTTGCGAATACCCACACGCGATTCCCAGCCGTTGCCCACATGAATCCAAGACAGTTCGCGAATATCCCAATGGGTCCGCTCCGTATCGTTTTCATCCACTCGGGCATAGGGAATAAACGTGAGCAGGTCATCACGGTTGTTCCATTCATGGAGGATTTCCGGCTTTAGATACACGGAACCGTTGGTCGAATAATCCGACTGAGGGTAAGGCGAATCCTGGGTAAAGTAACGCCCTTCCAACCCCACTTCACCGCGAAATTCCCACGCAAAGGAAGCCAATGGCATCGTCAACAGCGAAGCCGTAACCAACCCGATTTTCATAGTACTAACGCGCGAGATCAACGTGCGCGTTTCAAGCTATTTTTGTTGAAATCCGCACCGTCCAGCCCGGTACCGTAGCGGTAGTTACTCCAGAATAGGTCGGTGAATTTTCCAGTTTGGTGGTTGACCATGGACATCTTCCCAGGCTGCCAATACTTGTCCTGGTACTGGGAAAAATCACTGGCTTTCAGTGTCTTGAGCAGGCTTTCCTTGCGATCGTAATAATCTACTTTCCAGGTACGGTATTCCTGCTGATCGATCCAGGAAACCTGACGGATATAACCGGAGTCTTCATCTTGCGGGTAACGAGCTACCACAAAACAGGTCAGCTCGCCGCAGGGCTCATCGCGCAGGTATTCGTAGGTGTATTTCTCCACTTCCTGGCCGCGCATGTCTTCAAAACTAAACTCACTGCCCATGAAAGGCCCGGATTTATTCCGCGAGGCGATGGTCTTTACCCGGCGGAGGGCGGGCAGATACAGCCACTGGTCGTCGTCGCGGGTTTTGTAGCTGAACGTGAGCATGGCCGTACCACGTACATCACGGGGGGTATCGAAAATGGTCAAGCTCTTGTCGCCCTCCCCCTCGCCGGTGCCTTCCAGCGTTTTCACTCGCAGCTCCCGCTCAGAGGTCTGGCCGCTCTTACTGATCAGCACCATTTTCATGTCCGCCTGGAAGTCCCCGAAACCCTCGCCACGGCTATCCGCCTCCTGGGCGATTTGCAGCCCTTTTTCTTCCGGGCTCTGGGCCAGCACAGTGGGCGCAGCCAAGCTGATAAACAAAACGGCAGGCAGTAAACGAACGTTCATGGAGTTCCTCACGGTACACATGTCTGGGGCGATGCCGGCAAAGCAAGCAACAGCGTGTTTACCATGATAGCGATTTAAACCAAAACGGCGATGCTCAAAGAGGCCAAAAAATAATTGACTGTTGATAGTGGCCCGCTGAGATTTCCATGAGCCCAAACGCAAGAGGCCGCCCCCTTCTCTGGGAGCGGCCTCTTGCGTTTGCCACCAGAAACATCATCGATGCACCTAGCGCTCAACTGCCTACGATCAACTATCGACTGACCTTCACCACTCTTCCAGATACCCCATGCAGTGCTCTACCAGCTCTCCCACGCGGGTAACGCTGTCAGCAAGGCGTTGCAGGTCACCGTCGGCCAGAGGGGCATAACGGTCTTCTGCCATCAAGTTAAGCGCATCGCTTTCATTGGGCGGTGTCGGACGACGGGCCAAACCAGCCGCGCCCAGTGCGGTTTGCATTTCACCATCCAGCCAGGCAATCAGATCACCCCGATCGGCACGGGCACGAGCCAAAATAGCGATTTCCGGCGCCTCCACTCCCGCGTCCCGAAAAGCCTGCTCCAATGCAGCAAGGCTGAACAAGGTATCGGTATGGGCAACCTGAAAGGTCTTTCCAGATTGCCGCGCCAAGCCCACCAGCACGGAATAAAGGTGAAAGACCACCGCCCCACGCAATGCCAGCCGCACGGTTGGGGTGGCATCGGCCTGATCGTGAGTCAGTTGCTGCAACAGCGCGCGGGCAAAGTAGAGCCGCTCGCGCAAACCACTAACGGTATTATCTCGAACCATTCTGGACATAAAAAACACTCTTAAAACAGCTACCCACTACAAGCTTTGAGCTACAAGGCGCGGAGCACACCCAATGAATTGGCTAGCCGTACCCGCGTTCATCCTCTCTTTGCTGCGCGTGACCCTTCATCATTCAAGATACGAAAACAGCGGCCACAGGCTATAGCATGCATGTTACTTCTTGGCCGCGGCTTTTTTCTTCGTGGCCTTTTTCTTGGCCGCGGCTTTCTTTTTCGCGGGGGCTTTTTTCTTGGCCTGTTCCTCGACCCATTTGCCATCACGATAGAACGCCATCCAGCCGGTAGCCTTACCGTCGATCTCGCTCATCACATACTGCTCTTTGGCCTTGCGGCTATAGCGCAGCACGCCTTTATTGCCGTCCGGGTCCGTAGCAGGCGCTTGGGCCAAATAGGCATGTTTGGGATCCAGCTGCTCGGCCACACTCTGAATTTCTTCGATTAGTGGCGGCCGCGTTTCCCGATTTTTGGGGAACTTGCTGGCGGCCAGAAACAGGCCAGAGGCACCGTCACGCAACAGATAATGATCATCCACCTTCTGGCATTGCAGGTGCGGCATAGGAATCGGGTCGGCTCGTGGCGGTGCCGGCTCGCCGCTCTTAAGCAGCTTGCGGGTATTGCCACACTCATCATTGGTGCATTTGAAGAACTTGCCAAAACGCCCTGTGCGCAACTGCATATCATTGCCGCACTTCTCACATTCCAGCACCGGGCCATCATAACCCTTGATACGGAACTCACCCTTCTCGATCACATAACCGTCGCAGTCCGGGTTATTACCGCAAATATGCAATTTGCGCTTTTCGTCGATCAGGTAGTTTTCCATTGCGGTGCCACATTTCTGACAACGCTTCTTACTACGCAATTCATTGGTTTCCGCTTCTTCATCATCATCCGTTTTCACCGCTTCCGCTTCTTCACCAGGCAACAGGTTTAGTGTCGCGGTGCAGCGCTCTTTCGGCGGCAAAGCATAACCAGAACAGCCCAGGAACACTCCGGTGGAGCCGGTACGAATCTGCATCGGGCGGCCACAGCTAGGGCACTCGATATCGGTGTCGGTAGGCAGGTTGGCGCGCATGCCGCCCACTGCCTGCTTGCCAGTGCCTTCACCTTGGGCTGCATCCAGTTTGCTCACAAAGTCTTTGTAGAACTCGTTGAGCACGTCCTGCCAATTACGCCGCCCTTCGGCAACCTCATCCAAGGTTTCTTCCATGCTGGCGGTAAAGCCATAGTCCATCAGGTTGGAGAAGCTCTCTACCAGACGGTCAGTGACGATGTCGCCCATCTTTTCCGCATAGAAACGGCGGTTATCCTGACGCACGTAGCCACGGTCCTGAATGGTGGAGATAATCGCCGCGTAGGTAGACGGGCGACCAATGCCTCGCTTTTCCAGTTCCTTAACCAGGCTTGCTTCGGTAAAGCGCGCCGGCGGTTTGGTGAAATGCTGGTTGGCGTCCACATTATCGATGGCCAGCACATCGCCTTCTTTCACGTCCGGCAGCAAGGTGTCTTCTTGACCCTTGCGCGAGGCCGGCGGCTGAATGCGAGTCCAACCATCGAACTTCATGATGCGCCCTTTCGCTTTCAGCTCATAGCCATTGCCGATGGCCGTCAGCGTGGAGCTGAGGTATTCCGCCGGGGGCATCTGGCAGGCAATAAACTGACGGCGAATCAATTCATAAAGGCGTTGCGCATCGCGTTCCATATCTTTCAGGGAATCGGAGGTACGCCGTACATCAGAAGGACGAATCGCTTCGTGCGCTTCTTGGGCCCCTTCCTTGCTACTGTAAGACAACGGCTCGTCGGGAAGATACTTATCCCCCAGCTTTTCGCCGATCCATTCCCGGCAGGCTGCCACCGCATCGGAACTCAGGTTGGTGGAGTCGGTACGCATGTAGGTAATGTGGCCGGCTTCGTAAAGCCGTTGCGCCATCATCATGGTCTTTTTCACCCCGAAGCCCAGCCGCGTACTGGCCGCCTGCTGTAGGGTAGAGGTAATAAACGGCGCGGAAGGCTTGGAACGGGTCGGCCGTTGCTCGCGCTGACTGATGGTCAGGCGGCCGGCATTTTCCAGAGCTTGCTTGTGCGCCGCGGCATCGTCGCCGTTGTTAGGGCGGAACGCCAAACCGTTGTGCTTTGCCACCTGCAAACGCAGGGCTTCACCATCGCCGCTGTGGGTATCGCTGTAAAGCTCCCAGAATTCTTCCGGGATAAAAGCGCGGATTTCACGCTCACGCTCCACTACCAACTCCACCGCTACGGACTGAACCCGACCGGCAGACAATCCGCGGGCGATCTTTTCCCACAGCAGCGGGGAAATCATGAAGCCCACCACCCGATCCAGGAAGCGACGAGCCTGCTGGGCTTCTACCCGGTGCAAGTCCAGCTTGCCGGGTTCTTCGAAAGCCGCCTGAATGGCTTTCTTGGTAATTTCGTTGAACACCACCCGGTCGAAGCGCTCTTCATCGCCACCGATAACTTCCCGCAGGTGCCAGGCAATAGCCTCCCCTTCGCGGTCCAAATCCGTTGCCAGATAGATGCGGTCTGCTTTCGCAGCCAGGCGCTTGAGCTCATCAACCACCTTGTCCTTACCGGGGAGCACTTCATAGTGGGCGGCCCAGCCATTTTCCGGATCGATCCCCATACGATTGATCAGCTGCTTCTTGGCCTTCTTCTTTTTATAGGCATCCCGCTCTTCCTTGGGCAAGGAGCGCGTGTAGGCTGCCTCCTTGGCCCGCTCTTGAGGGGTGCTTTTTTTGGAGCCACCACTGACCGGCAGGTCGCGCACGTGGCCGACGCTGGACTTCACGATGAAGTCGTCGCCCAGGTAGCGGTTAATGGTTTTTGCCTTGGCAGGCGACTCCACAATTACTAACGATTTTCCCATTCTCAGGTACTCAACATCCGGTCTAAGGCGTGTGATGGGCGCTATTTAGACAGCGCCGGTATAGGCGGGTCAAGCAGGAACTGCCCCCTTGCTCCTTTTTTAGTAGTAGTACAAGCCACCCTGTCAGGGCAACCCTCATCTGTAAAACAGCCTGCTAGCAACGCCGCACAAGCACGCTATACTGCAATGAACCTCATTTTTCAGGGAGAGAACCGTGCTGAGTCCCTATCGCAGAATACTGGTTGCCATCGATGGCAGCGATGAATCACCCCAGGTACTGTCCCGCGCGGCTGGCGTACTGTCGGGCAATGACGGCGAACTGCATTTAATCCATGTGATAGAACCGCTGGCTCTGGCCTACGGCGCGGATGTACCCATGGATGTAACCGACCTGCAAAGCGGGCTGATGAAACAAGCCCAAGAAATGGCAGATAAATACGCCGGCCAATACCACGTGCCGGAAGCCAACGTTTACGTGGATATGGGATCTATCGAAAAAACCATTCTCGACAAGGCAGACAAGATAGGCGCGGATTTAATCGTGGTGGGCAGTCATACGCGAAGCGGCCTAGCACTGCTGCTAGGCTCCACGGCCAGAGGCCTGGTCCCCGGTGCGCACTGCGACGTGCTGGCCGTTAAGGTAGACCAGCACTAGCAACGGGGAAATAGCGCAGCGCGTATTCCCCGAAGCAGAGCCCCTCAGGTCAGCTGCAGAGCCCCGGTGCTGGCCTGGCCTTCCTCGTTCCAGCGACACAGCAATTCTGCCAGCCCTTGCGCCTGCGCTTTCAATGCAGCCAGCTCTTGCGGACTGTTTTTCTCGCCATAAAACACTGGCAACTTGCGCATAGACTGAACCAGTTCATGGGTCGGTGCCTGCATTCGCTTCACCTCCAAAGTCCAGCGAATGTGATGCACAATCATATGGAAAAAAGCCAGCCGGGTTGCCAGCGAATAGGCACTGCCATCATCATTAAAATCATTGAAATCCAAGCTTGCCAATACCGCTTCGCGGGCATTATCTGTCACCTTAATAGTCGCACTACGCGGAGTCCCCAGCAGCATAGACAAGGAGCCAAACACCTCACCCGGTGATACATAATACAACGGCGCACCCTGGGGATTCTCCGATAACACTTCCAGCTGCCCCCTCAACAAAAAGTACAGAGTGGAATCCACCTCACCGGCTCGAATTACGCTTTCTCCCGAAGCGGCAACCCAAAGACGGGTGGTCTGTTCAAGCCGGGAAAATTCGTTCTGATCATCACGATTAATTTCATTAAAAAACGGCACGCCCGCTAACAGCTGGCGACGCCGTTGCTGGCCGAAATCATTATTATTGGCCTGCTCCATCCACTACCCCCACTGGTCTGATGGCATTGTAATCAACTACACACATGCTAGAGCGACCTCCACAACAGAGCAACGGCAAGGAAAAAAGAGGGGTGAACTCTTCTCCCAATGCTGACCAAATAACACTGTTCTTATTGTCAGTAAACATGCTAGCATCCTGAATATAGCACTTCCTGTCAGCCATTACTTACACGCTCAGGCAAGTGACCAATACATAGGCCTACACGCACCGAAAGGCGCCCAACTAGCCCCCCCCCCTAGAGGCCACGGCTAAGCGCCACACTCTGCAGGAAACAGGGAGAAGGTTATGAGCAGCAAACTTACCGACCGGCAGCAACAAGTCCTCGACTGCATCCGTGAATGTCTTAAGGACAACGGCATGGCCCCTACCCGTGCAGAGATTGCCGACATTATGGGATTCCAATCCAAGAATGCGGCCTCAGACCATCTCCGTGCCTTAGAGCGCAAAGGCTATATCAAACTTCACAGTGATCGCTCTCGCGGAATCCAACTACTTGATCATGCCTACTGGGGTGAAGAGGAACTGCCCGTCGTCGGTAAAGTGGCTGCGGGGATCCCCATTGAAGCCATCGAGAACGTGGAACGAACCGTGCCAGTACCCCAAGGCCTGTTTAAACAGCGCCCCACCTATCTATTAAAGGTGCAAGGCGACAGCATGGTGGATGCGGGCATTTTCGATGGCGACCTAATTGCCGTGCGCAAATCCAATGTGGCCCGTTCCGGTGAAATCGTTGTCGCGCGCATTGACGAAGAAGTCACGGTAAAGACCTTAAAGTTGAATAAATCCAGCGCCACACTACTCCCGGCTAACGAAGCCTATGAACCGATCAAAGTGCCCGCTGATCAACTTATTATTGAAGGCATTTTTGTGGGGCTAATTCGTGACCCAAACTCTTTTTAAAGCCTGTATCCGTGCCGGTACAGGCCTTTGCCTGATTGTATGGAGTGCATTTGCCATGGCTGAAACCCATCTTCTGGCACCCTGCCCGGACTCACCCAACTGTGTATCCAGCCTGGCTACACAGAGTGACAAGCGCGTTGACCCGTTACAGGTCGCCGCCGACCGGGAAAGCAGCCTGAAAAAGCTGGAAACACTGCTGGGCAGTCTTCCCCGTGTGGACTACGATGTTGTCGGCCAGTCGCGTATTCAAGCCCGCTTCACCAGTCGGATCCTGCGTTTTGTAGATGATGTCACTTTCTATGTTCGCGAGAATGGCATGGTGGAGGTCCGTTCCGCATCACGGGCCGGTTATTGGGATTTAGGTGCCAACCGTCGTCGGGTAGAATCCCTGCGCGAGCAGCTATTTGAGCAGGAAACCGATGACCGCACTTCACAACACCCCCCCTTCGGAAACGCAGAAAATCGCGCCTGAACAATGGGCCGATATCGGCGTTAACCTCACCGATCGACAATTTCATGACGACCGGGAGGCCGTGATTGAGCGTGCGGCTTGCGCCGGAGTTACTTGGCAGCTAATTACCGGCACCACTATCGACGATTCCCGCGCGGCCATTGCCCTCGCCGACGAGCACTCAGGGCTTTTCGCCACCGCCGGCCTGCACCCTCACAGCGCTCGTTTTTACTCTGCTGCGCTAGAAGCAGAGCTACGAGATCTACTCGCCCATGAACAGATAAAAGCTGCCGGCGAAATGGGCTTAGATTTCAATCGGGATTTTTCTCCGCGCCCAGAGCAGGAGCGGGCCTTCGAGGCTCAGTTAGCCCTGGCGGCGGAATACAAATTGCCGGTTTTTCTTCACGAGCGTGATGCCCATGAACGCTTTCTCCCTATCCTGAAATCCTTCCGCGATGCTCTGCCTGGCGCCGTTGTGCATTGCTTTACCGGTTCCCGTGAGGCTCTGTTCGCCTATCTGGATCTGGATTGCCACATCGGCATTACCGGTTGGGTCTGCGACGAACGACGTGGCAAACCGCTGGCAGAGCTGCTGCCTAACATTTCGGATAACCGCCTGCTTTTGGAAACAGACGCGCCCTATCTACTCCCCCGGGACCTGCCGCAAGCGCCCCCGAAAAAGCGCCGTAACGAGCCTGCGCTACTGCCTTGGATTGGCCAACGTGTCGCACAATTACGCGGGCAGGAGACGCAACAAGTCGCCGCCATGACGTATCAAAATGCGTTAACGCTGTTTCGCTGACCGGAAAAAACGCATCAGGGCAATGCGCAGGATGTTTGTCGAGCTAGCCAGAAAGGCGTAACCCGACATCAAAACATCAGCAAAGAAACTGCTGTACGTCGAGCAAGCCAAACGGCCAAGCCAGCTCCTGCCCTTCGCGCATCAATACCGGGATTCGCTCACCATACTGTTCGATCAAGGTGTCATCTTCAGCGATATCTACCAGCGTAATTTCCAGATCCGGCCTGACCATGGCCACCAGCTCCCTGGCCTGATCACAAAGGTGGCACCCCAAGGTGGTATACAACAGCACCGTCATGCATCCTCCACATGACGAATGGCATAGCAATAATGGATTTTTTCATTGCGGCGGAAATCCTCCGGGATACTCCAACGTGAGATATCCTCTACCGCGTACCACTTGCTGATGCTTTCATCCATTTGGAAGCGACGGTAATTACAGGAGAAATACAGCACCCCACCCGGTTCCAAGCAGCGCATAATCTTGCGAATCAAATCACCGTGATGCTCTTCCACCACAAAGTCACTCCGTGACTTATTATTGGAAAAAGTGGGCGGATCGCAGAACACCAGATCAAACTGCTCCTTACACTCATCCAGCCAACGCATGGTGTCGGCCCGAGCCAATTCATGCTGATCGGTGGAGAAACCGTTAGCGGCCAGGTTGCAGGCTGCCCAATCCAGATACCGCTTGGAGGAATCCACCGTAACGGTGCGCTTTGCGCCACCCACAGCAGCATGCACCGTGGCAGACCCCGTGTACGCAAACAGGTTAAGGAAGCGCTTACCACTGGCCTCTTCAGCGATACGCAAACGCGTGGGCCGGTGATCGAGAAATAGCCCGGTATCCAAGTAATCCTGCAAATTAATCAACAACTGCGATTGCCCTTCACGCACAACCCGGTATTGTCCCTGAGCATCCAGCTTTTGATATTGCTGATTCCCCTTCTGCTTTTCACGGGTGCGCAGGTGCACCTGCTCACGGTGAACACCTAAGGCCGCTCTCACCGCTGTCACCGCCCAATCACGGCGCTCTTTCGCTTTTTCCGGATCAATGGTTTTAGGTGCCTTGAACTCCTGCACCAACACCTGATCCGCATAGATATCCACGGCCACATTGAATTCTGGCAAATCGCGGTCATACAGCCGGTAGCACTGAATGTCCTCCCGCTCCAGCCAACGGCGCAGGTGTTTGCCATTTTTGCGCAGCCGATTTAATAAGGGTTGGGCGCCCTCGGGTACGTTGAACGCACTATCATCAGCCACTTTCACCACATTGGCTGGCGTCTGCTTACGGGGCGAATAAAGACGGATAAAGTTATTGAACGGGCCATTTTTCAGGCGCCATTGCTGTTCCAAATTCATCCCAGAGCGGTCCATGACTTCCGCATCCGCACCCAGCAACAATGCCTGGTAGCCCGGCGCTCGAACCGACAAAATACGACCCAGCGCATAATGTAGCCAGCCCGCTTGTGGTTTTTCCTCCAGGCGCTCACCCCAAGGCGGGTTACCCACCACAATACCGTTATCAACAAAATCTCGACGCCGCAGAGCACCCAGTTCCCGGCGCTCAAAATGAATTGCGTTACGCACTCCGGCGCGCTCTGCGTTCTGCAAAGCCAATTGCAATGTGCTCGCTTCAGAATCAAACCCTTTCAGCGATACGGCTGGCACTGGGCGCTTACCACTCTCACCTGCTTCCTTCTGGGCATCCAACCACAACTGGCGCCGACAACCACGCCACTGCTGAAAGCCATAGTGCTGACGCTGGGCACCTGCGGCGCGGCCTGCTGCTATCAGCGCCGCTTCAATCACCAGGGTACCACTACCGCAAAACGGATCGATCAGCGCGGAATGGCGACCTTCCTTGCCCCACCCTACAGCCCATAACATGGCTGCAGCCAAGGTTTCGCGTAGCGGCGCACGACCGCCTGCGAGGCGATATCCACGGCGATGCAAAGGCTCGCCGGCCAGATCCAACCACAGATGTGCCTCATTCAAATCCAGCCGGGCACGAATACAGCAACTGCCTTTCGGCTCACGGGAGATGGCAAACTGCTCCGGTAATGCATGAATAAACCGTTTGGCACTGATCCGATTATCACCACGCACTTCAGCGCCGTGCTCAATATGCAGATGTACCGGTGCATTGTTCCCCACCAAAGATAGCCAATCCTGGCTAGCCGCCAACTTTTCCGGTGCAATATCCGGTGTCACACCCAACGTGGCCAGATGCAGCAGCACCCGCTCGGACAAACGGGACCAGAGGCACACCTTCAGAGCATCCGCCACGCCCCCGGAGAAACTGACATGCGCACGCCCGGTTTCTGTTACGGATATGCCCAGTGAGCCTAGTTCGTCGCTGAGCAGATCTGCCAGACCTGGCATGCAGGTGGCCACAAATTCCATTATCCAATCCTCTAAAATGACTAATTTATGTGCAAAACAAAAAATAAACCATTATTTTTCAATGCATTACATAAACTGTCATCAAACTGTCCTTTATACGCCATATGCTTAAACAGCAGTGGCCATATTGCTACATGGTATTCGACACTACTTTACCGGTTTCCCATACTGAATGTGTCGGCCCCATACTTGGCTACAGTCTCAGCCGGGGGTCATATTTCGATTCCGCTATCGGTGAAAGGGAAAGCGTTTATGAAGCGACAAAAACGTAATAAAGACGACCGCGCTTACAACCGGGGATATAACGCCGGCCTGGATGGAAAATCTCGCGAAGACTGCCCGTTTGGCACTCTCCAGGCTCGCACCAACTGGATGGGAGGATGGCGCGAAGGTCGCACTGACTTTGCTCACGGTATGCTCGGGGTTGCCAGCATTCAGAATCTAAAAAATATCGGTTAGTTCCTTCCATTTTCACAACACCGGCGCATTCAGCGCCGGCCCGCAGGGCCCCACCCGGGCCCTTTTTAATATCAACTCAAACTCAGATGCTCTTCGGCCAGGCGCGAGCAATATCGCCGATTAAACCGGGCCCCTGATAAATCAGACCGCTGTAAATCTGTACCAAGTCAGCACCTTGGCGCTGCTTTTCCAACGCATCGCCCGCGCTATTAATGCCGCCTACACCGATAATCGGAATGCGGCCATTGAGCGTATTGCGCATAACTGCCAGCGCCCGGTTGGCGATGGGGGTTAGCGGTGTACCACTGAGGCCACCTTGCTCCCCACCATTTTTCAGGTTCTGCACACCATCACGGGAAAGTGTGGTGTTACCAACACAAACCCCATCGATTCCATGCTGTAAGAAGGCTTCAGCCATGCTCTGCAGCTCTTCTTCACTGTTGTCCGGGGCAATTTTGATGACCAGAGGCACTCGACGACGCTGCTCTTGATCCAAGCGTGTCTGGGCTTCTCGCAGCGTGTCCAACAACTCATCCAGTGCCGCGCCATGTTGCAAGGTTCGCAGTCCGGGCGTGTTCGGAGAGGAGACATTCACCACCAGATAGCTGGCATAGGCATGCACTTTCTGCTGGCAAATCAGGTAGTCCTGCACGGCATCTTCAACCGGGGTGTCCTTGTTCTTGCCGATATTGATGCCTAATACGCCCTTGTAGCGGCTGCGTTTGACTGCAGCCACTAGGTAATCTACACCCAGATTGTTGAACCCCATGCGGTTAATCAGCGCTTGGGCCTCCGGCAGCCGGAACAAACGAGGCTGTGGGTTACCCGATTGCGGCCGCGGCGTTACAGTACCGACTTCAATAAAGCCAAACCCCAGATCCGCCAAGCCATCGATGCAGTCACCATTTTTGTCCAGGCCAGCCGCTAAGCCCACTGGATTAGGGAATTCGATCCCCATTACTGTCTTAGGCACCGCCGGTACCGTACCGGGCCATAGCTTGCCTGCACGCTTGCGCAGCAGCGCCAGAGTCAACTCATGGGAATGCTCTTCTGATAGAGAGAACAATAAAGGTCGTGCCAAGGAGTACAGCATGAAAGAGCCCGATCGGTAGTAATCGCCGGCATTATAGCCAAGGGCATCGGGGACTTCGATGTTTTGTGTCGAACAGTAGGAAGAACAGTGAACCAATTGAGCACCCAGCCTACGTCCACAGTCTCAATTGTTGAACAGGAGACATGCTACGGGCGCTCTAGCAGCCGCAAAACGGCATAAAAAAACCCGGCAGAGCCGGGCTAAACACAACCAACGAATCAGCGCGCTGGTTAACTACGAAGGTTCACGCGGACTGAATCAGGCTTGAGCAGGAAACGAGCCAGAGCAGGCAGAAGCCACAGAGCGCCAATCATGTTCCACAGGAACATAAAGGTCAGCAAGATGCCCATGTCCGCCTGGAATTTAATGGAACTAAACCCCCAGAAAATCACCCCCACCGCCAAAGTGATCCCAGTAAAGGCCACCGCTTTACCAGTAGTTTTCAACGTTTGCTTGTAGGCCTCCTCCAAATTCATACCCCGCTTCAGGTACTCGGATAACTTGCTGTAGATATAAATACCGTAATCCACACCGATACCCACACCTAGAGCAATCACCGGAAGCGTCGCCACTTTCACACCTATCCCTAGATACGCCATCAACGCCTGGCAAAGAATCGAGGTCAACCCAAGCGGCACGATGATACAAATCACCGCCCGAAAAGAGCGGAAAGCAATCAGAATCAACACAGACACCACCGCATACACCAGCGCCAACATGGGGTACTGGCTAGCGGCAATGGTCTGGTTTGTGGCAGCCTCCACACCTGCGTTGCCGGAAGCCAGCTTCAACTCCAACACATCCGGGTTGTTACGGATCTGGGAAAAATCAGCCACCGCACGGGTAACACGTTCTAGGGTTTCCGCCTTGTGGTCATCGAGGAACACGAAAATCGGCGTCAGCGAACAGTCCAAGTTGTATAAGCGATCAGGCATGAAGCTCATCACGTTATTCAACGCATACTGGTCTCGAGAAATGGTCGCCCACTTCATGGAGCCTTCATTCATGTTGGTGGATATCTGTTTCGTAGCAGACGCAATCGTGGCCACATCCTGCACCCCTTCTACATTACGCAGGTTCCACGCTAGATCATCCACCGTCTGCATAGCTTGGTAGGTGTTGCAGGATTCCACTGGTGTCTTGCCCATAACCACCAAAACGTCGGCGCTCACTGAATAATTCGATACCAGGAAGTTCACATCGTGGTTATAGCGGTAACGAGGCTTGGGCTCATAGCCACGCGGACATTCCATATCTTCACATGGGTCCGGCCACAGCTCGGGGGCCCCCTTGTCCAAGTCACCGATTTTCAGGTCTTGGCTCATATAGATACCCACTCCGTAACCGGCCACGGCCACGGCAATGGACAGAGCAGCCAAAGGCGTACGCGTGAAGCGGGCAAACAGGCCAGCCAACGGGTGATCTTTCTTCTCTCCTGCCTGAATCTTTCGAATGGACGCATCACTTACGCCCAGGTAGGACAGCACCAACGGCACGATCACCAAGTTGGAAATAATAATCACGGCCACGCCGATACTGGCCGCCATGGCCAGCTCACGAATCACACCCACATCAATCATGTAGAGCGTGAGGAAACCAATGGCATCCGACACCAATGCCACCATGCCCGGCACACACAATGCCCGGAAAGTGGAACGGGCGGCTTCCAGGGAACTGAGCCCTTGCGCTGCGTAGTTAGCCAGGGTATTCACAATCTGGACACCATGAGAAACCGCAATGGCAAAGACGAGGAACGGCACCAGCATGGAGTACGGATCGATGGTAAAACCCAGACTACTCACAATCCCGAGCTGCCAGATTACCGCCACAAAGGAACAAACAGTAACGGTCAGGGCACTGCGCAGGCAGCGAGTATCAATTAGCAGCAGTAGCGCAATTAGCGCCAGGGTGAAGAAGAAGAACATGGCCACTTCTTCCGCCGCGGCCATCACATCACCGGCTTTTTTGGCCAACCCGACAATGTGAATGCGGACGTTAGGGTATTTCTCTTGATACTGACTGCGAATCTCTTCAAGACGGGTAGAGAGAGCCGGAATATCAACCCCATCCTCCCCCAGAGCATCCAGCAAATAAGCATGCACAACACTAGACTGGAAATTATCAGCGACCAGACGGCCTACTTGACCGGAGCGCAAAACATTGGTGCGCAACTGCTCCAGTGAGTCCTGGGAGCCATCGTAACCGGCGGGAATCACCTCACCGCCTTGAAAGCCTTGCTCCGTAACTTCATTCCAGCGCACATTGCTGGTCCACAATGAACGGATCTTGCTGGGATCCACCCCCTCCAATGCGAACACTTCATCGGTGATTTCTTTCAACGCTTTAACGTAATCGTCGTTGAAAATGTCTTCACTCTGGGTTTCAGCAACAATTACCCGGACATCATTGCCCAGGCTCAAGTCGTTCTGATGCTCCAGGTAATTCTGGATATACGGATGATCCAGCGGGATCAACTTGCGAATATCGGTGTTCAGTTCGATCTTACTGGCTTGGAAACCCAACAGCACTGTGGCTGCAATAAAAGCCAGGAGAATTAGGGGCCGAAAAGCAAACAGCCCACTGGCAATACTTCTTGAAATGCGACCAGACATGCTGTGCCCCTTATTTAACGTCTTCGATCACACGCAGCCCACCCTGCCCGGCGACAAGAATGCCGCCCGCATCACGGGGAAGAACAGCGGAGATTGAACGGCGGCCCGGCAGGTACCGTAGGGAAAAGGATTGACCACCATCGCGACTGGTAAGGATGCCGCCAGCATTTGTGACCAGCACCACCGTGCCATCCGCCAGTACGGTGCCATCGTTGATACCACGGGTCAGCTTTGAGGGAATTTTCACCCAGCTGCGCCCCCGATTAGCCGTCAACCACACATTGCCCTGCAAGCCATATGTCAGGACGTTGTTATCAGAAATCGGGGTTACACCGAACAGGGTGCCGCCATAGGGGCTATCTAGCTTTTTCCAACGGATGCCTTTGTCGGCGGAATGGAACATGAGACCTTTTTCGCCTACAACGTAACGGTCATTGCCCCCTTTCACGGCGGTATAATCGTACAGGTGCCAACCCTCACGATTGTCCAAGCTGTCCAGGGCTTTATCCCAGGTTGCTCCGCCATCGCTGGTTTTCAGGAAATAACCATAGCCCCCTACGGCGACTGCACTCTCACGGCTGTCGCAAAACACATCCAGCAACGGCGCACCAGATGTATCCACTGGTGCCATGACTCTATCGCTACCATCATAAAGATCACCACCGTCATCCCCGTAAGCATTATCGCTGTAGGGATCACCATAGAGATCATCCATGGAGTAATCGTCCCGTTTTTCTTCCGCGAGCCCTACATCGCCGTCGCCCCCCAAAGGATCACTGTACTGAACGGTCCAGGATTCTCCGCCATCACTGCTGGCTAATACCAACGCATCATGGCCAACAGCCCAACCGTGGCGAGCATCGGCAAAACAAACGGAGGTGAGCAGCACTTCAGACGGTGTGATCGCCTGCGTCCAATGATCACCTTGATCATCGGAATACAGAATTTTGCCTCGGTCCCCCACAGCAACGATCCGGTTATCCGCATAGGCGATATCCAAATAGCTGTTTGCCGTAACCAGAGGCCCATTATTGGAAACGAAATCTGCCTGCGAAGGTGCAGACAGCACGGCTGACAAGGCCATTAACACTGTTTTTTTCATTCTTTTTTGCTCTTCCCAAAGGCCCTGCTTCACGGCCAAGCAAAACCAACCGGGTGCCATAAGCACTCCGGTCGCCTTGGCTTTCCGGCTTCATTAAACCGGCATTTTTTTATAATTAACGACCGCGTCGGCGTAGCGCTGCTGGGTGGAAATAACGGTCGCCGGGTACTGGCTGACTATAATCCAGGATAGAGGACTCCTCGTTATCCAAGAACTGCACGTGGTAACGCTGGGCGCGCAGATCGTGGAACGTATCCAGTGCGGTCCACTGGCTTGGTACTTCGTAGTAATTCTTAATATAGGCTAAGCTGACCCGCCACAACTCACCACGACGGTCGTACTGGTCGATGGCGGCGATCTGCCAGGAGTCCGCATCAATGTAGAAACGGCGTTTGGCGTAGATATGCCGCTCACCCTCTTTCAGGTTGGCTTCCACCACCCAAACGCGATGCAACTCCCAACGCTGGTAATCCGAATTCACATGCCCCTTTTGCAGTAGGGTCTCATATTTCACATTCGGATCATCCAGTTTGTAGTTGTTATACGGGATGAACATTTCCACCGGTTTATCGCTGACTAGCGTCCAGTTGTACTTGTCAGGTGCACCGTTATACATATCGGTGTCATCGGCAGTACGCAGGCCATCCGCTGCAGCAATCGGAGTATCGTATGCTAGGTTAGGCGCACGACGAACACGACGCTGACCTGCGTTATACCCCCAGGCTTGGCGCGGCATTTGTTTCTGGTCCAGCATTTCGTGTACCAGTACGGCACCACCGGCCAGACGGGCCGGGGCCTTAGTAAAGGACAGGTAATAGAAAATGATATTGTCCAGGCTTTCAAAATTGTACTTCGGGTCATAGTAACGGAAGTACACTTCCTGCTGAGAGGTAATCAGCGAGTAAGCACCGCTACGCTGCACCGCTACTTCCGAAGCACGGCGAACCACGTACAAACCGCGCCAGCGCAAAATATGGTTCCAGACAGCCTGCTTGGCTTTTTGCTCATTAGTACCACTGAGAATCGGGAACGGAATGCCACCGAAAGCATTATCCACGCCGGTTTCACCCAGCTTGGCCTTAATGGCATTATTCTTAGTGTTGTCGTATACCCATTGTGGCGCTGAGGTGGAGCGGCGGCTCGGATAGACGTTCATTTTAAACGTATCCGGGTAAGTCTTCAGCATCGCCTGCACGCCGTCAGGCACTTTGTCCGCATACTGGGACACGTTCTGAGCGGTGATCGTGAAAGCAATTTTGTCAGCGGTGTACGGATCTGGGTGATGTTGGCCCGGACGGGTATAGGTCTTGGGAATATCTTTGCGTTGGATGCCGCCGGTGTAATCCGGAATGCCCAGCCCGGTTGAAATGGTTTTGCCGTTACCTTTGACCTGTGCACCGAAAGGCGTCAGCGATTTACCCAATTTCGCCGCCTCTTGGCTAGATACGCCAGCGTGCACATTGGCCGTCACACTCAAGGACAGAGCCAAAGCACCGCCCATTGCGGTCAGTTTCTTCAACATGATTGCTCTCCGTTAACAACAGGCCGGCACTCCGACCTGGAACATATTAGAAAGAGTACTTAACAGAAACGGACGCGTTGTTCCGGTCGGCCAGTTTGTTGGAGTATTTGGCGCCCCAGAACGTGGTAGCAGACATGGCCACTTCTAGGTTATTCAAGTACAGAAAACTCACCCCCAGTGTCGCAGCCTTACGGTCTTCCATAAAGTTGCCGCCAATCGGAGAGTTACCATTTACATCATGAGCAAAACGCACACTCGGGCTCATGGAAACACCAGCAAAGACATTGCTGTAATCCGCTTTCAGCACCGCACGGTAGCCCCAGGAGGTGGGGTCCATGTAATACCTGTTCGGGTCATCAGGGCTGAGAATTTGCGCTTCAGAATCTAGAATTGCCGCCGTAGAGTTGTATTCCAGGTCAGGATTTTCAAGCCCTTCAATGTGTTCGACGCCCAATTCCAGCAATGCAATCAGGCCATCAGCGCCAAACGTCGGGCCGAAATTGAAGATACTGACTAAAGAACCGTTGTAACTTTCTACCTCATCGTAGAAATAGTAGAGATGGCCATCTTGTACTAACGTGTCCGCAGACAAGCAGGAGCCCCCCATTTCCGCGCGAACACAATGCCCTGTCAAATCACCGATAGCCACATCCTGACCCTGCAAAGCGGATTGACCCGCAACACCAGCAAGAGCAGATATCAGGTTATCACCCCCTTCGTTAATAATGGCACGTTTAGGCCTATACGCCAGCTCCCCAGCAAGTGACATATTACCGACACTGGTATTAAAACTTGCGCCGAACATGTCTTGGTCTTCTACATAGGCCATCTGATACTCAGCGGTATCAATGGTTCTAGCCATTTCTGTAACGCCACCACCCTTGCCGTTTTCGAGGTTATTCAGGCTAGAACCAACGACGGGGGTACGAGCATGGGTTCGCGTATAATAAAGCGCAAACTCAGTACCGTTTAGCCCTTCTGCGAAGTAACGGTACGCCAAACCAAACTGACCACTATCGCTAGCCTCTTTATCGCGAATTCGATTTACTGTTACCTGAGTCGCTTCATACTGATAATCAGAACCGTAATTAGACGCGGTATAATTCGCAAAACCAGGCTCAAGGAGCCCCGGCGAAGGAATTGCACCCGCCTGAACAGCGCTCAGCGCAACAACTCGACCATCGACGATGACATTGTCTGCCCCTTTACCTGGGAAGCCATCATGGGTAGAGAAGTAAGTACCCGAGGGCGCATCCTCAGAGTTTTTCCATTCAAACTGGTAAAAAGCTTCCACGGTTGCATTAAAGGTCAGGCCATAAGAGAAGTAGACGCTATCCAGCGGCAGCAAGGCTTCCTTGATTTCGGAGCCCGGCAGGCGCAAGGCATTCAAATCAAAGTAGTTCGCCGTATTCACCCCATTCTGCATAAACAAGGCTTCACCCCAGTTGATCACCTGCTGCCCAAGGCGAACATTCAATGGGCGCTCGAACATATCGACGTTCCCCCACACATACGCATCTAAAAGACGAGCACGCTGGCCGGCGTATCGTTCAGCGTCACCGCTGAAATCATCACCGGTGCCATTATTCGCGTAATCAGAATACGTGGCGTAACGGGTAAAACCCATGGCGCCAGGGTAGCCAGCAGCCTTAATCAACTGCCCACCATCATGCCCACCGCCCATGATCACCTGATCATAAAATGCGGTGCCGCGGAGAAACATGCCATATTTCCCCTTCCAGCTCAGATCCAGCTCTGGGGTAATTTTGTACACCAACGACGCCAAACCGGTATCGTAATTGTTGTTGGCATCGTTCTTATTGATTTGGGACCCATAACCTTTCGTAGCCATATCGACCACGTCACCGGTGGCCGCCAACATAGAATCCTGGCTCTCGGTTCGAAACAGGGCACCCACAGACAAGGTTGTATCCAGCCGGCCCGACCAGTCCGGGTTCTCGAAATCTAGTTGAACCGCTGAAGCGGGGAGGGAAAGCCCGGTAAGGGCGGTGATACTGGCAACAGCCATCGCCAGCCTGCTTCTACACAGGTGATTATTATTCATGTAGTTCTCCGAATTGCCATGCGCATGGCTTTATTGTTCTTACCCGGTCAACAGTCGCTCCCATTTGCGACAGGTCTCATTATTCTTCCCGACCTGCCGCCCAGGCTAATACATAATTCTTACACACCAGAAAAAAAAATAAATCCCCTGTGTGCTCTATTATTGACGACTAACCAGTCATCGTCCTTTTTCTTTCTATACTCCCATAGAAGATCAGGATGACAGGATCCGCCCAAGCACCTCCGCCACGTTATCGGACGCTGTATTTTGCACACCCGCAAGGTGCTCCGCCAATAAAGCCTTCCGGCCCGGTTCCAATACAGGCAAACGAGAAGCCCCATTGGCCAAACGGGCCGCAACCTGCGGGTTGATGGCGTCCAAGCGAGACAAGGCAGCCGAAAATAGTTGATACCCTTGCCCATTTTCCGCATGAAATGCCGACGGATTTGCGTTCGTGAACGTGCCCACTAGCGCTCGCACTCGATTCGGTGTCTTCCAGTCAAAAGCAGGGTGTTCAAGCAGGCGGTTTACCTGATCGACGGTGTGAGCCCCCGGCACGGATGCCTGGACAGCAAACCACTGATCCATAACCAACGCCTCATCCTGCCAGCGATCCGCGAATTGCATCAGTGCCTGATCGGCACCGGGCAAACCATGGTGTACCAGCGCTCGCAATGCGCCAAGCTCTTCACTCATACACAGTGGCAGCTCAAATAACTCCACGGCTATCCGACCTGCTTCCGGGTGCTCTCCTGCTGCTAAAAAATCCAACGCCAGATTACGTAACTGCCGCCGCCCCATCGCCCGACCATCCATACTCAGTTCCGTAGCCAGCAGGTTCTCGGACAGAGACAACCAGTGCGACTGCAACGCCTTTCCTAACGCTTTCTTCATGGCACTGTGCGCGCGATGAATGGAGGCGGGGTTCAGCGGCTTATGCCGGTCTCCCAACGCTACCTCGCCAGGTAATGAAAGCAGCAATGCCGCTTGGGCCGGATCTTCATCACTACGGGCAATCACTTGCTCCAGCACCGGCACCAGCGCTGCGGCTTCTGCATCCGCCTCATCGGTTTCGGTCACTAACCGATCCAGTGCCGCAAAGTACAGGCGCTGGGCGGCATTCCAACGGCAATAGCCGTCACTGTCGTAGGCCAACAGTCGCGCCAATTGATCAACGGAGTAGTCATAATCGAGCACCACTGGCGCTGAGAACCCACGCAGCAGAGAAGGTGTCACCCCAGCAGGCACATTAAACGACACGGTTTGCTCAGCCTGGTCCATGATAACCACCTGCTCCCCCTCAGCCGCACCGTTGCCTCCAGCATCCAACGCACAGGGAGCGCCCTGCTCATCAAGCAACGCCAGACGAATAGGGATAACCAAGGGCTGTTTCTGCTCCTGTCCGGGAGTGGCGGGCGTATGCTGACGGAACCTAAGGTGATACTGCCCGTCCCGGTATTCATCAGTAACCGTCAGTATCGGCGTGCCGGCCTGGCTGTACCAACGTTTAAACTGGCTCAAATCGTAGCCGGAAACGGCTTCCATGCTGGCCACGAAATCATCGCAAGTTACCGCCTTGCCATCATTGGTCTCGAAATAATGATCCGTGGCCTTGCGGAAATTCTCTGCCCCCAGCAGGTGATACTGCATACGAACAATTTCTGCGCCTTTTTCATAAATGGTTAGGGTGTAGAAATTGTCAATTTTCTGGTATTTCTCAGGGCGAACAGCATGGGCCATGGGGCCTTGGTCTTCCGGGAATTGATGGTTGACCAGGAAATCCACATCTTCAACGCGTTTCACTGCGGCGGAATGCATGTCCGCCGAGAATTCCTGGTCACGAAATACCGTGAAACCTTCCTTAAGACTCAATTGAAACCAGTCACGGCAGGTCACCCGGTTTCCAGACCAGTTATGAAAGTACTCATGGGCCACTACAGATTCCACCCGTTGGAACCCGGCGTCGGTGGTCGTAGCGGGATGCGCCAGCACACAGGAGGTGTTAAAGATATTAAGGCCCTTATTTTCCATGGCCCCCATATTGAAGTGGCTTACCGCCACAATCATGTAGATATCCAGATCGTATTCGCGACCGTAGGTTTGTTCGTCCCAGCGCATGGCATTTTTCAACGACGCCATGGCATGGTCCAGCTTGTCCAGATCACGATGCTCAGCATAGAGGCGTAACGCCACCTTACGGCCCGATACAGTGACAAACGTATCCTCCAGGCAGGCTAGATCTCCCGCCACCAAAGCGAACAGATAGCATGGTTTCGGAAAAGGGTCTTCCCAAGTCACCCAGTGACGAGCGCCCTCTTCTCCATGACTCTTTTCATCGCCCGAAGCCACCGGATTACCGTTAGACAGCAACAGCGGATAGCGGGCCTTGTCAGCACGTACCGTGGTCGTAAAGCGGGCCAATACGTCAGGGCGGTCCGGGAAAAAGGTAATACGCCGAAAGCCTTCCGCCTCACACTGGGTGCAGACCATGCCATTGGACTGGTATAACCCTTCCAGGGCGGTATTGTTTTCTGGATCAATATCCACCACGGACGTTAACGTGCAGGTATCTGGCAAGCCCCGCACGGTCAGCAGGTTATCTTCATACTGATAGCGAGCACTATTGAGCACCACATCATCCAGCGCCAAAGTGCGTAAGGTGAGCCCTTCGCCATTGAAGGTCATTGTCGTGGAATCAGCAGCAGCCGGATTACGGCGCAGCGATAGACTGCTGGTCACAGTGGTCACCCCATCCCGAATATCCACATCCAGAGCCACTCTATCGACTAGATAGGCTGGGGGCTGATAGTCCGCCAAATGGGTGAATTTCACCATTTCTGCACTTTCCATAACCCTACTCCTCAAAAAGGTTAGTCTGGCGGCCATGCCAATCCGGCCTAGCACCGCTCAAACATCATATCCACGAAAACAACAACACCCCGGCTTGCGGGGTGTTGTTGATGATGCCATTTGTTGTGCTGTAGATCAGCTCACTATCGCGTCGGCATCTGCACATAAGGCGCAGTCGGAGCCAAAACCAAACCATTGCCAAGCAAATCAACTTCAGTGATACCCACTGCGGTCTGATTCGGAGCCACAACAAAGCTCACTGTTTCGGTCTGTAACTCGGTCAACGCAATGACACCTCCAGCCGTCGCTGGGTCCCCTGGCGTCAACAAAGAAGCATGCTCACCCACGGTCAGATTAACCAACGCATTAGCGGCACTCACATCCGTAACATCAGCAGGCCCGCTTCCAGCAGCTACTGGCTGAGCGTTTAACAAACGAGCCAAAGGCGTAGTCCCTGCCAAGGGGGCTCCGTCAGCGCTGTTCGGCACCACTTGATCGGCCAAGTATTCAGCGTTGTCTCCGTAAGCGGAGACATCACCGCCACCGACAATTTGCTGAACCAAAACAGGAATGGTCAAGCTGCCACAGGTTAGGATACTTGCGTAATCACCCGCCTGAGCCTTTACAGGATCACATGATGCTGCACCAGCTAGAATTTCAGCAAAATTCACCGGGTCACCGGAATCAACTGTGCTTTGCGTTACATACAAAAAATTCTCGAAATCAGAGCTACCCGACTCAACGCCTTCTGCTGCCAAACCATTCTCAATAGACGGCCCCAAACTTTCCGAATTGATCAACAACTGAGTCACTTGCCCTCCAGCAGCAGATATCACCAAACCGCTCAATGGATTGAGCTTGCTCGCAAATGACGGGGTAGCGGCCTGTGCGGCCAACTGGCCATCCACAGCCACTGCCAGCTGGTTAACAGTTGCGTAAGTCGCCCCCACAATACCACCCAAAGAAACGCCCACCACCTTCACATCACGGGTATCAAGCCCAACCATCCCTTCATTTTCAAGCGCTACGCTGATATTAGAAAGACTGGCGTTGAGGTTCAGCAGGTCCATGACACTTTGGCGCAGGTTGTCACGAGTATTGGTCAACACACCTAAGTTAATGAAATTGAATGCGGCATTGCCTTCTTCAAAAGCGCGAGCCCCATGCAAAGGTAAATCAATCGCCACTGTTGCCACACAGGCTTTAGCAAGGCTATGTGCGAGCGAAACAACAGAAGTGCGGTCGCTGCCAATCCCATGCACATACATAACCACAGGCAAACCATCTGGTTTAGCCATGCCGCAGGTAACACCAGGCTGAACTTCATAAGCCCCATCAGGGAGTGTTAGCTGTAAAGGAACAGATTCAAGGCTAACCTGCTCAACAAAGGGGTACCGATAAGTTACGTTGAAAGTAGAGCCATCCGCATCAGGCAGAGGCAGTTGAGCTGGTAGCTGCGATGCTGCTTCTACAGGAAGGCTTGCTTTTATTTTTGCCAACAATGCGGCGCCAAGCGCCTGATCTGGTTGCCAGCTATCCAGCTTATAATTGCCGGAAATCGTTGTCTCGGGGGTGCGCAAATAATAGGGAATATCCATTAACCCGGTGTACAACGACACCACACCGGCCTCCAGAGCCCCATTTGTCAGATCACTTACATCAATACCCGATGCTGACACAGAAACAGCACGGGGCTCAGGCGAATTCAAATCCACGCCCTCCATAAGAATGGCGCCAAGATTCTGCACGGCTAAATTGGGATCCACGCCAAAGCTTTTCTGTTGAGCCTGCACAATCGCCGCCTTTGGAGCTGCATTCGCCAGCAAAGGGGTAATCGGATCGGTAGTAGTAAACGTATAAGAAACCACCACCGACGCTTTCGCCACCTCCGCGGGAATCCCCCCCCCGGACGCCACACCGATAAAGCCCGCAGCCAACGCTTCCCAGCCCTGAATAGCGTTACGCACAGACAACAAAGTTCCTGTAACCGGCGGCTCAGACTCACCCAACACATTGTAAGCTTGTGATGCACTAACAGAATTGCCATCCGTGTCTTGCAAGCCGGTGGTAACAAAAACCAGATACTTGGTAGCGGCAAGGAGCGGTTTGTACGGCGTAATTCTCAATACATTATTCTGTTCACCATCGAGGGATATCACTGAGGCCGACACTTCAGCCAGAGGGAACAGGAAAGGCGCATCTTGATTCACATCATCTGGATCAAGTGGGTCCCCGCCTTCCTCCGTGTTCAGTGCCAACACGAATACGTTGGATTGTGCACATTCACCAGTAGCCAACATAGATTGCTGACACACCTTGATGGAAGCTTCATCTAGCTCACCACCAGCGAAATAGATATCAAACGGTGCATTCGTCGAGAATCCATCCAGTGCATTGATCCCCACTTCCACAGGGTTCGTAGGAGCACCGATATCCGACGTACCATCCGACATTGCTGCTGCTGCAAAAACCAGATCGGTATTCAGCGGCAAATCAAATGTGACAGGATTAAAACGAGCATGAGTGTCAAAACTGGCGCCTTGACTCTGATCCGGTACGGTTTCACTCCCGCCGCCGCAGGCGGCCAGCGCCATAACCATAGCCACCGGCAGTACCTTCTTGTAAGTATGCATCTTCTCTCCCAAACCTCTTTTTATTATTTAATTCCTGCCGTTGCTCACATCAACAATGGAGGGCGGCGGTGGTGCTTACTACAAATAACAGAAGGCACATAATTAGATGCATTATTTCTGCCTACGCTACCCCCAGTGAAAAGAGGGTGCATAGGAACATTACATCAATTCTATTTCTCCACCAATGCGATATTGAGGAGAATAACGGAGGGAAACGCCCGCAGGCATTTTTTCAGGGACGACTCGCCGGTCAAAACGATTTATCTCATTATAATATGTTTACTGCAGAGTATCCGGGCCACGCAGAGTTACCGGCTGATCCTCGGTTTTTTCCTCCCCGCTTTTACAGGCCTGCTCCATATAACCGCTACGTTGCTCTTCAGGTAAATTCTGGGTTTCCCAAGCAATAACAGCCTGAAGACAAAGCTCTTTTTGCTCGCGGGATAAAACGCGACCATCGGCCCACTTACCCGTTTCAATAGCGCGACGCATGTTATCGCAAATGTTCTGATCCATACTCGCAATCAGGTCGTCAAAACTCTGGTAACTCATGGTTTAACTCTTCAAAAGGTCACGGTACGCGACACGCTACATAGATTTGGGCGGCCCACGGCCTATACAGTATTACTCGGCCTAATTGTTGTCACCGGGCCGGGAACTCCAGCCCAATTTAGACCGACAAGCCTGATAGAAATCGTGCCCCGGGGGATGAATCAAATGTAAGCGGTGAGGTTTTTTGCGAATCGCAATGACATCGTCAACCTGCAAGCGAATCCCCTCTGTGCCATCGCAACTGACCAACGGCCGCACTTTTTCTGTGGTGATGTGAATTTTGATTTCACTATCCCCAGCTACCACCAAGGGGCGACTGGTCAGGGTGTGGGGGTTTAGGGGAACCAAGACCATGGCATCCAGCTTAGGGTGCATGATTGGCCCACCACCGGACAACGCATAGGCGGTGGAACCGGTGGGCGTAGAAACAATCAGCCCGTCGGAGCGCTGCCCGTAGACAAAGTGTCCGTCGATCATCAACTCAAAATCGATCATGTGTACACTGTCACCGGATAGCAGCACGATATCGTTGAGAGCGCTCCCCTCGCCGACCACGGTCCTACCCCGGCGCACTTCCAGATCCAACAAGAACCGTTTTTCGGTACTGTATTCACCATCCAGCACCTGGCCGACCCGGGATTCAATTTCAGAAGGAAGGATATCGGTGAGAAAGCCCAGATGGCCCCGATTCACGCCCAATACCGGCACTTTATAGCGAGCCAGGGTACGCGCAGCACCTAGCAGACTACCGTCCCCTCCCACCACAATCACCAGATCGCAGGCTTCCCCCATTTGTGAGGCACTAGCAGCCTGCAATCCCATTTCCGGAAGATGACCAATAATGTGTTTATCGAGGATAACGGTGCAATCACGGCCATGCAGAAAATGAATGAGCTGGCGTAATGAGTAGAGCGCCTGCTCACTTTCAGACCGTGCGATCAAACCGATGTTGCGAAATTTCTCTTGCGCCACAAGGGATCTCATTCAGGTAGTGCTGCTTAGGTTGTTGCGGAAGCCGGACTGGGCAGCCTCACCAACCGGCAAGCACTACCCCTGAGTCAGGTACTCGTTCAGGGTAACAGCATTGGCATTCAGACCGCCATCCAACACGATCACATCCAGGCCGGCGTTTTTTAACAGAAAAGCGGCGGTGGCGCTACGTCGACCTGTATCACAGTAAGCGATATAGGTCTTGCCTGGGTCCAGTAGGCGAGACTTGAGACGCAATACGTTAAGCGGCATATTGGTCGCTCCTACCAAATGCTCCTGATCGAATTCGTCGCTAGTACGCACATCCAGCCACCAAGCGCCCTTTTCTGCCGAAGACAGCACCTGATCACCCGGCATGGTCTTGATGATCGGCTCGCGGAGCAGGGCATCAAAATCTTGTCGGTCCAACCTCATCAAGACACCATCCGTTGCCATAGATACCGTGGCATTACGGGGCTTGCCAGATAGCAATGCTTCTTCACCAAACCACTCACCCTCTTCCAGCATGGCCACCGAAGTCGGCTCGCCCTCCCCTATGTTAATAGACACCTCACACACGCCTTCTTTGAGGATATAGCAGCAATCAGCAGCCTCTCCCTGTCGAATAATCCGCTCACCTTCTTTGTGACGATTCGCTTTAAGTCGGCTGAAAATCCCCAAGATGTTACTGGGCGGCACTCGATGAAAAAGCTTGGACTTGAGCAGGCGTATCATCCATTCCCTGTCGTTCTGATACGCAGAGTTAGCATTAATGTCTAGAATTACGTAGCCCGCAGATTGATCCCAAGAGAGGATGGTATCGAGTCGGAAACTGTCGAATCGCACCACACTCACATCGCCTACCGCTCTGGCGGTGCTGCGGCGAGGCTGGACATGCTCCAGTGGGTGCCAAGAGGCCGTATCCCCAGCGCTTACTGTCCGCCGATCACCGGTTTCATCGCTCAGCTCAACCTTGCCACTAAGCAGATAGATGGTGGTGTTGTCTTGGTCTCCCAGCGAAAAAAGGACATCACCTGACACATAGCGACACACTTCCTGCTGGTCAAGCAGCCAGTCAAGCTGATCTCCAGACAGAGCATTAACTGGCACAAACGTCTGTAACAGGCTTTTATCGATGGATTGCCGTGTCATAACAGTGGCTCCCGATGTTCTTGTTGTTGCTATGGTGAATACAAGCGTGGCGCGGGCCGAAACCCTCATCGGAGAAATACGCTGCAAAAAGCTTACCAATCAAGCACCTGGCGGAACCAGTTCACAATTGCCGACTTAGCGGAATCGCAGTACGTTATCGATGGCGGAATCATTGCGGCAGTTCTGGCAGCGGTTAGCGTTGCAATCAGACACCCCCGGCTTGAACTGATTGGGAACTTCCACACGAATCACTCGCTTACCACAGGGAGCCCCCTCCGCGCCTATAGGCACCTGGCAGGTCGGGCTTTCATAATGGGATAGCCAAGCACGATAATGATCCTCGGTGACTAGGCATTTGCGCGCCGCAAAGGCAGTGGGATTCTCCATGTAACTGGCCACCTGATCGGCTGCAATGGAGATATGCCCGGCACCAGGATGAAACGCAATAAAACTCAACCCCAGCTCTTCAAGCTTCTCCAGCGTCTTCTGTGCTCCGCTGTTGGCGTCTTTCAGCTTGTTGCGTTTCTGCTCAGAAATTTCCTCGCGAAGCTGGCCGATAAGATCATCACGGGTCAGCACATCCATTTCCAGCGAGTGTAGCTGCTCTGACATCTTCGCCCGCTCCTCTTCCAGGCGCTGCTCCAACGCCAGCTTGTACTGCTCAGTCAGCACCTCCATCTCACTACCCTGATGCTCACTGCGCCGGTTCTGCTCTTCCAAACTTTGGTTGAGGGATAATAATTGCCCCTTCAAGGAATCATTCTGCTCTCGCAATGCTCCATTCTGCGATTTGATTGCCTTGAACTGCCCCATTACCTTTTCCAACTGAGCAATAAGAATTTCTTCTTTTTGCTGGGCCGCATAGCGCACCTTAGCCGCGTCTTCTGACTGGGTGTTTTCCAGGGTTTGCACCCGCAGGCGCAGCTCCTTGATAATGCGAGCCAGCCTTACCCGTTCTTGATCCGCCTTCTTCTCGACATCCTTTCTCTCCAGGCCGACCGTCGGTGCAGACGCCCCAATCACAATAGGCACAGCCTCCATTTCATCATCCATTACCAGGCCCATTTTCGGGCCACGCTCTCGGATGGAGTCACGGATAGCAATAAAATCGTTGGCGCCGGGCTTCATGCCAGGGTCCCACATTTGATCCTGGTGCCAGGCCACCGGGCATTGGCTACGGCAGGCAAGACGAATCGGTCCAGCCCCCATGTCGGGCCCTTGACCCGCATGCTCCGCCAAATGCCGTAACGGCACATTCCAGGTGGTATCGGCCATGCCATCCTCATCAAAATCGATGGTAAATAACACTACAGAGCGAACCCGTAACTGACCGTTGACCAAACAATAAGCGCATCGCACCTCTTTATCTGCAAATTCCGGCATCCCCACCATGCCATCGAGAATGGCTTCAAAATCGGCGTAGAGCATGCTTTTGGAAATACCCCGGTGGTCAAAAAACAGAATTGCTTCCGAGGTAACAGAGGATGCTGCCATGCTGTCTGTCCTTCTTATGAAGTTATTTATTGTTGGTTGGCACAAGCACACCGACCAAGGTGCGTCATTCACAATCTGACACCCGCCGTCACACTGCAGTCAATTATAGTCAGGCACTATCAAAAGAGTGTGACCTGAATGGCAGTTAAAAAAAAGCGTCAACGCCAGGCTTCCCCATCAAGCCTGAAGACCTTTTACGGCCACAACAATAGCTTGCGGCAACGAACCCAAACAGAAGCGTATCAGGATAACTTTGCGACAGAAAAGGCAGGAACCTCCTCCAGACACAAGAAGCTGAAAGGATAAAACAAAGCATTACAGGGATAAGCGGCGGGGAAGTGAGTACGAAGCAGTAACAAGTAAGAATCAAAGAGCACGAACGGCATTATACATAGACAAACGGTCGAGGATTACAGCTCCTCACCGTCGTCCACCCAGCCATCATCTTCAAGGCACTCTTCCAAGCTTTCCATTAACAGCCTTTGTTCTATGCGTTCTTCCAAATAATCATCCATTGCCTTTTCTTCCTTACCATTTCATTTGTTGTCCAAATGATTAGACAGAAGAAAAGTGACAAGTTCATGAAAGAAAACGCCAGGCAGGAAAAATCTGGATGTAAAGAATCACGAAGGGAGGGACGCTTACTCAAAGGTAAAAGCGACAGTATTACATCAGGCCCCAGAACCCGATGTCACGAAACTAGCAGACACAAAAAAGGCCCTCCATAAGGAGAGCCTTTCTTGCTGAATAGTGGCGGAGCGGACGGGACTCGAACCCGCGACCCCCGGCGTGACAGGCCGGTATTCTAACCAACTGAACTACCGCTCCACTTATCCCTTACGGAATTCTTTCACTTACAAAATATGGTGGGTGATGACGGGATCGAACCGCCGACCCTCTGCTTGTAAGGCAGATGCTCTCCCAGCTGAGCTAATCACCCTTGTTCGCGCTGCGAAGTGGGCGCCATTCTATGGATTGGGCCGAGAGTGTCAACGGCTTTTTTCAGAAAATTGATCGTTTGCCTAGAAAATGGTCGATATGTCTAAAACTTGGGCAAAATGAGAGGGATTAGCATCAAATATCAAACTTCGCGCCACAAACCACAACACAGCTTAGTAGCTTGAAGATTGGAGCTGGACGCTGTCACCCAGCTTCTAGTGCCTCAATCTTGGCTTTAGCCTCTGCCAGGCTGAACTGACCCGGCAGTAACTGTCCATTGGGCTTGGCAAGTAAGTAGTGATGCACATCCAGCGCCCAAGTCTGTCGGTTCAACTCCCCCTCCTCAATAATGGAGTAACCTGTTTTCCCCCAGGCTATCGCGTTACCAATCATCTCTCCGCCTCACCAATCACACGGGCAAGTATAATATCGGCCAAATCATCCAGACTCAGCGGCCCCTCGCGGTCAAACCAATTTGGCGCCCAACCGGTCATCCCTGTCAGCAAACGCCGCATAATGAAGGGATCAGTGGTAAAAACCCCCTCTTTATGTAGGCGTGTTAGCACATCCAGCCACAGTTGCTCGTAGATACCGCGCAACTTTAGTGCCCTGGCTTGCTTATCCTCACTCAGGCAGCGCCACTCGGTGACCATCACCGTCATTGCCTCGGCAGTATCGCCCACAATGGACTGTAACTCCGCTCGGATCAGCGCTCGCAATTGCTCCTGCCCCGTGCTGTGGGCGACCACCGCCTGACGCAAACGCTCAGTATTGAAGTGGATTACCTCTTCCATCACGGCATAGAGGATATCCTCTTTGGTTTTAAAGTGATGAAAAATAGAGCCGCTCTGGATCCCAACTGATGCCGCAATATCGCGGACAGTGGTACGGTCGAACCCCTTATCCCGAAACAGATGCGCCGCCGCGCTGAGCAACCGCCCACGAGGAGAATCATCAATTCCATGAATTGCCATTAAGCCAGCCATTGCTTACCCCTATCATTAACGCACACATTATCCCGCTTACGCGCGGGGGGCAGCAAGGCAGGAGCAGGAGAACGTGAAACATTAAAAAACGCAGCCCTGAAATCAGGCAGACACGCTCCCATCCTCAGAGAGTGAATCGCGGCGCATGAAGTCAATGCCTGGCAGCCAACCCAGACCATGATTCAACTTTTCACTTCCAACTGCTGTTCTCGTCCTTTACAAACCAAGCGCTTGCTTGGTAGCTTACGAGACCATGAATTCACACGCAAATGGAGCCACCATGACAAAGCCTGTTCGCATCGGCTGTGCCGCCGGATTCTGGGGCGATACCAACAGTGCTGCTTTCCAGCTCGTCCACCAAACCGAGTTGGATTATTTGGTGTTCGATTATCTCGCTGAGGTTACTCTGTCGATCATGGCCGGGGCACGGATGAAAGATCCCAATGCCGGCTATGCCCATGACTTTGTCACTAACGTGATGACCCCCCTAGCAAAAGACATCAAGGCAAAAAACATCAAGGTTGTCAGCAATGCTGGCGGAGTAAACCCGCGCGCCTGTCGGGATGCCTTGGAAAAAGCCTTTGCTGCTGCTGGCGTGGAAATGAAAATCGCCCTAGTAGAAGGAGACGACCTAAACAGCCGCCGCAACGATTTTGCGGCTGTCACCGAACTGGATAGTGGTGCTCCCCTGCCCCCCATGACAGTCACCATGAACGCCTACCTGGGCGCTCTGCCCATCAAGGCGGCGCTTGACGCCGGTGCCGACATTGTACTCACCGGGCGCATTGCCGACTCCGCCGTCGTACTGGGGCCGCTGATGCACGAGTTCAACTGGTCCACCGAGGATTACGACAAACTGGCCCAGGGCTCCCTTGCCGGCCACGTGATTGAGTGTGGCGCGCAATGTACCGGTGGCAATTTCACCGACTGGCGTGAAGTCCCTGACTTCCACAACATGGGCTTTCCGGTGGCCGAGTGCCATGAGGATGGGCACTTTGTGATTACCAAGCCTGCGGACACCGGAGGGCTTGTCACCTGCGCCACCGTCGGCGAACAAATTGTTTACGAAATTGGCGACCCTCGCGCCTATTTACTGCCCGACGTGGTCTGCGATTTTACCCAAGTAAAACTGGAGCAGGTCGGCGAACACCGGGTTAGCGTCTCTGGCGCCTTGGGCCGCCCGCCCACCGACAGCTACAAAGTGTCCGCCACCTACCCCGATGGCAACCGCATTACGGCCTCATTTTTAATGGGCGGCATTGATGCTCCAGAAAAAGGCCAGGTCGTCGCCGATGCCATTCTTAAGAAAGTGGCCGGCCTGTTTGAAAAACAAGGTATGGCCCCGTTCCGCGACACCAATGTGGAAATACTTGGCAGTGAAACGACCTATGGTGCCAACGCCCGGCGTGCCGACACCCGTGAAGTGGTGGTAAAAATTGCCGCTCTGCACGATGACAAGAAAGCCCTTGGCCTGTTTGCCCGGGAAATAGCCCAAGCAGCCACTGGCATGGCTCCTGGTCTATCCGGCCTAGTCGGTGGTCGCCCAAAACCATTCCCCCGCATCCGTCTGTTCTCCACTTTGGTGGATAAGAATGCGGTCACCGCAAGCATTGATCTGGATGGCAAATCCCACCCCGTGGACATTCCCACAGGCCAGATCTTTGACGCCAGCGCTCTACCAAAGGATAGCGATTATGGTACCGCTAGCGGCGACATCACCGTGCCGTTGATCAAATTAGCTTGGGCCCGTAGCGGCGACAAGGGCAATCACGCCAATATCGGAGTGATTGCCCGCAAAGCGGAATACCTGCCCTACCTGAACGCCGCCCTCAGCGAACAGGCGGTCGGTCATTACATGCAACACGTACTTGACCCGGACACAGGCAGCGTTCATCGCTGGTCCATGCCCGGCATGAATGCCTTCAACTTCCTGTTGAAAAATGCCTTGGGCGGGGGAGGTATCGCGTCGCTGCGTATTGATCCGCAAGGTAAAGCATTTGCCCAACAGTTACTGGATATGCCTATCCCCGTCAGCCAGACCATCGCCGACGCAGTGAGCAAGTAATTTTGATTGTAGCGCGCTGCCTGCAGCCAATGCAGGTTAGCGCCTTTAGGATTTCAAGGATTAGATAATGTCATACCGTTCTGTTTTTAGAGAAAACCTGTTCGCCGGCCAAAACATCATTGTTACCGGCGGCGGCTCCGGCATTGGCCGCTGTACCGCCCATGAACTGGCCGCACTCGGCGCTCGAGTCGTGCTGATCGGTCGCAAGCAGGAAAAACTCGATGCGGTGGCGGCGGAAATTGCCGAAGACGGCGGACAAGCGCTGGGGTTTTCTTGCGATATCCGTGATGAAGAGGCAGTCAAAGCCACCGTGGCCGAGGTCTACAAAGCCGTAGACGTGGTCCACGGTCTGGTCAACAACGCCGGGGGCCAATTCCCTTCACCTCTGGCTATGATCAGCCAAAAAGGCTGGGAAGCCGTGGTGCGCACCAACCTCACTGGCGGCTTTCTGATGGCCCGGGAAGTGTTTCTTCAGGGCATGAATAAAAACGGTGGTGCCATCGTTAATATCGTCGCCGACATGTGGGGCGGCATGCCGGGCATGGGGCACTCCGGCGCCGCCCGCGCCGGCATGGTTAACTTCACCCAAACATCCGCCTATGAATGGGGTAGCTGCGGTGTGCGCGTCAATGCAGTCGCTCCTGGCTGGATCATGTCCAGTGGCATGGACACCTACCCTGAAGGCTTCAAGGCAACGCTTAAGACCTTACGCGCCGCCGTACCCCTTCAACGCATGGGCAATGAAGCGGAAGTTTCCGGCGCGATTTGCTTTTTGCTCAGCGACGCAGCTGCCTTCATCAGTGGCGACACCCTACGTATTGATGGCGCTGCCAGCCAGGGCAACGTGGCGATCTTCCCACTGCCTGCCCACGACAAAAGCAAACCGTTCGATGGTTTCCACCGCGCCACCACCCCGGACGTTTTCAAGGATCTCTAATGGCCACTCTCGACAGCGCAATTGACCCCAACAGCGAAGAATACCGCCAAAACCGTGAGGCTCTGCTTGCGGCGATAGAAGAGTTCCGCGCCATCGAACAGGCCGTAGTCGATACCGCGGAAAGCAAACGGGCAAAATTTGAAAAACGCGGCCAACTGCTTCCTCACGAGCGTATTTCCAGGCTGCTGGACGCCGGCTCTCCGTTTTTGAGCCTTATGAACCTGGCCGGCTACCAAATGCACGATGACAAAGACGGCACCGAAGCAGGCGGCGGCACTATTGCCGGCATCGGCTATGTATCCGGTGTGCGGTGTTTGGTCACGGCATCTAACTCGGCCATCAAGGGCGGCACCATTTCTCCCTCTGGTTTGCACAAAACCCTGCGTCTGCAACGCATCGCCCTGGAGAATAAACTACCGGTGGTAAGCTTGGTGGAATCCGGTGGTGCGAACTTGAATTATGCCGCAGAAGTATTCGTGGATGGCGCCCGCACCTTTGCCAACCAAGCACGCTTGTCCGCCGCGGGTATCCCCCAAATCACCGTGGTTCATGGTAACGCTACCGCCGGTGGCGCCTACCAACCAGGCTTGTCTGATTACGTGGTAGTGGTTCGCGAACGCGCCAAGATGTTCCTAGCCGGCCCGCCACTACTGAAAGCCGCTACCGGAGAGATTGCCACCGACGAAGAACTGGGTGGCGCAGAAATGCATGCGGGTACTGCCGGCACCGCCGAGTACCTAGCGCAATCCGATGCAGACGGTATTAGCCAGGCTCGTGATCTGGTGAAACTACTGGGCTGGCGCCGAGCGGCCGCGGACGCTCCCGAACATGAAGAGCCGAAATTCCCACCCGAAGAACTGCTCGGTGTGGTCCCTTGCGATGCCAAGAAACCCTACGACGTGCGCGAAATCATCGCCCGCATCGTTGATGGATCCCAGTTTTTAGATTTCAAAAACGAATGGGACAGCGCCACCGTCTGCGGTTGGAGCACCATCGAAGGCAAACCCGTGGGCATTATCGGCAACAATGGCCCCATTACGCCCCGTGGCGCAGCCAAGGCCGCCCAGTTTATCCAACTTTGCGACCAAACTCGCCGGCCCTTACTGTTTCTTCACAACACCACAGGCTTCATGGTTGGTACCGATGCAGAACAGAACGGGGTCATAAAAAACGGTTCGAAAATGCTGCAAGCTGTGGCTAATGCCCGAGTACCAAAAATTTCTGTGGTGGTGGGCGGCTCCTACGGCGCCGGCAACTACGCCATGTGTGGCCGCGGGCTAGACCCACGCTTCATCTTTGCTTGGCCCAATTCCAAAGTGGCGGTAATGGGCGGCCAACAAGCCGGCATGGTGTTGCGCATCGTGGCCGAGGGCAAACAACGGGCCAACGGCATTGAGCCCGACCCGAAAGTTCTCGACATGCTGCAACAAAGCACCGCCCAGAAACTCGACAGCCAGTCCACTGCCCTATACGGCACCGCACGCCTCTGGGACGACGGTATTATCGACCCACGCGACACTCGCCGGGTAGTAGCTTATGCACTGGACATCTGCGACGACGCCGAACAGCGCCAGCTCCACCCGAATTCATTCGGTGTGGCAAGACTTTAAAAACAGTTGAAGGTCCAGAGCCGCGACCGAGGGGCTACAGGAATGCAGAGGCCCACCTTTTCCGCACACAAAGTGTGCGGCGCGGCTCCAGTTAAGCAGCCAATCGACATGGCACATTGGCGTTTCAACGTTGAACGTTAAACTCAAACGATAAACATAACGAACACAACAGGGAGCTTCCCATGCAATTCACTCAAGAGCACGAAGAACTTCGCCGTACCGTCCGCAATTTTGTCGACAAAGAACTCAACCCCCATGTTCGCGAATGGGAAGATGCGGGTCGTTTCCCCATTCATGAAGTCTTCAAAAAAATGGGCGACCTGGGGTTGCTCGGGGTGACCAAACCGGAAGAATTTGGCGGCATGGGACTGGACTACTCCTACGGCATGGTAATGAGCGAAGAAATGGGTCGCGTTCATTGCGGCGGTGTCCCGCTTGCAGTCGGCGTGCAAACCGACATGGCCACCCCTGCCATCGCCCGCTTTGGTTCTGATGAGCTACGTCGTAACTATCTGGCACCCGCCATCGCCGGTGACATGGTGGCCTCCATTGCCGTCTCCGAACCCCACGCTGGTTCCGATGTGGCCGCGGTAAAAACCACTGCGGTTAAAGACGGTGACGACTATGTGATCAACGGCACCAAAATGTGGATCACCAATTCGCCCAGCGCGGATTTCTTCTGCCTGCTCGCCAACACCTCCGACGGCAAACCCCACGTCAACAAGTCTTTGATCGTGGTGCCAAAAGACGCAGGCGGCATTACCGTGGACAAACCGCTGAACAAGCTGGGCATGCGTTGCTCGGAAACGGCCCAGGTATTTTTCGATAACGTGCGCGTCCCGCAACGCAACCTGATTGGCCAGGAAGGCATGGGCTTCATGATGCAAATGATGCAGTTCCAAGAAGAGCGCTTGTTTGCCGCAGCCAACAGCCTTAAGGGCATGGAACACGTGATCGATGAAACCATCGCCTACGCCAAGGATCGTAAGATTTTCGGCATGCCGCTGATTGATAACCAGAGCGTGCATTTCCGCCTTGCCGAACTGCAAAGCGAGGTCGAATCTCTGCGTGCCCTTACCTATCGCGCCTGCGAAATGTATGTGAACGGCAAGGATGTATTACAACTTGCGTCCATGGCAAAACTGAAAGTGGGCCGTCTAAGCCGTGAAGTGGCCGACAGCTGCCTGCAATATTGGGGCGGTAATGGCTTCATGTGGGAAAACCCCGCAGGCCAGCTTTTCCGTGATGGCCGCTTGGGTTCCATCGGCGGCGGCGCCGACGAAATCATGCTCGGCATTATCTGCAAGACCATGGATATCCTGCCCGGCAAAAAGAAGTAACAGCCGGACAGCACCACTCTGATCCGTAGGAGCGTCGCTAGCGGCGTGATTGCGAACGTATCGGGCCATCCCGTCGTTTGGCGCGCTTCTACAAAAAAACGAGGTCAAGCATGAGCCTACCCAGCACTGAAACCTTGCTAACAAACCAGGACGGCCCGGTTCTGCATATCACGCTGAATCGTCCCGACAGCCGTAACGCCATGAGCCTGACCATGGTGAATGAACTCATGGCGGTGTTTGAGAGCGTGGCCAACGACACCAACATTCGCGCCATTGTTCTGCGCGGCACTGGCGGCCACTTCTGTGCCGGTGGAGATATCAAAGATATGGCGGGCGCGCGCCAGCAAGCCGCCAGCGGTGACAACAACGCTTTTCAGACATTAAACCGCCGCTTCGGTGAAATGATTACCCTGGCTAACCGTCAACCGCAGGTAGTGATCACAGTACTTGAAGGCGCCGTACTGGGTGGTGGCTTCGGCTTAGCGTGCATTTCAGACGTTGCCCTTGCCAGTGCGAACGCCACCTTTGGCCTGCCTGAGACCGGGCTGGGGGTAATCCCTGCCCAGATTGCCCCCTTTGTGGTGGAACGTATAGGCCTGACCCAAGCGCGCCGTTTGGCGTTGACTGGAGTGCGTTTCAAAGGCGACGAAGCACTGCGACTCGGCATCGTCCATGAAGTGGCAGCCGACAGCGAGGCGTTGACCGCAGCACTGGAGAACACCCTCACGGCCGTTCGCCGCTGTGCACCACACGCCAATAGGGTGACTAAGGAACTGGTCCTGAACGTGGGCCATATTCCTATGAACACCCTACTAGACCAGGCCGCCACCGACTTCGCCGCTGCCGTCAACAGTGAAGAAGGCCGCGAAGGCACCATGGCGTTCGTACAGAAACGCCCAGCAACCTGGAATCAATGAACATTTGATTTACCACAGGAGGCACAACGTGTTCATAGCGAGCCGTGGGCCGATAACAAGGCTTCGGCATCCCCAAAGCGTGTCCATCTTGGCCGCAACGGGATCAGGTTGTGTTTCTCTGTGAACGCTGTGGTGGAAAGCATCATAACCACCAAGCCCCAATACCGGTAAGGAACTCCCATGAGCTTTGAAAAAATTCTGATTGCCAACCGCGGCGAGATTGCTTGCCGGGTGATAGCCACCGCCCAATCGCTCGGGTATCGCACCGTGGCAGTCTATTCTGAAGCAGATGCAGGCGCCCGACACACGGCCTTGGCCGACGAAGCCGTTTGCATTGGCCCGGCCTTGGCTAGTAGCTCCTATCTGAATATGGATGCCTTATTGGCTGCCTGTAAGCAAACAGGGGCCGATGCAGTACACCCCGGTTACGGCTTCCTCTCCGAAAACGCCGCCTTTTCCAAAGCCTGCAAAGACGCAGGCATTACCTTTATCGGGCCCGATGAAGCGGCCATCCAATTAATGGGTTCCAAACGACTCTCCAAGATTGCCATGCAGGAAGCAGGGGTTCCCTGTATTCCCGGCTATCAGGGAGAAGAACAAAGTGACGAAAGACTGCAACAGGAAGCCGAGCGCATCGGCCTACCACTCATGATCAAAGCCAGTGCCGGCGGCGGTGGTCGTGGCATGCGCGTGGTCACCGATGCGAGCGACATCAGCGCGCAGCTGAAAAGTGCCCGCCAAGAAGCCAAAAGCGCCTTCGGCAGTGACGAACTGATTCTGGAGCGGGCGGTGTTGCAGCCTCGTCATGTGGAAATCCAGGTATTCGGTGATCGTCATGGCAACGTAATCCACCTAGGAGAGCGTGATTGCTCCGTGCAACGTCGCCACCAGAAAGTGGTAGAAGAAGCGCCCTCCCCTGCGGTAGACGAATCCCTGCGTCAGCGTATGGGCGAGGCCGCAGTTCAGGCCGCCAAAGCTTGCCAGTATGTTGGTGCCGGCACTGTGGAGTTTCTGCTTGCTCCGCAAGGGGATTTTTTCTTCTTGGAAATGAATACCCGCCTGCAGGTAGAACACCCGGTCACCGAGCTGGTCACTGGGCTGGATCTTGTAGCGTGGCAGATCAAGGTCGCCCGAGGCGAGGCCCTGCCGCTGACTCAAGATCAGGTACAACTGACCGGGCATGCAATGGAAGTCCGCCTCTACGCCGAAGATCCAGCGCAAAATTACATGCCACAAACGGGGCCGATTCTACGCTGGCAGCCCGCCAGCGGTGACGGTATTCGTGTTGACCACGGTCTAATGGAAGGCACCGAAATCGGCAGCCATTATGACCCTATGTTGGCCAAGATTATTGCCGTGGGTGACAGCCGCGAAGACGCCCGCCGCCGTCTTATTCGTGCCGTGCAAGACACCACCTTGATGGGCGTAAACGATAACCGCGAATTCCTGGCGGCCATCCTTGCTCATCCCGTTTTTGCCCGTGGCGATGCCACCACCGCGTTCATCGGCGAAGACTTTGCCGACGATAGCAGCCTGGCCGGCAGCGCCCCTGACAAAACCCTATGGGCACTGGCCGCACTGCACCACTGCCGTAGTGAAACACCCAGTGACGACTTGCGCGGTTGGCACTCCAGTACGCTGGGCGCTCAACCCGTCGTACTTCGCAGCGGAGAGCATAAGCAAACACTCTATATTCGCTATGAAGGTGAACAAGTCCACGTTACGTTTAGTACCGAGCCTGACATTCTTACCCTGACACCGCTAACGGGTGATCGGATAGCCGTGAACGGCGTAGAAGTGACCGCCAGCGTGCTGCAAGATGGCAATCAATATTGGCTGCAAAGTCAGGGCCGCACGGCCTGTTTCAGTGATGATACCCACACCGCCGCCGACAGCAGCGAACAAGCGGGCTCTGGCCTGATCCGTGCTCCCATGGATGGCGCCATTATCGACATTAGCGTCAAGCCCGGCGATACCGTGAGCAAAGGCCAAGTGTTAGTGATCATGGAAGCAATGAAGATGGAACACAGCCTAAAGGCAGACTGTGACGGCACTATTGAAACACTGGATCTGAGCGTCGGCAATCAAGTAAAACGCCAGCAGTTGTTGGTTACGGTCACGCCAGATGTCGGTTAGTTTAGTAACAATTTGCCGACGGAAAAGGACACTGCATCGTGATCCAATAATTTACACTGGGGCAAGTTGTGCCATAACACCCAACTCATTACCCGAGCATTACCAGCATGCAGGGCGCTTGCCCTGCTCTAATGCTACGGTTAAGGTAAGCGCCCGCTTGCCAACACTGGGTTCCCGGCTTTTCGGGGCCTTCCAAGAACAGACAATGGAGATCCTATGAGCAACGCCGACATCATCACGTTGCCCAAGCTTCTGTCCAAGATCCCAGAGGTGATCACTCATCTTCCCGGCCTGATCAAGGGCTCAAAGCTGACGAAAATCACCGATACCAGCAAACCATTGGGGCTGGGCGTTGCCATTGAGCGCGCCACCAGCATGAACCCTAATGGTGCTGCCGTGATCTACGAAGACACAGAACTTACCTATAAGCAGTTTAACGCCTGGGCTAACCGGCTGGCAGACTACCTGGCCTCTATCGGCCTGAAAAAAGGCGATACCATTGCGGTCAATATAGAAAATCGCCCCGAGCTGCTTGCCACCGTTGTCGCCTGCGCTAAACTCGGCGTCTGTGCGGCCCTTATCAACACTTCCCAACGGGGTAAAGTGCTGATCCATAGTTTCAACTTGGTGAAGCCCAAAGCTGCCATTATTGGTGAAGAACTGGTTGATGCCGTGGAAGAAGTTCGCGGTGATCTGGACCTTAAAGACAACTTCTTCTGCTTCGCAGATCAGAACACCTTAGATAACCCCGGTGACGTACCGAGCGGCTACAAGAATCTGGCCAGCGAAAGCCGTGATTGTTCCAGCGAGAACCCCGCGTCCACTAAGCAAACCTTCTTGCGTGACCCGTTGTTCTACATCTACACCTCCGGCACTACCGGCCTACCCAAAGCGGTTGTCTTCAACCACGGCCGCTGGGAAAAAGCCTATGGTGCTTTCGGTTTCTCTGCCTTGCACCTGACCAAAAATGATCGTATCTACACTACCCTGCCGTTTTATCATGCCACCGGTATGGTGATCTGCTGGTCCTCGGTCATCGCTCCGGCTGGCGCCGTTGTCCTTGCACGTAAATTCTCCGCCAGCGGTTTCTGGGACGATATTCGACGCCACAACTGTACCGCTTTCGGTTACGTGGGTGAGCTGTGCCGCTATCTGCATGAACAGCCAGAAAAACCCACCGACAAAGACAACAAGATCCACACCATTGTAGGTAATGGTCTGCGTCCGAGCATCTGGAAAGACTTCAAGGATCGTTTCGGCATTGAGCGGGTGGCAGAGTTGTATGCGTCATCTGAGGGCAACGTAGCGTTCACCAACATATTCAACTTTGACAACACCGTTGGTTTCTCCCCTGTGAGCTACGCCATTGTCAAATACGACAAAGAACGTGACGAACCGGTGCGCGATAGCAAAGGGCACATGACTAAAGTCGGCAAAGGCGAAGCGGGTCTAATGCTCGGTGAAATCACCGACAAGACTCCTTTCGATGGTTACACCGACCCAGAAAAAACTGAGAAATCTATCTACCGGGATGTGTTCACTAAGGGTGATGCGTGGTTCAACACCGGCGATATGATGCGCGACATCGGCTTCCGCCACGCTCAGTTCGTGGATAGGCTGGGGGACACCTTCCGCTGGAAAGGCGAGAACGTATCCACCACCGAAGTGGAACAGATTCTCGATGGCTACGATGGTATCCAGGAATCCGTGGTCTACGGTGTAGAAATTCCTAACACCAATGGCCGTGCGGGCATGGCCCAGATTCGCCTAACCGGTAACCACAAAGACTTTGACTTCAAAGGCCTGTGTGAGTATCTCAAGCGCGAATTACCCGCTTATGCCATCCCCGTTTTCCTGCGCATCAATGAAGAAGCCATGGAAACCACTGGCACCTTCAAGCACCAGAAAAACAAACTCAAGGAACAGAAGTACGACCTGAAGCAGCAGAACAATGCGGTTTATGCCCTGCTGCCTGGAGAGAGCTGCTACCAGCAACTGGACGAGGCCACGCAGGACGGCATCGACGGTGGCAAGTACCGCTTCTAAGCGATCCAGATGATCTAGGAAAGCAAAAAAGGCGCCGAAAGGCGCCTTTTTTGTGCTCCATTACAGCGCTAGTGGTGGCTTAACCCATTAGCGCAATGCCGCAATAGACATTGTTCTCGACACCGCCAACATAGGCCAGACATAGCGGGGGTTGTAACGTAAGTCCACAGGCGCTCTCCATCGCTACAAGACCATCACCTAACGATTTATGCCACCGTGCCACGCCCGCCTTAGTTTCCTTTACTCCTTTTCTTTACTCCCTTCATTTATCCAAACACGTTCACGTTACCCACATGGCCTTTTCTATCCACGGCATCTGTGGATAACACTGTTAACGAGCCTCGGATAACGCTTCGAAAGCCAGCATTTACGGTAGCTACAGCGACTTGTGTGGTTTTTCATCAAGGACATATGGATATGGATACCTTGAAAAAGGTCAAGACCATCGCCGTTTTTTCTTTGCTGGGATTACTCCACAAAAGCTGTGGATAAATATGTGAACAACTTGACCACAAGTATCTGCATCGCCCGTAATTAGGCGCTTAGCGCACAATGGTTCATTTTTAAACGAATCATAAAGCACTGATTATTCAATAACTTATTATTATATTTTCTCCTGCACACAACTCACCTTTGACCTAATGAACAAACCCCTTAGTCACGATCAGCTTGTGTAAAAGCGCCAGAGAGATCGCAATCCCCTCATGACCCACTGGTTTTATGGATTCAAAAATTACGTCAGCAAAAAACGCGAAGATATTGTCCACAGATCTTGTGGATAACCCTGTGCATAGACAGTAGAAAAGCGAGCATAATCGCCTATAAATCATGCCCCGAGACGATGTGTTCATTTTTTGATCTATATTTTTTCTTTAAAGAAATCATATAGTTATACTATTTACCAAGAGATTTTAACGAGATTGTCACTTTTTCGTTCAGAAAAAGAGCATTGACAACAAATCTGTGTACAACATTGGGGCATTCTCACGTTACCAAGAGTGACACCCTGATACAGACACGCACATAACACCAAGGAGGTGAAACGGGGAAGAAAACGCAAGGAGGGGAAACCCCCGGCTATTCTGACAAAACACCAGAATAACCAGGGCTAAACACTAGGTACTCATCAGCCGAATGCTTGCAGCCCGGTCTGGGCCCGGCCCAAGATCAGGGCATGGACATCGTGGGTACCTTCATAGGTATTCACCGCTTCCAGATTCATTACGTGGCGAATCACATGATACTCGTCACTAATGCCATTGCCGCCATGCATATCTCGAGCCTGACGAGCAATATCAATGGCCTTGCCACAGTTATTGCGCTTCATCAACGAGACCATTTCCGGCGCCCAGTTTCCCGCATCTATCAAGCGCCCTAATTGCAGCGCCCCTTGCAAACCTAAGGTAATCTCAGTCTGCATGTCCGCCAGCTTTTTCTGAATCAGCTGGGTAGCCGCCAGCGGGCGGCCAAATTGTTTGCGGTCCAAAGTGTACTGACGAGCCGCCTGCCAACAGAATTCAGCCGCACCCATGGCTCCCCAGCTGATCCCGTAGCGCGCTTTGTTCAGGCAACTGAAGGGCCCCTTTAAGCCCTCCACGTCCAATCGGTTTTGTTCCGGTACAAAGCAGTCATCCAGCATGATCTGACCAGTGATCGATGCCCGTAGAGAGAACTTGCCTTCAATCTTCGGCGCGCTAAACCCGTCAAAGCCCCGCTCTACCACAAAGCCGTTGATCTTACCGTCTAGGTTCGCCCACACCACCGCCACATCGGCTATTGGCGAATTAGTAATCCACGTTTTGGAACCATTTAACAGGTAACCACCATCCACTTTTTTAGCGCGAGTGCTCATGGAACCCGGGTCAGAGCCGTGGTCTGGCTCGGTAAGACCAAAACACCCCACCCATTCGCCACTGGCCAACTTTGGCAGGTACTTGTTGCGCACCGCTTCACTGCCAAAGGTATAAATGGGAAACATCACCAGGGACGACTGCACACTCATGGCGGAGCGATACCCGGAATCCACCCGCTCTACTTCCCGAGCCACCAAGCCGTAGCTAACGTGGTTCACTCCCGCGCCACCATATTGCTCAGGAATGGTGGATCCAAGAAACCCCAGTGCCCCCATTTCTGTCATGATCTCGCGATGAAAAATCTCGTGCCGGTTCGCCTCAAGCACCCTGGTCATCAGTTTACTTTGGCAGTAATCCTGCGCTGCATCACGGATCATCCGCTCATCGTCGCTGAGCTGAGTTTCCAGCAATAGCGCATCATTCCATACAAAAACACTCATGAATCTACCCTCTCCAGCACCATGGCAACGCCCTGACCTACGCCAATGCACAAACTAAGAAGTGCATAACGACCGCGGGTTCGCTCCAACTGACGCATGGCAGTCAAGACCAAACGCGCACCGGACGCACCTAACGGATGGCCGACAGCAATAGCGCCACCATTTGGGTTCAGGCGCTCATCATCCCCAGCCAAGCCCAACTGCTTACAGCAGCCCAGCACTTGGGCGGCAAACGCCTCATTAATTTCAATCACATCCATCTGAGCTAACGCCAGGCCCGCCCGGGCCAATGCCTTGTTGCACGCATCCACCGGGCCTAGGCCCATAACGCGAGGCGCCACTCCGGCAACCGCACCAGACAGAACTCGAGCACGGGGAGCAATACCCGCCGCCACACCAGCCCTACGCGAACCCACAATCACTGCCGCCGCCCCGTCATTTATCCCAGACGCATTACCCGCAGTAATAATGCCACCATCGACAATAGCAGGCAGTTGTCGCAACTTATCAACGCAGGTTCCGGGGCGGGGATGTTCGTCGTCAGCCACACGCAGTGGTGTCGCCTTGCCCCCCTGGGGCACCGTAACCGGTAACACTTCCTGCTGATAAAACCCTTGCTCACGGGCGACCTCATAGCGTTGTTGAGACTGTATAGCAAAAGCATCCGCATCTTCACGGCTAATACCCAGGTCGTGCGCTACATTCTGTGCCGTCTGCGGCATAGTATCGGCACCAAACTGCTTGAGCACTTTCGGGTTAGGGAAGCGGGCGCCGATAGTGCTATCGAAAACTGTCATCTCCCGGCTAAACGCTTTTTCTGCTTTGGCCATTACATAAGGGGCACGGCTCATCGATTCCGTACCACCGGCAATGATCAACTCGCCCTCGCCCACCGTCACCATACGTGCCGCATCCAATGTTGCGGCGAGGCCGCTGCCACATAACCTATTCACGGTGATCCCCGCCACGGACTGCGGCAACCCAGCTAATAACCCGGCATGACGAGCCACATTACGGGCATCTTCCCCCGCCTGATTAGTATTACCAATGACAACATCTTCATACAGAGAAGCCGCAAAGCCATTTCGCTGTACCAGTTCGCGAATCACTCCGGCCAAGAGGTCATCCGGGCGTACCGATGCCAGAACGCCGCCATGGCGACCAAAAGGGGTACGCAGACCATCGTAGATATAGGCATCAAGCATTACATCCTCCCAGGAGTTACACGCTCAAGCGGCAAAGAGACCCGATATGTTGGTAGAAAGGCCTCTCTCACCCATTTCATTCTGTTCAATCACACAAAGCATTACGAAATAAGGTGGGGGGCGGAAAAAGTGCTTTCAGCCAGTCAATATCCTTAGCGTGTTGTAGCGTAAAGGTTACCGTCTTCCGATCGCTACGTAGAATTCTATTTTTAAATTTCAGAGCAAAGTAAGCAGTAGCCAGAGTGCGATACAAATGATAATCGCTGACAAAGGCTAACCAATATCGTGTGCCTGCCATCGCTACAACCTCGCGTGACTACACCACCGTTATTTTTAGGGTATCCGGAATGGGCTCTTCTTTGTGTTGGCAATGCCAATGCTAACGTTGCGGAATTGCGATAATGGCGCAATGGGCGTGAAAGCAGCTACAAGCTTAAAACTACAAACCACGAGGCGATGAAAACGGCGTAACCAGCTGAGCTGCACATATCTACGTATTTCAATCAAACCGGTAACACAGACACCGCCTAGCTGTTTATCCGTGGCTCGCCCGCGCTTTGTAGTGTGTCGCTTTAAGCTCCTCCTCCTAATCAGGCTGCGAAATACCAAATACCGTTACGCTCTTCGCGCTGCACTTTGCCTTGCTCCAGCAGGCAGTTGAGATGCGCAATGCTTTCCCCCATTGCAAACATCATTTGCTGCACATCCAATTCGCGCTTAAACATTACCGGCAGCATATCGTGAGCATTATGGGGCTGCTGCCCACAGGCAACCAGCACCTGCTCCAGCTGCTGCGAATGATGATCCACTAACGCATTAATGCGCGCATGCAACCCGCGAAATGGCAGCCCGTGGGCGGGCAACACTAGGGTGTCTTTAGGAAGCGCATCGCGTATCACTGTCAGGCTATCGACAAATGCCATCACCGGATTAGCCTCAGGCTCCGTGGGACGTACCATTAAGTTACTGGAAATAGTCGGCAGCACCTGGTCGCCACTGAGTAACACGTGGTCTTTCTCGCGATACAGGCACAGATGCTCCGGCGAATGGCCACGGCCAATATACACCTGCCAAGGCTCACCATTAATAAGCAGCAAATCGCCCTCGCCGATAAAGTCCGGGGATTTAGGCAGCGGCATAACCACGCGGCGAAAGCCATTACCTTTACCCGCCACTTTGTTCAGGTCGTCACCCAATAGTCCATGGCTGGCAAGAAACGCTTTGAAACGCTCAATAGTTTGAGCATCAGAGGCAGTACAAATACTGTCAGCCAGCTGCCACTCACCATGACTCATCGTCACCGGCACCCCACAATGCTGCTCAAGCCAACCGGCCATGCCAAGATGGTCAGGGTGGTAATGGGTAACAATAACCCGAGTTACGGGTTTGCCGTCGAGCTGTTCAGCCAGCAACTGCTGCCAAATTTCGCGACTGCGCCGCACCCCAAGACCGGTATCCAAGATGACCCAGCCATGGGTGTCTTCAAGCAACCAAAGATTGATATGGTCAAGAGCAAACGGCAACGGAAAACGCAGCCAGAAAACACCTTCGGCAACCTTGAAGCGTTGACCCGCCAACGGCAGCTCAGTAAAGGGATAATCTAGTGACATAAGGGACCTTTTGTTTTGGCGAACAGGGGGGGATCATTCGATACACAGAAAAAACCAGTACCTTTTGCCGTGCCACTGGTCTGTGAGCACAACGACAGGCCTGGCGACAAACCGTTTTCTTTGTAAACCCTGTGACTTTGGCGATAAGCCATCATTGATAGGAGCACGATCATGCGCGCTTGGTGTATTGAAGAGAAGCAATTGCAACTGCATAGCCTTGAGGCACCGCAGCCCGGACCGGAGGAAGTCCAGGTACAGGTCAAAGCCATCGGAGTGAATCGGGCCGATCTGCTGCAGGTTCAAGGCCGCTATCCGGCCCCACCCGGAACCAGCAGCCGCATTCCTGGGCTGGAATATGCAGGGGTCGTCAGTGCCATTGGAAAACGAGTTCAAAAACGAAAAGTCGGCGATGCGGTAATGGGCCTGGTGCCAGGCTGCGCCTATGCGGAGCAAGTGATTAGCCATGAACGCGAAACACTGACGATTCCTCAAGGCATTACTTTTATTCACGCTGCCACTTTGCCCGAAGCCTTTCTCACCGCCTACAGGGCATTGTTTCTGGAAGGCGGCTTGCAGCCGGGCCAGTGGTGCCTTATACGCCCGGCCACCGCCGGCGTCGGCCTCGCGGCTACACAGCTGGCCATCACGCTTGGCGCCCGCCCCATCGGGGCTAGCCGCGAGCCAAACAAACTTGCTGCCGCCAACGACCTGGGGCTTGTGGCTCAGGTCCGCGAAAACGGCACCTTTACCGCACAGCTCAACACCATTACTGACGGGGAAGGCGTAGCTGTAATTCTGGATATGGTCGGCCCAGATTGGAACGATCTGCTCGGCGGCCTGCGCGCAGAAGGCAGCTTGGTGAGTATCGGTGTATTGGGCGGCTTGAACACTGAGCTGAACTTGGGCGCACTGCTGATGAAACGCCAGACACTGAAAAGCATGACTATGCGCAGTCAGCCACTGGAGAAGCGAATTCAGCTGGCGCAGGTTTTCAATGACCGGTTGGCGCCTTTGTTCGCCAACGGCCAATTGCGACCGCTGCCACTGGAAACGTTTTCCTTCGAAAACGCCATCGAGGCCCACAAGCATATGGCCAGCAACGACTTCAGCGGCAAGCGAGTGATTGTTGTCAAATAATAAAAGGGCCAGAGGAAGCATTGCGCCCCACAATAAAGCAGTATTTAAAATACTATTTCATGCTTGCTGCATCGTCCTCAATGACCAAAATGATCAGTGCCAATCCCTTAAGCACAGAGGCCTGCGGGTTCCTCGAAACAAAAAAAACGGGTACCCAAGGCGGGCACCCGTCAAAAGACACCACTAAGGGGTTAGCGGTGTGCGCTACAATAGAGTTTGAATAGCTTAAAGGTTTTCAGAGGTTCCTTTAACTTTCCTCCGAGTCGGGCGTTTCGCGGCAGGCTTTTCGGGTTGCTCTTCGGCGTCATCTAGTGCCTGAGTCAATTCCTGCACCCGTTTTTCAAGCTGTTCGATCTCCCGCTTGTTCGGCAGGCCTAGACGGGATAAAGCCTTGTTAAAACGGTCATCAAAGGCTTTTTCCATTTTTTCCATCGTCTCGCCGGTATGATGGCGAACCCGTTCTTTAATCTCTTCCACCCGGGATTCGGTTTTATCCTTGGTATGCCGCTCCACTTCCCGGCCAGCTTCCACCAAGGCATCAAAAAAACCGCTGCCCTCTTCCTCAGCGCGAGCAAAAGCGCCCAGACCGGCTAGCCAGATCTGATGAGTGTATTTACGAATGTCTTTTGAAGCCCCGCTCAGGGCTTTCAGCGGGTTTTGACGCCCGTCTTTTTCGTTCTGGTTCTGTTCTTGGTCGGACATAGCCCAAACTCCCGAAGGCAATTCCACGAGCGAATGCAGCGGGAAAACAACACACAAACATTATCAACGCGTGGGGCGAATTATAGAGGGGTAGAGGCGCCTGATATCGACAAATTGTAGAACAATAAATCAAAAGTGATCCAAGACAACGCTTGCAATACCGGGTGCCCAAAATTCGAACCAACGATACTATTTATCCACATCATCCTTGTCTATGACGCCCTGCTGTCGCCCGCTGATCAAACCAACACCCCGCGCTAGGCTTTTGGCTCTTTCGCGAAGCATGTCCCGTGACCCGCCCGTTAGCATGTCCATGAAACGCCGACGAAGCCGGTCTTCAAGCTGTGACGCGCCCTCATCCAGGCGACGATCTACTTTGCGCTCAATCCGTGGACCTAGCCAAAAGTGGCCGATGAGACCCAGTAGAATTAGAGTTAGCAGTGAAGAGCCTGCTGCTGCCGCAAACAACAACCACCCCAAGGTGGCTATATCTATCTGCAGCACCTGCATTCAACTAATCCCAAATATAAACACAAGCTGGAAAAGGCCAGCCATGGCGCCAAGAAAGCCGCCGACCACAATCAGAATCCACTCGTCTTCCTGAAAAGCCGGTCGCAGCAAATCCTGAAACTCATCGGAACTCAATGCCTGCATACGCTCAGACATCAGCCGCTCGACAATCTGACCCCGCTCTTTGTTGAATCCCTGGTCCTCAAAAGGCTCCACCGCCAAGTCCACGGCCTTCTCTTCCACCGCTTTTTTCAAGTCAGCGTAACCCTCTGGCCCTACCGTAAGCTGGGCGGCGGTTCGCACCACCCCACCATTAAGCAGCGGTTTGAGATGACGTTTAATTAACGCTTTGGTGCGATCACCCCGCGGCCCATTCACCACCTGGTACATAATGTTGTGCAAGGTAATCACTTTGGCCGTGGAGAGACGAGCAAAGGACTCAGCCACATCTTTCTGACGCTTTAAGAATAAACCCTGAATCCGGAATGGCCCGACCTTGATCGGGTTCAGTGGGCGGAAAATCAGGTTCAGGGCCAGCCAGTTTGTCGCAATACCCACAATGAAGCCGAACAGTGGCAACACCCAGTTTTCTGGGAAAAAGATAAATACAGGCACCTGGATTAAGCCAAATAGAAAACCGAAATACAGACCGGAGTTAGTAACAAAGCGGAATTCGGGATCCCCCACTTCGCGGAACATCTGCACCATGAGCTGCTTGTCTTCGCTCATCTGGGTGATAACCATATGTTTCATGTCAACCAGGTTATCAAGATTACGGCTGATGTCGTCGACCACATTATCCATAACGGCAGGAATGGCGCGCCGAGCACGACTATAAACCCGCTTGCGCACCAGCAAAGGCAAGTTTTCCCACAGAACGGCATTGCGTTCGGTCATCACCTCGTCGGTGTACTCTTCGATACGGAGCTGGATAGTACGAGTGAGGTGGTCAGCGATTTTTTCCGGTTCCATTTCGCGGAAAAATTCATCCAAGCTGCCCAGCTTGGATAGCGCCTTATCCACCACAATGCCGGCCATTTTTTCCACCTTGGAGGGGATAATGCCCTGCCAGCCGAAAAAAGGACGGATACCCAGAAATTCCAGGGGATAGAAAGTCATCTGCACAGCCATCCAGTTGGTTGTCCAACCGACGGCTCCAGCGATGAACGGAATACTGACGTACTTCCAGAAATCCGGGTACGCAAGCAAAGATTCCAGCATTGAAAAACAACTCCCCTTCAAGGGCTGGTGCACTGTAACTCGACAGTGCTAAGGCGAACAGGTCCCGCGTACACCCATCCAAGTCAAAAAAGCCAATGTTGTTTAATTATGAAAATGCATAGTATAGGGAGCAGTCATGCCAAATATAAGCGGCATCGCGTAATTTTTGGCAACAATAAGAGACCGGAACGATCACTCCGGGTCAACATAAAGACAGGATAACGCTGCCACCATGCCTGAAACCGGTAGTTTCCCCCAACTTATTGTGCTGGGAGGCCTAGAAAGTGCCCTTAATCAGGTGCTCACAGGTACACAGCACGGTCGAGACCATCTCGCCGCCCTCCATGGAACCGTGGTGCGAGTCCGTGCCGAACGCCCCCGGTCAGTCCTGTATGTGCTGATCTATGAAGATGGCGTGGAACTGCTGACCGACTACGAAGGCAATGTGGACATTCGTGTGCGCGCACCGCTGGGGGCCATGATTCACTGGTTGTTTAGCAGCGGCCCACTGGAAGACCACGAATCATTGCGTGTAATCGGCAGTGAGCAGCACATTGCCCTGCTCGCTGAACTAATAAATCAATTCAGTCTCTGGCCGCTGATCCGCAACTGGCTGGACGACCATGTAAGGCTCAAGGAGCTGCTTGCCCTATTACGCCGGGAAGACCCAGTCTGGCTTGAGCAATTAGCCACCCTACCCCAACAGGTCGGTCAGCTGGCCGAACAACAAGCCCAACAACAGTTACTGCAGGAAGACATCCTTGAAGAACTGCGTCAGCTGCGCGGCGAGTTGCAACGGGCGCGCAAACTGGATCAGTTCTTTACTCTCACCGGCATGCTGCTGATTCTGTTGTCGCTAATGAAAGCGTCCAGCTTGTGGGAAACCACTTGGCACGCCTTACAACAAGATTTCCTGTCACTGGCCATGCTTAGCCTTGGCATTGCCTGCTTGGTGGTCCGGTTACTTCCTAAACGGCTCCCTTAAAAGCCGGACATTATAAAACATAGGCATAGCGAACCAAGTACGGGTCAGGGTTTGTCCTTGCGTCCGAAAATATTCCCCAGGCGCTCACCCACCATTTCCGCACTGCTACGTGCCAAGTTACGACTAGCGCCTTCCAGTAACTCTTTAGACGGCAAATTACGCACGCCTTCCGCCAACCCTCGTCGAACCCCGTCTTCCACTCGATCCGAAAGAACCTGCGCCGCTTTTTCCACCTGCTCATCCAGCTCCCGTTGCAAGCTGTCACGTAAACGGGGCTGAAAATAAAAATTCGCCCATACACCGACAACCAGCAGAGTACAAAAAGAACTGAGTAGTGCCGACGCGACAATCCATGTAACTGACATGATTTCTTCCTCTGCGTGGTCCCGATTCAGGCCCCGGCCTAAAGCAACCACGTGTATAAGGGGGCCGGCATTATTGTTAAGTAGCGCTGTATAAGAGTATGACCCGATACCGGACAACCGTGAACCCGCTAGAATCTTTGCAGCAGAAATAGAAGTGGAGGCCAGCAACGACTGAAACCTCTGCTCGCAGAAATTAACGAGGCTCTCGCATTATCCAGTGCTAACATCAACATCTCAGCCGGGCCGTTACCGGATTGACTCACTCGCCATGAATCCACACTTAACGGATTTCGCATCACGTTGAATGTACAGATCGCTCACATGAGGACAGCGGGGCAGATACAGAGACGTCGGGTCAACGATACACTGAAACTACTGCGCCAACCGACGGGACGCGGCCAGCGAATTCTGTCACCGCAGGCACAAAACAGTCCGGCCAAAAATAACGTAGACGGATACTGAACAGGCCCCACACAAGACGCTCAATCACGCTTCTTTGACACAGGCTCCCCAAGCAGACTTATTCGACACGCTAACGCTCATACTCGCTAGGAGCCCAAACCTTATGGCTTGCGTGCAACCAACACCGCACGGCGTGGTGCCGGGTAACCTTCACGGGTAAGGCTATGATCCTCGGGATCTAAAAAATCAGGAAGCGACTGGAAACGCATCCAGTCGGTAGACCGTTGCTCTTGCACCGAAGTGTTGCTTTCGTCCACACAGCGCACATCCACAAAGCCGCATCGTTCCAACCAGCGCGAGAGCATAGCCACCGACGGCAAGAAAAACACATTGCGCATCATCGCATAGCGATCTTGCGGCATTAACACCGTACATTCATCCCCTTCCACCACTAGGGTTTCCAATACCAGCTCGCCACCAGCGCACAGCGCCCCCTTTAACTCCAATAGGTGATCCAGAGGCGAGCGCCGATGGTACAACACCCCCATGGAAAACACCGTATCAAACTGCCCGCCTTCTGCTGGCAGCTCTTCCATACGCAGAGGCAGGAACCACACAGGTAAATCCGGCGCAAAACGACGTACCGCCAGATATTGCACCAAGAACAGAATGGTCGGGTCGATCCCCACCACGCAACTAGCCCCAGCAGCTGCCATACGCCAGCAGTGATAACCACTACCGCAGCCCACGTCGAGAATCCGTCGCCCCTGCAACGATGACAAATGCGGTGCTACCCGTTGCCACTTCCAGTCCGAACGCCACTCGGTTTCCACCGGAACGCCAAAAAATTCAAATGGTCCTTTGCGCCACGGGATCAACCCCTGCAATGCGAGTTTCACAGCCTCTTCATTCTGCTCACCCGCTCGTCCAATGGTCAGCGTGTTCTGATCCAGTGCGCAGTTCGTCGGCCCAGCCGGTAGAGCATCCAGTGCCGCCATCCAGCGTGGTAGGTCACCGTGGGGACGCTCGACCAGGCGCTGACGCGACAGCGCCATAACGGCAGACAAAATTTGCGGAGAAAACAGGGGCTCAAGCCCACGTTCGCAGGCCTGCAGGTAATCAGTAAGCATTAACGCACAGCCAGTAATGAAACAAAGTTAAAACAGCGGAACCAGACATGAATCTGGCGGTAGCCCGCTTTTTTCAGTCGCGTCTCGTGGGCCGCCAGGGTTTCCGGAATCAGTACATTTTCCAGCGCATTACGCTTCTGGCTGATTTCCAGATCGGAATAGCCATTATTGCGTTTGAACGCATGGTGCAATTCGGTCTGCAAGGCATTCTCAGCGTCATTGGCGAAACGGATTTTCTCCGATAGCACCAGGATGCCACCAGGCACCGTGGCATCGGCCAGGCGTCGAATCAGGGCATCACGTTTTTCCAGGGCGATGAACTGCAAGGTAAAATTGAGCACCGCCATGGAACAAGAATTGAACGCCATCTCTGCCACATCGCCTTCTTGCAGTGTCACCCGATGTGCCTGACCAGCTTGAGAGAGCAAGTTCTCGGCCTGCTCAATCATGGCCCGGGAATTATCCACCGCAACAATAGGATTACCGGTGTCCCCGGTCAGGGTCGCCATGGCAGTGGCGGCGGCCCCTAGGGAACACCCCAGGTCATACAGGCAAGTATCCGGCTGCGCGTACCGGGCCGCCAGCACCCCAATCATGTCGATAATAGTCGGATAGCCCGGCACCGAGCGGCGAATCATGTCCGGAAAAACCCGCACCACTGTGTCGTCGAAGGAAAAACGCCCCACCTGCGAGTGTGACGTGGCGTAAATACGATCTTGTTGATCAGACATAAAGGCCCCTGTATGCATCTGCGGCGCCGATTATAGCGAGGAGCTGAGCCCGGAAGAAACGCTTATTCGTCCAGGCTAACGGGCACATTACGCCCCTACCGTCGGGCTATCCTGGCAAGAGAGGCAAAGCAACGACCCGCCGAGAACACCATGTAAACAAACAGCACAAATGCTAAACATTACATAATAGGTTCTTCGCCTGCCCAAGCCCATTGCCCCTGCTTTCACAACAAGAGGTTCGCAACAATCTAGATACAAGCCTTTAGGCCCGAGCAGAAGAATTAAAGAGCATACTCGCCAGTTTAAAACGCAGTTAACACAATGAATTTAATGATGAAAAAAAACCTATAGGGTGGCAATATTCACACAAAACCAATAAACAATAACTGGATTAAAAATCATTAAACGAATGGGCTTAAGCATGATGCTTGCCTGCTAATTGGAAACCACCGGAACCATCTTGCGAGTGTTGAATATGCTCATATTCCGCCATCACGAATCATTTTCTTTTCTTACCACCAGCGCCATCGGTCTCACCCTTTGTGGGCTCGGGCTAACCTTTAATAGCATTGAGTGGCAGCTGATCAGCATGGCCAGCTTTTTTGGTGGAATCATGTTGGCCGCCTATGGCTGCGTGCTCCACGCGATACAGAACCATCAAGCATGGCGCGTCGAAAGCGCACTATTGGTAATATTTATGGTGGTCTTACTTGCAGAGCCCTTGCTACCCACGGCAGTACAGGACACGTTAATATACCTTATGCCGTAACCCCCAAGTACTTGAACAAAGCTTGCTTCATGGCCGCCAGAGAAAGAGGCTTAATCAATTGTCCATCCATACCCGACCGAGACATTCGCCCAGAGTGTTCGCTAATCGCATGGGCGCTCAGTGCTAGTATCTGGCAAGGGTTCCAGCCGCGCTCTGCCTCCAGATCACGAATGTGTCTAGCACAGGCAAAGCCATCCATCACCGGCATATCCAAATCCATCAGCACCAAATCCAGATTACCGCTCTGCACACCAAAAGCATCAAGCCCTTGTTGACCATCTTCAGCGACAATAATGTGCACAACCCCAAGCCGTTGCAGATACCCCTTTGCCACCATCTGGTTTACCGGGTTATCTTCAACGATAAGGACACGCAAATTGGAGACAGATTCCACCGCCGCTGGTTCAGTGATAATTGGAATCACACCCGGCACATGGCTTCCCAATAATTGCTGAAGATCAGAGACTGTGATCACCGATCGGCGCAGCACCAGGACATCGCCTGGCAGCCACTGCGGAGGGGAGCAGCGCATACCGATCAACAGTAGAATGTTGATGTCAGCCGAGTTCAAGCGTGTCATCTGTAATGCTTCCCCGAACAACGCCTGATCAGGCAAACCATTGATCAGCAAGATACCACTGTCCGCCTCTGCGTTAGGCTCAGCGAGCTGCCCAACAGTCTTGATCATCTTCACGGTCTGAAAACGCGGATCATCAATCAACCAATCAGCCAGGCTCCCCTGCACATCCCAGAGCCAGCTGGCAGGCGGCAGTTCAGCCATCATCGGGACCGTTTCTTGATCGCTGGCCATCTGGACACTGAAGCTGAACCGCGAACCCTGCCCTGGTGCGCTGTGCACATGGATCTCTCCCCCCATCAGCTCGACTAACTCACGGCTGATAGACAACCCCAATCCCGTACCCCCATAACGCTGTGCTGTATTGGCTGATGCCTGTGTGAAACGTTGGAACAATTGGGCCTGTTCCACCTGACTGAGCCCAATGCCCGTGTCAGCCACCGAGAAAGTATATAGCGGCGCCTCGCCATACTGCCGACGGCATACTAAAGACAATACGACCCGCCCATTACGGGTGAATTTCACCGCATTGCCAACCAAATTGATCAAGATCTGGCGCAAACGAATAGCGTCACCCACTACGTCCGATGGCGTCTGCGGATCCACATCCAGAATCACTAGCGTGCCGTTGTCACTGGCCGGCAGATTGAACATTTGCACACACTCAGCCAGCAACACCGGTAGGTCAAAGTGCTCTTCCACCAACTCCAGCTTGCCTGCTTCAATCTTGGCGAAATCCAGCACATCGTTAATCAACGCGGTTAAGGTACGGCCAGCGCTGTCTATTAAGCTGATGTACTCCTGCTGGCGAGGTGATGGGTCGGTCTCACGTAACAACTCGGCCAACCCAATAACGCCATTCAACGGCGTTCTAATTTCATGGCTCATACGGGCGAGAAACAAACTCTTAGCTTGGCTTTCAGCACGGGCATTGATTGCTCTAGAATTAGACCAATACACCCATAGAGCCAAGCTCAACACCACCATATAAAGCAATACGATGCCCAGCATCATCCAAACTGTGGCCCGCGCTTTCTCATTGCGAGCATTACCCAATAGCTGGTCAGCCAAGGAAATCAACATGGCGGATAAGCCATCCACTGATTTCATGACACTGCGGCTACGATCATAGGCATCCGTCCAAGACACCTCGATCTGTGTGGCCAAAATCAGTTCCTGTTCAGACCACGTCAAAAACGACAATAAACTTCCCCGCACTAACCCCCATTGTTGCTGCAGCTCGATGGCTCCGGTACGTGCCGCCAGTGCCTTGATCTCACTGTCGATGATAGTCACCTGATGTTGCAGCCGCTGCCAGGCATTTTCCAGCCGGCGGACATCATTGTCGCCCAGGTAGCCGCCCCGTAGGCTCACATATAATGACAACGACCTAATCAAGCCGATATCTTCCTGCACCTGCATGAATGAACCCAAGGGAAGCGACAGCACTTCGTTGGGTTCCAAGCCCTCACCTATCGATAAGTCCGACACAAACAACACCGTGGACAAAACCGTGCTTAGCCGCTGGGTAATTTGGTTCACGTTATCAAAAGGGCCAACCACATCTTCCATAGGAATGCCGGTTTTCACCGTCAAGTCGCTCCAAGCCTCACTGAGTAAGCGGGCCTGATCACGTAGCCCAGCAGTATCGCGTTGCCGTACGCCGTGGAGAAAGGCCTGCAACCGACTGCCCGCGCGGGAACGGCTAAGCTCGAAGCGCGAGACGATCCCCGGTTCCTGGGTATAAATAGCCGCCGAGGCCAGATCTCGCATATCATTAAGAGGCGGCACGGCCTCCAGCCCCAGGTCAAACAAGCCCACATCTGCACGCATGGTATCGTAGGTATCCAGCAGCCCTAGGCGATGCTGAAGCAAAAGCGCCGAAGCGATAGCAAATGGCAACGTGATCAACGCAAACAGCAGTAACATGGCCGCACTGGTTCGCAGACCCACAACCGGCAGCCTCGGAACTGATTGCGCCCCATCTTGTGACGCAGTATGTGATGGCTTTTCCATCGGCCTGCCCTGAAAAAGGTTATGCTCGTAGTTTGCCACGTGGGAGGGCCTGAAAAACCCCCTGCATGGCCTATAAGGGTATAAATGCTTAGGACACCTGTGAATAACGCCTTGCACACTAAGGCTTTCAGGCTGGTCCCCCCCCAGTTGGACCAGGTAGAGAGGAGCGCACTTCTGAAGGCCTGCGGGTTGCCTGTCGAGGCCGTACAACAACGGGATATCCCGATAACAAGATAATAACCTCCCCTATGCTGCGATCTATGAATGTAAAATTTTGCTATCTGTTGCCCGCCTTTATCTGGGCCATTTCGCTGGCCGGCTGTGCCAGTAAAACGGCCCTGGAAACCTCAAGCGCACCATTGCACGTACAAAAGTTAGACAAATCCGCCCTGAAAGCCACAGGCTCGGAAAACCAAGCCCGCGCTCTACCCGCGCACAAAGCGCAGCTAGCGTTCTATCAGGCCCCCAAAACCCTGGCAGGCCTCCAACTTGACGGCGAAATCAGCTCCGAATACGCACGCACCCTGCGTTACCGAGGGCCCAATAGCAAAGAACAACTTACCCTTACCCTCTCAGGCTTACCCACAGGGTGGGATAGCATGCCTGCGCATCGTGCCGTAGCAGGCTACTACAGCGAGCTTCGCCAGCGCCGGGTGAACAAAGCGTTAAGCAACAGTGCCTATGCTCTTAGCATAATCAGCGAACAACTGGTCGACCTAGAAGGAAACCCGAGCGCGCAATCACAAATGCGCTGGATAGAACCCAATCGACCGATTCAGAACCAAGCGTTACTGGTCACACTGATCAATAACCACTTCGTTCGCATCAGCAATGCCAGCTACCAGCAAAAAACACGCTGGTTACTGCAACAGGCCAAGCGTGCCCTCGCAGAGTTCAAGGCAGCACAGGCCGTGACGGCACCCTGAACGCAACATGTTATTATTTCGCCTCACTGGGAGGTTCGCTAACCATACCGGCTTCATTAACGCTCCCGTGTTGGCAACCCTGATCCTCGCCCACACAAATGGGCCCTCTTCTTTATGACAGCAATTGATTTCGCCCTGCCTAACTGGGGTGGCCACGCCATTGTCATCGGCGCTGGGCTGGCTGGCGCCACCACCGCCCGAGCCCTAGCCGAACGGGGCTGGCGAGTAACCGTGATCGACCCTCAGGGCATTGCCAATGGCGCGTCCGGAAACTTAGCAGGCGTGGTATACAGCACCCCTAGTCCTCACCTAACCCCACAGAACCGTTTCTACCAAACGAGCTACCGCCATGCATTAACTTGGCTATGCCGCCACGGCTTTCCTGCCAGTCACCGCGACGGCCAACTCAACGGCGTGATTCAGCATTTCGTCAACGACAAACAACGGAAAAAGCTCACCGCTGCCATGGACAGTGGCGCCTGGCCAAAGGATTTGCTGCGACCGGCCAACGCCGCCAATGCCGTAGAACTGGTGGGCGGCGGCTATCTGCGCCCAGATCGCTGGTGCCAACATCTTCTCGACCACCCCGCCATCGTGTTGCGCCATGAAGCAGTAACGTCACTCCATGAAGGGGCACCCGCTAGCGTATGGCTAACTCACAGTGGGCCGCTTGAAGCCAATGCTGTGATCGTTTGTGCTGCCGGTGCCAGCCAGCAGTTAGGCGGTTTGGCCTGGCTTCCCCTCAAGCAGATACGAGGCCAGGTCAGCTATTGTCAGGCCACCGATACATCCCGCCAGTGGCAACAGGCACAATGCCACGGAGGCTATCTAACACCCGCGTTGGACGACCTACACTGTGTCGGTGCGACGTTTAATTTGCACGATAGCCACCCTGCGCCCACGGATGCCGACGATGCCGAAAACCTTGCACAGCTAAAATATTATCTTCCAGATGCTTGGCAGGCTTTGGGGGGCAATGCCATTGCGATCAAACACCGCCGCGTGGCCTTTCGTTGCCAGAGTGTGGACTTTTTGCCCTTGTGTGGCCCCTTGCCTGTAGCCACCGACAACCCCCACCGTACAGCCACAGGCTTGTATCTCAACCTTGCCCACGGCAGCCGAGGGATTACCGGTACACCGCTGTGTGCTGACCTGTTAGCCGATCTCATAAGCGGGCAATCGTTACCCATAGACGCACAATTGGTTGACGCCCTGGACCCTGCACGGTTTATTGTTCGCAAACGCAAAAAACAACCGGAGTGGAAACCATGAATTTAGTGAGCGTGCCTGTCACCGCCCTGTATGCCGCCCTGTGCGGTTTTCTTATTATCGCCCTAGCCGCCAACGTAGTCCGTTACCGTTTGGGTAAAAAGGTATCCTTAGGGGATGGTGGCCACGAAGATGTGAACCGCGCCATTCGCGCCCACGGTAACACCATAGAATATATCCCACTGGCACTGATATTGATGGCCTTGCTGGAAATCAATGGTGCCGGCAATACCTCCTTACACCTCTACGGCATTGTGCTGCTGGCCGGGCGTATATCCTACGCCTACGGCATGCTGGTTCCGCACAGCAGCATCAACCAGGCCCGCCAGATTGGAGTGCTGTCATCCTGGATCGTCATCGTCGCCACTAGCATTCAGTTGCTGGTGAGCAGCCTCTGAAATCGCAAGCTTACAAACATAGAAAGCGCCTTTCGCGCTTTCTCATTTAAACCGCTTAACCCGACACTATTTATGCCAATCATTGTTCCTTGGAAAGATCTGCCCCCCGACACACTGCACAACCTGATTGAAGAGTTCGTGACACGGGAGGGTACCGACTACGGCGATACCGAGATCGCCACTGCTACCAAGGTGGAGCAGGTCCGTGAGCAGTTGAAGAAAGAACAGGTATTTGTGCTATTTGATGACATTACCGAAAGCGTTTCCATATTAAGCAAGGAACAGCTCACCGACATTGAGAACGGACAGTAATCACAGGTTGCTGCTAATTCTTAAGTTATTCGCTGTGAGCGCTGTCTACCCCCTGCCGTATACGCAATGTCACCAATACCGTGCGCAAATGCGGAACCGGCACATCAAGACGGTCAGCGATAGCGACTATATTGCCAACAATGGCCTCCAGCTCGATAGGCCTATCATTCAAGTAATCCAGCGCCATAGAGTTTTTATATGCGCCCATGGCGCGAGTCCCCGATATATTCTTCTCGATGATGTCGGGGGGCATGGGGTAACCATCAGCCTCAGCCACCGCTATCACCTCTTTCATCAAAAGGCGGATCAACGCTTCGCCACCTGGAGCATCAAGCATGGTCAACGTATCAGCACCGTTGGCCAGCACGCTCAACGGATTGAACGATGTGTTCCAGACACATTTGCGCCAACGCTCGCCAACCACCGCATCAGTACCGTTGACATCGATACCGCCCTCGCGGAACAAATTGGCCAACTGTTCGCAGTGCTGATCAAAACCCTTTGGAAAATTCCCCATCACCAGCTGTCCATAGGCCTGGTGATTAACGGTACCCGGCCCGGTGCGGCTCACAGCAATGAATGCCAAACAACTTAGCAATGGATTGTCGGGGAAGGCATCGGCCAGCTCACGTTCAATATCCAGGCCGTTCTCAATCAGCACCAGTGCGGTGTGATTTCCTAACCAAGAGCGAACGAGTTCTGCCCGGTCTACACCCGGCAACACCTTGACGCACAACAACACATAATCTGGCGTTTGCAGCGGGGTTTCACCAGGCTGATAGACATGATCTGGAGTCCACGAAAGGTCACCCAGCGGGCTAGTAAAGCGGAAACCAGAGGCTTTCACTGTCTCATAATCTGAACGCAACACGACACTAACCGCACACCCTGCCCGTTTCAGGATCGCGCCATAAAAACTACCAATGGCACCAGCGCCTATCACCACAATGTGGGGCTTAGCCTCCGCGCTTTTGAGGATCATTGCCTCTATTCTCCTAACAGGCTGCGTTCTTGTTGGGGCCCAAACAACGCCGGCAAACCGAGCATGACAAACAAACCCATCGCCGATGAATACAAAGTGCTGACTCGCTGATGAACCTCACCTGACGCCCGCGGCAACAACAGCACGCCACCGAGTATGTTTCATACGCCCAGGTTATCGAAAGTTCAAACGAGGTTTGTTCATGAAAAATAAGCGCGAGCCGTTCTCACACAGAACCTTCACCAACCACAAGGCTGGGGGAACGCTGCAGGCTGAACAGGAAAGTATCCACATAATCCGGCGCGGCATCCGCCAGATCAAAAACTGACGGATCCAACAACCAATACATGATCACGCCATTGAGCAGGCTATGCAGCAATGTCACCGCACGCCCAATGTTTAACCCTGCAGGCAGCTGCCCTTTGGCAATAGCATTCCTGAAAGTCGTTTCCAGTCCGTCAGACGCATCCCTGCACGCATCGCGCTGGCGCAATAGCAGATCCCGATTCTCATCACTGAACTCGCACTTCTGAAAAATGATCTCGAAAACCCGGCGCTGGGACGGATCCTGAGCCACTTGCTGTAACAAATACACCATAAACTCACGCAGGCGTCCCATTGGATCCGCCTCATCATCCGCCTCTGCCCGCTGGGCTAAGGCCTCAAATGGCAAGCGCCGACGGTCCGCCATGGCCACAAAGACATCATGCTTATTTTTGAAGTGCCAATAAATCGCTCCGCGCGTCACTCCCGCCTCACAGGCAATATCATGTAATGAGGCAGACAACACGCCCTTGCGATGAAAAACTTGTTCCGCCGCATCCAAGATATGGGTACGGGTTTCCATCGCTTCTGCCTTGGTGCGCCGAACCATTGGAGACTCCCAAATGGAATTGACAGTATTTTGTTCAAGTTAGCCAAAAGATCTATACATACATTACTGAATGTATATACTGAACCTGATTCATTTTTCATGCAAGCACCACAAGCCGTCTTTAATGGACAAGCTGATGGCGTGCTATAGCGTGTTTCCAAGCACTGAGGTGATTATGCGCAGCGGTTTCATTCTCCCCCTGATAGCAGGCGTACTCGCACTGCAGCTAAGTGGCTGCGGCGATGCCGGCCAATCCGGCCAACAACAACAGCAACAAGCACCCGAAGTCGGCTTTGTCACCGTCAAGGCGGCCACCGTCACCTTGAACCGGGAACTGCCCGGGCGAACCACTGCACACCAGGTTGCCGAAGTGCGGCCCCAAGTCAGTGGTGTGATAGAAAAGCGCCTCTTTGAAGAAGGCCAAGAAGTAAGCGCGGGGCAACCGCTGTACAAAATAGACTCACGCACCTATCAAGCAGCGGTGGCTAGCGCCCGAGCGGAGCTGGCCCGTGCCACTGCCACCCTGAATTCCAACGACTTGCGAGCCAAACGCTTCAAGAAACTGTTGGATTACAAAGCGGTGAGCCAGCAAGAATACGACGAAGCTCAGGCCCAGCTGGATGAGAACAAGGCCGCCGTAGCCGCTGCACGTGCCAATCTGCAAAGTGCCCAGATCAATCTGGATTACGCCACGATTAAAGCGCCAATCAGCGGGCGCATTGGCCGCTCCAGCGTCACCCCCGGTGCTTTGGTCACCGCCAATCAGGCAAACGCCCTGGCCACCATTCGCCAACTCGACCCGATCTACGTAGACCTGACCCAGTCAAGCAACGAGCTGCGTCAGCTGCGCCAAGCCATGCAGGCCGGTGAGCTGCAACAGGTCAGCGACGACGAAGCACGCATTACCCTAATACTCGAAGATGGCTCCCACTATAAGGAAGCCGGTGCCCTGCAATTTTCCGAATTCGCCGTGGATGAAAGCACCGGCTCAGTCACCTTGCGTGCCCTATTTCCCAACCCGGACGGCGAACTGCTGCCCGGCATGTTCGTTCGCGGCCGCCTACCGGAAGGTCAACGCAAGGATGCCATTCTGGTTCCCCAAAAAGGCATTACCCGCGACCCGACCGGCCAAGCCTACGCCATGCTGATCGACGACAATAATCAGGTAAAAAAAGTGAAAGTCAGCACTGAGCGCGCAGTCGGCAACCAGTGGCTTATTGCCGACGGACTGAAAGACGGTGATCGCCTGATTGTGGACGGCCTGCAACGGATTCAGCCCGGCGCTCCGGTTTCCCCAGTGGACACAGAAAAAGCCAACGTCGAGCCCGCACCCGCACAGCAAGAACAACCCCAGTCCCCCGCCAGCGACGCTGGCGAGGCACAAAGCGCAGCGCAATAATACGCAACGACGAGAAACGGGATTCCCATGGCCAGATTTTTTATTGACCGTCCAATTTTTGCCTGGGTGATTGCCATCATCATGATGATGGCCGGTGCCTTGGCCATTTACACCCTGCCCATTGAGCAGTACCCCACCGTTGCGCCTCCGCAAGTCTCCATTGCCGGTAACTACCCCGGCGCTTCGGCGAAAACCGTGGAAGATTCGGTCACCCAGGTGATCGAGCAACAAATGAACGGGATCGACAACCTGCTGTACATGAGCTCCAGCAGTGACTCTTTCGGTAATGCCGCAGTGAACCTGACGTTCGCCCCCGGCACCGACCCGGACATTGCGCAAGTACAAGTACAGAACAAGCTACAGCTGGCGACCCCCCTGCTGCCCCAGGAAGTGCAGCAACAAGGAATGCAGGTCACCAAATCCTCAGACTCTTTCCTGATGGTGGCGGGCTTTACCTCCGAAGATGGCAGCCTATCCCGTGCTGACCTAGCCGATTACGTGGCCTCCAATGTGCAGGACCCGGTCAGCCGGGTGCCCGGCGTGGGTCAGATCCAGCTGTTCGGCTCTCCCTATGCCATGCGCGTCTGGCTGGACCCGAACAAACTGAATAAATTTGATTTAACCCCCCAAGATGTTACCCAGACAATCGAGGTTCAAAATAACCAGGTAGCCAGCGGTCAATTGGGCGGCGCACCGGCCGTGGAAGGCCAGCAATTGAACGCCACCATCATCGCCCAGACCCGCCTGGAAGACGTGGATCAATTCGAGAATATCCTGCTGAAAGTAAACCCGGACGGCTCTCGAGTGTTCCTTAAAGACGTGGCCCGAGTCGAACTGGCAGCGCAGAACTACGACGTGCAGGGCCGTTATAACGGCCAGCCCGCCGCCGGCCTGGCCATCAGCCTAGCCACCGGCGCCAACGCCCTGGACACCGCAGAAGCACTGCGTGCCCGCCTAGCCGAACTGCAGCCCTACTTCCCTGATAAGATGGAAATGGTGTTTCCCTACGACACCACGCCCTTCGTCAGTATCTCCATCGAAGAAGTGGTACATACCCTGTTCGAAGCCATCATCTTGGTCTTCCTGGTCATGTATCTGTTCTTACAAAACTTCCGCGCCACCCTCATCCCCACACTAGCGGTGCCCGTGGTTCTGCTAGGCACCTTTGCGGTGCTGGCCGCCTTCGGCTTTTCCATCAATACCCTAACCATGTTTGGCATGGTGCTGGCCATCGGCCTACTGGTAGATGACGCCATCGTGGTGGTGGAAAACGTGGAACGGGTGATGCACGAGGAGGGCCTCCCGCCCAAAGAGGCTACCCGTAAATCCATGGGGCAGATTACGGGCGCGCTGGTGGGCATCGCCTTGGTACTGTCAGCCGTATTCGTTCCCATGGCCTTTTTCCCGGGCTCCACCGGTGCCATTTACCGCCAGTTCTCCATCACCATTGTGTCCGCCATGGTGCTGTCCGTGCTGGTGGCCTTGATCCTCACTCCGGCCCTGTGTGCCACCATGCTCAAGGCCAAGGACAGCGAGCACCAAACCGATCATGGCTTCTTCGGCTGGTTTAACCGCACCTTCGACAAGAGCAGCCGTCGTTATCAGGGCAGCGTGGAAAAAATCCTCGGCCGCCGGGGCCGCTACCTGTTTATCTATGTGGTGATCGTCGGTGTGCTCGGCTTCAGCTTCATGCGCCTTCCATCCAGCTTCCTGCCGGAAGAAGATCAGGGGATTTTGTTCACCCTAGTGACCCTGCCAGCGGGCTCAACCCAAGAGCAGACAGTCAAAGTGCTGGAAAAAATGGAGGACTATTACCTAAATGAAGAGGCCTCCGCTGTGGATGGCCTGTTCACGGTGGCCGGCTTCAGTTTCACCGGCCGCGGCCAGAACGCCGGCATGGCGTTCGTGAACCTGAAGGACTGGTCAGAACGGGATCTGTCCGTGGACGGCGCCGACAATGTGGTTGCCCGCGCCATGGGCTATTTCTCCACCATTCGCGAAGCGATGATGTTTGCACTGAATCCGCCATCGATTCCTGAACTGGGCAACGCCAGCGGGTTCGACTTCCAGCTGCTTGACCAGTCTGGTCAAGGGCACGAAGCGCTGATTCAGGCTCGTAACCAGATGCTCGGCATGGCCGCCCAAGATCCTCGACTGGCCGGGGTACGCCCCAATGGCTTGGAAGACAGCCCGCAGTACCAAATCGATATTGACCAGCAGAAAGCCAAAGCGCTAGGGCTGTCCATCAGCGACATTAACAGCACTCTGCAAATCGCCTGGGGCTCCAGCTACGTCAATAACTTTGTCGACCGGGGCCGGGTAAAACGAGTGTATGTGCAGGCCGATGCCCCCTACCGCATGCTACCGGAAAACGTCAACGACTGGTTTGTGCGTAATAACCAAGGGAAAATGGTGCCGTTCTCCACCTTTGCCACGGGCCACTGGACGTATGGTTCTCCCAAGCTAGAACGCTATAACGGTGTGTCGTCGGTGAACATCCAAGGCAACGCGGCACCCGGCTACAGTACCGGCGACGCCATGGATGCCATGGAAGAACTATCCGCTAAGCTGCCCGCCGGGTTCGGCTTCGAATGGACCGGAATGTCCTACCAGGAACGTCAGTCTGGTGACCAGGCCCCTGCGCTGTATGTCATCTCACTATTAGTAGTATTCCTCTGTCTGGCGGCCCTGTATGAAAGCTGGTCGATTCCATTCGCGGTAATGCTGGTGGTCCCTCTGGGCATTCTCGGTGCGGTACTGGCCGCTACCTTCCGTGACCTAAACAACGACGTCTTCTTCCAGGTGGGGCTGTTAACCACCATCGGCCTCTCGGCGAAAAACGCCATTCTGATTGCGGAATTCGCGCTGGAGCTGGAGCAAAAAGGCGAGCACTTGCTCAAGGCCACCCTAGAAGCCGTGCGCATGCGGCTGCGCCCGATCCTGATGACCTCACTGGCCTTCATGCTCGGGGTAACCCCACTGATGATCAGTACTGGTGCTGGTGCCGGTGCTCGTAACGCCATCGGTACCGGGGTATTCGGCGGAATGCTCACCGCCACCGTCCTCGCCATCTTCTTCATTCCGCTGTTCTACGTGGCGGTGCGCAAACTATCCGGCGTGCCCCTCGACGGCAAGAAGAAAGGCAAAGAATAAGTCCACGCGGAGTAATACTGATGACCCGTAACCCACTGACGCTCGCCCTTCTGGGCGGGCTGATGCTGGGTGGCTGCACCCTCGCCCCCAGCTATCAACAACCACTCTCTCCCGTCCCTGCGCAACTGGGCGAAGCCAACGGCAATAGTGCCAGCGAGCTAACCCTGCCCAGCTGGTCCAGCCTTTATCAGAGCGCGGAATTGCAACAGCTGATTCAAAGCGCATTGGATAACAACCGAGATCTGCGCATCGCCGTACTCGATGTGGCCGCCCTGCGCGCCCAGTACCAAATCCAGCGCGCAGACCTGTACCCAAACCTGTCCGTGGACGCCAGCGGTTCCCGTCAGCGTCTGCCCTCAGACCTGTCCGGCACCGGCCATTCCACATTATCGGATCAATACGGTGTGCAAGTTGGCGTTACCGCCTGGGAACTGGATCTGTTTGGCCGGGTACGCAGCCTGAAAGATGCGTCGCTGGAAAAATATCTGGCCAGCGAAGAAGCCCAGCGCAGCACCCAACTGGCGCTGGTTGCCCAAGTGGCACAAAGCTACTTAACCCTGGTTAGTGATCGCCAAAACTTGGCAATCAGTCGCGAAACCGTGGTCGCACAGGAGGACTCTCTGGCATTGATTGAACGCCGATACGAGAGCGGTTTGGGATCCGAGCTGGATGTGCGCCAAGCACAAATTGCCTTGCAGGAAGCCCGCGCCAATCTGGCCAGCTTTGAACGCCAGGTGGATCAAGACTATAACGCCTTAGCCGTACTGGTCGGCGGGCCACTGCCCACCCTGAAATCGGTGAACTTGGACAACGATGCCTTGGCCCTCGTCGCACCAGTTCCGCAAGGCCTACCCTCAGCACTACTCACCCAGCGACCGGACGTACAACAAGCCGAGCATCAGCTGCGGGCCGCCAATGCCAATATTGGTGCCGCCCGAGCCGCCTTCTTCCCAAGCATTCAACTCACCGGCGCCTATGGCACCATGAGTAGCGAACTGTCCGGCCTGTTCGACAGCGGCTCCAAAGCTTGGTCATTCATCCCCAGTATTTCCCTACCCATTTTCTCCGGGGGCCGTAACAGGGCCAATCTGGATCTAGCCGAAGTTCGTCAAGATCAAGCCGTGGCCAGCTACGAGAAAGCCATACAAACCGCCTTTCAGGAAGTCGCTAATGCGCTGCAAGCCCGCGACACTCTGGCTCGCCAACAGCAGGCTCAACAGGCACTAGTCACCGCCACTGAGCAGTCCCTGACGTTGTCACAGCAACGCTACGAACAAGGCGCAGATGATTACCTTGCGGTGTTGGACGCCCAACGCACTCTGCTCTCGGCCCGCCAACAGCTAGTGACGCTAAAACTGCAGCAGTTGACCAACGAAACCGAGCTTTACCGCGCCTTGGGTGGTGGCTGGGATGCGCAACAGCCCACCCATGTGGCCAGCCGCTAACGCAGCTCAGAAGCAACCGTTGTGCCAGAAGATGACACCGCCATGTGACTAATCTGGCCAACAACGCAAGCTGATGGCGGCACCGTAGGCCGTCGCTGCTGCGGCAATTGCGCTGAATGATTAGCCGTTTTGACAACGCGCCCCTCGGGGCGCAAACCTAGGAGCAATAACGCGCAAAAAAACTATTCCTACGTCAACGTAGATGTCTTCGCCGAGGATCAGCCGCGTGCTCAGCACACCGCATGAAGCCACCTCTACAGAGAGCAGCCCACATACAATCAGGCATCGGCATCGCCCCGGGAAAGTCTCTCAGCACGCAGAGCTTCACTCCTAGTCTCATGTTCATTTTCTGTTTCGCTGACGCTAGCACACCAACCGCATGCCCATTTTCAGCTGCGGCCTCGCATCATCTTATCCACTTGCCACACCACCTCTTTCAGGCGAGGCCCAAATTCCGCAGGGAAGAACCAACACCGTTTTTTAAAATTACATGCCACTATTGTAGTGTTGACCTTCCATACTCAATGGAAGACCAACAAAAGGACCTCTCCATGGACACGTTGCAGCAGTTCTACATTAACGGCCGTTGGGTCTCTCCCACAGAGGAAGCCACTACCCACGCCGTTATCAACCCTGCGAATGAAGAACAGATTGCCACCCTGCCATTGGCCCAAGCCGCGGATATTGATGCAGCCATCGCCGCCGCCCACCAAGCTTTCCCCTCTTGGTCCGCCCTGCCGCTGGAAAAGCGGCTGGGGTACATGGAAAAAATACTGGAAGCTTACCAGGCTCATCTACCCCAAATGGCGGAAGCGATTAGCCAGGAAATGGGCGCACCGATCACTTTGGCGAGCAAGGTGCAGGCCCCTATGGGGCTTGCCCATCTGAAGACCGCCCTAGCCATAGCGCGGGAGTTCCCTTTCGAAGAAGCCGTCGGCCAGTCGCTAATTCGCCGTGAAGCCGCAGGAGTGTGCGCCTTGATTACACCGTGGAACTGGCCCATGAACCAGATCATGTGCAAGGTCGCTCCGGCCATGGCCGCAGGCTGCACCATGGTGCTCAAGCCCAGTGAATTTGCCCCGCTGTCAGCCAACCTGCTCACACAGATTATTGATGAAGCGGATCTCCCCGCCGGGGTTTTCAATATGGTCTATGGCGACGGTGCCGCCGTGGGGCCATTGCTATCCAGTGACCCTCGCATTGATGTGGTATCCCTTACCGGCTCCACCCGAGCGGGGGAATCCGTGAGCCGGGAAGCGGCCAGCACCATTAAACGCGTGTCTCTGGAGCTGGGCGGTAAGTCCGCCAATATCTTGCTGCCAGGCTGTGACCTAGAACAGTCCGTCACCCACGGGGTGCGGGCAATGATGGCCAACACAGGGCAGAGCTGTAATGCGCCGTCACGGATGCTGGTACCGGAGGATCAACTAGCGCAAGCCGAACAGATTGCCGCTCAAGTCTGCGACGCCATAGTGGTTGGCGATCCCTCCGATGACGCGACCGTAATGGGTCCAATCGCCAACCGCCGTCAGTACCAACGGGTACAAACCATGATCGAGAAAGGCCAACAAGAAGGCGCCAAATTAGTAGCCGGCGGCACCGGTAAGCCCGAGGGTATCGACAAAGGCTACTTCGCCCGCCCCACCGTGTTCAGTGAAGTAAACAACCAGATGACCATTGCCCGAGAGGAAATCTTTGGTCCCGTGCTGGTGATGATTCCCTACGACACTCTCGAGAACGCCGTCGACATCGCCAACGATTCCGACTACGGCCTTTCCGGTTATGTGTTCGGGGACGATTCCCAAGCCCGACAGATCGCCGCTCGCCTGCGCACTGGCAATGTCCATATCAATGGAGCGGGCCCGGATATACAAGCCGCCTTCGGTGGCTACAAACAATCCGGGATTGGCCGGGAATGGGGCCGCTTCGGCTTTGAAGAGTTTCTGGAAACCAAATCCCTGTTCCTACCCCGCTAACGCCTTCGCCCTCAATGGACAATCAAAAACCTTGTTTTGTGCACTCGCAGAGGGGGTCCAATTGCACGCTCAGCGTGGCTGATTGGCCCTCTAGCCCCGACCCGGGCGCGAAAATGCCATTTACCTCACCTACTCTAACCCTGAACATTCATTACATTGAGTAATGTAACAGTATGAATTCAGCGGCGACTCTGCCGCCAGGGACAGGAGTACACCATGACAACAACAGCATCCACCACCATTGAGTCAGGCCAAGCGAAGGCCCAGAAAGTGCCGTTGGGCGCCACCGTGGATATTCCACCCCGTCGGCTCGACTTTGAATTTGATGACAAAACATCCGTTCGGTACTTCTACGATAACGACCCCTTTCTGAGCGCGTTCTGGTTGAGCATGTCCACCCTGTTCCCAAAAGGCGAAGCTTTCTTCGTAGATTCCGTGCGTCATTACCGTAAAGAAATTACCGACAGCACACTGAAAGCACAGGTGGCCGGATTTATTGGCCAAGAAGCCATGCACAGTAAAGAGCATGAAGCCTGGAACAATATGGGCATGAAATTCGGCTACCCCACGGACAAGCTGGACAAATCCCTGGGCAAACTGATCGGCCTGATGCAAAAACGTACCCCAAAAATTTTCCAGCTAGCCACCACGGTGTGCCTGGAACATTACACTGCCATCATCGCTGAACAGCTGCTACGTGAAGACGAGCATCAGAAAAAACTCATTGATGAAACCACGTTAAAACTGTGGTTATGGCATGCGCTGGAAGAAAACGAACACAAAACCGTGGCCTACGATGTCTATGAGAAAGTCAGCGGCAGCTACGCCATTCGTACTGGTGCTATGATCCCAACCACCGTCCTTTTCTTCACCGTAATGGCCGCCTTCCAGGCACGCATGTTGGCCTCAGACGGTCGCCTGTTTGATCTGAAAAGTAACTGGAAAGGCCTCACCTTTTTGTTCGGTCGCAAAGGGTTGTTCACCAAATTAACGCCCCAGTACCTAGATTTCTTTAAACGAGATTTCCACCCTTCCCAGCACGACACCGATGCGTTACTGGAGGAATGGCGAGAAAAACTGTTTGGACCGAACGGCCTGCTCACCGAGCAACATGCCCAGGCAACCCAGCGCAAAGGTAAAGGTAAAAAAACGCACTAAAGAGCCGTTGAAAAGCGCCCTGTATGCTTACATAGCCTTCAGGGTACTCCGGCTGGCGCGCCGTCGTTTTTTGCACTTTAATCGACGGCAACCAACATGCCTTCAAAAGTGCCTGCACTATGCCCCAAATGGGGCATAGCTTGCTAACCAGCCTAAAAGAAGGCGCATACACGCCGAAAGCCCCCCCCCGTTAACCTTCAAACAAGCCCACAAGCCGAACCCAAAACGGCAAATCAAAACGCGGATACACCACCATCCACAGCAAGGGCCTGGCCACTCATATAGCTGTTGGCCGGCGACAGCAGCATGAGCATGGCTGCAACAATCTCAGAGGGCTGTCCCAGTCGCTTCATTGGGCAACCGGAGGCAAGCATGGCATGCACCTGTTCCCTGTTTTTTGCTAGCTCACCTTCATCCAGCATCGGTGTATGAGTATAAAACGGGCAGATCGCATTCACGCGAATGTTGCGCTTGGCATATTCCACTGCTGCTGTGCGTGTGAGCCCAATCACCGCATGCTTGGCCGCCGAGTAGGCCCCTATTTTAGGCGCACCACCTAACCCCGCCATGGAACTCACGTTGACGATACTGCCGCCGCCCACCTTCATGGCATCGATTTGGTGCTTCATGCCGAACATCACGCCTTTAACGTTCACGTTCATCTGCTGATCCAGCACTTCTTCGCTCAATTGCGTAAACGGAATAAAACCGTGGGCAATACCCGCATTGTTCACAGCCAAGTCCAGGTGACCGAACTGAGACAGCGCCGCATCCACCATGGCTTTACAATCCGCCTCACTGGACACGTCACAGCGCAGTGCGGCAACTTTAACGCCCTGCTCAGCCAGTGTGTCTGCCAACGGGTTAAGGGCATCCATATTGATATCGCCCAATACCAGCGCGGCACCGCGCTTACCCAGTTCTTGTGCCAGTAATTTGCCAAAACCGCTGGCCGCACCGGTGATCAACGCCGTCTTGCCGGTAAAATCGAGAATTGGATCCATTACTTCCTCCTGCACCGAAAGCGGTAAAACAACACTCTTGACCCGCCTTGGGCATCCATCTGCTTACAAAAAGCCGCTGTAGGCCTTCCCTTATCTGGGCACAAACGAAGGCAGCAAAACGGAAAACAGGCAGATACACTAAAAATCTACCTAGCCTCACCGCACCGAGAGCACCGGAGCACCCTACCCGCGTTTTGCCCCCTAAAAGCGAAGACCTATAACGGTTTGATAGCAACGTGAGTGTTAAATCGTAAAGCCGCCATCAACCACAACACACTCACCTGTCACGAAGCTGGCAGCATCAGAGACTAGATAAAGGACCGTGCCGGCCATTTCTTTGGGTTCCGCGTGACGACGCATGGGGATTTGGCTCAGGGCCTGTTTATAGATATCTTCGTTGGCAAACAGGGCACCGGCGAACTTGGTTTTAGTCAGCCCCGGCAGCAACGCATTCACTCGCACGTTGAATTGCGCACACTCTTTGGCAAACGCCTTGGTCATGCTGATCACGGCAGCTTTAGAAATGGAATACACCCCCTGGCCTTCGCCCGGGGTCAGACCATTCACCGAAGCAGTATTGACGATAGCGCCACCGCCGTTTTCGCGCATCAACTTGCCCCCTTCCACGGACATGTAGAAGTAACCACGTAAGTTCACATCCACGGTCTTATCGAAGGCGTCCACCGGGGTATCAAGAATATGCCCGAAAAATGGATTAGCCGCGGCATTGTTTACCAAAATATCGAGTTTTCCGTGCACCTTACGGATATGGGAAAACACCGCTTCAATTTGCGCCAGCTCGCCCACATGACAAGCAAAAGCTTCTGCGCTGCCACCGTCTGCCTTAATGGCATCGGCAACGACCTGACAGCCATCAATCTTACGGCTGGACACAATCACATGGGCGCCCTGCTCTGCCAACAGGCGGGCAATTTCTTCGCCAATACCCCGGCTCGCGCCGGTCACCAGAGCAACCTTGCCCTCAAGATTAAAAAGATCGGTACTCATTATTTCTCTCCCGAAAAAAGGCCATAAGCCACAAGCCCCATAGCCTGCGGCTATTCGAAAGCACAGTAGCCACATTGCCGCCCGGCTTTCCTTTTCGCTTGCAGCTTGCCGTGGCTTTATGCCCCTTCATTAATAATTTGCATGGCCATGGAGGCCAGTGGCTCGACCAGAGCACCTACTTGAGAGGCCTGCTTGCTGGAGGCATTACCGTCTTGAGCCCTTTTCGCGACTCCCTGGCAAATGGCCGCAAGGCGGAAAAAACTGAATGCCAGATAAAATTCCCAATTGTCGATATGGGCAATACCACGGCGCTCGCAATACATGGCCACGTATTCTTTTTCAGTAGGAATACCCAACGCAGTACGGTCTTTGCCTTGCAGACCGGCCATCTTGGCGCCTCGTTGAGGCATTCGCATACCCATACACTGATACGCCAGATCCGCCAGTGGATGGCCCAAGGTGGATAACTCCCAATCCAGCACCGCCATGACTTGCGGCTTTTGCGGGTGCCACATCAAGTTGTCCAAGCGGTAATCACCGTGCACCAGTGACACTTGGCCGTCATCCTCTGGTTGATGGGTCTGTAACCAGGCGATCAGCGAATCCATGGCCGCAATTTCCTGCAATTTGGACGCTTCGTACTGCTGGGTCCAGCGGTCGAGTTGACGTTCAAAATAACTGCCCGGCTTACCGTAATCAGTCAGGCCTACGGCCTCCAGGTCCACACTGTGAATGGCCGCCAGCACCCGGTTCATTTGCGAGTACATCTCGCGGCGTGCCGCATTTGCGGCATCGCCCTCTCCCGCCTCGGGAAGCGCCGCATCCCAGAGAATGCGTCCTTCGCAAAACTCCATCACATAGAACATGGAGCCGATAACATCACGGTCTTCGCACAGGTGCAGCACATTGGGCACCGGTACATCGGTGTCTTTCAACGCGGCCATAACACGGAATTCGCGATCCACCGCATGGGCGGACTTGAGCAGTTTGCCCGGCGGCTGACGGCGCAGCACATAGGAGCCAGAGGCGGCCGTAATCTTGAAGGTAGGGTTGGACTGCCCCCCCTCGAATTTCTCCGCTTCAATGGGACCCTTGAAGCCCTCGATATGCTGCTCAAAATACTCAGCCAGTTTCTGTGTATCTATCTGGGACATGGAGCCCTCCTACTGTTCTTCTTTTTTCTGCTGCGCAAAAAGCAACACCCAGAACGCGATTGACGCTGCGGGCCACACCTGAAATCAGGCGAATTGTTTAGCCATGTTCCGGCCCAACTGCATCATGTGCACCTGATCCGGGCCATCGGCCAGACGCAGAGTGCGCGCGTAGCTAAAGAAGTGAACCAACGGCGTATCCTGGCTCAAGCCCACGGCACCGTGGATCTGAATCGCCCGGTCGATAACATTTAACGCCATATTAGGCGCAACCACCTTGATCATAGCGATCAAATCCTTCGCGTCTTTGTTACCTGAGCGATCCATGGCGTCTGCGGCTTTCAGCGTCAGCAACCGTGCCTGCTCAATCTCGCAGTAAGATTTGGCGATATCTTCGCGCACCGAGCCCTGCTTGCTCATGGGCGCACCGAACACTTCACGCTGGTTTACCCGCTTGCACATCATCTCAAACGCCTCCTGAGCCGCGCCGATCATACGCATGCAGTGGTGAATCCGGCCCGGACCCAGGCGCCCCTGAGCGATTTCGAAACCCCGCCCTTCACCGAGAATTATATTGGCCTTGGGCACACGCACATTGTCGAAAATAACGTCGGCATGGCCTTCGGGTGCATCGTTGTAACCAAATACCTGCATCGGGCGAACAATGTTGACCCCGGGGGTATTGGTAGGCACCAAAATCTGGGATTGCTGCTGGTGGCGGTTGGGGTTATCCGGGCTGCTCTTGCCCATGACAATCATAATTTCGCAGGTTTTTCGCATGGCGCCGCTGATATAAAACTTACGGCCGTTGATGATGTAATCGTCGCCATCTTCCGTTATACGCGTTTCGATATTAGTCGCGTCAGAGGACGCCACTTGCGGCTCGGTCATGGCGAAGGCACTACGAATACGGCCTTCCAACAACGGCAACAACCACTGTTCTTTCTGAGCATCGTTGCCGTATTTTGCCAGCACCTCCATATTGCCAGTATCCGGAGCAGCACAGTTAAACGCTTCGGATGCAATACGACAGCGCCCCATTTCTTCTGCCAGCGGCGCATACTCCAGGTTACTTAAGCCTGCGCTGTACTCTGCGTACTCTGTAGGCAAAAACAGGTTCCATAACCCTTTAGCTCGGGCCTTTTCTTTCAGTTCATCCATGATCGGCGGCGTTTCCCACGGGCTCTTTGCCAGCTGCTCGTAATACACGTTTTCCGCCGGGCGGATTTCGTTGTTAATAAAATCACGCACCTGAGTGATCAATGTCTGCATTTTTTCTGTGTACTGAAAATCCATGACGCTCTCCCTATTACCCGTTTGCTCCTGCAGTCTTGTGGCTGCGTTAAATGCGATGCAGCGCGTACAAGGTTGGAGCACAAAGCACGAAAATTAGTAGTAAGTGATCGCGTCGAAACGGTCAGGGCGATCTAGATGCGGCACGTTATTAAAACTAGCCATACGCACCACCTTTTGATTAAAAAAACCGTGGCTCACACTACTGTTGCGAATCTGCAGATTCAGCTCCACTACGGCCTCATCCGACGCGCCAAGAATATGTTTGATGAACATGGCCATGGCACCACCAGAGCTGACAATCAGCAACCGGTCCTTATCGTTGTACTGCTGCTGGATGTGATCGCGGGCGGCAGCAACCCGGTCAGAGAAGCCCTGCCAGCTTTCCGGCAGATCGCCGGTCAGCGTATCCATTCGCCAGTGTTTCATGGCCGTTTTCAAGGCCTTGTAAAAGGCCTTGTAAAAGGCCGCCACCGGAGCACCTTCGCTAGGCACCTGGTCCGGGTGCTGAGCCAGGTAGGCATTCACCAGTGACTGGAAATCGAATTCGTTAAGGCCGGACTGAATGTCTTCGGGTAAGGCCACACCCAGGCCTTCACAAATACCGGCTCCCGTTTCCCGATGCCGTACCAGATCACCGCACACAAGGGCATCAAAGCCCATATCCCGTTCGGCAAAATACTCACCCAGCCAGCGAGCTTGCTGGTGACCCAGTTCGGAAAGGCGATCGTAATTATCGGTACCGAACGATGCTTGCCCGTGGCGGACAAGGTAAAACTGGGCCATGCGTGTATCCTCGGCTCAAAATAATATTCAACCAGATTAGATTAGCGCCATTAGTTAGTGAAATTGATATTCTTCATCCCTGTGAATAAACACCATTCATTATGCCCCCCCCCTTCAGGACACAGAGGCTGCAATTTTGAAGTTCTATGTCCTGTTATCGAAAGTGCCACAATATTTTGGGGCCAGCCTCGAAGAGCAGAACGGCGGGGTAACCAAGCCCAGAGGAGATGAGCTTGTTTAGGAGAGGCAGCGCGCCAGCTGCCGGTTAACGGGTCACGCTGCTCAGCGGTATGTGTTATGCAAGCCCATCAGAATCGCTCTCACCGGCCACCCTAGGCTATTGTTTATTAATAATTTCTTCCTAAAAAACCGCTTGCTTCTAATGTTTAAAATAGCGTCAGAGATACACCATTGGCCACACAGCAAGCCATGACATATTTTTCGCCCTTAATGGCGCCTTTCATCCTTTACGACTGATTAGGTCACCCACATACTCCTTCTTCTAAAAGACATTTTGGAGAGTGGATCTCGGCTGCTACTTACCGGGCCACCAACGGGAAAGCACTATGAGCAAACAGCAAACTACCCTTGAAGAGCTGCAGGCGAACATTGGCAAAAGCGTTGGCACATCCCAGTGGCGTACCGTCGACCAGCAACGCATCGATGGCTTCGCTGAACTCACCGAAGACCCGCAATGGATCCATACCGACCCGGAGCGCGCCGCCAAGGAAAGCCCCTTTGGTGCCACCATTGCCCATGGCTTTCTGTCTCTGTCAATGCTATCGGCCATGGCTATGGACGTACTGCCTACCATCAAGGGGCAAGTCATGGGCATCAACTATGGCTTCGACAAGGTCCGCTTCATGAACCCGGTCCGCGAAGGAAGTAAGATTCGAGGATCCTTCACTTTGATGGAAGTGAAGCAGCGCTCCGACCAAGAATGGCAGCTGCGCCACGGTGTCAAAGTTGAAATTGAAGGTCAGGAAAAGCCTGCCTTGATGGCGCAGTGGTTAAGCCTGGCGGTAGTACCGATTTAAACGTTCAACGTTTAAATCGCAAGAGAACGCGCTATTAAGCTGAAACATTCCGCACATTAGTGCCTGTTTCACGGCGTGACAGCCCGTCACTCGACAATGCCGTTACTTGCGTTTCAACTTTGAATTTTGCACTTTTCAACTCAAAAAATTTAGAGAGATAACCCATGACAATCCGTTTTGATAATCAGGTGGCCATCGTCACCGGCGCGGGCAATGGCCTGGGCAAATCCCACGCGTTGGAACTGGCTAAACTCGGCGCCAAAGTGGTAGTGAATGATTTCGGGGGCGCTCGCGATGGTAGCGGTGGTTCCAGTGAAGCCGCCGAGCAAGTGGTTGCAGAAATCAAGGCTGCCGGTGGTGACGCTATTGCCAACGGTGCAGACGTTTCCGACATGGCTCAGGTCGAAGCCATGGTAAAACAGGTGATGGATACCTGGGGTCGCATTGATGTGCTCATCAACAACGCGGGCATCCTTCGCGACAAGAGCTTCGTCAAGATGACCCAGGACGACTGGGATAAAGTCGTGGCGGTTCACCTCACCGGCTCAGAAATCTGCAGCAAGGCCGTTTGGCCGATCATGCGCGAACAGGGCTATGGCCGCATCGTCATGACCTCCTCTGCCTCCGGCCTGTATGGTAACTTCGGGCAGGCCAACTACAGCTCCGCCAAGCTGGCAGTGGTCGGGCTGATGAACACCCTGTCTTTGGAAGGTGAAAAGTACAACATCAAGATAAACTGCATTGCTCCTACCGCCGCCACTCGCATGACTGAAGACCTGATGCCGCCTAAAGTGCTGGCCATGCTGGAGCCAAAGGAAATCACCCCGGCGGTGCTGTTCCTGGCAAGCAACGAAGCCCCTACCCATCGCATCCTGCTGGCTGGCGCTGGTTGCTACGCCATGGTACGTATAATGGAAAGCGAAGGCGTTTACCTGAATGACGAAGAGCGCAATGCGGATGGTATTGCCGCCCACTTTGAACAAATCGGCAATATGGATAACGCGAGCGAAATAATGACCGGTGGCGACCACGTAACCAAAATTCTAACCATGGTCGCCAAAGCCAAGGGCATCAAGCTGGGCTGAATCAAACGCCACTCAGTATTACCGAGTGGGAGGCGAGGACAACCGCCTCCCACTCAACCCTGGCGGGACTACAGCGCAGCGATTACTGTGGGCCCGCAAACCATGCCATATAAAAAATAGTCAGCGGCTATCGTGCAACATGGGCCTAGCCTCTTGCACCTCTCTCAAGCTACCGCTACTCTTTAGCCTTAAATGAAGCACATTCAAGAGACATAACTATGCACGCAGCACAGTTCAACACACGCACCCTGACTGGCCTGATGGCCGGTATGGCGGTGTCTGCTGCGTCATATTACGGGTATTGGTTTAGCCGCTCGCGCGCCTGATTGATACTCAGGCGCGCCCGCTAGCTAAGGGACGCCTGCCGAACACATCCAACCCCGGCCGGTAACCCGCCCGGGGTTTTTTATTGGCTGATATACAGCCGCAAACAACAGACAGCACCAAGAGGCCAGTAACATGTATCGCTATCAACCGAACGATCTGACAACCCGATTTAGCCGCTGGCCTAACCTGCACAGCACAGAACAGCGATCGATGAATCACGCGCGACGATAACGCGCCGCCGCAATAAGGGAACACCATGCAACAGGTAAGCACACAACATATCGAAAACGCCGCTAGCCTAATCCAAGAGCGCCAGGCGACCCCACGCCGCAGCCAGCCGCTGCCCTCCCCTGCGGTACTGCGTGAGCGCTTGCCGGTGAATACCGCACTCGCCGCACACATTGAGCAGCACCGTCAGACGATTCGCAATATTCTCAATGGCAAAGATTCACGTCTGCTGGTAATCACCGGGCCATGCTCACTTCACGACCCTAAGTCCGCCTTGGAATACGGGCACCGTCTAGCAGAACTCGCGGCTCAGCTGGACGACAAAGTCTTCATTGTGATGCGAGCCTACGTGGAAAAGCCCCGCACCACTGTGGGCTGGAAAGGCATGCTCTACGACCCACATCTAGATGGCAGCAATGATATCGCCACTGGCCTGAATGTGTCCCGCCACCTGTTGCTGGACTTAGCCCGGTTAGGCCTGCCGCTTGCCACCGAGCTGCTGCACCCCATGGCTGCAGATTACCTAGGCGACCTGCTTAGTTGGGCCGCCATCGGGGCACGCACCACAGAATCCCAGATCCACCGGGAAATGGTCAGCGGCCTGGCTCTGCCTGTGGGTTTCAAGAATGGCACTGACGGCAGCATTGACGTGGCCTGTGATGCCATGGGCGCGGCGATCCATCCTCACACCCACTTAGGCATGGATGAACACGGCCACAGCGCGCTGCTACAAACCGCCGGCAATCTGGATACCCATTTGGTGTTGCGTGGCGGCCACGACGGGCCCAACTACGATGCCAACAACGTGCAGCGCGCTACTGCCGCCCTCAAGAACAAAGGCTGTAACCCACGCCTGATCGTGGACTGCAGCCATGCCAACAGCGGTAAAGACCCGTTACGCCAGCCTGCTGTGCTACAAAATTTGCTGCAACAACGAGCTCAAGGACAAACCGCCATCGCCGGAATCATGCTGGAAAGCCATCTCCACGACGGTAAACAAGGCCAAGGGAAACCGCTTCAGCATGGCCTGTCCATCACTGATGGCTGCCTAGGCTGGGACAAGACCCGCGCCGCACTCTGCGCGATTGAATAACACCAAACACCGGGCCTCCTGCCATTGCAGGAGAGGCCTGGCAGTCACTGGCCATGCAACACGCTAGCGACCATGCTAATTTGAAAATACATTTTCACCTATACACCAAGGAAGCCCCATGCTCAGTAATTTGACCCTCGACCAACTGATCACAGCCTTCGTGCTGTTTCTTACTGTCATCGCCACCGTGGCGTTCATCGTCTACCTGAAAAATCGTTCAGGTAACGAATAAGCTCAGGGTCACGAATACAGCAGTGACCCCGTCCCCATCTTGATCACGTTACCGCCAATGCGGCAGCGCACCTCTTTGCCCGGGCGCTTATCGAATTCTGCATGGAGAATGCTTTTACGGGTTTCATGGCTACCCCGATCCACAGACAGGGTATGGGTACCGGGCGCCGTCTCGCCCTGTTCTGCCAGGTAGGCAATAAACTCCGGCATCACCGCACCAATCGGCGGAAACGCATCACGGGGCAGCGAGGGGTTTAGCAACCGACCATGAAATTCCGTAAACCCGGTAATGGTTCCCGGAGCGAATAGAAAAAGCTCCGAGGTATAAACACCACCGAACAGATCCGACCAGCGATCCGGGTTAAGGCTCGCCGCCAGTACGTGTTCCGGTTTAGTAAAGGGCACGATCAGCGTGGGCTTGTCCACACTCACCACCATCGGCTTGTACTTACTGAACGAAATATGTTTTTCGTCAATGTTCAGCGCCGCCGCCAAACGAGGAACTTCCGGAGTGTAGCGGTCGATTGTCGGATTCAGCACTCGCGCAAACTGAATCGCCCCCGGCGAGCTATCGCCCTTATCAATAAAACTCTCAATCAACTGCTCATTTTGTTTCAGCAGGAACGACGCAAATTCCCCTTCATCTTTTGTCAGCCCCATTTCATAAGCGACATAAGACGCTGCCAGAATGGTGTGGGCACCGAATAGTTGTTTACCCTTACTATTAAACACCGTCACCGGCGAAGCATCATTTCCCGGCTCGATAAACACGGTTTCAGTTTGCTGAAATTCACCGGCAATAGCCGTTTTACTGGCATCACTACTGTTGGCCGAATCCAACATCACCACTGGCACCTGAGTGCCCTGAAATGGTGCACCAGCAAATACATCAAGCAATGAATAATTGAGAGCCATCATCCTCACCTTTTTATGATTTTCTCACTTGACTATGCAGCAAGGAAAAAAGAATGCAATCAGCAAGAGAGGAAATAATGGCAAATGGAAAAAGATTATTTGCGCAGGCGGAAGGCTCTAATCAGGCACTCAAGCAGGCACTCAAGCAGGCCTTAGCGTTGAAGCAAAGATTCAGGAAATAACGCCTTCTCGGGCCCATTCGCAGCGCACCCGTAAAGGCGCATCAGAGGGTGCGTGGTATGCGTCGGCACTATCCCACACGAAGGTATGAAACCCGGACAATTCAGTTTCCAAGTGCACCACCGCATTCACCCAGTACATATTCTTGAGCAGAGATTCAAATTTAGCGATCCAGTGCTCCCACTCGTACTCCACCGCACGGTAAGACATACCGAAATGAATCACCTGAGTCTGGAAGGTGCCGCCCATCAAGTCGTCTCCGGGTACGCAAAACATTTCCCGACACAGAAACGGCCATTCGTCTGCCTGCGGTAATTGCCGAATGGCCTTGCGGTTTTGAAAACAACTCGTCTTACGCTCCTGCAAATTACCAAACGGTAAATGCTTAATGCAGCCGTAAACGATGGATTCATTATCCAAAAAACACCCCAGGGAAAATCAGCTACAAACTCTAGCTTACCGCGACAAGTAACAATCAAGCACCATTCAAATCAAACCCCGTCATAAGGCAGGGAGTTTTCCTAGCATTCCAAACCCATCACTTGTCGCTATTACCTTCCACAGCCCTGCATTTGTTGCTCATATCGGTTCGCCATGGAGGCGGTGCGCTGGGCGGCGCCTTTCATCCATTTGTTGTTTTTCCAGGTGCCGCGGGCATAGCCGCCGTGGCCGGCGTAGTAGTTCAGATAAAGGTTGTAGGTATCGTTACGGGCCACGCCATTTTTCTTGTAACTCTGGTAGTGATACCAGCCGACAAATCGCACCGCATCCTTGAAATCATTGCGCTTTACGCCACGGCGACCGGTGGCGTCTTTGTACCAATTCCAAGTGCCGTCCAGCGCCTGAGGATAGCCATAGGCCGACGACGGGCGTTTCCAGGGGATAAAACCCAGTAGCTTGGTGCGCGGCGGTTTCGCTCTAGCATTAAAGCCCGACTCTTTGTAGATCGTTGCCATCAGCACGGGCACCGGCACCCCGTACTCTTTTTCCGTGTTCTTGGCGTATTTGTACCAGTTATTGAACCAGCCCCCCCGCTGATCAAACACCGCACAGACATTATCTGTATGCGTCGGTGTGGCAGCACAGCCACTCAGAAATAGTACTACCAAAAGCAGGGTTAGCCAGACTTTCATAACGCTCCCGGATCAATACCGTGCTGGTTCAATAGGGACAGTAGCGCAGCTTCATCGCATACCTCAATGCCCAACGATTCCGCTTTCGCCAGTTTGGAGCCCGCAGATGCACCTGCCACCACCATGCGAGTATTTTTAGACACCGACCCAGCCACTTTGGCGCCCAGCTGCTGTAGGGCCTGTTTAGCCTGATTCCGGGTAAACTGCTCAAGCGTCCCGGTCAGTACCCAGGTCTGCCCTTCTAAAGGCTGACTTTCCATTTCCTGGGGGGCACGGGCAGCCATATCAGCAACCTTTTTTTCCGCATCCTGCAGCCGGCCTCGCCAGTCATTTTCCGCCAACGCCTTGGCCAGCTGTGTCATAACCCCGGAGCGTACGCCCTCGGGTTCGGCGCCGGCCCCTTCAGCCGCCGCCGCACTCAATTCAGCGACCGTGGGGAAATGGCTACCCAAGATGTCCAGTGACTTGTCACCAATCCCTTCAAGATTCATGCCCAATCGCTTGGCGGACTTTAACAATTGCGCCAATGTCAGGCTGTTCACAAAGGCAGCAGACGGTACTCCGCTGGCCTGTGGGCTCACCCCCTGCGCCAACAAACCGTCGATCACCGCCTCGTTATCACTTTCGGCAAAGAAAGCACCGATGGCCTTGGCCACTTCCAGACCCACATCCGGCACCGCCAGCAACAACAACAACGGAGCATGGCGAATGCTATCCAGATCGCCAAAACAGTCAGCCAGATTCTTGGCGGTTTCTTCACCAATCTGTAGGATCCCAAGCGCGAACAGGAAGCGGCCTAGCCCCACGGTTTTAGAGGCTTCCAGCGCCGCAATAAGATTATCCGCCGATTTCTCCCCCATGCGCTCCAGGCCCGCCACCTGCTCGGCTTTCAAGCGGTACAGATCGGCCACAGTGGTAATCAGCTCCTGATCCACCAGCGCATCCACTAGCTTGTCACCCAGCCCATCAATATCCATGGCCCGGCGGGAGGCAAAATGCTTGATGGCTTCACGCCGTTGAGCGCCACAGATCAAGCCGCCGGTACAGCGCGCCACCACTTGATCATGGCCACGCAGAATTTCACTACCACACACCGGGCACGACGACGGCAAAGTAATGCCTTGTGCATTTGCCGGACGTCGCTCTGGCAGTGCCCGCACCACCTTGGGAATCACATCGCCGGCCCGGTACACCACCACGGTATCGCCAATGCGAATATCCAAGCGCTGAATTTCATCAATATTGTGTAGCGTGGCATTGCTAACGATCACCCCGCCCACGTGCACCGGTTCCAACCGCGCCACCGGCGTCAGCGCCCCGGTACGGCCTACCTGCCAATCCACACCGTTCAGCACGGTGAGCTCTTCCTGGGCGGGAAATTTGTGGGCGATGGCCCAGCGCGGCGCCCGGCTAACAAAGCCCAGGTCATCCTGCCAGTCGAAGCGGTTTACCTTGTACACCACACCATCAATGTCGTAATCCAGATGCTCGCGTTTTTCCAAGATGCCCTGATAAAAACGCAGCAAGGCCTCTACCCCGTGACAAACGCGAATCTCCGGGTTTACACGTAAACCCCAGTCGCGTAATGCATCAAGCATGGCCGAATGGGTAGGCGGATGCTCCCAGCCTTCCAGCTGGGCCATGGAGTAGGCATAAAATTCCAGCGGGCGGCTGGCAGTGATGCGAGAATCCAATTGCCGCAAACTGCCTGCCGCGGCATTACGAGGGTTAGCAAAAAGCTTTAGCCCAGCCGCTTGCTGGCGAGCATTAAGCTCCTCAAAGCCAGCGTGGGGCATGACCACTTCACCGCGCACTTCCAACCGCTTAGGCACATCATTGCCACGCAGTTTAAGAGGCACCGAGCGAATAGTTCTGGCATTCACGGTAATATTCTCACCGGTTTGCCCATCGCCGCGGGTGGCCGCCCGCACCAACTCACCGTTCTCATAAAGCAACGACACCGCCAACCCGTCGAGCTTGGGCTCGGCCACGTAATCAATGATTTCGCTCACATCCAAGCGTTCACGAATACGCTTATCAAAGGCCCGTAGCTCCTCATCATCGAAGGCATTGTCCAGGCTCAACATCGGCACTTCATGCTGCACCTGCTCAAACGCATCCAACGGCACATCACCCACCCGCTGGGTGGGCGAATCTGCGGTAACTAGATCAGGGTATTGCGCTTCCAGGTCTTTCAGTGCGCGAAATACCCGATCGTACTCCGCATCCGGCACCGCCGGGTCATCTTGAACATAGTAACGGTAGGACCAGTCGTTAAGCTGATCACGGAGGGATTGTGCTTGCTGGGAAGGATCGTTGTTATTCGTCACAGTGGTCGCAGCAGTGAGAGTTTAGTGATTGAAGAGGCGGGGTGCGTTGAACGCGTAAAGCTTAACGTTGAAACGCGGGCTGTCGCCTCGTTATTGGAAAGGCCATGCCAGCGATTTTCAGCAAGGGCGCAGCAAGAACCCAAAAATACAAGTACCGTTGAGATCCGACAATCTACGCTGCACGCCCCCTAAAGCGCCAAGATAGGGCTTGGCTTTTGCTTTTCAACGTTAAACGTTCAACTGCTTTTACACGCTCGGCACCCGTTGGCGCCGTTCGAATTCTTGCACGCGCTGACGTAGGTGTTCCATGGTCTGCGGGGTCAATACGCTGTGCTGTTCATCTTTGAGTTCACCATCCAGTTCCGAAGCCAGCCGTTGGCAAATAGACAGCATCTTGTCCAATGCGCTCCTGGCATCAGTAGGCCCCGGCAGTTTCAGGAAGAATGTCACCCCGGCAAACGTCTTGCTCTCCATGGTATCCAAATCAAAAGTGCCGGGCTCAACCGCATTGGCCATGGAAAATTGCAAATCATCGGCACCGTTCACACTTACATGGCGATGGAAAATATTCATGCGACCATAACGCAACCCCGCTTCCAACAGCATGCGCAGTAAAGCGCCACCGTCAAAAGGCGCACCACGGTGGGCAATCAGGTGTACCACGATCACTTCCAGCACGGGCTGAGGCTCGCGGGGCGTTTTCGGTGCGGCCTTAGGCTCTATCCGTGGCTCTTGGCGAGGCGCCTCACGAGGTTCGGGAGTCGATTCTGGCTGTCGCTCTACTGCCGACGGGTTAGGGGCCGGGGCAACCTCTGGCTGGGGCTCGGGCGCCCCCCCCGGTTGAGGCGCCGATCCTTGCTCGGCTTCGAACAGGCTTTGCTGTTCAGCCGTACGGGTATCTGCGGCCGCTTCATCCGGCTCCATTACCATGGGTGGGCGTTCCTTTTGATCCTCTTCCATAGCACGACGGATCACGCGAGCAGAGCCGATTAGCTCTGGGTTATGGCCGCGGTCTTCCTCTTCTTCCGGTTGGTCACGGTAACGGGGGTCAATGCGCATACGCAGGCGCCCATGCCGCTCTCTAATCATCCGCCGCATACCGTCGACGAGAATCAGCAGGATCAAAATAACCAGAATGCCAATCAATGTTTCTAAGTTCAGGCCCATCGCCTCTTCTTCCTTGCTTGTGCTGAAGCACCGCTATTACAACGGCACCGACTCCTCACATTGCCGCCATTTCGGCCGCTTCTTCCACATCCACTGATACCAGACGGGAAACCCCTGGCTCATGCATAGTGACACCCATCAGAGTAGCAGCCATCTCCATCGCAATCTTGTTATGTGTGATGTAGATAAATTGCACTTTTGCAGACATTTCCGACACTAGGTTACAGAAACGTCCCACATTCGCGTCATCCAGCGGCGCGTCAACCTCATCAAGCAGACAAAACGGTGCGGGATTAAGCTGGAAGATACTGAATACCAGCGACAGCGCGGTCAGCGCCTTTTCCCCACCGGAGAGCAGGTGAATGGTGCTGTTTCGCTTACCCGGGGGCCGCGCCATAATGGTAACACCGGTATCAAGCAGGTCATCGCCAGTGAGTTCCAAATAGGCATGGCCACCCCCGAAAACTTTCGGAAATAGCTCCTGCAGGCCACGGTTAATGCGATCGAAATATTCTTTGAAACGGGCCCGGGTCTCGCGATCAATCTTGCGAATGGCATTTTCCAGGGTGCCCAAGGCATCTTCCAAGTCGTCATTCTGACTGTCCAGATAGTTCTTGCGCTCGGATTGCTGCTGGTATTCGTCGATGGCCGCCAGGTTAATCTGGCCCAGGCGAGAAATCCGCTGACCAATCATGTCCATTTCCTGTGCCCACTGCTGCTCATCCGCCTCGTCCGGCAGGTTCTCCAGCACCGTATCCAGGTCAAAGTTCTGCTCGGCCAGCTGCTCTGCCACGGTTTGCCGTCGGGTGCTCAGGTCCTGCCACTGCATCCGCTTCTGCTCCATGGTGCTGCGCACTTCCTGGGCCTGGCGTTCGAATTGGCCGCGCTGGCCTTCCAGGTTACGCATTTCATGGTCCACGGTTTCCAGTTCACGGCGAGCTTCGGCCAGCTTGTGCTCGGCTTCCAGGCGCACTTCCAGCTTTTCTTCCAGCTGCATCTGTAATTCGGTGCCCGGCTCGTCGCCTTCGTTGGTCTGCTCTTCGAGCAGCGCCTTGCGCTCGGCCATCATCTGCACCTGAGCTTCCAGGCGACTCAAATTCTGTCGCAGCGAATCCGCTTGGGTGCGAGCACCCTGCACCTCCATAGCCAGCTGATGGGACCGGTCACGATCTTGGCGGGCTTTCTGGCGAGACTCATCCAGGCTCAAACGCAATTCGTCCCGACGGGTGAGCAACGCTTCGCGCTCACCGCTATCGGTTTCCATGGCGTCCAGCGCTTCGGCCAGCACCGCCCGGGCTTCTTTCAGCTGTTCCTGTTCCTGCTCCAGCTGCTCGTTGGTCTCGTCCATTTCTCGGCCGAGACGCTCACGGCGCATGGTAATCTGCTCCAGACGCACCTGACGGGCACTCACCTGAGCATTGATTTCACCCAGCTCTCGGTTAATTCGGCTCGCTTGTCGCTGCACCTCTTCGCGCTCTTCTTCCAGCTCGGAAATTTGCTCGCGGGTGCTTTCTAGCTGCTCTTTCAGATCATCCACGGTGGCCTGAAGAGTCTCAATCTCGCCGACCAACGCCTCCAACTCGCGGCGGCGTTCGAGGATACCGGCTTCTTGGTCTTCCTCTTTCGCCACTTTCAGCCAATCCGGCCCCAGCCAAATACCGTCACGGGTAACCACGGATTCATGGGCCTCTAACTGACTGCGCAGGGTCAGCGCCGCGTCCAGATTATCGGCCACATAGACCCCTGCCAGCAGGCCTTCCGGTGCCTGACCTTCAACATGGTCGCGCAATAGTGTCGCCTTACTACCGGCTGTGGCCTTTACCGCCCCCGGGCTAACCAGCGCCAGGCGGCCGTGGGACAGGTCGTCCAACCAGTCGTTGAGCTGTTCAAAACCACTCACCGCCACCGCCTGAATGCTATCGCCGAGCACCGCTTCCAGCGCCTTTTCCCAGCCCTCGGCCACTTGCAGCTGGTCCGCCAGCCGCGGTTCATCATCCAGCTCATGGCGGGTGAGCCAATCGCTGACCGCGCCATCATCCCCCATGGCCGCTTTCTGAAGAGCCTCCAAGGAGCTGCGTCGGCCCTTCAGGCTTTGCAGCTTTTCGCGGGCCTCATCCAATTGGCGACCCCGGTCACCGTTAGCCCGGCGAAGCTGGTTGATCTCTTCCTGCAGAGATTCGCTGCGCAGTTCGTTTTCTTCCGACTGCCCGCGATATTGCTCAACCTGCTCTTCCAGCTCGCGCATTTCCTGGGCCAGCGGGCCGGCGTCCAGGGATTCCTGTTCTTTTTTCAGCCGGTCAATCCGATCGCGCAAACGCTCCTGGGATTTATCCAGATGCTGAATGCGGGACTGCTCCACCTCCGCCTGACGGCGGGATTCGCCGGATTTGCCGTTAAATTCTTCCCACGCCTGCTGCCAGCGCTGCATAGTCTCTTCAGCCAGTGCCAGCGCTTCGCTGGAGGCTTCCTGTTGCTCGCAGACCATTTCCAGTTCCGGCTCACGCTCCGCCAGAATGGCGTCTAGCTCAGCCACTTTCTCGCTGTCGATGCGCAGGTGTGCATCCGCCTCTTTCCAGCTGGCACGAACTTGGTCCAGCTCTTCGTACAATTGCTGCTTGCGCTCACGCTGATGCTGGATGCTCTGCTCTAGGCGCGCCACTTCTGCGCCCAGGGCGTAAAAATGCTGCTGCACTTCGTTGAAGCGCTCCTGCACCTCGTGGTGCTTCTCGCGCAAACGTTCTACTTCCGCATCCACGTGGCGCTGTTCCGCCACTTTTGCTTCCATGGATACGTCCAACTCGCCAATCACATGGTCCAGCTGCTTAACCTGCACATCCAGCCCTTTCCAGCGCAACGCCTTGAGCTGGGCCCCTTTCAGTCGCTCTTCCTCTTTATACTGCTTGTACTTCTCCGCCGCACTGGCCTGGCGGCTCAGGCGTTCGATTTGCCGTGCCAGCTCATCGCGGATATCAGTCAGTCGCTCTAGGTTCTCGCGGGTGCGGCGAATGCGGTTCTCGGTCTCGCGGCGGCGAGCCTTGTACTTAGAAATACCCGCCGCTTCCTCGATATACACCCGCAGCTCTTCCGGCTTGGCTTCAATCAACCGGGAAATCATGCCCTGCTCGATAATGGCGTAGCTGCGCGGTCCCAGACCGGTGCCTAAAAAAATATCGGCAATATCCTTACGCCGGCACTTGGTGTTGTTGAGGAAATAGTTGGACTGGCCATCCCGGGTGACCTGGCGTTTCACGGAGATTTCGTTGAATTTGCCGTATTCACCGGTGACGGTGGCGTCGGAGTTATCAAAAATTAACTCAATAGACGCCTGGGCTACGGGTTTGCGGGCATTGGAACCGTTAAAAATCACGTCCGCCATGGACTCACCACGTAGGTGCTTGGCGGAAGATTCCCCCATGACCCAGCGCACCGCGTCAATAATATTGGACTTGCCACACCCGTTAGGCCCCACCACCGCGGTGAGGTTTTCCGGAAAATAGGTGGTGGTAGGGTCCACAAAGGATTTAAACCCAGCCAGTTTTATTGATTTCAGTCGCATACGATTGCTGTCTCTACGCCGGCAACGGCAAACGCCCTAGGGGCGCCAATAATGAAAGAGCTAAGTCTAGCGACAACCCGGCCCGAATTCATCCGCCGAGACGCTGAGATTACAATAACCACACCACACCGGGTTATATCGCATCCCAACCCCAGCGCACTGCAAAGAAGTGCAAAACATCGCCTACCGCTCCGTATTCCGATTTTATCCATAGGCACATAAACAGCGCAGAAGGTAAGCAGATAAACAGCATGAGCGATTCACCGCGCCACCGCCCCAAGCAAGTAGGCAAGTAAATAAGCCGCCAAAGACCGTTTGCTCCACCTACTGCTGCCACCACCGACCTGCAAGCATGGCTAGCCACAACGCCCACGTCTTTACCTTGCAGCGCGGGGCTTGTAGCGTGTAGCTGCTTTTAACCGCCAAGGATTAGTCGTGTCCCAGATCGCCGATGCCATTACCTACCTAACCCGCAGCTTAAAACTGGCCCGCAGCCCAGAACTGCGACGCTATGTAATTATCCCGCTGATCTTCAACATTTTAGTTTTCGGAGGCCTGTACTGGCTCAGCGGTAGTTGGATTGCAGGCTGGATCACCGCCGCCACGGCAGACTGGGTGCTAACCGGCTTCTGGAGTTTCCTCAATGGCGCCCTACACTTCCTGATCGATGCCGCAGTGGTGTTGGTGTGGATTTTATTGCTTGGTTTGTTCGCCAGCGTGTTTTCCATCGGTGTGCAGCTGATTGCCGCGCCCTTCATGGGCTTTCTGGCAGAAAAAGTGGATATCCAAATCACCGGCCATCCCATGAACGACGAATCTATCCCCGCCATGATCCTGCGTACTTTCAAACGGGAACTGCGTAAAACCTGGTATTGGCTATGGCGCGCCGTGCTGATTTTGTTTGTAGTCTTAGTGATTTACTTTATTCCGGTGGTCAACGTACTGGCATCAGCCATCTGGTTTTTGTGGTCTGGCTGGTTACTGGGCATGCAGTACATCGATTTTGGCGCCGACAATCGCCAGGTGCCCTTTGAGGTGATGCTAGAACGGCTAAAAGAAAAGCGCTGGCTAGTGCTCACCTTCGGCGCCATCGTCATGGCCCTAACCATGATCCCGCTGGTGAACCTGTTCATCATGCCTGTGGCCGTAATCGCGGGGACCCTAATCTGGGTGGAACAACTGGCGCCCAGCACCCCATCGCCCGGCTCACAGCAAACCATTAACGCCGTAGGCGCTCCCTTGCAAAGCACGCAACTTGCGCAGCAAGAGAATCGCCCGCAGGGCAATCGGGTAGAGCCCTAAACTGTGGGTCCGCTTTTAATAAGCGGACTTTGCTGACCAAGGCTCGGGTTCGCACCGTGGGAAGATGGGCGATTGTGTAACAGTGAAGGTGTCAATACACAAAGGGTTGGCGGCTACCCACAACGGGTATCTCTAGCGCATAAAACCCAGCTCTCTGAGCTGGTGAATCTTGTCACGGGTGGCGGCGGCATCCTCGAACTCCAGGTTCTTGGCATGTTCCATCATCTTCGCTTCCAGCGCTTTGATTTCCTTGGCCACTTGCGCCGGTGAGCGGGCACCCAGATAATCCGACGGAGACTCGGCCACTTTCTTTTCGCCCTTGTACTTGCGATCAAAACGGCTGCCACCGCTGTCATCCATAATGTCACGAATCTTCTTATTCAGCCCTTGCGGGGTGATGCCATTGGCCTCATTGAAGGCCTCCTGCTTCTCGCGACGACGATCCGTCTCGTCGATAGCCCGCTCCATGGAGCCGGTCATCTTGTCCGCATAGAGAATCGCGCGGCCATCCACATTCCGGGCAGCCCGGCCGATGGTCTGGATCAGTGACCGGTCGGAGCGCAGAAAGCCCTCCTTGTCCGCATCCAGAATCGCCACCAGCGCCACTTCTGGCATGTCCAGCCCTTCACGCAGCAAGTTAATCCCCACCAGCACATCGAACTTGCCCAAGCGCAGATCGCGAATAATTTCCACTCGCTCCACTGTATCAATATCGGAATGCAGATAACGCACCCGAATACCATGCTCATTCAGGTATTCAGTGAGATCCTCTGCCATGCGCTTGGTCAGCGTGGTCACCAACACCCGCTGCTCTTTGGCAATGCATTCCTTGGCTTCGCCGAGCAGATCATCCACCTGAGTGGTCGCCGGACGGATCTCGATTTTCGGGTCCACCAGGCCGGTGGGGCGCACCACCTGCTCCACCACCTGCCCAGCGTATTTCTTCTCATAGGGCCCTGGAGTAGCAGACACAAAGACCATTTGTGGCGCCAGCAGCTCCCATTCCTCAAACTTCAGTGGCCGGTTATCCATGGCAGAGGGCAACCGGAACCCGAAACTTACCAGGGTTTCTTTACGCGAGCGGTCGCCCTTATACATGGCGCCCAACTGGGGAATGGTGACGTGGGACTCATCGGCAATCAGCAGCGCATTGTCCGGCAGGTAATCAAACAGGGTGGGCGGAGCATCGCCGGGGGCACGACCAGAAAACAACCGGGAGTAGTTTTCTACTCCATTGCAATAACCCAGCTCCTGCAGCATTTCAATGTCAAAGCGGGTGCGCTGCTCCAACCGCTGGGCTTCCACCAGCTTGTTCTGCTCCTTAAGTTCGGCCAGCCGCTCGGCCAACTCTTCCTTAATCATCTCCACCGCCTTGAGCACGGTTTCCCTTGGCGTCACGTAATGGCTCTTGGGGTAGATGGTGGTGCGGCTAATACGACGAATCACCTCACCGGTAAGAGGATCAAAGATGCTGATGGATTCCACCTCATCATCGAACAGCTCAATACGAACCGCTTCCTTTTCCTCTTCCGCCGGGAAGATATCAATCACATCCCCACGCACTCGGTAAGTGGCGCGGCGAAAATCCATCTCATTACGGGTGTACTGCAGCTCCGCCAACCGTCGCAACAGCTCACGCTGATCGATATGATCGCCGCGCACTAAATGCAGCACCATGGCGTGGTAACTGGCGGGATCACCCAGCCCGTAAATGGCCGACACGGTGGCCACGATAATGGTGTCCGGTCGTTCCAATATCGCCTTGGTGGCAGACAGTCGCATTTGCTCGATCTGCTCATTCACCGAGGCATCTTTCTCGATAAACGTATCGGAGCTGGGCACATAGGCTTCCGGCTGATAGTAATCGTAGTAAGAAACAAAATACTCCACCGCGTTTTCGGGGAAAAACTCTCGAAACTCCCCGTACAACTGAGCAGCCAGCGTCTTGTTCGGCGCCATGATGATGGTGGGCCGGCCCGTTTGCGCAATCACATTTGCCATGGTGAACGTCTTACCCGAACCGGTCACCCCCAGCAGCGTCTGGTGGCCTAGGCCATCATCAATACCCTCAATCAGCTGCGCAATGGCGGTGGGCTGATCACCGGCGGGCTGGTAGTCGGAATGGAGTTTGAAGAGGCTTTCAGACATTTGGGCTTCCTGATGGCTACTGCCCTCCCGACGACGGGAAAACAGCAAAAGTCATGCGTGCAAAATCACCGGGTAGTGTACCAGAGCCAGCAGATCAAATGCGTGATGATCCATGTTGCCCACTGGAGCGGTGGCTCCAGTGAATGGGATTTGAGAGGGAATAGAGACGCAATCGCAGCCAAACGACCGCTCCGACAAAAACGCTTACCTCCCCCAGCCACCTGTAAGAGTGATCGTTCAACCACGATGGCGATCAAAGAGCGACCCCATCAGGAAATACGGGACATTGGCACCCGAATCCGGTAAAGTTCCAGCCCCTTTCTGTGTCGATCGGTACGTTAAAAAAACGTGGCCAATCAACTATCAAGATGAACGAGGAGTGCATGTCCGATATCAGCCTTTCCGACCGCGTACAACGCATCAAGCCGTCTCCCACCCTTGCCATTACCGCCAAAGCCGGTGAACTCCGCGCACAGGGCAAAGACATTATTGGGCTGGGTGCCGGTGAGCCGGATTTCGATACCCCGGAACATATCAAGCAGGCCGCCATTGAGGCGATCAACGCCGGCAAAACCAAGTACACCCCGGTGGACGGCACTCCCGGCCTGAAAAATGCCATTATCGACAAATTCCAGCGCGATAATGGCCTATCCTACGAGCCCGGCCAGGTGCTGGTGTCCAGTGGTGGCAAGCAGAGCTTCTTCAACATGGCATTGGCCCTGTTGAATGACGGCGACGAAGCCATCATCCCGGCCCCCTACTGGGTGAGCTACCCGGACATGGTGTTGGTTGCCGGTGGTGTCCCAAAAATCATCGAAACGGACGTGAACAGCCGCTTCAAGATCACCCCGGAACAGCTGGAAGCAGCGATCACGCCGAAAACCCGCCTGTTCGTGATCAACAGCCCATCCAACCCCTCCGGCATGGCTTATTCCCTGGAAGAGCTCGCCGCCTTGGGTGAAGTACTCAAGAAACACCCAAACATCATCGTCGCCACCGACGATATGTACGAACATATCCTGTGGACAGGCAAACCCTTCGTAAACATCGTCAACGCCACCCCGGAGCTGTATGACCGCACCGTGGTCATGAACGGTGTCTCTAAAGCCTACTCCATGACGGGCTGGCGCATCGGTTACGCAGCAGGCCCGCAGAAGCTGATTGCTGCCATGAAGAAGGTGCAGTCCCAGTCCACCTCCAACCCAGCCTCCATCAGCCAGGCTGCAGCGGAAGCGGCGTTAGCCGGCGATCAAGGCTGCGTAGACGAGATGGTTAAAGCATTTAAAGAGCGTCACGACTATCTCACCGACGCACTGGATGCCCTGCCCGGCGTGAAATGCGCTAAAGGCGACGGCACTTTCTATGCCTTCCCGGACTTCTCCGACGCCATTGCCAACATGGATAGCGTGGAGTCCGACACCGATCTGGCTACCCTGCTACTGGAAACCGCCGAAGTGGCCTTGGTACCCGGTTCCGCCTTCGGCGCACCTGGCTGCATGCGCCTGTCTTTTGCCGTTGGCATGGACACACTGAAGGACGCTATTCGCCGAATTGAGCAAGCATTGGCTAAATAAGCAACAAACGCGCCTCCGGGGTGTTGACGACCCCGAGAGGCGTCACTAATATACGCGCCTCAAGACATTCCGCCTTAGCTCAGTTGGTAGAGCAAATGACTGTTAATCATTGGGTCGCTGGTTCGAGCCCAGCAGGCGGAGCCAAATAAGAAAAGGGCTTATCCATCGGGTAAGCCCTTTTTCTTTGCCCAATGGTTACCTCCTCTACAGCCAGCTGCTGCCCTCTACTCAGCCCGCCATCCAGTCACAAGCCCCGTTAAGCCTTAACCGAATTGTGGATACCAACAGGCATGGTAGAATTCCCAGCCTCGCCTATGAATTGTCGATAACACGGAGACAGGCTTTGACACTGCCCACCCGAAATGAGTTGAGCATGCATCAGGACCCAATCTCCATAACGCCATCACGCCACAACCGCTGGTATGAGCGAATCCTCCTGAATCCAGCATTCGGCCACCTTATTGCATTGGCCATTATTACCCTGGGCGCACAATTTCTTAGCTATCAATCCTGGGTTCAAAACGCTAATCAGGGGATTACCCTCGCCCTACTGGTGCTTTGCTACGCAGTCACGGCCTATTTGAGCAGCAACATCGCTAAATTTGTTGGAAGGCGAGCCATCCCCTATAACCTGGCCACAGTATTGATTGCTGTCGGCTTAGTGTTCACCTTGGTACTGTTTACCCGAATCGGCTATGCACGCACCTCACTTATCATCGGCCTTTCCCTGCTACTAACAATCCGCATCATCTCGGTTCTTATCAACCGCCGTTTTCGATACTTGAAGTTAGCCTGCGTCCCAACAGAGAGAATTGACAACATTCTTCCTCCGGTTTCTAAGAGTTTTGAATACCGTCTTCTGGACAACCCCAGTATGGGGGAAACCCGGTACGACGGGCTAATTGTCGATATGGAAGAACAACTTGAAGACCAATGGATACGTTTTGTGAGTCATTGCAATATTGCAGGACTACCCGTATTCAACGCCCGCAAGGTTGCAGAGACCATCAATGGCAAAGTAAACCTTTCTACTTTGCAAAGCATAGACTTGGCCAATCTTCAGCCACAACCGGTCTATCTGGCGGGCAAACGCGCACTGGATATACTGCTTACGCTGCTTGTAGCTCCCCTACTAATCCCTTTTTGCCTGATCGTCGCGCTCCTGATCAAGCTCGACTCCCCCGGCCCTGCTATTTTTGTTCAGCAAAGGATCGGAAAGGGGAATCGTATTTTCAGAATGTACAAGTTCCGCTCAATGCGGCCTAGAGAAGAAGGTGAAGGCACGGCGCAGTTTGCCGACCAGGATGCATACCGCATTACCCGCCTGGGGGCATTTATCCGCAAAGTGCGCATCGATGAACTCCCACAGTTTCTGAACATCCTGAAAGGTGAAATGAGCCTGATTGGCCCACGCCCCGAACAGCCAGAGTTTGTAGAGCAATTCGAAGAAGAAGTTCCTTACTACAGCTATCGACACATCGTGCGGCCAGGCATCACCGGCTGGGCCCAAGTCAATCAAGGCTACGCCAGCGACACTGAAAGTACACGAGAGAAGGTAGAACACGACTTCTACTACATCAAAAACCTATCCCCTGCACTCGACTTTCTGATTGTAATGCGGACATTAAAAACCATGGCCACAGGATTTGGGGCACTATAATGCACGATAGCAACCCGAAAATTTCCGTCATTATCCCCATCTACCAGCACTGGGAACTCACTAAGGTTCTGTTTTCTGCCTTGGCCAGACAAACACTGCCGAAAAGTCTCTGGGAATGCTTCATCGTTGATAACGGCTCGGATGTTGTGCCAGCAGCAGACACTCTACCGGATTTCGTAAACCTGCTTGAGTGCCACCAACCCGGCTCCTATGCAGCGCGCAACCTGGCACTTCAGCAAGCCCAAGGGGAACTACTGGTCTTCACTGACGCCGATTGCCGACCAAATCCCGACTGGCTAGAAATCATCTGGCGCCAGCACCTGGGCTGCAAAAAACCCACTCTGATTGCTGGTGGAGTCACTGTTCTGCGCTTTGACAATCTGAAACCTAACTGGATAGAAGTGTACGACATGGCAATGGGATTACCTCAGGAACGTTACACACGACACGGCTACGCGGTGACAGCCAATTTATCCATTCCCAGGACAGTATTTGACAAAGTGGGCGTCTTTGACGACCAACGCTTTTCAGGTGGTGATGCAGAGTTCTGTCAACGTGCAGGTCGGGCAAACATTCCTCTTGTATACTTACCTGAAGCCAATGTGGATCATCCAACTCGCCATAGCTGGGAGGAACTCACCACCAAGCTCAAGCGGGTAAAGGGGGGCCAGGTTCGTTCAGGCCCAGTGAGACGCCGAGCAAAGTTCATCGTAAAAACCTTTATACCCCCGGTTTGGGCATACTGGTTTGTCATCAGCAGCCCTAAAATCAATCGCTGCCAGAAAGTTTCATCTCTTCTCATTCAAACCCGATTATGGCTAACCGAGATGGCAATCACAGTTCGACTCTTGGCAAACGGCACGATGGAACGGCGCTGATATGGATGTAAATATGATTCCTGAAGTTTCAATCATCACACCATGCTATAACGCCCGGCACACATTGGCCCGGACTATCGAATCGGTACTCTCCCAGAACTTTCTGTCATGGGAGCTACTATTAGTCGACGATAAATCTACTGATGACACAGATCAGCACGCTCAAGCATTTTGTGATCGTGATAACAGAATCAAACTGATACGGCTAAAAGAAAATAGCGGTGCAGCAGTTGCGAGAAACAGAGGCATTGCCTCTGCCAGAGGACGATACATCGCTTTCATCGACGCCGATGATGAGTGGCACAAAGACAAGTTAAGCATTCAGATAAGCCAAATGAAAGAACAAGGCTGGCCCCTGTCGTACACCGCCTATACACGCATAAACCCAGAAGGCGCCTGTATCAACACTGTAGGTGTACCGCCAATCATACACTACCGCCAGTTGTTAAAAACCAATTACATTGGTTGCTCGACCGCTGTATATGACAGCGAGCAGCTAGGTAAAGTCTTTATGCCCGAGCTTCGCAAACGCCAAGACTTCGGCTTGTGGTTAAAAATTCTCAAGAAAACGACATCCGGATACGGAATTAATTTAGCACTAACACGATACTGCGTTCATCAAGACTCTTTGTCTTCCAACAAACGAAATACGGCAGGGTACAACTGGCGATTGTACCGAGATGAAGAGCAGTTGAACGCAATCATGGCAAGCTATTACTTTGCCAATTATGCCTTGCGCGGGGTATTAAGAAGTCGATTTCCCAAACTTGCCCTTTTCTTGGGAATCCACTTTCCTGTTCCCGCTCAATCTTCGAACGCCCGATAATACAAATATCTCGGGTGTCAGGAACACCCGTTACTCTCATCATCTGTCGGAAAGTAGCAATCTTCAAGGCCGTGATACCCTAGGGCTTGCGCAACAACCGACACCCGCCTCCAGACATAAAGAGCCTGCTCTTCATCAAGAACTTTTCGCCAAGCCCCATTATTAACCCGGATTCTGGACTTAACCTGATCCCTGCGAACCACCATATTCCCCTTTAACACGGCAGAGTCATACGCCGTTTTTCCTTCCTCCAGTATTGACGGATCAAAACTGTCGCCAATAAATTCAAACAAGGAAATAAAGGTCGCTTCAGGGGCCGCAGTCAGGTCTTCATAGCGAACAACATAGACATTACCAGAACCTGCGATTCCAGCGACGATGTGATTATCGTTAACCCATCTCTCAATGGCCAGATCAAGGTCACCAAAACGTTTGAATAACGATGCCACATTGTCTAAAGGGTTTCTGATTGTCACCAAAACTTTATGGTTAGGCGCAATAAACCCTGCACGGTCGATAAAATAAATATGCTTCGGTGTCTTTTCGAGAACATATTCCTTGCCAAGATATTCTGCGCAATAAACCCATTCGGACAACAACTTTGAAGCCGTAACAAGCGAATTTTTATCCGGCAGAAGAAACTCTGTTTCTCTTCCCACTGCAAAAATATTAGGATGATTGCCCAGCTTCGCAGCAAGCAGGGTCGTGCCACTATGGCCACAACCTGCCACCAACAGTGCTTTCTTGTCAGTTATCACTGGGCTAGCAAACAGGTCTTCAAGCTTCCTAAAAAAAAATCTCGAATAAATGACCAGCGCCTCTTTTATAGAGACTCGGTGAACAACCCTGTATTTGATAATCAAAAAACCTCCGCGTATTCCTTCAGCCTTCAGGATAAAACTAAATAGGAAAGGGGCTTACCTTTACCTGTTTAATCACGAAGTAAGCCAGCACCAGATTCCAGACGATCAATCCTGCTCCAGTAGCCAATGCAGCTCCCACAGCACCATACGTCGGAATCAAAAAAAAGCACAGAATCACATTGACGCTCAATGCCAGAATATGACCGGTAACGGCCCTATTTTCCTGATGACTCATTGCCAACACATTGCCAACCGAACCACAAAAAACACTGAACAATTGGCTCGCAGAAAGAATCACTAGTGGCCAAAATGCGTACGCAATATATTCAAGACCAAAAACAAGGCCGACTATCTGCTCACCAAAAAAGAGAAACAGACTCGCCGCAGGTAATGCAAACAAAAGTGCCAACCTGGAAGACAGTCTTAAGGTAGCTTGCAGTTTTTCTCGGTCACCTTGCTTGAAATAACGAGCAATATACGGTGCGACAATCATGTTAACTGTGGTCAATGGAAGAAGCACAAGCGCGGCACCACGGTCAGCCACCCTCATTCCAGCTACGGCTTCAGGTTCACCGAGAATCCCTAGAAGTACAATGGAAATTTGCGCTCCGAGCAATGTAACCGCAGATAAAAGGCTAAATGGAATCAGAGAGCGCGCCCAGAAGCCTATTTCATAAGTCCTATTGCCCTCCCGCATATCCGCAGGCGCTACAAGTACAAAGATTATTACTGCAATGATAAATGCCAAAGAGAAACTTATTAGCTGAGCATAAATGGCGAAGTTTGCACCCTTAATCCCCCAGAGATAAAGCAGAACAACTATCCCAAGAAGCAGAGCGGGTTGGATCAGTCTTAGTGGCAGCTCGGACCAAAAAGGCTGCCCCAGAGCCTTGGACATACCACATCGCACTGAGTTACCACCAATAAAGGGGATAATAAAGATGGCAATGAGCATGATAGCCCATTTTTTTTCTTCAAAGATCTCAGGAAAAAGCTGACTAGCGACCAGAAAAAAAACAAACACAAGAACGGAATAAAGCAATATCCACATCCCTGCCAGAGACACCAGTCCCCTTGCCAGAGAAAATTGTTCGGCCAACCGATAGCTAACTACTTGCCGTGTCGCAAACTGCTGCAAACCACTGGACACAGGAATCGCAAGCAAAGGAACCAATGCCATCGCAAAAGAGTAGTAACCGTATCCCTCTGGTCCAAGCAGCCTGGCCAACAACACACTGGTTGCCAATGTCAGGGGAATCCCCGCAAGACGCATCCCACCTACAGATAAGAAGTTTTTATATAAAACTGATTTGAGCATGTTCCCAACCCACTCTCTTTATATAGAACCGTAAAACAGAAGCTTGGAAAGCACTCATTCAGTCAGCGATAGCTCCCTATCTCTCGCCATACCCTTCAGGATTACTTTCCTGCCAACGCCAGTGGTCACAGCACATATCATCAATGCCGCGGGCAGCCTTCCACCCGATGACTTCTTCTGCATGGGCAGGATCCGCGTAACAGGTAGCCACATCTCCCGATCGACGTTCCACAATCTGGTAGGGAACGTCTCGCCCGCTGGCCTTAGAAAAGGCCGCAATCATTTCCAGCACACTGTAGCCTCGCCCGGTTCCCAAATTCACCGTCAGCAGACCACGATCGCCCTCTAAAGCCTGCAGTGCCGCCAAATGTCCCTGGGCTAAATCCATCACATGGATATAATCCCTCACTCCAGTGCCATCCGGCGTCGCATAATCTCCACCAAAAACACTCAGCTGTGCTCGCTTGCCAATGGCAACCTGTGCAATAAACGGCATGAGGTTATTGGGAATACCATTAGGGTCCTCACCTATTTCGCCACTTTCATGGGCGCCCACAGGATTAAAATAGCGCAGTAACGCCACCTGCCACCGGTTATCGCTGGAGTAGAGATCACGGAGCATATCTTCAATGTGCAACTTACTGGCACCATAGGGATTGGTCGCACTAAGAGGAAAGTTTTCCTTAATGGGCACAGAGGCCGGGTCCCCGTACACCGTTGCCGATGAGCTAAATACCAGAGTTCGCACCCCTGCCCGCTCCATGGCTTCCAACAAACGCACCGTGCCTACCACATTGCAATCGTAGTATTGCAATGGCTGCTCAACCGATTCACCCACCGCCTTCAGGCCAGCAAAATGGATCACGGAATCGATATCATGGTCGGCGAAAAGTCGATCTAGGCAATCCGCATCGCGAATGTCGCCTTTAATGAAAGTCAGCTCACGCCCAGTTAACCTTTGGACACGGCGTAGGCTCTCCTCGCTGCTATTGGTGAGGTTATCAAGCACGACAACCTCGCGCCCAGCTTCAAGCAGCAACAGCACCGTGTGAGAGCCGATATAACCGGCTCCGCCGGTGACCAATACTTTGCTCATGATTCATCATCCTGTTCCAAGGTTATCGCCTGAGCTGCCACCACCCGTTGAAATTAAACAGCCAAGCCAATCGTAGAATTAACCCACCGCGGCCATCGCTTTGCTTACGTTAACCTCGAACAAGTCACGAATTCGGCCTAGGGCTTCATCGTTATCTGCCTCAAAACGCAACACTAACTTCGGCGAAGTATTGGAGGCCCGACACAGGCCCCAACCATCGGCATAATCCATACGGATACCATCAATGACGCGGCGCTCGCCTTCGCCGAACTCCGCATTCGTCTGCAGATATTCCACGATACGGAATTTGTTCTCGTCCGTCACATTGATATTGATTTCCGGGGTCGTGCACAGCACCGGGTAGCGCCCGAAAAGGGCCTCCGCGCCTCCCTCTGTTCGGCTGATGATACCCAGAATCCTGGCAGCAGCCACCAAGGCATCATCAAAGCCGTACCAATCTTCAGCAAAAAAGATATGCCCACTCATCTCTCCTGCTAACAGGGCATCGGTTTCTTTCATGCGTGCTTTGATAAGGGAGTGTCCGGTTTGCCACATTTCTGGCTCCCCCCCGGCGTCCCTAATCACGTCGAACAGGGAGCCTGTGCACTTCACATCAAAAATAACTTTTGCGCCGGGATGCCTGCTCACCATATCCTCTGCCAGCGCCATTAGCAGAATATCCGGATACACCACCTCTCCAGCAGGTGTAACAACCCCAACCCGATCGCCATCACCATCAAAAGCCAATCCAAGGTCGGCCTTTTCTGCTTTTACGCTAGCAATTAAATCCTGCAAATTGTTGAGGTCACCCGGGTCCGGGTGATGATTCGGGAAGGTGCCGTCCACGTCAGTGAACAGCGGCACAACCTCACACCCTAACGCCTCAAGCACTTGCGGTGCCTGTAAACCAGTGATGCCATTGCCACAATCCACAACCACCTTCATAGGTCGCGCTAGGCTATGGGCGCTCAAAAACGCAGCCTGGTAGTCCACCAGCACATCCTGCTCACGATACTCGCCCTGCCCTTCAGCAAAGCGCTGATCTACAATTCTGCGATGCAACGCCTGAATGCGTTCACCCGAGAGTGTCACACCGTCAATCACAATTTTAAAACCATTGTAATTGCCCGGGTTATGGCTACCAGTCAGCATCACACCGGAATTAAGCCCCTCAATATGATGCGTTGCAAAATACAGCACAGGCGTCGGTACCAATCCCACATTCACTACTGCGCACCCGGTGGACTGAACACCCTCACTCAAGGCCAGCAACAAAGCAGGACCAGACAAGCGCCCGTCTCGCCCTATAGCGATGGCCGTCTGTCCTTGAGCTTGCACCTCGGACCCAATCGCCCGACCAATTTCATAAGCCCATGCATCCGTGAGCGTTTCGTTATAAATACCGCGAATATCGTAAGCACGAAAAATCGAAGCGGGAATGGGGTGAGTCATTAATGTCATCCTTGTAGGGCACAGAGCACACAACCAGCTGGCACAGCATGATAAGGGAGGGCTCTGTCCATTTGCATTCGTGTTTAATGTTATTGCGTCGCTTGCTTGCACGCGATATGGCGCGCTAACGACAGTGAGGAATCATCCACCTCATGGGCGCCATCAGGGTCCGCCAGAACCGCCAACATATCGGTGGCGATCACCTTACCCATCTCCACGCCCCATTGATCAAAAGGATTTATTCCCCAAATCACCGCTTGGGCAAACACCTTATGCTCATACATGGCCAGCAAGGAGCCAAGGGTTCTAGGCGACAACTCATCCAGCACCAGAGTGGTGCTGGGCTGATTACCCCGATAACGCTTGTAAGCAGGCAAAGCCAGCGTTGAATCCAAAGCCTGCTCGCCAAACGCCAACAAACGCGATTGAGCCAGGCAATTGGCGTTAGACAGAGCATGCTGGCCTTCCAATTCCACCGCCGCACCCGAATGTGCGCTTTCGGTATAGCGCCGTGCGGTCATCAAAAACTCGCACGCCACCGGCTGAGTACCCTGGTGCAACAACTGGAAAAAGGCATGCTGTGCATTCGGGCCAACCTCACCCCAAATCACCGGACAGGTGTGGTAATCCACAGGGTCGCCATTACGCGACACACTCTTCCCGTTAGACTCCATCTCTAACTGTTCTAAATAAGCAGGCAAATATTTTAAGCGGCCATCGTAGGGCAGCACTGCACGGGCGCGGATATCCAGAAAATTGATATTCCACACATCCACCAAAGCCAGCATAACCGGGATATTCTCGTGCCATGGGCGCTGGCGAAAGTGGAGATCCATGTCATGGGCACCCGCCAGCAACTCACGAAACCCATGCATCCCCACGGTAAGCGCAATGGGCAAACCAATAGCAGACCACAAAGAATAACGCCCGCCCACCCAATCCCAGAACTGTAACTGGTTAGTCGATGGAATCCCCCACCCGGTCATCTTGTCCGGTTGTGCGGAAATACCAATAAAATGGCAACGCAGCATCGCTTCGTTATCCATTTCAAGCCCCAGTGCACGGGCCATCCAGCTACGTGCCGTATTGGCGTTGTGCAACGTATCCACAGTAGTAAAGGATTTAGACGACACCAGCACCAGTGTCGTGCGCGGGTTCAGTTCCTGAAGCACCTGGGAAATCTGGCTGCCATCCATTGACGATGCGAAATGAAGGCTGGGCCGCACTTCTCCCTCTGCCAAGGGCGTCGAATGCAGCGCGAATGCCGCCATTAACGGCCCCAATTCAGATCCCCCAACGCCCACATTAACCACATCCGTAATCGCATCGCCCAATACACCCCGCCACTGACCTTCCAACACGCGCGAGACGATAGAGTCCATGATCTCCAGCTGGCCATGGATCTCAGCAGCTTGATCAGACGGATCACGGAGCAACCAGTGCTTGGCACTGCGGTTCTCGGTGCAATTCACCTCTGCACCGGCAAATAACGCCTCACGCCAACGATCAAGGCCCCGTTCATCGGCCAAACTCACTAATAAATCACGGGCATGAGACGACACCCTCTGCTTGCTCAAGTCTACCAAGAGGCCATCGCTCTCAAGGCAAAAATGGGCACACCTTCCCAGCTCTTGAACGAAAAAATCAGGCAAATGCAAAGAGCCTTCCTCACGGGCAAAGCTTTCAAGCTGCAGCCAGACCGAACTCTCGGTTAGATCATTTTGTTCAGGCACCATGCCTAGCTCCGTCCAATTCCACGATATTCCAGTCCCTGTGCCTTAACAAATGCAGGGTCATAAATATTACGACCATCGAGAATAAGCCCGGTCCGCATCTCTTGTTTCAAACGCTGCCAATCTGGGCTCCAATAAGGTTTCCACTCGGTGACCAGCATCAACGCATCGGCGCCCAAGGTGGCCTCGTAGGGGGTATCACACAGCAACAGTTCTCTATTTTGCTTCTCAGCCCAGCGTTTTAAATCGGGCAAGGCCTTGGGATCATGCACAGCCACGTCCACACCCTGCGCCCATAACGCTTCTATAATCTTCAAGGCAGGCGCGTTTTCTACCCGGGCGGTGCCCGGCTTAAAGGACGCCCCCCAGATCGCAACCCGCTTACCTTTTACACAGCCGTTGCAGTACTGCCAAAACTTGCGAAACAGAACTTCTTTTTGCCGCTCATTGGTATGCAACACCTGTTCTAGTAGACCAGGCTCCGCAGCTTTCTGCTGCTGAGCATCCAGCAAAGCCAGTACATTACTGCTCAAGCCAGGCCCGCCAAATCCACAGCCAGGGTAAAGGTAAGCCTCACCGATACGAGAGTCTGCCCCCATTGCGACCCGTACCGCATCAATATCAACGTTCAACGACTCCGATAAGGCGGCCATGTCATTCATAAAACTGATTCGGGTAGCCAAAATGCCGCTGATGGCGAGTTTTGCGAACTCCGCCTCCCGCAGGCTCATCACCTGAAGAACATCTTTACGCCGATTGAAAGGGCGCAGCAGCTCACGCATCAGGGCCTCGCCTTCGCGTTCATAGCACCCCAGCAAAATACTCTCAGGACGAGTAAAGGTCAGGAAAGCATTCCCCTCCTGAATCAAATCTGGCAAAGCCACTAGAGCCGCATCATAGCCTGCAGACAATATGTATTGCCGCAATCGTTCCGCCACCCCTACGGGCCCCACGGTCTGATTCACCACCAATCGACAACCCCCAGGCTTTACATCAACGTCGAGAATATCCTCTGCCAAGGTTTCGTTGCCCGGTGACAAAGCAAGAAACACCACCTCAGAGGGGGAGAGATCAACCGCGTTCTGTCCTCTTAACAAAGGAACCAAACGGCCCGCGTTGATCTGCTCAACATACAAGCGGTCCAGCCCTTGCTCGCTAAATAACGGTTGCTCTTGATTTAGCTGCTCATGCTCCTCTATACCAAATACGTACCAAGCTACCTGATGCCCGGTCTGAGCAAGCGCCGTTGCCGTTACCTGGGCGCATAACGTGTCGCCATAAACAGCCACCTGCATATCACCAAACCCTTCGCGTTATCCTCATACGATAGACACCCGCAAGCAAAGTACCTGCAGAGCCCAATAAAACATCCACATTAGTGCTGGCTAGCTTCGGCCATCATGGCTCTGGCATGCTCGCCCAAATCTGGGTGTCGCGCAGCATAATGGAATATAGCGCGCAAATAGCCCACCTTGTTACCGCAATCGAAGGTCTGACCACGCATGGAATAAGCTTCCACAGGGCTTTGCTTAATTAATGTTGCAATCGCATCGGTGAGCTGAATCTCGTTACCTGCCCCGGGTTGTGTCTCGGCAAGAATGGCCATGATTTCACCGGGGAGAACATAACGGCCCACAACGGATAACCGAGACGGAGCCTCATTAATAGGCGGTTTTTCTACAATGGCGCGCATGGCCGCAGAATCACCAGCTTTGGGGGCATCCCCCTCCAGAGCCACGATTCCGTATTGATCAACCCTCTGCGCGGGAACCTCTTCCACCATAATTTGGGCGGCAGACGTATCATGGTAACGGCGGACCATAACCGCCAGATCCTCTTCTATATCCTGGCAATCCACCAACACATCAGGCAGCAACACCGCGAAAGGCTCATTGCCTATCACCGGGGCGGCACAGGCAACCGCATGCCCCAGCCCCAGGGCTTGATGTTGGCGCACAGCAATAATGTTTACATCCGCCGGAAGGATATTCTGCAGCGTATCCAGCAAAGCCGTTTTGCCTTTCTTTTCAAGCTGATGCTCTAGCTCAAATTGGGTATCAAAATAGTCTTCAATCGCACTCTTAGAAGAATGGGATACCAATACAATATCTTTGATCCCTGCTCGAACGGCCTCCTTTACCACGTACTCAATAGCCGGTCGGTCCACAACGGGCAACATTTCCTTCGGAATCGACTTAGACGCCGGCAACATGCGCGAACCAAACCCCGCCACCGGTAACACTGCTTTTCTAACCATTATGCCCTCTCTTAACCACGCACCGCCCAAGGCTTAGCACCAACAATCCGATAAGTGCGCCCGCCACATTACCGGCCATATCGCTCCAAGTGGCGGAACGCCCCGGAATCCATATCTGTACCACTTCAATAACGGCCCCAAGAGAAATGATGGCCATAAGAACAATTAAAAAAGGAGCCCCAAGCCATGCCAACAACAAGGCAATCAAGGCGCCAAAAAAAACATGCGCGTACGCATCCACATTGCCCAAATGAAGCAACTGACTAATCGACTCCCTTAATTCTCCTGGCAGTAATGCACCCAAAATAAAAATTGTCACACTGAAAATAAGAAATAAAAGAGACCGCTTTTTACGCTGCATGGCATTCCAAGATTAATCACTTCCAAAAAGATCACGGGTGTAAACCTTGTCAGCCACCCCTTCCAGTTCACTCACCATACGATTAGAAACAATCACATCACAGGTTTGAATAAACGTTTCAAAATCGCGAATCACCACCGAATTGAAAAATGCCTCCTCCACCAGTGCCGGCTCGTAAACCACGACTTCAATACCTTTCGCCTTCAGCCGCTTCATAACACCTTGGATGGAAGAGGCCCTAAAGTTGTCCGACCCAGCTTTCATCACCAACCGGTAGATACCCACACGGGCGGGGTTACGGCGTAAAATATCTTCGGCTATAAAATCTTTACGTGTCCGGTTGGCATCCACAATGGCCTTAATCAAGTTATTCGGCACATCCTCGTAGTTAGCCACTAACTGCTTGGTATCTTTGGGCAAACAATACCCCCCATAACCAAAAGAAGGATTGTTGTAATGCCCTCCAATCCGCGGATCAAGGCAAACCCCCTCAATGATTTGACGGGTATTCAAGTTATGGGTAGCGGCATAGCTATCCAGCTCATTGAAATAGGCCACCCGCATAGCCAAATAAGTATTGGAAAAAAGTTTAATCGCTTCTGCCTCGGTTGAATCTGTGAATATCACAGGAGGAGCAACGGTTTCCGCCCCCTGAACAAGCAAGTCAGCAAAAATACGAGCGGCCTCACACTGGGCCCCTACAATGATTCGAGAGGGGTGCAAGTTATCATGCAGGGCTTTACCTTCCCGCAAAAACTCCGGAGAAAAGATGATATTTTCAACACCAAAACGTTCCCTCAGCGTCTTCGTATAACCCACCGGCACCGTCGATTTAATTATTATGGTAGCGCGGGGATTAATAGCCAGCACATCACTAATTACCAGCTCGACACTACTCGTATTGAAATAATTTGCCTTTACGTCGTAGTCAGTGGGAGTCGCCACTACTACAAAATCGGCACCTTCAAATGCCATCTTTTTATCGGTTGTCGCGTGCAAATCCAGCGATTGCGCTGTCAGAAAGGACTGAATTTCAGCATCCTCAATCGGGGAAATTCCGTTTTGAACTTTCTCTACCTTTATGGCATCAATATCTAGCGCCACTACGGTGTTATTCTGGGCCAGCAACACCGCATTGGATAACCCGACATACCCCATTCCCGCCACTGCAATTTTCATTAATTTCCTCAATCCCAAACAGCTGAAAAGCTTCCGTATCGTCCATCCATCAAAACAAAATAACGCTTAAGCTAAATATTCTGGCCGCGCAAAAACTCAAACGGAGCGGTATTCTACGATCCGCAGTTTACAAAGGCACCGCCAACATAGCCAAAAGAGGCTAAAGGTGGAAGGCTTACCTTACCGCCTTATTGAAAGGCACTATGTTGCATTGTTGATAAGAAGCCAATCCATTGGCCCTATCCTTTTCACACGGAAACGAATGGAAGCTCCGCACCGACAAACCCGTAAACGTGGATGCAATAAGCCGCTATTGGAGTGGAATCCAAACGTTCACTGGCTGGCCGACGGCCCGAAAATGTGCATCAAGCTTATCGACCAGAGCACGTTTAGCGCCTTCATCGCCGTGCACCACGCGAATTTCTTCAGGCCCCCGCGCTATTCCTGCCGCGAACCGAAGTAAATCCTGCTGATCACCATGGGCTGAATAACCGCTAATGGATTCTACTGCAGCTCGAATGGGGTAGGTTTCTGCCTCTAGCCTCACACTGCTGCCCTGCTCGCTTCGCTGGATCTCCCTGCCTGGCGTCCCTGCAGCTTGATACCCCACAAACAGCACATTGTGGCGCGCATCGCCCAGCATCGCTTTTAGGTAATTCACAATGCGGCCACCGGCACACATGCCACTGGCGGCAATCACCACCGCCGGCCTTGCGGTGCCAGCCAAGTGACGAACCATTTTCATGTGTGCCTCGTGGCTGTCCACCGTTAGTAGCTGCTCAAACGCCAACGGCCGGCGGTCTGCCCGCAAGCGTTCGCGGGCCTCCTCGTCCCAGTAAGGCTCAAGCTCCCGGTAAACCTGGGTAAACCGGCTCGCCAATGGAGAATCAAGAATTATCGGCAACTCATCCCAGTCCAGAAACGGATGCATGGCGGCGCCCCGTTGGCGGTGGATAATCGCCTCCAACTCATAAAGCAGCTCTTGGGTACGGCCAATACTGAACGCAGGAATCAATAAGGTCCCCTTGTCACGCAAGGCCTTAACCAACGCATCTTCTAAGCGCTGCTGCCGCGTCTCCCGCCCTTCATGAAGACGATCCCCGTAGGTGCTTTCTATCACCAACACATTCGCAGCCGGTGGGGGCTCCGCTGCCGGCAGAATTGGCGCATCAGCGGCCCCTAAATCCCCGGAAAACACCGTGATGTGCTCACCGGCCAATCGGCAAGACACATGGGCCGAGCCCAGGATATGCCCCGCCCTGCCCAAGCGAATCTCCGCCACCGTTCCATCGGTCATCTCCAGGGCATGCCAATAGCCAAACGGCACAGGCACTAACGCCGCCTCCAGCCGCGCCATAAAGCGCTCCACATCTGCCGGCTTGCGGCTCCCCCCTAAGCGAAAGGCATCTTCCAACACAATGGGCAGCAACTTGGCCGATGGGCCGCTACAGTAAATCGGCCCGACATAACCCGCACCCAACAACCACGGCAGCCGGCCCACATGATCAATATGCACATGGGTGAGCACCACGGCCTGGATCCGGGAAATATCGAAATCGATGGCCAAATCATCTGCGCTAGCCCCAGCTGGACCAACATCACCGCCCTGGAAAAGCCCACAGTCGATGAGCACAGAACTGCCTGGGCTAGCCACCCATTCATGGGCGGAACCCGTTACACCACGCACGGCACCATGATGAAAAAGATGAGGAAAACCGCCTTCAGGCAGGTTATTGGAACGTTCCATGTGAACTCCTCCACAATGTCGAGGCAGGCCCTCCTTGGCCCGGGGCAAATCCGATCACAGTAGAATACCGCATTACGGCTATGCTTAATCCGCTCTGCGCAATCAGCTAGCCCTTACACAATGGCCGCGATCAGCTGCTTAACACAGGCTTCAATGTCGTTTTCAGCGGTATTCACCACAAGCTCCGGCTTGCTCGGGGCTTCGTAAGGGCTGTCGATACCGGTAAATTCCTTAATGATGCCCTGGCGCGCTTTCTGGTACAGGCCTTTGGGGTCGCGCTTCTCGCACTCTTCCAGCGGCGCATCCACAAACACTTCCACAAACTCACCGTCGTCAAACAATGCACGGGCCGCATCACGGTCTGCACGGAACGGACTGATAAACGCCGTCACCACAATCAAGCCCGCATCTACCATCAACTTAGCCACTTCAGACACCCGACGGATATTCTCGGTACGGTCTTCATCGCTCATGCCCAGGTTCTTGTTCAAGCCATGGCGAACATTGTCACCGTCTAACAAGTAGGTGTGATTACCCTTCTCGGTCAGCGCCACTTCCAACGCATTGGCCAGCGTGGATTTGCCAGAGCCAGACAACCCGGTCAGCCAGATACACTTAGGCTTTTGCCCCTTAACCTTGGCGCGGTCGGCCTTGGACACATTTGATTCATGCCAAACCACGTGGGCTTTGGAATCGTTCGCTTTTTCCTGGTACGGAGACTTCTCAGACATGCAAAATTCCTTCAATTGAACGTTCACGTTAAAAGTTGAGAAGGACAACCCTCAACTTCCGGGCTCAGCCATGCTGTATGCCCTCGATCATAGCCGCCAGCATCCTTGAGTGTTGCTCTAGCTCAGAAAGCCAACGGCCGGCTTTTTCCTCGTTGATGTAACCGATTCCATGGCCCGAAAGCCAAAATCCTTAAACCCGGTAAAATACCGCCACATCACCACACAAAGCGCAGTACCGCGCTTCCATACATCCAGATTTTCAAACCGAAGCAACCATGCCCCTCCTGCTTGGCTCCCTCCATGGAGCTCAATATTGTTTTGTTTTTCCTTTCAACTTTGAACGTCTCACTTTCAACTCAAAGCTGCTCGGCATAGTTCCTCGGCATAGCCTCGCTAGAACCGCCAAACCATCGGAATAACGCTAAGGCTAATCACCGCCACCACCACACTCATGGGAAAACCTATCTTCAGGTAATCGCGGAAAGTGTAACCGCCCGGCCCCATAACCATCAGGTTGGTTTGGTAGCCCAGCGGGGTCATAAAGCTGGCGGAAGCAGCAAACATAACCGCTACAATAAAGGGCATAGGGCTCACCCCCAACTGCTCGGCCACGCCAATGGCGATGGGAAAAACCAGCACCGCCGCCGCATTGTTGGTGATCATTTCGGTGAAAATCGCAGTGAGCAAATACACGATCACTAGCGCCATAAAGGGCGACAAACCGCTATCCGGGATAGCCAGCTCCACAATCCACGCCGCCGCACCGCTAGACTCCATGGCCTTGCCCAGCGCAAAAGAAGCGCCAATGACGACCAGCACCGGCAGGTTCACACTCACGTTCATCCGCGAACGGTTTACCGATACACAGCGTAACGCCAGCATCAGGCCTGCGGCCAGCATGGCGGCTTCCAGGGTAGAAGCCAGCCCCAGTACATTGGCTAACACCATAGCCACCAGCACGGCCACCGCCAGCGGCGCTCGGCGAAAATCCGGTGGGGTAGAATCTTTCAACGGGCTCACCAGCATAAAATCGCGCCGGTATTGATACTGCTCCACAAACTGTTCGCTCGTTTCCAGCAGCAGGGTATCGCCCACCTTCAAACACTGCTCGCCCACCTTGCCTGGCACCCGTTTACCATTTCGGCTAATACTTAAAATGGCCGCCTGGTAACGGGTGCGGAATCCGGTTTCCTTCACCGAACGGCCAATGCCGGGAAATTCCGGGCTCAACACCACTTCCACTAAATGTCGCTGATGGTTGTTGAGCCCTAACTTGTGGGCCCCACCATGGGCAGCCTGCAAGCCATTAATACGCTGCAATTCCCGAGCGCACTCCGGCACCCCAACAAAAGCCAGTAAATCCCCTTCCTGCAAGGTCATTTCTGGGCCCACTGCCGTAAACAAACGCTCGTCACGCTGAATATCCGTTAGAAAGCCGTGGGTAAGATTGCGCAGCCCCGCATCCTGAATCGTGCGGCCCGCCAGTGGGCTACCTTTCGCCACCAGCATTTCCACATGGTACTCGCGGGCATCTTCCCACTGGGATGCCATGCTCGCCCGGTTGGGCAGCAAAAAACGGCTTATTAACAACATGAAAGCCGCCCCCCCTAACAGCACAGGAATGCCCACCCAGGCCACATCGAAAATACCGAACGCCGGCAGCCCTTTTTCCTGAACCAGACCATCCACAACCAGGTTGGTGCTGGTGCCAATTAAGGTACAAGTACCGCCGAGAATCGCCGCGTAACTCAGCGGCAACAGCAGTTTGGACGCCGATAACCGTAACCGTTGCGCCCACTCTTGCACCGCAGGAATCATCATGGCCACAACGGTGGTGTTATTGAGAAAAGCACTCAGAATTGACGCTGGCGCAATTAGCCTAAACTGGCTGGAAAGCACAGATTTTGGCTGCCCTAATAACCGGTGCGCCACCCAATAAATCGCCCCGGTATCCCGTAGCGCAGCCGCCACCACGTACAGTGCCGCAATGGTCATCAACCCCGGGTTAGCAAACCCAGACAGCGCCTCCCCCGGCGAGACAATCCCGCTTACCATCACCAACACCAGCGCCGCCATCATGGTCATATCCGCAGGCACACGGTTACTCACCAGTGCGCACAGCACAGCCAACACAACCAATAGTGTTATCAGTATTTCCAGGGTCATTAGAGCAACCAGACAAAGCCCACGCCGCGCAGCAAATCGCACAGCCAAACCGGCATTTTACAGGGCAAACGGAATATAAAAAGGGGGAGGTTAGTCGAATATAGAATAAGCAAAAGCCCAGCATGCCTACAGAATCATGCTGGAGTACCGTAGCGGCTAATCTAGCCTATAAAACAGGGCTAAAGGATAGGGGCATAGAAGCAAAGAATGACGAGGTAAGCCGGGTTCGCCCGACATACCTCCCCAAAAAAAGACTATTCAGTAACGCTAACGGCTTTGCCGGTAAAGGCCGGCAATTCACGTACCGCAAGGCTCTCGGGTGACTCAGCACCCACCCCCTCTGGCTGATACCCATTGACATAACTACGCAGTAAAGCCCGCATAGCATCCTGGTCGGCACGGCTTAACGCCTTACGGAACGCCTCCAGGGCAAAATGCACCTCGTCCCAGCTCAGTTTTTCCTCATGGGCCTGCATAATCATTTCATGCTCAGTGCGGATGCTGCACTCACCAATCAATAACTCTTCATAGAGCTTCTCACCGGGCCGCAGGCCGGAAAAGGCAATCTCAATATCACCCTCCGGCATTTTCTCATCACGCACCGTCATCCCCATCAAGTGCACCATGGTGCGAGCCAAGTCAACAATGCGCACCGGCTCACCCATATCCAACACGAATACTTCGCCGCCCTGGGCCATGGCACCCGCCTGAATCACTAACTGGGACGCTTCAGGGATGGTCATAAAATAGCGAATCACATCCGGGTGGGTCACCGTTACCGGGCCGCCCTTACGAATCTGGTCACGGAACAAGGGCACCACTGAACCAGACGAGCCGAGCACGTTGCCAAAGCGCACCATCGAGAACACCGTGTCCGAGCCCCGAGCGGCTAAGGCCTGAAGCACCAGTTCTGCAAAACGCTTAGTGGCCCCCATCACGTTAGTTGGGCGAACCGCCTTATCCGTGGACACAAGAATAAAGTGCTTCACATGAGCAGCTTCTGCTCCCAGTGCGGCCTCCAGCGTCCCCAAGATATTATTGCGCACTCCGGCCGTAGGGTTAGCCTCCACAATCGGCACATGCTTGTACGCTGCCGCGTGGTACACCGTATCCACCCGTTGGTCACTGCAAAGCCGCTCCATCAAGCCCCGGTTCACCACTGAACCCAGCACCGCTTCAATTTCAACGCTTTTACCAAGGCTGTCCGCCATTGCCCACAATTCTTTCTCAATGGCATACAGCCCAAATTCACTTTGATCGAGCAACACCAAGCGGGAAGGGTTCAACTTAAGAATCTGGCGACAAAGTTCGCTACCAATGGAGCCCGCCGCGCCCGTCACCAGAACATGCTTGCCGCTAATACAGCGCGACAGTAAATCCGCGCGGGGGGGCACCGGGTCACGGCCCAGCAAGTCTTCGATAGACACGTCTTTGACTTCTTCAAGCCGCGCCTTGCCGCTAGCAATATCCGCAAACGAAGGCACCGTCTGCACATGCACATTCAGGGTTTCCAGCCAGCGCACCACTGCCATCCGTGTGGCGCGGCTCTCAGACGGCAGAGCCAGTAACACCGTACGAATAGCCCCCCGCCCTACCGCTTTTTCCAAAGCGCGCCGCCCCACCACCGGCACACCGCAAAGCAGCATCCCCTGTTTGCCGGGCGCATCGTCTACAATCATCAGCGGCTGCAGTTCGGCGGAAGACAGTAACCCCGACACCAGCTGAGCCCCCGCCCCACCGGCACCGAATACCGCCACCGCTTCACGCAAGGTATGCTTACCTAGCACGTTATAAAGGAAACGGCGCATCATAAAGCGGCTGCCCCCTAGGTATAGCACTAGCAGCGCCCAGAAAATAATAAACACCGAACGCGGGGTGGAGCCCGACACCATATAAGTCGTCGCCGCCAGCAGCACCACCGAAAGGGTCGCTCCAAACAGGATAGACCACGCCACTTCAGCCCCCAGGTAACGCACAACCGAACGGTAAAAACCGAACGCATATAGCACCGGCAGCACCATCAACGGCGCAGCAATCAGCAACCATAAGTCAGCCACTTCCGGGGCGGCGGTATTGAGGCGCAAGCCATAGGCAAGCCAGAGTAATAGCGGTGCGGCGACTGCATCGGCACCCAGCATTACCATTCTTTTCGCAGTACGAGGGAGTGACACCATCCGGTGCACAGAGGTGTAGAAGTACTTGTTTTTCATAATAGGTCAGTCCATGCGACCAAAGGGCCGGCCAACACAGCTAGATCCCTCTTAGCCATAAGCTTGTGATGTGCACCACAAAATTAACCGGTACGAATATTATAAGCCGTTTCACTGGATATCCAACGGGTAAAAAGCACTATTTCCGAAACAAACTAACCCTAAATCGTGACATTTAAGCGACAAAACAACCCCTCTTCCCAGCGGCCTTTACCCGCAACGGTGAGTCTTTTTCAATCTGTTGCAAACAGGCGCTCGGCAGCCGAATTAGACCCGTAAGTCTTGTTTACCCAAGGGCACAGAGAGACCGAAGGCTGTAACCCGACATCGCCCGCTACTTGCTTCAGCAAACACCAGCAGCCCACCAGCAGGCCCAAAAACCCAGATAGCCCCCTGGCGTCTCGCAGCATGGATTGGCTCATTCCAAAGCCCACAAACGCCACCACAATCACAGCACCGCACAATGCGAAAGCCTGGACCTTGCGGCTACCCACCTTCATCCCCTGCCGCCAATAGCGCCAGAACAGCAATAAAGGCACAAAATACAGCCCCAGCAACGTCGCCAGCCCAATCACACCGCGCCGGGCCAAGGTATCCACAATATCGTTATGTAATTGATCATAGCGGCTAATGCCGGGGTTAAATCGGCCTTCGCCCACCCACTGATCACGGCGAGCTTCCAGCCGCCCTTCACCCCAGCCTAACAACGGCTTTACCTGAATCAGCGCCCAGCCGGCTCGCCACATTTCCAATCGCACCCCCAAAGATGAGCCGGTACCGCCCTGGGTATATTCCTGCAGGTTATTCACCCCCTGCCCCAACCGGTCAGACACCGGCGCCCGCGGCATCAACGCCATAGCCAACAGGGCAACCACCAACATCACCACCAGGGCAAGCACCCGCCCACGGGGTAAAGACAACAAACCCGCCCCGCTTACCAATAACGCCAACGCCGGGAATACCACCCAGCCGCCGCGCGTGCCGGATAACACCGAAGCAAGCAAGCCCGCCAAGGCCCCCATAACCAGCATCCCCCGCTGTAAAGTAGAAAAACGATGCCCCAACGGGAACCGTAACAACACCAACGGCACCAAACACAACGTGCCGAGCAACAGCGCAATGTTGCCAAACGGAATCGCATTCATCCCATTGTCCGAGCGCCAGCGCCCAAGCCAAAAGTGCTCATACCCCGCAATAGCCCCGGCCAACAATGCGCCAATGGCAACACCCCACCACCAAGCGGGAGCAACCAGCCGTACACTGCTGCGCCAGCCCAACAACACCGCGCCCGCCAACAATGGCCACAGTGGGAGCAACGCCCCCACGTTTTCTGAACCCACAGGCCACAAAGCAGTGCGCCAAACATCGGCAAGCCAAACCAGAGAAAAGAGCCCCAGCACCCACAACATAACCACATCATCAGCAGCCAGCCGAGCCCCCACCCTGCTGCGACAGATCACCAAACACAACAACGCCGTGGCAACCGCCAACACCGGAAGCACAGCATAGGCAAGCTGAAACACCAACAGAAAAGCAAGAAAAGAAAACAGCACAATGCTCGCTGAGAACCGGCAAAAGGGAATCAAGCTCTCACCTCATCGGTAGCTCGAATTAGCCCAAAGAACGGAATCAGACAACCATATGGCATTAGAGGTAACCGACATCCTTGATGCGCTTACCTGTCACAACAATTGTGGGATTACGCCTTGCAGGCTAATTCGACCTACAAATCACAAACACACACATCCATTCGTAAGTCGTGTTTACCCCAGGGCACAGAGAGGCCCAAGGCAGTAAGCCGACATTTATGAAGTCACGTCACTCATCACCTTGCGCAACACTTCACAAGTCTTATCAATCTCGGCCTCGGTTAATGTCGGGTGCACCAGAAACATCAAGGAACTCTCACCCAAAGCCTTAGCTACCGGCAAACGTTCTTCAGGTCCCAAACCAAGGCTGGTAAACGCCTTCTCCAAGTACACCTCGGAACAGGAACCCGAAAAGCACGGCACTCCTTTTGCAACAATGGCATTCATAATCTGGTCACGCACAACTGCAACGGGCTCATTAAACGCTGCTTCATCCACAAACACATAACATTTATAACCAGCATGGCCGATGTCTTCCGGCACCACAGGCACCCGCAAACCAGGCAGTGATGCTGCAGTTTCCCAGATTGCCCGGCAGTTGGCCTGGCGCGCGGCGGTCCACTCCGGCATGCGCTGCAACTGGATCCGGCCAATGGCGGACTGCATTTCAGTCAATCGCCAGTTAGTGCCTACCGACTCGTGCAACCAGCGAAACCCAGGCGGATGCTCACGCTCATACACCGCCTCCCAGCTTTTACCGTGGTCTTTAAAGCTCCACATCCTGGACCACAAGTCACGGTCATTCACCGTGACCATGCCTCCCTCCCCGCCAGTAGACATGATTTTGTCTTGGCAGAAAGACCAGCACCCCACATGACCTAAACCACCCACCGGCTTGCCTTTATAGGTCGCGCCATGTGCCTGTGCGCAATCTTCAATCACAAACAATTCATACTGGTCAGCAAGCGCCATCATGCCATCCATATCACAGGGCCAGCCGGCGAGATGCACCGCAATCACCGCCCGGGTTTTAGGCGTAATCACCGCCGCAATCGACTCAGGAGTAATGTTCTGGGTATTCGTGTCCACATCCACAAACACCGGCGTCGCCCCAGCGTTAATCACCGCTGTCGCCGACGCCAAGAACGTGCGCGGCGTTACGACCACTTCATCACCAACGCCAACGCCCAAACCTTTAAGGGCCAGATCCAAGGCCAACGTGCCGTTGCCCACAGCAATGGAGTAATCCGTGCCCGCAAAAGCCGCAAAGCTCTTCTCAAACTCCCGGCCTTCTTGGCCAGTCCAGTAATTCACTTTGTTAGAAAGCAGTACACGAGACGCTGCATCGGCTTCTTCCTGGGTAAAGGAAGGCCAAGGAGAAAAGGGGCCGTTAAGCATGAGTAACCTTCAAGGAAAAAATAAAAGGAAAAATGCACAAACAAATCATTTTTTAACCAAAGGCTTCGCGGGATTACCGATTACGGTGACACCCGGCGGCACGCTTTTCGTCACAACAGCCCCCATCCCAACGACTGCCCCAGCTCCAATAACGAGCGGTTTGTCTGGCGTGCCCTGCTTAAGAATTGCTCCTGTACCAATATAAGCGTGATCCTCAATATGGACATTGCCATTACAACGAACCCCAGGCGCCAAAGTAACGTAGTCACCGATAACACAATCATGTGCAATATAGCTGGAAATATTCGCGTGGAATTGCTTTCCAATCCGGATATTGGAAGTCAACTGCACAAAATGACAAAGAATCCCCCCCTCTCCAACATCAACCTGATCTAGCATAACGACATTGTCCGCGATTACGGAAAGTATACCAACTCCATCGTTTGAACAGCGTGCAACGAGCTTCTCTCTAATCACACTGTTAGCTATTGCCAAAACCACTTTGCGTGTCTCTGCTGTATTAGCAAGAAACTCGGCATAGGTTAATACTGAATGGCCGTTAAGCATTTCAGTAGCCGGGGTGTCGTCAACGAAGACAAAACGCACATCAGGATAAACACCTCTAAACTGCCGCTCAACTAACGGCATCACTTCACGACCGAAACCACTCGCACCATATACCCCTATTAAAGTGTTAGACATTATCGGCCTCATCATCATTTCCGTAAAACCGCGTCATAGTGGCCTCCCCATCATGACTTATATCATCCCGTTTAATCACCCGTAAAATCGTCAAAAAAATAATTTTAATATCCAGCAACAAAGTACGGTTCTCCACATACCACACATCCAGCTCAAATTTTTCATCCCAGGAGAGCGCATTACGGCCATTTACTTGCGCCCAACCCGTAATTCCGGGACGTACTTCATGGCGTCGAGCCTGACGCTCGGAGTACAACGGCAAGTATTCCATCAACAAGGGACGAGGCCCAACCAGGCTCATATCCCCTTTCAGTACATTCCACAGTTCAGGCAATTCATCCAAACTGGTAGAGCGCAAGAACTGGCCAAATGCGGTTAAACGCTCAGCGTCGGGCAGCAGCTCACCTCTTTCATCTCGTTTATCGGTCATGGTCCGAAATTTAGCCATCTGAAATGCGACCCCAACCATGCCTGGGCGAGTCTGACGGAACAGCACCGGGCTACCCAGTTTTAGTCGCACTAGAATAGCTAGCGTAACAATCACGGGCGCCAACAAAAGCAAGCCAGCCAACGCACCCACAACATCCATGAATCGCTTCATCCTAGACCCATTTTCCTGAGCATGACCGCGTTCACCTTGTGCACATCATATTTCTCTTCCGCAATCTGCCGCGAGCGAATGCCCATGGTTTTAACCTTAACAGGATTCTCAATCAGCCTGATCATGGAGTCGGCCAATGCAGGCACATCTTTTACAGGAACAAGAAAACCATTGTCGCCATCTACAACCGTCTCTCGGCAACCCGGGGCATCAGTAGTAATTACAGCCCTCCCCATAGCCATAGCTTCCAGTACGGTACGCGGCGTACCTTCACGGTAGGAAGGCAAAACATATACGCTGCTATCCGCAATCGCAGGCCTTACGTCTGAAAGCTTTCCCAGAAAATCAATCGTGCCAAGGTTTACCCATTCATCTAGCTCTTTCTGTGAAATGGCGTCAGGATTGTCATCAATCCAGCCCACTAGTCTGAAACTCACATCCGGATAGCGAGCTTTCACCAGGGCTGCTGCCTGGGCATACTCACGCACTCCCTTGTCCCCCAGCAAACGCGCTATAAGCAAAAAAGAAGGGCGTTCCGGTAAGGGAGAAACGGCATACTCTGTCACATCCACGCCAGAACCATTTACCACACAAGAAGAAATCGAAGGCCTCAGAATCCCCAACTCTCTGAACAGAGCTTCATCATCCGGATTCTGGAAGAAAACTAAACTGTTGCGAGATAGAGAAAATCGATAAAGCTGCTTAATAACGGTCCGCAGTACCTTGCGAAGCCCTTCCGCCTCCCCTGTAAAGGCGTAACCCAACCCGGTAATCAGTGCAAACCGATGCTTTACACTGGACAGCCAAGCTGCCAAAGAACCGTAAATCACCGGTTTTATGGTATAACCGAGCACACAATCCGCCTCTATATGCATGATAAGTTTCCGCAGCGACAGCAACGTATACAAATCTTTGAATGGATTTAATCCCGTGCGATGGAGAGGAATATCATGAACAATAACACCAATGTCATTCAGGCGTTTAGCAATATCCGGGCTTGAATCAAGCTTTGGAACAGCAACATGGACCTGGTATCCAGCATTAATAAAATTAGATATCAGAGCCCCTCTAAACTTAACAATCGAATCCGGATAGCTGGCAATTAACACTATAGACGACATAACTAGACCTAACGAATAAGCTTCGACCGGAAAAGAAAAATAATATTTCTTAAATCTGTCAAATTAAAAAACAAAACATCCGCAAGCTTCTCTCCCGTCCTATAAGAAAAAACAAAAACAACGCACAAACCGGCAAAAGAATAAGAAATGACGCTAGAAATAACCGCCCCATAAACCCCATAATCAGGTATAAGGCATCCATTAATAGTGACATTTAAGAAAACAGAAATGAACATAGCCAACAAATAACCCTTGATCCCACCACTAGAAATCAAATAGGAACCCAGAATTTTACACGGAACCATAAAAAAGTTAGCGGCCAGAACCAATAATGAAAAATCAAAACTAGATGAAAACTCATCGCCAAAGAAAAAAACCACAAAAAAACGGCCAAATAGGGCATAAAAAATATAGACGACCAGAGTGACAAACAATGCAACCCTACTCGAAAAGGCAGAATCAGCAGCAGCCCCCCCCCTCGATGAACGGCTAATCTGCACATCCTTAAAGATATCGGAAAAAACCCAAAGGTATTCAGCTATTATAACACCGACCGAAAAAGCACCCAAAATTAAAGCATCAACATTGAAGTACGCCAACATCAATATATCAGCCTTATAATTTATCATAATCAAAACTGTCAGCAAAAAATAAGGGAAAGACTTAAAAATTGAAACCTTCCCTCCTTCAAACAACAGCCTAGACCCTTCTAAAAAAAACGTATAAAAACCCTCTTTTTTCACCCCTCCAACACAAGCACTATAAATATAATAGCCACTAAGAATGGTAATGAAAAAATTCTTTAAGAAAAGAGCAAAAACACCCCAAAAAACACTTTCAGGGAAAAACAGCCAAAACAAAAAGACACATAAAACTTCAACCACTCCGCCAGAAAAAGACGAAACCGCCGCCCCTCTTATATCTTCAATTAACGCATAGCTCTGTAATTGCATCCGAAGAAGCTGAGAGATTGAAGCAGCAATAATCAATGCATAAAAAGGTTTAATAAAATGCCAAAGTATTAACAGTAAAACGGTCAAAGCCACACATGAAATGATCGAGAAAGAAAAATGAGCAGCCGAAACTGATCGCCCTAAGCTCCGTCTATAGCTTTGAAAAGAACCTGTAACACCTAGCCCTAAAACCACAGAAATAACAGCCGCCGCATTGACTACAATTGCGTATTCCGCCCTCAACTCTGGCCCTAAATACCTGGCTAGAAGAACAGAGGAAATCAATCCTAGCAATATAACTGAGATTTTTTTTAACGCTGTGAAAATGTAATCGGACAAGTGAGAAGCCCTAGTTAGTCAATGACTTTTTTTACAAAACAGGCTGGATTGCCAGAGTATAATCCCCCTGACTTAACCTCCCCCCTTACGACTGAACAAGCTGAAATAACTGCTCCCTTCCCCAAAACAGAGCCTTTAGTTATAACAGAATTGCTGGCGACCCAAACCCCTTCACCAATAAGTATTGCACTCAGATTAGATCGGCGCAAAGAAACACGCCCATTTTCCCTTCCATGCGCAGTAGTGGCAACAACTACATTAGGCGAGAAAATACTCCCCTTTTTAATTTTCAACCCTCCAACTGCATTAATCCAACAATTATGAGCAATATAGACATCATCCTCGATTTCAAGATTCCAAACACCATTAAAAATACACCCGGAAGCTACCGATAACCGGCGCCCCGCAGACTTGAAAAAAAGCCCAAGGAGCTTCCCCCGAACAAGATTTCCTACATGAAAGTTTGGAATCAAAACATCACAGAACAACTTAACAAAGTGAAACAAAACCACATAAACAAAAAAGGTTTTCGCCTTTCTTCTGTAAAACCCCAGTCTTTCATGCATAATCACGTCTCCCCAACCCAACCAAAACCTTATATAAAAATAATATTATTAATGGCAGCAAAAGATTCATAGACAAATAATTCATCATATTCATACTATTTTGCCCCCAAAAAAAACCGATCCGCATAACACATAAAAGCAAAAAGTAGTGAACCTCTAAAAAAACAACACTACTCAAAAAACCCATCAAATAATAACCAATAAAAACAAAAAAACAAGATAGCAATGGCGCAAAAATAAAAGGCAAAAATAAATACCCTTGTGAAATCATAGGAATAATCTGAGACCTTCGGTCGACATTAACCCACATCCTGTCATTAAAATATATATTTGAATACTTCACATCCCAATCTGAAACCAAAATATTAAGCCCCATAGTCGGCCTCAAAAAATCATATATGAGGACTTCTAACTTTGAAGCCTCCGGGTAGCGAACGGAAACTTCGGCGCCGATCGCAACATTATAAATGCCTCCAGTATAACCTTGTATCTGATCTGCCATTGAAACCAAATGGGAGTCAGATTTTGACACATACTCCCTTTCACTTGTAATTAAACCAAAAAGCCCAAAGACGGCGACCCCAACCAAGCTTGCTTTTATTAACGAAACCCTAGGATAAAGCCTCATGAATATTATCATTGTAGCAACCGCCGTAAGTATCACGGCGATTCTATTAGTTCCAAAAAAAATTGAAATATTGACCAAACAAACCAAAAGCGCCAACCATGCATACAAGTTCGATTTATTCTTCCGCATACTAATAGCCTTCAGAAAAAAAACAACCAAAAGTACTTTTGAAGTCATTAGCAACATCGCCACAAAAATTGCCAAAGATGTCACGGAGTAATCTTCCGAAACAATTTTCGGATAAATAAAATTGACGAACAATAGAGCTTGAGGAAAAAAAACAACTAAAAAAATTGAAGCTGCAGCTAAGCCAGCACCAAACCACACAGGCAATACTTTTTTTTCTGAGACAAACAGCGCTCTACTTTTTTTATTCCAGTACTTTCTTTCTAGCACAAAAATTAATATTGAAACCACCAGCAACTCATAAACCATAAGCATAATAGCTGTATTGTAACTTTCAGATAGTGGCGGACTCCAAGACCGACCTTCATAACCTCCATTCACCACCACAAGAAAAGGAAAAGCGACGTATCGAAGAAACATTACGACGATACTGACCGCTAAAAAAATGCTTGGACCGCGCCACCAAGCCACAGCTGAAACAATAAAAACAGAAGCCAAATAAGCTAATGGCATAAGAGGAAGCAGTGTATAATTTTCATCTCCAAATCCAACACTCATAAAAACAGCAAAAATTGCAACTGCAGAAGTTAGAAGTATAAAGAGCCGGTATCCGGTTCTGGATAGAAAATCCAAGTTATTCAAACTTATTCCCTTCTACTTTTCTAATGACGTCATCAAAAACAGTACGCCTGGCTTCCTCTATTACTTCTGGCAAAAAACGCCGGGATTCAGAAAAATTTCGCTCACACACTGATGAGCATAATTCAAGGTCATTTAACAACCGCAAGCACGCATTAGAGAAGCCATCAACATCATTTGCATCAAAAACACACTCAGGAGATAGTAATTCTGGGATACCGCCAACATTTGAAGCGACTACAGGACACCCGCGACTCATTGCTTCAATAATAGCCCTACCTTGCCCTTCAGTGAGACTCGGCTGCAAAAGCACGTCGATTGTATCGAGCCATTCGTACATTCTATCTCCTGGTGAAATATAGCCCTTAAATACCACATTCAATGAAATACCTAAGCCTTCGGCTATTTCTTTCCATCTACTAGGATCTCCAGGCCCGACCAATTCAATTTTGACATTATCAAACCCTTGCTGATGAATTTTCTTGAGCACCCTAAGTGCAACCTCATGACCTTTATAATCAACATTCAGAGACCCGACCAAACCTATCGTTTTTCTTTTTTTTGATTTTGCAAGTTCTAATCGGTTCTTAATGTCATGCATCCTTGCTGCGGAAATTTTCACATTAGGACAAACATAAGAGTCACCAGTTGTAGGATAAACACTCTGCAAATACTCTGATGTTATATAAACAACCGTTGATGCATTAAGAACTGTCTTTGCCATTAAGTAGTGCTCTATAGGCGCAGAAAAAAAACCCATCTTTGATCCATGCATTTTAGATGCCTCAAATGCATTGCCGACAACCTCCACAAGACAAACCTTATTATGCTTTCTAGCAAGACGAGCAGCCATTAAACCCAAGGTGCTAGGCAGTCTAGCAACGACCACATCTGAATCTTCAATCAACCTCGACATTTTTTTATTGACATAAAAGAAATAACGAACACCTTTAACTTCTCTAATATTTTTTTGTGGAAAAAAAGAAACCCTTTCATCTTGGATTGGCTCAATATCATTAACAATCCGTTGATAAGAAGACCTGCAAATAACATCAACAGCGCCAAACGCATTTGCATATCTCTGCAATACTGACTGAGGGAATCCAGACCGGCTATAAAAGCACTCCCCATCATTTATAAAAATATGATCATGCGCAAAAACTGATTTCATAATTGCTTTCCAATGTTTAACATGAAAATCTAATTTTAATTTTCTTTGCAGGCACACCGCCATAAACACTATCAGCAATCGCCTCATTGACTAAAACAGCCCCGACAGCCAACACAACACCTTCGACAATAAAACTTCCTGCTTAAAATCTACAACCGGCACAAACCCACACGCTTCTGGAAACATATGTTTCGCTATTATAGCCTCTTGATCTTTTTATAGGGATTACAGGGTCACTATAGACATAATTTGTCGACAAAATTGAGATAGAATCGGCAATAAATACATCACACCTATTGAAATTCCGCCAGCAGCATCCATATAACAAAAAATAATGCTACATTCTTATTCTTCTTAAAAAACCGCTACCCCTCATTCTAAACTCCTTAACTTACTTCCTACTTCTTTATACAGAATTCACCCATCGAATTTAGATACCAAGGCATTGCTTTCTTGATTCCTTCAACAACTATAAACTCAGGCTCGTAACCCAGCATGCTCTTAGCCTTACTTATATCTGCCATCGAATGTCGAACATCACCAACTCTAAAGTCTTTGTACTCTAGAAAATTGTCGCAATTAACTCCACAACTAATTAGTTCAGCACTGATAACAGCATACAAATCATTGAGTGTAATTCTGTCGCCCAGGGCAACGTTGTATACGTTGTTTTTAAAATCCTCCTGAGCTGTTGCGGCAAGAATATTCACCTGAATCACATTTTCTATAAAACAGAAGTCTCGGCTTGTTTCCCCGTCCCCATTGATAAATACAACTTCCCCCTTAATCATCGCCGCAATCCATTTTGGGATTACTGCTGCGTAAGCTCCATTTGGATTTTGTCTCTTACCAAACACATTGAAATAACGAAGACCGATAGTCTGAAAGCTATATGAACGAGCGAATACCTCAGCGTAAAGCTCATTAACATATTTAGTAATTGCATATGGCGACAGTGGCTTACCGATTTTACTCTCCACTTTGGGAAGATCTGGATGATCGCCGTAGGTTGAGCTTGATGCAGCATAGGTGAAGCTGGCGACATTAGCGTCACGGGCGGCAACCAACATATTCAAGAAACCATCAATGTTAGCCTGATTAGTAGTGATAGGGTCTTCAATGGAGCGCGGCACTGAGCCCAATGCCGCTTGATGGAGCACGTAGTCGACACCAGAAACTGCTTTCTTGCAGTCATCCAGATTTCGAATGTCTCCTTTGATGAAGCTAAAGCGGCCCCATTGCTCTGCAGATGCTACACGCTGGACTTCATCCAGGTTCTGTTGGTAACCGGTGGCAAAGTTGTCCAGCCCGACTACCGTTTGATCTAGTTTGAGCAGAGTTTCCAGCAAGTTGGAACCGATGAAACCGGCCACGCCGGTGATAAGCCAGGTTTTTGGGTTAGACTTGAGATCAGCTTTCACTTGTTCGTAGCGGGTAGTCATGTTTCTTCCATGTTTCGTATGTCACTTCCGCGCCAAGCGGCGCTCCTACAAACTGTTCGAACTTGTCGTTTCTGCCTCTCAATGCGAGGCCGCTACGTTACGGTTCGTTTGAGAGCGAACTCTTACAGGCGTAGATCGACTTGGTCTTTGGGAAGCGTGTATTTCAGGTCGTAGAGAACGTGATCGGATTTACCAAGACCTCGGATATCGTCTGCCCCCATCGCTTTGAACTGGTTGTGACCCACCGCCAGAATGATAGCGTCGTAGGCTCCTTGCTCTGGCTGAGCCACCGGACTGATCCCGTATTCATTCTCTGACTCTACAGGATTGATCCAAGGGTCGTGCACATCTACGGAGATGTTGTATTCTTGCAGCTCTTTAACCACATCCACGACCCGTGTATTACGCAGATCAGGGCAGTTTTCCTTAAACGTTAGCCCCATTACCAAAACACGCGAACCATTTACCTGTATTCGACGGTGTAACATGGCTTTCACCAACTCATTGGCAACATGGCGGCCCATGGCATCATTGATCCGTCGACCTGCAAGGATAACTTCAGGGTGGTAGCCAATCGATTGTGCTTTATGGGTGAGGTAATAAGGATCCACTCCAATACAATGGCCTCCCACTAAACCTGGACGAAACGGTAAAAAATTCCACTTGGTCCCCGCCGCCTGCAGCACTTCTTCCGTGTCGATTCCTAAACGGTTGAAGATTATAGACAACTCGTTGACCAGTGAGATATTCAGATCACGCTGAGTGTTTTCGATCACTTTGGCCGCTTCTGCCACCCTAATGCTGGACGCCTTGTGAGTACCGGCAGTAATGATAGACCCATAAAGCTTATCAACCAGCTCTGCAATTTCCGGTGTGGAGCCAGACGTCACCTTGGTGATAGTCGTCACACGGTGCTCTTTATCACCTGGGTTAATTCTTTCGGGACTATAACCGGCGAAGAAATCTTTATTATAGGTAAGCCCAGAAACGGACTCTAAGACAGGAACACAGTCTTCTTCCGTAGCACCGGGATACACCGTAGATTCATAAATAACGACATCCCCTTTCTTTAAAGTCTTGCCGATACTTTCTGAAGCTTTAATCAGCGGCGTAAGATCCGGGCGTTTATGTTCATCAATGGGGGTCGGTACGGTGACGATATAAACATTACAATCATTAAGACTTGCAGGGTCTGCGCTGAACTGCAGTTGAGTGGCACTCGCCAGCTCTTCATCGCTAACTTCAAGAGTGACATCATGCCCCGCATTAAGTGCATTAATACGGGGTTGATTAATATCAAAACCCGTGACTTCGCGGTACTTACCAAACTCCACCGCCAACGGCAGGCCAACATAGCCCAAACCAATTACGGCCAATTTGATGTCATTCAGTTCCATTTCGTTTTCCAATCCGTTATGTGCTGATGATTGATTGTTCGATTTCCCTTGCGGCTATCCGCCACGTCCGCATTTCGAACGAGTCGTTTTACCGTTTGCTCAGTTCCATCACTTCAAAGCAGAAAAGTTCTCTAGGAGCCCCCCTCCTCAATATTTTCGTGGCCCTCCCCCCCTTCTACATGGTCTCCAAACTTAGAGCTTTACTTTATTCACTACTCTTGCCGTACTCATAGGTATAGTAACCGTATTCGGTTGACGCTCGCCGCTCCATGCAATTGAGAATGGCCCCTTTTATTTCAACATTATTCTGAGCAAAGCGAGTCAGCGTAATATCGACTTCTTTAACACTATTCACGCCAAAGCGAGTGACAATCAGGCTGCTGCCCGCTAACTGACCAACGATCGCAGCATCGGTTACCGCAAGGATAGGAGGGGTATCCACAAGCACGATATCGTACTGGGCGCTCAGTGATTCCATTAGGGTTTTAAAGCGGTCATGCATCAACAGCTCTGACGGATTGGGGGGCAACTGACCACGGGGAATAAAGGATAAATTTTCCATTTGCGTGGAGTAGACAATGTGCTCCTGCTCCACCTGGCCAGACAAATAGTCTGACAACCCTGCGCCACTGTCATTTTCAAAAAAGCGATGCATGTGACCTTTGCGCATATCCGCATCTACCACCAGTACTTTCTGGCCGGTTTGGGCAAGCACCGCCGCCAAATTAGCAGAAATGAACGACTTGCCGACCCCAGGACTGGGACCGGACACCATAAGCACCTTGTTGCTGGCTTCCATCATGGCGAAGTGCAAACTGGTGCGCAGGCTGCGCAGCGCTTCTACCGCCAAATCATTGGGATCCGAGAGTGTTAATAGCGGTATGGCTTCTTTGCTTTTTTTGCGTTTGCGCCGATACTGCAACGAGGCAATGCGATCTACTTTCTGTTGATGTTCGGACAAAGGAATAGAGGCATACACAGAGATGCCTTGCTCTTCCAGTTGCTCCGGACTTTCGATGCCCCGGTTGAAAACGGCTTTCAGCAAGACAATACCCACAGACCCCATGGCGCCCAGCATGGCCGCTAGAATGGCAATTAATGGTTTCTTTGGTTTAACCGGTGCCGGTTGCACCAAGGCCTTATCGATAATACGCACGCTACCGACAGTGCCAGCCTTCATAATGCGCAATTCTTGCACCTTGTTAAGCAGGCCTACGTAGATTTCCTGATTCACTTCCACGTCGCGCATAAGGCGCAGCACTTCCTGCTGGGTTTCTGGAAGGGCTTTAATTTGGCTGTTAAGTTGCTCTTTTTCCTGGTTAAGAGACGCGCGCTGTTGAACCAGGGTGCGGTAGGCGGGGTGCTCGCGAGTAAAGCGGGCTGAAATTTCGCTTTCTTTAATTTTCAGCTCATTGATTTTTCCTTCAATGGCCACCAGCCGCTCCAGCACGGACTCGGTTTCCAAAGAAAGGTCGACGGATTCGCTTTTTAGGCGGTAGGCATTGAGTTTTTCTTCGGCACCATTGAGCTTTTCTTTAATTTCGGGAAGTTGCTCGTCTAAGAAGTCCAGGCTGTTTTCAGCTTCCGCCGACATCCGCTTAATATTCTGAAGTAGATAGGTTTCGCTAATGGCATCCAGGATGGCACGGATACGAGCCTTATTTTTCCCAGTGATGGACAGGGCAATAATCCCTGTGGACTTTCCTTGTTCACTAACAGAAAGGCGGCTACGAAGCTGACTCACAGCACTTGCGCGGCTTTGATGTATGAGATTCAGCGGCTCTTCGCCGTATTCCCACTCTCCTAGCTCCAATCTAATCCGTTTGTCTTTGCTCGTGATCGGGGTGTCCAACGGGGCACTGCCCACTTTTTGCTTATCCAGATAAAGCGTGGGCAAGCCGTTTTCTTCGATCAGCGTAAACGTTTTTCCTTCCAGATTTTCCGGTACTTGAAAAGATTTAACCGCCACGGAAGTTTCACTGTCTCGGTAGCCGGCAAACAGGGGTTGGGGTACGAATGCGGGGGCAGGGTCTGCTGCGCCTAGGGCGCCCAAAAAGGGTACCCGGTCTGGGGCCACGTGAATATCCAATTGCAGCTGATCAATAATTTGCCCCAGCACCATCCGGGAGCGAATAATCTGGATTTCCGCATCGGCAGAGGATTCCTCTGTGAACAATTCATTTAGCTCGGAAAAACCGGGCACGCCACCCTGTTTATCTTCTACTTGCAGCAAGGCATCCGCTTTATAAATCGGCGTGGCGAACAGCCCATAGGCCACACCAAAGCACAGTGCAATAAAAGTCGTGCTGATAATTAGCCAACGGTGGTCAACCAGTAGGCCCCACAGGCGTTGTAGGTCAATTTCGTCCGACATAGTGGATGACGACTGGAGCGGGCGTGTTGTGCTTGTTTCGTTGTTTGGCATGTCTTTTTCTGCTCTGCCTGTCTGGTTGCCGATGGGCGTTTTTTGCAGTGAAACCACCGCTCTTACTCATTTTAAGATGCAATCTCGTTCCGTTCTTGCGCCAAGTTACCGGGTGTGAGGCCTCTGGGAGGTGCTTTGCTGCGGCGAACTCACGCCTTGGCGAGGTGATTCTATTATTCTATTGCGGCCTTGTTCGTCGCCCCTATCCTATCGCCGCTCCTATGGCCTTACTTTCCTTTTCGCCTTATACCCTTTGCATTATTTCTACGTTAGCACATGGCTCCTCCCTTAGGAGGAGACGTCTACTATGTTCGCACCCAATAACAGAGCGCCTACCCATTTTATTTGGGCCATAGAAAGTTGTGTCATAGAAAGGGGCCTCTACAGCTTTGCAGCCCAGGCTTTTGTGCCCTCACGCATGGCCGGGTAGATCCTTTCGAAGGCATCCCGGCCTCGCTTAAAGGGGTCGGGAATGTCGTGGCCACCATTCCAATGCGTTAGTAGGAAGGTTTTACCGCTGGCTTCGGGGAACGCCCTGCCCAAGCGTTCTTTTTGGCGGCTTTCCATGACCAAGATTAAATCGCTATCGCGGCATAATTCGCTATTCAACTTGCGGGCCACATGGGCGCCACACTCTAAGCCGTTTTCTTGCGCCACTGCGCGGGCGGTGGCGTCCATACCCTCCCCCACCAGCCCAACTAGGCCGGCAGAGGACACGGTCTTTTCCGGCTTTAGCTCGCGGAGCATGGCGGCCACGGTGGGGCTGCGGCAAATATTGCCGTCGCACACCACCAGAATACGGTTAAACATTACTCGTCCAAATCCCTAACCCTGTCTGCCGACAGAGCCCCGTAGTAAATGGTTTGGAAGGTGGGCAGGATATTTTTGATTACGCGGTTCCAACGGGCCAGCGGCGCGGCGGTGACATAAACAATGTCTCGGCTTTGCAGCTCGAAGCCATCGGCCAAAATCAGGGCTGTAGCGTCCTTGGCGTTAAGCTGGTAAAGATCAATTAAATGCTCACTGCCCTCGGGCGCGCGGCGCATCACGAAGATGCCACGGGCGTCGGCGGTATCTTGGGTGTAACCGCCGGAAGCAGACAGGGCCTCTGCCAGGGTGAGGCCGTTACGGGTCATGGGCACGGGCTGGCTCTTACCTACTTCGCCTAACACAAACACCTTGTTATCGTCGTTGCGGGCCACGTGCACTACATCGCCGGGGCGCAGCAATACGTTATAGGCGGGATTACCTTCCTGGTACACGGCTTTCAGCGACAGGGTGTGCTCCTTACCGTTACGGGTAAGGGTCACATTGTTCCAGTCGGCCATTTCCGTGAGCCCACCGGATGAATTCACCGCATCTAGCAGGCGCAGGGGCACGTTGGTGACTGGGTAAGCGCCGGGCTGTTTTACCTCACCAGAAACATACACGCGCTGGCTGCGGAAGGCGGCAATGGTGACATCCACTTGCGGGTCTTCAATGTATTGGGCAATGCGTTTGGCAATGAGATCGCGGATTTCGGTAACCCGTAGGCCAACCACTTTGATTTTGCCCACGTAGGGATAAAAGATGGTGCCATCGTTATGCACCCAGTTACCCGATTCTGACGGGCTACGCATGGAGCCCGCCGGAATGGTTAACTCAGGGTGATCCCAAACAGTGATTTGCAGCACATCCCCCAGGCCAACCACGTAATCATAGTCTTGCGGTTCGTCGAGCAGCACCGGCGCTGGCTGGGTGCTGGCTTGGGGCTCGGCTTTTAATACGTTGGTGGTGATCGCATGCACTTGCACCACATCCGACAGGGGCTCTGCCTGTTCTGCGCTTTCGTCTTCATCGAGAAACCAGCCCGGCGAAGTGGAAATATGGGAACCCGGCACTGCTGTACAGCCTGCCAATAATGCCAACAGGCCAGCAGCCAAAAATTTACCGAGTGGATTCATAAATACCTGCATAAACTCTGTTACCAATTGATGTCGCGGGTCCACTGAAGGCCAGCGGTAAACCGCTCCCGCTTTTCATAGGTGACTACGGCTTCATTCGTAGTAGAAAGCAACCAGTTCAGCCGGCCGCCCAGTAGGGGGTGGCCGATGCGCAATTCGGCCAGCGTGATGTCTTGTTCGTCTGCGGCCTGAAGAATTTCGTCCCCATCGATATGCAGCACTGCGCGGGTGCTCCCCCCGTCATTCAGGGTCGCTCGGGAAAGGCTCAGAGAGACCGTCACATCGTTACGGAAAAACTGCTGTACACCCAGGGTGGTGACTTTGGCGTCACCCTCCCAAGTACTGGCCAGGTTACGGCCATGGTAGCGGAAACCGGTCTTGTAGGTGCTGTGCTCGTACATAACATCGTGGCGTCGATCACCAAACCAACTACCCGCCACGGTCTCGGTGGCTTCAGCAAAGAAACGCTGGGAGCCTTTTCCCCAGCCGGTGACTATATCGATACCGGCGAGAGACGATCGCTTGGAGGGCAGGCCACCGGCTTCATCTTCGCCAATGAACTGGCCATAAATCCCCAGTGGCACATCACCGGGGTTCAACGACAGACGAAAATCCACCCCCCCGATTTGATTACTGGGGTCATCATCATCGAAACCTGACGATTCGCCGTTATCCCGGCCAATGGTCGCGTCCCAGAAAGCCTGAAAGTTCTGCGGACGCCCTTCCCCGCCCCACTGAGCCAGCCGCGTGAGGCCGATTTGTAGCGAGTCCAGCGGCTTGAAGACAAAGCGTGCACCTAGCACATGGGCATCGGGCACAGCCCGGTCTTGTTCCTGGCGCCCGGCAATAAACTGTAAATCCCAAGGGCCTATCCAGCTGAGCCAAGGGCTTTGCGGAGCCAGCGGCATTTGCCGAGACAGCCACACTCCGGGTATCGGGCGGGCATTGTTAGAAAGCGCCAACGAGCTTTGCCAGCCCGGCCCCCACCAACGGTCGATAGCGCCTACGCCCAGCTGCCAGTTGCCAACAATACCGGCTAGGTAACTGTCATCCATGCGCACATATTCATTGTCGCGATCGCCATCCACATACCCGATGGCCAATCGCCCCGCCCAACGATCACCCATGCCATAAAGTGTCACTTGGCTGGTCTGTTCATCTTCCACTTGGGTGTCGAAGCTGGTGTAAAGGGGCTCTTGATTGGCCACACCCAAAGTAATAGAAGCACCACGGGTGCTTTGCTTGGCTTGGCGGAGGGCTTTTTCAAGGAAGGCGGCATGCTGGTTTTCACAGCGTTCTGTTTCCGCTTCCGGGAGGCTATGGCGGGCAAGGCGATAACCCTTCATTAGGGCGGCCCAGCTGATCGGCCAGCTGAGCGTCACTCCCTCTAGGCAGCCTTGAGATTGCAGCACCTCAATGTGATGGCGTGCAGCCAGATCACCAGCCGACACCCATGGAGAAGAAGCCTGGGCGCTGCTTGCAGCCAAAAGGGCAAAGCCCGCAAAATACCAACGAGTTGATCGTAAAGAGAACGGCACTACGGACATCCTATCCAGCTGTTTAACATCATGGGGGCGAATTATTAATGCTTTTTTTTGTCATCCATATGACAAGCTGCGGCATTTTACCGTTTGTTTACCGTAATGCGAATGGTCTTCAATACTAAACCAACGTAATTAATACGAATTAATGACACAGGCCCCTTGATCGCTAGGGATACGGCTAGAAAAAGCAACGTTTTTTGTCTAACAATCTAGCAGGAGATACTAGCCCGTTAGCCCGTTAGCCCGTTAGCCTGTTATCGCTAGAGCGAGGGGAAAGGGGGGCAAAGCGAAGAGAGCAGAAGGGTCGGCTTACGGCCTTTGGGCTGTAGCAGCCTAAGCCGACAATGGAATGAAGCGCCCGCCTTAAAGGCTTTGCAGGGCATCGCGTATGGGGGTATCACCAGAGATGACGTCGAACTCTTGGTTACGAATCTCCATTCGGGTGACTTCCGCCAGCACCTTGGCCACATCTTCTCGGGAGATTTCCCCGAAACCCTTTATTTTCTTCTCCAGCCTGATGTGCCCCAGCGGCGGTTCCTCAGTGAGGCTGCCGGGGCGGACGATGACATAATCTAGCCCACTGCTGCGCAGGTGATTGTCTGCATTGCCTTTGGCTTCGAAGTAATGGCGCATTTTTTCCGGGCCGCTGGCAGGGTCATCTGCGCGCATGGAGCTGACCATGATAAAGCGGCTGGCGCCCTGCTCTTTTGCTTGATCCACCAGTGAAATGGCACCGTTCTGGTCCACATCGATGGTTTTATCCGGGCCGCTGTGAGGGCCGGAACCGGCGGTGAATATGACAGTATGCTGCCCTTTCAGGGCATCCTGGCAGTCGCCCTCCAAATCTGCCACCACCACATCGGCGGCTCCCAGCTCTTTGAGTGACTGTGCCTGGGCGGCATCGCGGACCATGGCGGTCACGTGGATGTTGTCGGCGGCCAAATGAGGAATCAGCCGGCGGCCAATTTTTCCGTTTGCGCCTGCAATAAGAACGTTCACGCGGGTCTCCTTTTCCGGTTGGTTAATAACAGGGGTTGTGATGGCGCGGAGGACTTTCAAGGGTAACCGGTGTGTGTAGGTCCGATTGACCCAAGGGCACAGAGAGCCTGAGAGGCGTAATCCGACATTTCATCATTCTGGGCTTGGTTGTCGGCTTACGGCTACACCTAAGTCGACCTACACAATCACTAGGATTCACCCGATGTTGCACCTCAGGGCGTGATCATCACTGTCATGGAGACATTTATGCGCCCGATACTACTGATAGTGAGCCTGATTATGCTCAACGCCTGCCAAAGCACGCCCCGCGCCCCCATTGAGGTGGCCGCCCCCTTCGACCTAGACCGTTTTATGGGCAAATGGTATGTGATTGCCAATATTCCTACTTTTCCCGAAAAAGGCGCTTATAACGCCACGGAAACGTACCGCCGGGCCGGGCCGAATGAAATTGCCACCACCTTTACCTTCCGTAAGGGTGGCCCAGAGGGTGAGCTGAAGACCATGACTCCCACCGGGTTTGTGAGCGAAGAAAACCCGGCGATATGGGGGATGCGGTTCCTCTGGCCATTCAAGGCCGACTTCCGGGTGCTGTACGTAAGCCCGGATTACCAGGCCACCATTGTGGGCCGGGAAAAACGCGATTACCTGTGGATTATGGCCCGCAGCCCGGAGATAGAAGCCAGCACCTACCAGCACTTGCTGGAGACCGCCAAGGCCCGCGGTTACAGCCTGAACAAGCTGCAAAAAGTACCCCAGCTGTGGTGATGTTTGTTGCTGGCGCGCGCCGGCTAACGGGGTAGCCACCTCCGCTGCCCTATGGTCAGTGTTCTCATGCTGGTGCCAGCGTAACGGGAATGCCATTGAGCTGTGCCATGGCCGTTACCGCTTCCACCTGCTCGGTGCCCAGCACATCGTTGATGCTGCTGCCCGCTGTACTCCGGGCAATGCCCAACTGAACGCCCGCGCGATCATGGCCCCAACCATGGGGCACGCAGACCACACCGGGCATGATGTCGTCACTGAGGGTGGCCGGTAGCGTTATGCTGCCGGCACTGCCGCTAATGAGCACATCTGCGCCCTCTTGCACCCCCAACCGTTCTGCATCCACAGGGTGCAACATGGCGTTGAAACGGCCTTTGCCTTTGATTAACCGTTGGCTGTTGTGCATCCAGGAATTATTGCTACGCAGATGACGGCGGCCAATCATCAGCAGCTGATTGCCTTGCGGAGCATCGGGCACCGGCAGCCCTTGCAGTGCCCGGTGATACAGGGCGGGAACCAGATTGATCCGTTGATTGGAGGTGTAAAGGCGTTGTGGCAGCATGGGCACCAGCGGCCCTAAATCAATGCCATGGGGAGCGGCTTCCAAGCGCTTTAACGTTAGCCCACCGCTGTTGCCACGCAGCAAACGCCAAGCCACTTTAGGCAGGGTGTGCAAGCCCTTTTCCCTCAGCTCAGCCAGGGCCTTTCCGCCACTGCCATAGGGCCCCAGGCGCAGGCCCAAATCGATAATGCCCCGGTCGCCCAGCGTGCGGATAAAACGATCTGTGGCGGCGGACTTCAAGCGGTTGCGGCGACTGCGGGCGTTAAGACGGTTCAACCGTGAGGTGAGCCCGAGCAGGATTTCCCAATCGTGCAACATGCCTTCCGGGCGAGGCACCAACGGTGGCGTGTATTTCACCACATTGCGCACCGCCACCGCCTGAAAAATAGGGTCGAACTGGCCGTGTTCGAGCTGGCCGGTGGGCGGCAGAATAATGTCCGCATGGCGGGTGGTTTCATTGATGTAAAGATCGATGCTGACCATGAAATCCAGGCCACTGAGCGCACGATCCAGCTTGTTGCCATCTGGGCACGACAACACCGGGTTGCCGGCATGGGAAATAAAGGCTTTTATCTGGCCGCGCCCCGGCGTCAGCATTTCATCGGCCATGGCCGTGACCGGAAATTCACCGCCGAACTCCGGGTAGCCGTTCACCCGGCTGCGATAATCGTCGAAGCTGCCGGTATCGCCACTCAGGCCACTCATGCTAACAACATCAAAAGCCGGGTTGGTGAACATGACACCCCCTTGGCGGTCCAGATTGCCGGTGAGGATGTTAATCACATAGACCAGCCAGGCGCTGAGGCTGCCGTGGGCGCTGGTGGTTACCCCCACGCGGGAGTACACCGCCGCGCTGGGCGCGTTAGCAATCTCGCGAGCCAGCGTGCGGATAGTCTCGGCGGGTATGCCCACCGCCCCAGCCACTTTTTCCGGGGTCCAGGGCGCCACCAGTTTCCCTAGGGTTTGCTTGCCATCAAGCAGGCCATCGATACGGCCCGGCGCCACCAATAATTCCGCATACAGCACCTGCACTAGCGCCAGCAGCAGGTACACATCGGTGCCCGGGCGCACGAAATGATGCTCGTTTGCCAGCTGGGCGGTTTCGGTACGACGCGGGTCCACCACCACCAGTTTGCCCCCGCGGCTTTGCAGCGCTTTGAGGCGATTTTTCACGTCGGGGACGGTCATGATGGAACCGTTGGAAACCAATGGGTTGCCGCCAAGGATCATGAAGTAATCGGTACGGTCGATATCCGGAATCGGGAACAGGGCCTGGTGGCCAAACAGCTGGTAAGTAGCAAGCTGATGGGGCAACTGGTCCGTTGAGGTGGCGCTGAAGCGCTGGCGGGTATTCAGCGCCCAGGTAAACGGCAACAACATAAACAGGGCACCGTGGTTGTGTGCCGTGGGGTTGCCCAAGTACAGCGATACCGCATTGTTGCCGTGAGCGCGCTGAATGTCGTGGAGCCGCTGGGCGGTTTCATCCAGGGCTTCATCCCAGCTAATCGGCACCCAGCCATCGGCGGTGCGCTTCACCGGGTGGCGCAGGCGGTCTGGGTCGTTATGCAAATCTTGCAACGCCACGGCCTTAGGGCAGATATGCCCACGGCTGAACGGGTCAGCCTTGTCACCACGGATAGCGTGTATGTCATCTCCGTTGTGCTCTACCTCGATACCGCACATGGCTTCGCATAAATTACAGGTGTGGTAGTGAAGGTGTGTCATCGGTAGCCCCGTTGGTTGCGCGAAGAGTTCTTGTTTATCAGATTCGCGAAGAAAAGGCGCGGTGAATATAGGGTTTTATCGCTGGAATGTACCCAAGGGCTCCGAGGGCCTGAAAAAGCGTAATCTGGCAATAAAGGTGATTTATTTGCCCAACACCTTGAAGCGCTGCTTTAACTGAAACCCCTGATCATCCACTAACGTGAGGGTATGCCAGCCGGGCTCGGCGATGAGCGCCCATTCGTGAAAATGGCGGGTTTCCCCTAAGTAAGTGGCATCCAGGTGCCAATACAGGATGGCATCGGCGCGCTGGTGCACCGCGCGCAACACCGCCCGGCCCAGCCGACCATTCAGCTCCACCGGAATATAAATGGCGGTGCCCGCATGGGGGTAGATCAACGCCATGGGCGGCTCGCTATCCATGGCCCGAGCCCCCGCTAAGCAATCCTCCCGCCAGCTGGGCAACGGCCGGTAGTGCGGGTGGCGGCGCTGGTAGAACCAGGCCTGACCGGGTGGCAGCACAAACCAATCGCGATGACGCATGGCGCTTACCGGCTCGCACTGGCTATGCACCCGTTGGCCATTGCTATCCAGATGCACCCGCACATGGTACGGCGTGACGGTTTCGAAATGGCTGTGCAGCGGCGCCTGCCGCTCCACCGTGGGGCAACGCCCCCCGGCCAGATAACCGTCGTCACTGCACACATGCACGGTTTTCAAATCAGCCAAGGGCGCCTCTGGCCAGCGAGCCGGCCCCAGCAGGCTGAACACGTCCAACATCAACGGCGCTGCGGAGGCCGCGCCGCCCAGACTAGGAGCCGGCTCACCGTTGCCGTTGCCCGCCCACACGCCCACGGTGTAGCGGCCATTACTGCCGATGGCCCAGGCATCGCGCAGGCCATAGCTGGTACCGGTTTTCCAGGCGATGGCTTGGCTGGAGCTGAACAACCGCCATTGCCGGGCGGTGCCGGGCCGTGCCACCTGGCGCAGGGCATCCAGGGTTAACCAAGCAGCGCCAGGGCTAAGAACAGGGCTGGGTGCCGCCCTGCCGGGCTCTCGATTGGCAAGGGAGGATTGCAACACCGCCACGGGGTAAGCCGGTGCCTGCCGGGCGCTAGCAAACAGCCGTGCGTAAATACCCGTGAGTTCGTTAAGCGACCCCTCTGCTCCACCCAGCACCAGGGTGAGGCCGTAATCTTCAGCGTTACGAAACAGGGTGGTCATACCCATGCGCTGCAGCTGGTTATGGAAACGCCCCACCCCGTATTCGCGCAGCATGCGCACGGCGGGAATGTTCAGGGACTGACTGAGCGCCTGATGGGCAGGGACGGCGCCCCGGTAGCCATGGTCGAAATTTTCCGGGCTGAAGCCGCCATAATTGGTAGGCAAATCCGGCACCAGCGTATCGGGCAGCAACAACCCATCGTCCAGCATCAGGCCATATAACAAGGGCTTGAGGACGCTGCCCGTGGAGCGCGGCGCACTGGCGATATCCACGGCGGCACCGTATTCGCGGGCATCGCCGTGGGTCATGTTGCCCACGTAGGCGCGGGTGGCCAACTCGATGTGATCAATCACCACCACCGCCACATTATGCACGCCCTCCCCAGCTAAGCGCCGACCATGCTGGCGCGCCAGCTCGCGCACCCGGTGCTGCAGGTCTGCATCCAAAGTGGTGCGGAACAGGTGTTGTTCGCTACTGGCGGTGAGAGAGTTCAGCAGGTGGTTGGCGTTAGCGGGCAACGCCTTGGGGGCAGCGGGCAAAGGTTCCAGCAGTGCCAGTTGCAGGTCCCTGGCCGGCAGTGCTCCGCTCTCGTGCAGGTCATTGAGCAACCCATTGCGCTTGGCCCGTAATCGTTCCCGGTTTCGCCCCGGGTGGATCAATGAGGGGGCATTGGGCAGCACCGCCAACAACGCCGCTTCCGCCCAGCTCAACGCCGCCGGTTCCCGGCCAAAGTAACGCCAAGCGGCGGCGCGTAACCCCACAATATTGCCCCCAAAGGGAGCCCGGCTAGCGTACTGGATTAGCAGCTCATCCTTGCTGAAGTGCCATTCCAGCTGCAGCGCCAACAGCGCCTCGCGGGCCTTCTCTGGCAGTGTTCTGGGCGGGTCATCACGCAGCAGCCGGGCCAGCTGCATGGTCAGCGTGGAGCCACCGCTAACCACGCGGCCGGCACGGGCATTGAGCCAGGCAGCCCGAGCAATCGCCAGCGGATCGACCCCGGGGTGAGCGAAGAAGCGCTTGTCTTCGTAACTCAGCAAGGCGCGGCGGTATTTGTCCGGCAACACCTCCACCGGAACGAAGCGCCACTGCTCATCTGCGGCAATACGCGCCCCGAGCAAGCGATCATTGCGGTCCAGCATCAGGGTGGCGTACGGAGTGTGGGTTAGCCGCTCGGGCAATGGCCAGAACTGCAACGCGACCACCATAGGCACAGCGATAATCAGCAGGGTAAGGATTGAACGGCGCAGAAATTTCATCGCGGGTGGGGGCCGGTTGCAAAACCCTGTATCGGGTTACGGCTACGCCTAACACGACCTGCGAGCGGGAAAGTAGGTCGAATTAGCCTGACAGGCGTAATCCGACATTGCGCATTATTCGTTGCCAACGTCTTCCGGCAGTGACCATTCCCGGCCCCAGTTCGCAGGATATCGGCCACGGGCCACGTCCCGGTGAACGCTGCTGTAAGGCCAATCGGCAGGCTGGAGGACATAACCATGCTTTACCGGGTTGTAGTAGAGGTCATCGGTGTGAGTTTGCAAATCATACTCATCTCGAAGGGTATGTTCCCAGAAACGCTTTTGCCAGATCGGTGTGCTGATTTGGCCATGTTTTGTGACCCCCCCCTTGATGAAGCGCCAGCGGGTTGAGAAGTCATGGTCCGTTTCCGGCAGGGTCCAGATGCAGTGGAGATCGCCCGGCAGAATAACAATGGCATTCATGCGGAAAGGGTGGCGCGTTTTTACCCTTTTGAAGGCATGACGTAATGAAAGAACGACACGAGAGGGGGTGGCGCAACCCAGCGTAAGTCACATCCCCACCGTGTAGGTCGGATTAGCCTGAAAGGCGTAATCCGACCTACAAACGCAAGCCGATGGAATCGCAGGGCAGCGTAATCCGGTCTACTCCCGCGTTACCTCAACCCATTGCCCTTTACTGCGCGCTTGGCGGCTGCCGTCGTACATGGCTTGCACGTTCCAAGCAGGCAGGTAGAAGCGTCCGGCGAAGGAGGCATTGAGCGCCACCCGCACGGTGAGGCGGTGCTTGCTGCCCGGTTTCAGATCGAAATAATGCATCACCCGGTCGTCGCGCAGGTCCTGGTAGGTAATACGCTCCTGCTGCTCATCGCTGCCATCCAGCCGGCTGCTGGTAATCTGCCAGCCGGAAGGAAGGATTTGGGTGAGAGCCAAATTTTCCAGGGTGCGGTTACCGGTGTTGGTAATGGTAACTTCGGCCACAAAATCCTGCCCTTGAGGCAACTTTTGCGGGCTCACCGCTTGGCCATCCGCAAAGAAGCGGGTGCTAAGGGTGAGCCCTTCACTGCTGGCCTGTTCGTTACCCGGCAGCGGCGTTCCCACATTGCTCAGGGTGGCAAACAGCTTACGCTGGCTATCATTGCGCACGGTAAAGGCCTGGGCGTGCTGGCTATCGGCCAGCGTTTGGCGATACACCGGTGAGGTGGCTGCGATCTCCTGCCATGCCTGCTTGCCTTCGCGAATCGTAAACCGGTAGCCCTGCTCATCACTCTGACTGCCGGCATAACGGGCCATGGCCATGAGCGACCACGCGGTGGTTTGCGTGCTGTACCAATTGTCACTGGCCAGCTGGCTGGCAATGTCCTCTGCCAGGGTCCAGGCCTTGGCGCTATCGCCACGGGCATCGGCCACGGTGAGGCGGATAGCCTGGTCACGCAACTGAGAGCCATAGGTGTAGCTAGCGCCGTCGTATTCCAGGCCCGACGCCGCCGTGGCGGTGAGTTCCGCCGCCACGTCGCTAAGCCCCATTTGCAGGTATGCCGCCGCCAGCAGCCAACGACCACTATGGTAGCTGGCACTGCGCGCATAATCCGCCCGGGCCATTTGCAAGCGTTCGCGCAGGCGATTCATCACGCCCACCTGAGGCTTGCCGGCCAGTGCTAGGGTGTATTGGCGGTAAGCTTCCGCGCTCCACTGCCAGGGGCGATCGCCCAGGCTCTGGCTTCGGCGAATCTGGTAAGCGGTCCAGTTATCTAACATGGCCGCCGGCACGGCATAACCGAGCCGCTTGGCTTCAAGCAAGAAATGGCCCGCATAACTGGTGCCCCAATCACTGGCATTGGCCAAACCCGGCCAGTAGCTAAAACCGCCATCGGCCAGTTGGAACCGCTGCAGCCGCTCGATGCCAGCGGCAACGTTATCTTGAACGTCCTGGGCTTGTTGCTCATCCAGTTGCAGCAACTGATTCAGGTACAGCTGCGGCAACACCGCCGAGGTGGTTTGTTCGATACAGCCATGGGGGTAGCGCAGCAGGTAATCCAAACGACGCTCTAGCCCCATGGCAGGCAAGGCACTAACCACCACGGTACTGCTGTTAGTACCGGCCATGCCGTGAGGTTGGGATCCCAGCGCCCACAGTTCACCGGGCGCCAGCACCTTGCGGATATCACGGGTGGTGGGCGGGTTGGCCGCCCGCACTGGCAAGTGCACGGTTTCCGACGTGCTGTGCTCGCCCCCTTTCGCGGTGACGGTGATATCGCCGATACCCACCTGCTGTTTGGCGGTGATTTTCAGCATGGCAATCTGATCGGACGGGCCGGTGAAGGTGAGCGATGCCTCGCCCTGCTCCACCTCAAACAGATCGTTGTCCGCCTCCACGGTCAGGGTCACGTTCTTTAGGCTGTCGTCGGTGACAAACACGGTTACCGGCAACGCAACACTTTCTCCCGGGCCTAATACCCGCGGCAAGGTGCTCAGCACGGTGAGCGGCTGGGTCACGGTAATATCCTGCTCTGCCTTGCCGTAGGCGCCGTTATCGCCGGCCACCACCATGGCCCGAACCTGCCCCATATAGGGCGGCAAAGTAATATCGTGGTGCGCGGTTTCATGGCTATCTAACGGGAAAGGGCCAAGGAATTTCACCACTGGCGGGAACCGACGGCGTTGCTTTTCTCGGCCATCATCGGCGCCATCGGAGCCCCCCAGCGCCAGCAGCTGATCCAGCTCTGCACCGTAGGCGCCAACCACCATGTCGAATAGATCCCAGGTGAGCACCCCCAAGGCTTCACGGCGGTAGAAGCTGTCGTGGGGATTCGGGGTTTGGTAATGGGTGAGGCCGAGCAAACCTTCGTCCACCAATGCCAGGGTGTAGGTCATCGGCTTACCCTGCTGCTCACTCACCTCCACCGTGAAGGTCTCTTCGGGCTTCACCTTTTGCGGGGCACTTAGTTGCGGGTTGAGGCGCGTATTGGGGTCATCCACCAGCAACGGCACCAGCCCATAAAGGCGAATGGGCCGGTCGTTACTGCGGCCACTGTGCGGTTGCAGCAGGACCACATGCACATACACATTGGGGGCCATGTTGGCGGTGACGGGGATATCCAATGTTTGTGCTTTGCCGTTAGCCTCTAACCAATAGTGGTCCAGCACTCGGGAGCCGGTTTCCAGGCTCACCAGCAGACGGCCCTTGGCCACGGCGGGCAGTTCAATATGGGCGATATCCCCTACCGCATAGCGGTCCTGATCGGCGGAGAGTGACAGCCGTGTAGCTGCATCCTGACTCACGCTGGCCTGCTCCCAGCTCCAGCCCAGATAGACTGTTTGTGCGGTGCAATGGTCACTTTGCCGATCACAGATGCGGATCAGGTGGCGGCCCCAGTCGTAGTCTTCCCCGTTCAGGTTCCATTGTGCGCGGCCTTGGCCATCGGTGGTGATTTGAGCCTGGGCTACACGCTGGGTGCTGGGGTCGCTAATGTAGTTGCTCAGGTCATCGCCTGAACGATCCCACCACCAGCGCCAGTCGATCTGGTAGACGCTGATGTCCAGGGGCCGACTAGGCTCTGCTTTGCCATCGCTGTTCAGGCTGATCAGATCAATGGCGTGCTGGCCTTCGCGGGACAACGCACCGCCCCAACCACTGCCTTGCGGAATACGCATGCCCACCCAGTGCTTGAACGGGTACACCGGCACGCTGCGAATTTGGGTGCTGTAATCGCCGCTGTTTTCAAACACACGGGTGGTCAGGGTGGCACGCAGCATGCCCGGGGTCTGGTCTACATTCACAGTGAGCGGCACGGTAGCGTTGCCCTGCCCGTCCACGTTGCCCTCGAAGGCAGTGAATGGTTCGCTGCTCAGTTTCCGGGTGGGGTCGTCGAAGTGATAAGCATCGTAGCCATCGAAGCGGGTGGTCCGCGCACTAACGCGCACCTGCATGTCCGCTTCTAGATTGGCCGCGGTGGCGCCATTGAGCCATTGGGTAAACAAGCCAATGTCCGTGGCCTCGTTGGCATACAGGGTTTCGGGCAAATCCAGCTCGATCTTCAGCCGGTTAGGCTTAATCGCTTCCACCCGAATAGGGGTATCAAAATAGCGCTCCCCCAGCCGCGCCACCGCACGCCAGTTACCGGTGGGCGCATCTTCGTCCGTGTGTAAGGTAAAGGCATAGAAGTCACCCACGGGTGTATCCAGGGTGTAGCTTTTCACCTTATTCCCTCTGGGGTCGAACCAGTCCAGCGTCAGCGGGTGCCCCTCGGGAATCATGTTGTCCTGATCTTCCAGAATGAAGGTGAGGTGGATGGCATCACCGGGACGCCACACATCTCTTTCACCGTAGAAAAAGCCTTTTAGGCCATCACGAACCTGCTGGCCACCGGTGTTGAACTGGTTGGTGGGCAAGGCCCGGTTACGGGCCAGCTTCAGGTAGCCGTTATCCCGATCCTTGACCGCCTCCAGATAATAAGCGTTGCCTTCAAGGGTGAGGCTGGCCATGCCTTGGGCATCGGTGAGCCCCATGCCCACTTGCTGCAGTTGGTAGTTGTAAGCTTTGAGCACCACGCCTTCAGCAGGCGTATTGCTATCCAGCTCGGTGGCCACCACCAGCAAGGTGTCGTTCTGGCCTTGCTTGGCAATCAACCCCAGGTTGGAAGCCAAGAAAGCCCGGGTGCTGCTGGCCAGGTCGTTATATTCATAGTAGCTGTCGGAGCAGGGGTTATCTTTTTCGTACCAGCTCAGGTAACCGCCATCGATGTAATAGTTTTCGTAGAGATCATTGCCGCCATCATCTTGCCCGGGGCCTTCGTAATTGTCGGGCAGGGTAGTCTTTTTATTCAGGGCACCGTCCGGGCAGTGGTAGCTGATGTCGTCGCCATCGATGGCCAGGGTTAGATGCACCAGGCCATTGGGGTGTTTGGCCATCAGCTCGGTGAGGTCCAGCTGATAACGCTGCCAGCCATCGCCAGTGCCCGGCAGGCTCAGGGTTTTCTGCCACAGGTAGCGGCCAGTGCGGGAATCCATGTCCGCTTCATTCAGTTCACTGCCCTGCAAATAGCGGCCGATATTGTCATCGAATACCCGGAATGCCTGCACTTTTACCGAACGCACCCCCACCGCTTCAAAGGGCACACTGAGTTGCTTGCCATCGGGCAAAATAGTGCCTTCGCCAACGAAGCGAACCCCAGGCTTGTTGGTCACCAGGGTCAGGTTCTTTTCCAGCGTCTTCGCCAGGCGCCCCTGGCTGGCCGAGCGCAAGCTGGCGTCGATAACCAACGCCACATCGTCGTCAAGCTCTTCCTGCGGGTAAATGCGCAAGGTGCTACCGTCTACCTCCACGCGGGCATTGTTGTCATTGAGGGTAACCAGGCCTTTCAGGTTCTGGGTGGCGCTCAGTGCTTCAGAGAAATTCACCTGGATGTGGGGTTGGGGGTAACTGACCGCGCGCACATTGGTGACCGCAAAGTTTTTCAGCGCCGGTACGGTGTAGTGGCGTTCACCGTTGTTGCTCAGCCCCAAGGGCGCCGCATCCCAGCGCAGTAACACATCGCTGGCTTGCGGCTTACGAACAATGCCGCTCACTGAAAATGCATGGCGAAGCCCGGCGCTGTCATGTTGCCAGACAATGGTTAAGCCATCACCGTTCTGGCTGGCGGCCAGCACCGACTCCACCTTGTCGTGGTCCGCCAGGTCACGGGTCTCAAGGCTGCCGCGTAACACCATCTCACGGCCATCTTCGGTGGGTAACAGGGACTCCACGCTCAAGCTCAGTTGCTGGCGCAATACCTGCAGGGAAAATTCTGCCGGGCTCAAGGTGTCGTCCACATTTGCCAACCCCTGTGCGTACAGCACTAGGGTCAGCGATTCACCACTGGGCAAAGGTTCTAAGGGGCGAATTTCCAATCGATCTTCAGCGGTAAACACCGCCGTCACCGGACGTTCCGGCAACAGCCGGACCACGCCGGACTGGGGCTTGTCTAACTGATCGGGGCTGGCTACGGGATGGTTAAAGCGCACGATCAGCGGTGCACGGGCACTGATGGTGCCGGTGGGCAGGCTCGCTAGATGGGTCTGCCAGCGCTGATCCAGTGGCGAGACGGCGGGCGCTGCGTTATTTCCCTCTGCGGCCGCGACGTTATTATCCTCGTTGCGTGTGGTGTCTCCGGCTTCATCACAGCCGACCACCAACAGCACCGCCCACAACATCAATAGATGAAAAACCGACAAACCCAGACGTGGCATGAGCCCCTTCCCCTAGCAACATGATTAACGTGGAAAAGATACCACAGACATGGACCATTCGTTGGGGCACTCTCGTAACGGCGACTTCCCGGCCTTGCCGACGGCAACAACCACGTTAAGCCTGAAAGGCAGTGTGTTCTTTCTCCGTGAGAGAAGAGGTAATCCAACACACCACCAGTCAATTAAGCATGAAGGTGGAATATTCCAGCTCTGCCATTTTGCGGCTGACCAACCACAAGCCAAGCAACACACAGACAGCCAGGGCCAGCAAGAAACCAAAACCGAAGAACTGAGGGCCTAGGTACAGGCTAATTCCAGTAAAAATCACATTAAGTACGAAGAACAACCCGGTCAGCAGCACCAGCATGCGGCGTTGATCCAGGTAGCAGAACACGTTGATGATGGCGAGGAATACCACCTGCAGTGCGGTAGCAATCAACTGCACTTTGAGCAACGGCAGGTACAATTCCGAAATGCCCAGCGCATGAAAGATCTGCGCACCGGCAACCATAATTACCAGCGCCGAGATAGCCTGAATCTTGAGAATTTGGAAAATCCCCTGGCGAATCACAAAGACCATTCGATTGCGCATATCTTCAATATAAGACAGCGAGCCGCCTTCACGAACCGCATCGTAGAAGTTGGAGTAATACTCCACAAAGTCCGTTTCCATGCGCACCAGAAACACTGCCATGCCAGGAATAAGCGACAGATACGACAGGAATACCGGGATATCGTAGATTAACGAAGCCCGAAGCGGCCCGATCACATCACTGCCGGTGCCATCGTAGAACCAGAACATGGCCTTGTCGGCCCACACACCGGCGTTGTAGAAAAAGCCAACCAGCATCAAGGAGGGGTACAGGTATTTTTTACTGAACATGGCGAACGACACCACGCTCTCGGCAGGGTAGCCCCGCACGATCAGCACCAGCATACCTGCCAATAAGGTGACTTGCCCAAGCAGAAAGCCCAACAACAACCCTTCCAGTCCCAGAAACAGCAGCAATAGCGCCGCTACAACCGTAATCCCGTACCCGAGTGCGTACAGCAGAAGAATAGCCTTGTACTGCTTCATGCCAGACAGGAATACCGTGGCGATCCAGATATTGCACAACACTACAAAACAGGCGATCAACAACACTCGAAAAAGAATGTTTTGCTCCGGAAACAGGAACATGGCCACCGGCAACGACAGTAGCCCAGCAAAGATCGTCACCAGTAAGGTGATGCCGCCAAAATTAGGCAGAATCAGGTCTTCGCGCTTTTCAAACGAGCGGTCGGCACAGAAACGGGTGAACGCCAGCTGGACAATACCGGTGAGGGTCAAACTGACCGCAATCAAATAGGTGACCGTGACCTGAAATTGCGTCACCGCCGCATTGGGTATCACGATCCCCAGGCTGAAAATACCGATAATCAGGATACCGATGATCGATAACACCCAGGGACCTGAGCTGATCACTCCGGCATAGGCGTAGGCACGAATGAGCCCGAGCAAGGTGTCCTTACGCAACAGACGGCGCAGCTCAAAACCGATGCCTGCCATTAGTGGCGGCCCTCCGTATTACTGGCCGAGGCCGCAATGCCTGAATCATCAAGCAAAGAACGGTATAAATCCCGATAAGCGCCAAACATCATTTCCTGGGTATACAGGTTTTCCACCCGACGAATACCCGCCTGCTGTGCTTGAAACCAGGCGTCTTTGTCTTTCAATAACTGAGCCACGGCGTTACCCAGCGCTTCTGGGTCGGCAATGCCCACCACCTCGCCAGCTTTACCGTAGGCACGATCATCTTCATCAAGGCCTTCGATCAACTGGCGGCAAGACCCCACATCCGTGGACACCGCCGGCACGCCGGCAGCAAACCCTTCCAGCAGCACCAAAGGTAATGCCTCACTGATGGAACTGAGCACGATCACCCCCACCTTAGGGAGCAATTCATCAATTTTCTGAAAGCCCAAAAACTTCACATTTTTTTCCAGCCCCAGGCTGGCCACCAAGCCACGGCATTCCTTGGCGTAATCTTTATCTTCATCTTCCGGCCCGGCAATCCAGCCTTCCGCTTCGGGAATCACATTGACCAAGGTACGCATGGCACGCAGGAAGGTTTTCACATCTTTAATGGGAACCACACGGCCAATCAGGCAAGCCACCGGGGGAATGGCTTCACCACGGGCGGCGCGCACTTTCTGCATACGTGGCAAGTCGATGCCATTAGGGATATTCAGTGTGCGGTCCGGGGGGGCGCCATCTTCCATCTGCCGTTCCCGGTTTCGTTCATAGAGAGCCACGATCCGGTCTGATGCCTGATAACACTCACGCCCTAACTCGGTGAAGAAATTCACCCATTTCTCGCGAAAATAGGCCATCTCCGAGTTATTCTTTTCCACCAAGCCACGGTTATCGCTGATCCATTCACTCTGGAATAGATCGATTTTGCGCTCTTTGGTGTAAATACCGTGCTCGGACAACAATAAAGGCTTGTTGGTGCGGCGCTTTAGCATGGCCCCTAGAAAGCCGGCATAACCGGTCGAAATGGTGTGGTACATTTTCGCCGGAATTAAATTATCGGCAATGTCGTTCAGCACCCAGATGGGCGAGTGCATGATGCGGATGGTCCAGAAGTAATCCACAAATGACGGGTCACGGCTAAAGTTCCGGTACGCTTCGGCGATATAATCCCAGCTGGCCCGGCTGTGCAGGAACGACTCTTCGGAATAATCCTCGCCTTCGCCCAGATGAGTCACAATGCGGCTGAACAATTGGCTGCGTTCGCGGGTCTGGACGCCCTCTTTCACCATGTCGTGAAAACGCCGCAAATCGGCATAAGCTTTGCGATTACCCTTGAGGGAGCGTTTTTGCGCCCCCCGCTGAAAATTGTGCAGGTAGTGCACTTCAAGGTGCACCACGTTGTCGGGCAGTTCGTATTTCATCTCGCCGTAGTCTTCCGGGCGGCTGCCTACAAAACAACAGGCAAAGGTGTACTCGGGAAAACCACGAATAATCTGGTTTACCCAGCTGGACACACCACCACTCACGTAGGGGAAGGTGCCTTCCAGTAATAGACAAATATCGGCGCTATCCGCCCGTGGCAGGCTCATAGGCCCTCCAGAATTCAACGGATTTATTCAGCTGGGTAAACTGGCTGTCATCGGTGATTTCCAGCATCAACATACGTACCAGCGACATTTGCCGGCGCTGCAACGCAATTTCGGCAAGCCAGGGATTCACTTTCGCCGCAGAAAGGCCAAGTCGGCGGGCAAATGTCATGGACTGGTGCGCTTCGCCTATCTGTTCCTGGCTGAGCTGGATACGCCCGCGTAACAGCCACAGCCCAGCATCTTCTGGGCTTTCCATCAGCCCCATATCCGCGTAATAACCGGCTCGCTCTAACGTTAACGTACGAATATCACCACGTACCAAATTCTGATAATTGAGCTCCCAGTAGAGCTCGGCCAGGCGACGCGCCAAGCGGTAACGGCGGGACTCTTTGGAGCGCTCCAGTAAATGCAGGGCTCGCTCAATATCACGGGTAATTTCTTTTTCTTTTTGATCAAGAATCCCGTAGGCCAACAATCGCAGATCTTCAAAGGAGTCGCCGAGGGAATGGCGTAACAGATTACCGGTTACCCTGGCAGGCATATCTTTAAGCACCAACATGCCTTGCACGCGTAAGGCATTTGGCGCCTTTGATGAGATCAGCAAATTTTTTAGATCGATCTGTCGAAAACCCGCGGTGCTATTCACTTGCACCGGGGTAAAGTACGGCTGATCCACCAACCCAAACGGTAGATCCCGAAACAATGCCGGCAGCCAGATACCCAGCGCAACACCACCCAAAATCGTCACTAACCCCATGGCGGGGATAAAGAACGCAAAGGAAAAAACCAGCACCCAGGAAAGGATTTTTGGCGTTCTGAAACGTTCAGGCAATAAACTCCAGGCCACCACGGATAACAAGGCTGAAGCCAAACCGTGTGATAACAGATATAACAAGAAAATCGATAAATCCGCCTGCTTGCTCAACAACAGCATTAGCGATGCGATTTCTGCAGCGACGGCATAAATAATTAGCTTGAGGCTAGACACCGGCTGCCTCCAGCAACTCGGCGATCTGCACCTCGGAATCTCGCTGGTCCAGGTGCCGGTAAAAGAACTGTATGCCCGCCTGGCGTAGGCTCATGAAGACGTACTCCTCTTGCAGCCATTTTTCCGTACGCAGAACATAGCCCTCCAGACTGGATTCCCCGGTCATAGGCATCATGATCATCAGTACCCTATCGCTGATCCACCATGCCAAGTCGAGGCTACGCAGGCCACGCGCCAGAGCATCCAGAATTAGCCCGGCCTGCTCGCTTTCATCGGCCACAAATAGGGTCAGGGAAGTATCTACTCGGCCACCTTCACGCAAACGCACCAAGGCAGCCAGCTCGCTGGCAATACGGAAGGGCATGGTCGGCCAGCGATCCAACATCTCATCCACTTCATCGCCGGCGTGCACGATATCCGCATAAAAGTTCAGCAGCACAGACAGCAACTGCAGATTTTCATAGTTGATCGAGAGGAATGGCAGGCGCTCAATCACCATCATCCCGATGAGGTCTCCACCGCTGTTGATGATAGGCGCAGCCACCAAATATTGGCCATGGTAATTGCTGTCGTGGCCTTGCTGCTGAACGTGGGCCAATAGCCGATGATCTAGCGCGTGCTGAAGGAGTTCGTTATCTCGGTCCAGGGGGCCATTTTCTCCCAACAGGGCCGCCGGCTCGTCATCAATCCGGCCATTAACAACGCGGTACAAGGCACAACGCTGTAGCTGGCAATACTCTGCCAGAAGATGCACCAGATCATCCGCTGCAGGCAGCCGAATGCTGTCACTTTCATCTAAGGTCAGCTCGCGCAACCGCGCCAGCGCATCGCGCACGGTGTAGGGTTTAACGAGTAGATTCTCTTCCAGGCGGTCATGGGACAAACGCAACAACACATAGCGCTGCGTAAGATTCTGCAGGCGCTCCAACGCATAACTGGAAGCACTGTCGGCGCGCATCAGTTTGACCCGCCACATATCGGCAAACTCGCCGCAGATCAGAATAATAACGAAGCCACCGAGCATGGTGGATTCAGGAAAGGGCAAACTGGGGTAAAAGCCGAAAAACCTGAGAATAAACCAGCTACTGACCAAGCACAGCATGCCAAACACACCGAGCAGGCTGCCGTAACGAAGCGCCAACAGGATAGGCACTAGCAGCACCCAACGGAAAGTTCCGATAAGCGTCAACGGATCGTCATAACGTAACCAGAGGCCCAAACCAACCGCCAGGGCGGTCAGAATGATCGCTTCGCACATCGACCAGAGCACTCTCGGCTGCGGCATAAACAGCCCCGCCAGCCTACCGTTGCTGAGGTGCTCCAACATTACTGCACCACCGGCGAGATCAGTTTATCGATCACTTTCTGGCCGACTTCACTGAGCGACTGGCGGGCCCAGCCCGCGCGCGAGCCGGTGCCGCTATAAACAATGCGCCCCTCAGGCAGTTCTCGGATTTCAATCATCACCCCTACCGCCGGCTCACCGTCCACACCAGTTTTATAACGCCATTCGTGTACAACCCCACTAACCACATAATCCGCCGATTGGGAGCGAATCCACTTATCCATTTTCTTGCGGCTGGCGGCGGATGTGCCTTCGAATAACACTCCTTGGTTATCGCTTTGCGGGTAGCGGGTCACCGTGTTAACGCCATGGCGAAACAGCACCGATTCTACGATCGCTGCCGCCCGCAAGCCGGCCTGGGGCGTCGCGGTACGGTTAACCAAGGGCAACACCAGCCATGTGCCCTCCCCAGACAATTCCACATTCTGACTGCTGCGAACATGAGTACAACCGGCCAGCACGACAGCCAGCAGCAAGGTACCCAGTAGCGGAATGCTCACTCTCATTGGATTCACTCCTAATAATAAATTCTATATTGCAGCCCAAAGCGGTAGCTGTCTTCATCACTGCCACCGCTATTGAGCTGTTGCTCCGCGTAAATCTTCCATTCATCACGCCCGATCAAAGGGCCTTCGAGCCCGAAGCGGCCGGTAAAACCCGCCCCAGACAAACTGTTTTCGCTGTAGCCAATTTCTCCCCAACCCTGTAATCGGTGCGCACGAATATGGACATCAGGCTGGCCCAACAACAGTACTATTTCCGACTCGTGGTAGTCCTGCGGTAGCGGCAAGGTCTGGGCCCCCGGGGGTAGCAGCGCACGCACTTGCGCCATGCTGTCGCCGCCAGCGGTGAAGTCCGCACGGGTGTGCCTCACCCGTACGCCGGGGGAAAAGCGTGATAACCAGGGGCGCCAGGTGCTTTGAGCATTGATGATACTGCCACTGCCCAGATCGCTCTCATTGAGATCATGGTAGTCATAGTTGGCCCAATCCACACTGCTTTGCCAGGTGGATGATGGCCTCCAATTCAACAACCACTGGCTACCCGTGCGTGACGCACCGAGAATCAACAGGGACGATTCATCCGCCGGCGTTCGCCATTGGTAATTCAGGCTACCGGACCAATACTGCGTCCAGTTCACCCCCAGCTCCAAGTCCGCCATGGTTTCACTATTGTTCAACAGATTGCGCTGTCCCAATTTCAGGCGACTGCGGAACCGTTCGCGCTGGTAGGCTAACGCCACCGAGAAGCGCTGCTCATCATCACTGATCTGCAATAATTCATCGTCATTACTACTGAAATTGCGCTGACGAGCCTCCACCGACAACTGCGTGAAGTCACTGATCGGGTGGTACTGAACAAACTGCAGGTCCTGAATATCCAGCGCACCCAAACGGCGCTGCTCAAGATGAAACTGGGAGGAGCGCGCCGTAGGCAACAGCAGGCTTTCCTGCAGATTATTACTGCCTGCCAACTCTGGCGCTCCGGCCTGAATGGCCATGAAAGTATTAGCGGCCTGGCGCGGTTCATCCAACCGCACGTGGGCTTCCAGCTGTTCGGACAGGCTAAGCTGGCCCAAGTACTTCTCACGCGTTCTGGCTACCGAATCCAGATCACCCTGCACCAAGGCATAGGCCAGCGCTGATCCAGCCTTAAGCGGGCCCTGCTGTGCTATTTTTTTACGTAAATACCAGCTCTGAGCCAAGCCAGGTTCCGACTGACCAATGGCCCACTGCGCTAGCCATTCAGCATGAGCGGCGGGCACGTCTTCCATGCCGTCTATTTGCGCTTGGGCCAGTTTGAGGGTGGTGTCGCCATCATCAAATAACAGGCTTAGGGTCAACTTCATGTCCCTATAGGTGGCCTGTTGCTGCGGTTCGACCGTAAACGGAAGCTGCTCTTTTAGGCGGCGCATTACCGGCCAAGCTTGCCCGTTTCGCCCAGAAGCAATCAACGCCTGGGAGTAATACCACTGCCTCTCCCAGTTATCGCGGGCAGTTTTCAGTAGTTCAATTTCATAGCGCAGGGACTGCTCCGCATTACCCAAGGCCATTTGTGAAGCTGCCAGCACGTTCCAATAGCGGCGGTCACTGCGAGCCGAGTCTTCCCAATTCACCAGAGCCTGTTGCAGCGCGGTATCTTGGCCTGTGGCGATGAGCAGCCACATCCAGCTAATGCGGGTTTCTCTGTCCTCGGAATTTAAAACCAAGGCTTTATTAAGCCACCGCTGCGCCGCGTCTGCATCCCCGCGATGCAATTGCAGGTTGGCATAGAAGCGCAAAAATTCCGGGGTTTGTTCAAGCCGTTGTCGTTGTTCCGCGCTCAGCCCCTTAAGAAAGGCATCAATGGCGGCATCATCGCCGCGAGACTGCAGCTGGTACAATGCGCCAAGTGCCAATTGCGGGTCACCGTTCTTGCGCCAGGCCCGGCCCATCAGCAATGCTAGCCGCTCCGGCTGGTAATAACGGGACAGCGTTATATAGTTATACAGGTCGTCTGTCTGATCGTCTTCATTGTCCACCAGCTCCTGGTAACGGGACAGTGCCAGATCCCACTCCCCCAACTCCCCGGCCATCACCGCAATACGACGGGACAATGCGGGTATATAAGGCAACTGGTTAGCATCACGATTTAGGTCTAACAGCGCTTTTTCGCGTTGACCATTTAGCCAGTACAGATCTGCGGCCTGTTCTGCCATCAACGGCTCAGGACCAAAACGATCCATGTATTCCCGGGAATAACCCGCCGCCAGCATATCTTCCCCCTGGTTCAGAGCCAGGCGTTGCATTTCTCTTAGCACCGCTTTGCTGGGATAACTACGACGCCACTGTTCGAAGAAGCGCAGCCCTGCTTCAGGCTGACCCAACAACTCGTATTGCCGACCGATGGTGGCAATGATGCCCGCATCGTAAGGGGACGCGCTCAATAGCGCCTTGTGAGCCTGCAGCGCAAGGCGGTTGTTATAGGTCAGTGGCGCTAACTCCAGTACGTGCTTCCACGCCTGCGGGCCATTACTCAACTCCGCCACCTGACGCCAGGCCTTCAATGCGGTTTCCGGGTCGTCCAACCAACGGGATACTTCAGCCAAACGACGCCACCAGCGCTCATCGTCGGAACGCCAGTAGAGCGCATTTTCAATCACTTGCCGGGCACGGGGTAAATTGCCCGACGCCATAAACACCCGATAACTGCGATCGTAATAGCGTTCCACATAGGGTTCTGGATCCGCCGCATGGGCTGGCCATGCGCCGGCCAATACCGAAGCAAGAACAACCATAAGCAACAGACGGAACTTCATCCGGGCTCCTCGATATCCGCCAGCCTTAACAGCAACACCGCATAATGTTCTGCCGCTGCCATATTGCCGCCAGCCTGAGCCAAGGTCATTAACCGGTACAAAACGTCTTTGTCATTATAAAACGACCGTTCACGGGCGCCGGCCAAGCGCATGGCCTTGCGATGCAGGCTCCCTGCCTGCAGAGCATCCAGCGCAGCCAGAAAATAGCGCTTGCGCACCTGATAATTGCCTCGTGAATCCATAGCGGCAATATAGGCGTCCGCCGATTCCGAGTAACGGCCATGGGCCAGCAGCACTTTGGCTGATCTCACATGCCAGCGGCTAGGGTTAGCCGCATTGTCAGCCAATCGAGTGAAAGCCTGTACCGCCTGGTCTACGTCCCCCAGGGCCAGGGCCATATCTGCAAACGCCATGCGCTTTTCATTATTCAGCGCACCCCAGTCAATGCTGCGCAACTGCGCTAGGGTGCCATGCTGCAACATGGTTCCAAAACGGTTGTCCGGTGTGATGGCCATCAGGCGGGTAAATTCGCGACGTAATTCCAGCCAAGCGATCTGGCTGTCATAACGGCCATTGCTAACACGTGCCACATAGCTCAGTTGATTATCTGCCTCCACAAAATCGCCTTGCAGAATCAATTCGCGAGCCATCAGCAGCCGTAACTCGTGGTCGTCGGGTTTCGCCTTCAGCCATGCCTGCATATAACTAAACGTAACCGCATCCAGACGAGCGCTGCGCAACGACGAGGATAGGTCCCGTGGGAAGACCATCCAGCACACCACCGCGATGAGAATCAGGAAGGCAAATAATTCGAGTAAACCAACGACCCGCAGCCGCTCAGTGCGGACATTGTAACCGTAGCTCGTTGAGCTCACGTGCCGCACTCCTGTAGCGATTAAATCGACCGTGACGGCCAATCGGTTTAATAATGTTACCTTGGTGACGCAGGGTGCAGCCTTCGACGTTGGCCAAGGTGAACGCCAGTGGAGCCATGGCGCTCAGGGAGAATTGCAGTCTTTTCCCATTCCGAGAGAACGCCGTCAGCCGCCCGTTCGCCTGCTGTAGATATGGCATGGCATCATCCGATGCTACCCGCCCCTGCCAACGGGCGCGGCCACCACTGAGGTGAACATAACGGCCCGGTTTATCCTCCCGGAATCCAGCTACCCCATCGCTCCCGGATATTGCCGGAAAGCTCAGCTCATCCGGTAAGCGCAAAGTACGCAACTCACCGCTGCCCTGAATTAGCCATTCATCACCACGACGGGCAATGACCATATCGTTGAAATCGAGCACTTTACGCACGTATTGCGATGCAAAGAGCGGAAAATACGGTTGCTCACTGGCCCACTGATATACCCGGCGCAATGATTCCAGCGACGCATTCTTACTAGCAATATAGGTGTGGTAGTAGATATCCACCGGCTTAAAACGATGCGGAGTCTCGGTCAGCTTGAAGGTTTCGATGACCCTTTCAAACCCGTAAAAAGGACCGGTCCATTCATTGGTGTAAATATTTTCATTCTGGTTAGGTGCATACACCTGAAACTCATCGCCTTTGGGCACACCAATACCTTTGACTAGGGTCCAGGTCGGTGCACTTTCAGTAATGGTGGTATTGCTGCCATTCATGTTCAGCAAGCCACCTTCACGGGCCGCTTTTAGCGCTTCCGGAGTGGGGATGGTATCTCCGCTCCACAACACCATGCGTGTTTTCTTACCCGGAGGTAACAGCTCGCGCTCAATATAGTTTGCCGAACCTACCACCTCACGCACCGGGTCCATACGGTAATCAGGAATCGGCAATCTCAGCTGCCCTTCCGGCCCGTAGAGTTCACCGGGATTTTCCTGAGCATCGTACCAGAAGAAGGGATGTGAATAGGTATGGGTTGCCGCTTCCACATGGGGAAGCGCAAACATGGCGCGGGCAATGCGTTGCAATTCCGGCGCCATTTTCGGGTACAGGCCCTCGCTGGACACCTCCCCTTCAATCACCGAAATGGTGGTTGGAATATCGAATTTCTTAAGAATCTCATCTAATAAAACCAAGGCGTCGGCTTCATTGCGATAGCCCTCCACTTCCGCCAAGCTGGGGAAGCCATCGCCATCCATATGCGCAAACAGTAAGCGACGTCCATTTTCTGTTGTTACATCCGGAATCGGCATGGCCGGCAACTTCAGCGCTTCACGGGTAAAGGTGAGCGGGTTGATCATCCAGCGGTTCATGCCTTCTTTAATACCGGGCATCATGGAGCGAATGGGGAAGGGCTGAAAGGCATAGCCGCCCCACGGGGTGGTGGCCACCGGAATCAGTGTCTGGTTGTCGCTACGCAATTCAAGCCAAGGATTGGCCTCTTTACTGTCCAGCGGGGAAGATACATCCAGTAATCCCGGTAGCGGAATTTCGAACCCCATGTCCGGGTGCTGATAGTGAATACTGGGCGGGCTGATCGGCGTGCCCCGTGAGATAAATCCAAAGTCCTCTGCATGGGAACCTTTCGGGTCAATTGCAGGGAAACCCAACATGAGAATGGGAACGCCGTTGTCTTTCTGTAGAGCCAACCAGTCTTCAAATTCATCGCTGCGGGCTTGCGGGTCTTCTAGCCAAACCACAATACCGGCATAACGGCCCGCCAACGTTCCCGCGGGCATCGGTGTATCTATTACCCGCACATCGGGTACCAGCCCTTGAAACTGTAGTGGCATTAACCCATAGAGCACCGCCATGGATAATTCCCAAGTGCTTTCTTTACTACCACCGGTGACCATCAATACCTGGCGAGGGATGACCTCCAGCTCTCCCACGCCCAACATATCCAGCGCCGGGTTAGTCACCCAAGGAATCACATTATGGCGGGCAATGTCGCTAGCGATTTTACGTGCCTGGTCACGGTCCGCGGGGGGGCATAATCAATGGCAATAGTGCTAACACCATAGCGCTCACGGACTTGCTCAAACTGATCCAGCAGCCATTGCCGGTCCGACTCCGGAACCACGGCAAATTGATCTTTGCTTGGCAACCAACGCTGGTAGAGGGACTCTGCCGCCACCGCATCCACGCGGGCCTCAATCAATGGCATCAGCTCAAAACCGCGATTGAAAATAAACCCGGCTTCGGGATGGCGCTCGGCAATAGCGTTTATCAGCGCGGCCAACCCTTTTTGTTGACGTTCACGGGCGGCGTCGTCTTCCGCGACCAGTTGATAGCTATCCAGGGTATCAAGGAAAAAACCGCGATAGCCCTTTTGCCATAGAGGCTCAATCACGGCATCAATAAAGTAGCTGCGTAGCGCCGGGGAAGACTGGTCAAGAATAAACGACCCCCAGTCCGGGTTTTTCCCCAACAACCAGGCCTTGTCTAAACCAGAGAAATAATGACGTTGGGCCAGCACTTCACCCAAGCTCACATAGGCATAGAAATGTTCACCCTGGTAGGCCTGGGGCACAGTGTCAGCCTGATTTGGCTCCACCACGGGAAAATCAAACACGGCCAGCGAAGCCCATGGAATATCGGGGCCATAATAAAAGGCCGCTGTTTTGGCGTCAGCCTTACTCTCTACTGCCGAGGCAGTAGCCGCAACACACCAACACAAGAAAAAAATGACGTAACGAATGGGCACGCCCCTGACCAGAAATCTGAAAAAGAATTTTAGTCTATCTGAATTCACGTCAAGACGAAGTGAAATATGGTAATTGAGCCTCCCCAATGTAAATAAGGACCCATCAGCATTTTTTATTTTTTACATTTTTCTTACAAAAACCGGCTTTCCTTACCAAACTGGCTACGTAGAAAGGCCATCTGGTCCCCCCGTATACGGTGGCTATTAATCAGCGCCAGATACTCTGCCATATTCGGCACATAAGGCAGGGCCAGTAATTCCATGCCAATTTCGTCCAGTCGATGGCTACCCTTACGCTGATTACAGCGCCGACAAGCCGACACTACATTCAACCAGCGATCCTTACCACCACGTGAGGTAGGCACAATGTGATCACGGGTAAGCGCATTTTCAGCAAAGGATTTACCGCAATATAAGCACAGATGCTTGTCGCGACGGAAAAGAGCCCGATTGGTTAACGGTGGAGGCGGGCGCTTATAACTGTGGGTAATGCCATCGCAGGCGATAATCGAGTGGAGGGATAAGAGTGATCGAGCACCGGTAGTGCGACTGGTCCCACCATGCAACCGGTAGATTTCTTCCCCCAGCGTCCAAGTGACCAGACCACGAGCATAAAGGGTGGCGGCGACCTGCCAGTCCAACCATTCGACCGGGGCCCCCGCCTTGTCCAAGCGCAAAATACGTTCAGTCATGGGCAACCTCAGCAATGTAATTGAGTGTGGCTGTATCAGATATAAACGTAAGGTGATGACGATTCTGCAACAGAAGGCAAAAGAGATAGGAACGCTATTGCGGGAAACCCCGTGGAAGGTCGTGCATTGCCGGTGTGGGTATGTCAGCACGGTGGCGGCGCCTTTACTTTATTATCTCTGATTAATTTGCCTCAACAACCTAATCACAGACAGCCCGCTGAACAAATAATAAACAGGGCAGCGCGCTAGCCGCAACTCTCTTTTCACATTGAGCGTTTCCTGATTAGCGTTTGTGTTCGCAAGCCTGGCCAATGATCAACTGACGTTCCGCTTTAATGCATTTGTATTCAAGGCATCTCGGAGCGAAAGGACGGCAACTGGTAACAGCTGGTCACCGTGGCCCCAGTATTGTCGCCATCGGTCATGATCGCCACTGCATCCACCGATGTCACCGCCATTCCATGGAAACGCTGGAAGTCCGCTTGGACATTACGTGAAAACATATGTGCCACTCCGGCACCGCCTGGCCCCTGCACCACCACCATTTCTGCCTGGTGCGCAAATGGGTTTGGCCAATGAGCGCCAGGCGCAGATTGCCGCGACCAAACATAATTGATCGCCCGGGTTTGCCAGGGCAACCACCCCTTTTTCACTACATACACCCGTGCCTGAAAATCATCACCGGCTTTATGCTGCTCGTTGGTATCCGGCCAGGCGGCCACAGCCTCAGCCCGCCATTGCCAGACCAGCCAAGGCGTTTTTTCAAGGTCGACGCTTTTCTCCCGCACCAGCCCTGAGGCCGTTCCCTGTGCACGGGCCTGCCAGCACTCAGTGGTTTGTCGATACGCCGTATGCCCGGCAAAAACCACTTCTCGCCACTCCGGAGGCGCTGCCGAAACCGCCAAAGCAGGCATTAATGCCAAAAACAGCGCCATCCAACGTGGTATACATTGGACTCGCCGGTCACAAACAAACCTCGTTTTCATACGCCGAATTCCTAGAATGCTCTGTTTACTGTGTCACTAGCACAAGGCAGATACCATGCAGTTTGATTACATCATTGTTGGCGCCGGTTCCGCCGGCTGCGTACTCGCCAACCGCCTCTCCGAAAACCCGAATAATCGCGTGTGCCTCCTTGAAGCCGGCCCCGCCGATAACAGCCTATTTATTCGGATTCCTGCGGGCATCATCATGATGATGCGCTCCAACGCACGGAACTGGCGCTATTACACCGTGCCCCAGAAAGCCTTGAATAACCGCCAGATTTATATTCCGCGAGGGAAAACCTTGGGCGGCTCTTCCGCCGTCAATGCCATGTGTTATACCCGTGGCCATAAGTGGGACTATGACCACTGGGCGGAACTGGGCAATAAAGGCTGGGGATACGATGATGTCCTGCCTGTTTTCAAACGCTCTGAGCATTATGAAGCGGGTGAAAGCACCTACCATGGCACTGGTGGCAAGTTAAACATTGCCGACCTGCGATTCACCCACCCGGTGAGCCGCGCCTTTGTTAAAGCCGGCGTGCAAGCCGGGCACCCTGCCACCGACGACTTCAACAATGAAGTACAAGAAGGCATGGGCATGTACAAGGTGAACCAGAAGGATGGCGAGCGCTGCGGTGTTGCCAAAGCCTACCTGCACCCGGTAATGGATCGTCCTAACCTCACCATCATGACCAATGCACTGGTCAATCGCATCTTGTTCGACGGCAAACGGGCCATCGGCGTAGAAGTGGAGCACGACGGTCAGATCCGCACCCTAAAAGCAGACAACGAAGTGGTTCTCTCCGGGGGCGCCATCAACTCGCCACAGGTGCTAAAGCTATCCGGGGTAGGCCCGGCGGCGGAACTGGCCGAACACAACATTCCGCTGGTTCATGATCTGCCTGGGGTTGGCGAAAACTTGCAGGACCACCCCGATGCGCTAGTGGTCCATAAAAGCCTGCGTAAGGACACACTGAGCCTAGCCCCCGGCGCACTCATGACCACCGGGCTAAAAGGGATCTTCAATTTCTTTTATCGCCGCACTGGTCAGCTGACCTCTAACGTGGCAGAAGCCGGTGGCTTCATCAAATCGCGTCCTGAAGAAAACATTCCTGACCTGCAGCTGCACCTGACTGCTGCCAAGCTGGATAACCACGGCCTCAACATGCTCTTCAGCATGGGCTATGGCTACTCCGGCCATGTCTGCATTTTGCGACCTAAAAGCCGCGGCAACATCACCCTGCGTGACGGCAACCCCCGCTCCCCAGCCCTGATCGACCCGCGTTTTCTGGAGCATCCGGACGACATGGAAGGCATGGTCCGCGGCGTGAAGGCCATTCGCAAGATCATGGCACAACAGGCGCTCACCGACTGGCGCGGCGAAGAGATCTTCCCGGGCAAAGAGGTACAGAGCGATGAAGAAATTCGCGGTTTCCTCCGCCAAAAGTGTGACAACATTTACCACCCGGTGGGTACCTGCAAGATGGGTAGCGACGAAATGGCGGTAGTCGATAGCGAGCTGCGTGTCCACGGCCTAGAAGGCTTGCGCGTAGTGGATGCCTCTATCATGCCGACCCTGATTGGCGGCAACACCAATGCCCCCACTGTAATGATTGCCGAAAAAGCCGCTGACGCCATTCTTGGTCAGTAACATTCGGTCAGCTGCTTTAGGTGGACGCCTGCCCACCTAAAGCAGCGTCTCAGGGAGCGGGTAGCGAATTACACTCGTACTTCTGTCTGCACTTTCTTGGCGGCACGCCCCATCATTTCGATCACTTTCTCACGATCCCGTTTTTTCAAGGTGTGGCTTTCCACATGCAAGCTGAAGCCTTCCGACTCATAGTCCACTTCCACTAGCTTGTCCTGTTTAAGATCTGTGGCGCAATGGGCCAGGGTGCGCAGGATAGTATTCTTGTCGAAGTTACGAATGCGCTCCAGGTCGATATGCATACCAAAACCCGCCGTTTGCGCCGACACATAACGGTTCTTTGCTCCGCTATCCCGTTTGGCTCCCAGAGCTTCAAACACCGGAATCGGCCGGTTAAATCCTTTTACTTGGATGTCACCCATGTTGCGGCACTGAATTCGGTCCTTCACCAGTTCTTGGGTCGCCTCTGAAATCAGCACGCCACCTGGACGGCAAGCCGATTCTAGGCGACTGGCCAGGTTCACATCAGTGCCCAAAATGGTGTAGTCCATACGAGAATCGGTGCCAAAGTTGCCCACCGTCGCATACCCGGTGTTAATACCAATACGGATTTCCAGCTTGTGCTCAATACCTTCGTGAGCCCAGCGCTGGCGTAATAATTTCATTTGCTCCTGCATCTCGATGGCCATTAATACACATCGGTAGGCATCTTCCTGGGCTCCGGCACTTTTCGGGTCACCGAAAAACACCATCACTGCATCACCGATGAACTTGTCGATAGTGCCACCGTGGCGCAGTGCAATGCGGGTCATTTCGCTCAGGTAAGTGTTGAGCATCTTAGTCAGAGTCGCTAATGGCAGCTCTTCGGAAATGGCACTAAAGCCTTTAATATCAGAAAAAAATACCGTGAGCCGCTTACGCTGGGTTCCCAGCTTGGCATCGCGCTTGCCGGAAAAAATGGAACCCCACACCTGGGGCGGTAAATACTTGGCCAGCTTGCGAGACATATCCACCGCTTGTTTCTGCTGATGGCGCACCAGCTCCTGTGCCTGTTGCAAATAGCGAGCCTGCAGGCGAGCAAATGCAGATGACGCCCCGACATAAATGCCCAAACCGAGCATGGAGATAACCGACAGCAAAACCGGTGTCTGTTGCGGTGGTAGCACCTTGAAATCCAAAACCCAGCCCATCAGCAAAGCGCCAACGCCGGTCATCAGGATATTCATCAGCCAGGGTTTGAGGCCTCCGCTACTTACCGCGTTGGCATGAACAATGATCAACAGCACCATGGCGGGCACCAGAGAGAAATGCAGCAAAGCACACACAAGGCCAATCACCATAGCATCTGCTTGCATCAGCAGCTGATGAACCATTTTGGTGGGTCGATCCTGCTTGTCGAACAAAAAAAGTAGGCCCTGGGCGGACATGGGGTAAATCAGCAGCCCCGCCACCCCCAGCATATATAGCGCAGGAAACAGGTTCAGGTTTAGCCCCGCAATAAGGATCATGGCGGCCACCAGAAAAGCCAAAAGGCGAATATAATTTGCCTGGCGGCGCGCGCGCTCCATAGGCCCCAGCTGAGGACGGCGAGATTTCTTTTTTGTGATGAAGGTCATGTGATCGGTTTCACGCGATTTCTGCTGAGCTTAGCGGTTTACCTTATAAGAAAAAAGACTGGGATGACTAAAGGTCGAGGATTCCTTGCTGCCGGGAAGCATCCGCACTCTACAACTGGGACTCATCTGCAATTCGGGCTACCATGGCGCGGTTATAACAGGAGCCCTGAATGGACACCCTCACCGCCCTGACCACCCGTGTCTCAAGCCCCCGCCTTCAAGAACCAGGCCCCAACGATGAGCAAATCGACATGCTGCTGCGTGCCGCCATTCGCGCTCCGGACCATGGCCTGCTACGCCCCTGGCGCTTTATTGTGCTGCAGGGCCGCCAACGTGAACGGCTGGGCGATATCATGGTGGCGCACTTGCTAGAACAACAACCGAACGCCGACCGCCGCACCCAGAATAACGCCTACAGCAAGGCCCTACGCGCGCCCACTATTATCGTGGCCGTGGCCGAAGTCACGGAAGGACACAAGATTCCCGTCTGGGAGCAGGTGTTAGCGGTGGGAGCATCCGTTCAAAATATGATGCTGGCAGCCTATGAACAAGGTATCGGCGCTATGTGGCGCACTGGCGCACTGGCCAACTCAGACCTTGCCAAGGAAAAGCTCGGCTTTGCCCCCAAGGACCAAGTGGTGGCCTACCTGTACCTGGGTACCGCGGCGAGCAGCCTCAAATCCTTGCCCGATGAGCGCCCTGCCGATTTTATTCGTGAGTTGCCATGATGGACTTGGCAGCACTAGCAGAACAGGTTCGCGATGCCATTCCCCTCACCCGGCATCTGGACTTCCAACTGACATCATTCGACGGGCAGACACTCACCGTTACCGCCCCCCTGGCGCTTAATCATAATGACAAAGGCACTTTTTTTGCCGGTAGCCAGTCAGCTCTGCTTACACTCTCCGGCTGGGCACTTACTACATTGCTTGCCCGCCAGGCGGGCGCTAACGCAGACGTGGTGGCGGTGAAAACCGACCTTGAGTATCTGCTTCCCTTGCACAGCGACATCCATATCACCGCCACGGTCAGTAACGAAGCGCGGAGCCAATTCGAACAGCGCCTTGAACGCCGGGGAAAGGCAACTTTGCGCATTTTGGCCCACGGCACCAGTGCTAATGGTGCCCGAGTCTGCGAATATCAGGGTCTTTATCTTGCGAGGATTGGACTCAATGATGACTGAAAGTACAATAACAACCACTCACCTGTTTCTGCTGGCCTATGCGGGCTGGGCACTGTTCTTGCTCATCTTGCTCATTTCCGCCCGCTCCCTTGCCGTGCTAAGCGGCAAAAGCAAAGCCGACGGTTTCCCCCCTTATCATTACAACCCAGCCTGCCCGCTGAATCGATTACACCGGGCCTACCTCAATACACTAGAGTTGCTTGGCATCATCATTGTGGTGGTAGCCACCGCCCTATGGATCGGCAACACGGACTTGAGTGCCACATTACTGCCTTGGCTGGTCGCTGCCCGGGTAGCCCAAAGCATTATCCATCTAGTAGGTGTGAACCACTGGCTGGTGCAAATTCGTTTCGGTTTCTTCCTGGTACAGGTGGCCTTAGTGAGCTGGCTGGCCGTAGACCAAGCCTGTTTGTTACTCTCGCTAGCCAAACAGTGAACAACCGGCGGCGGGATGCTTGCCTCCCGCCGCGCCCTCCGGTACTCTACGCGCCCTCAACTGCTGCCCAGTGCACTTTTGACGACAATCTGGTGAGGTGTCCGAGTGGCCGAAGGAGCACGCCTGGAAAGTGTGTATACCGCAAGGTATCGAGGGTTCGAATCCCTCCCTCACCGCCAAATATAAAAAAGCCCCGCAAACGTGGGGCTTTTTTTATTCCTCTCTGCTCCCCGTAACCCGCTACAAAATCAGCTTAAATGCTGCCAATCAACGCCAAAGCCATGGTTCGAATATAACGTGAGGCACGTGGGTATCGAACTTGCGGCCTGCTATTACTTGCCCGCCATTCGACCCACTCGCTACAGTAGAGGATACACTTCAAGGAAATACATCCATGACCCGCACCCATGGCTGGCTGGCTCGACTGGAGCAACTGGGCAATCGATTGCCCCACCCCACGCTGTTGTTTGTCTGGTTTTGCTTGCTACTGCTGCCTCTTACTGCCGTGCTGGGCGCACTGGATGTGACCGCCACCCACCCGCTCACCGATGAAACCATTACCGCCCATTCCTTGCTGGATGCAGACGGCCTGCGTTATCTGTTCACAACCCTCGTGGGTAATTTTACCGGCTTTGCCCCTCTTGGCGTGGTGCTGGTCGCCATGCTAGGCCTAGGCGTGGCAGAGCAGTCCGGCCTACTGTCCGTTAGTCTGGCCAGCTTAGTACGACGCTCTTCCGGCGGCGCTCTGGTATTCACCGTTGCCTTTGCCGGGGTACTCTCCAGTTTGACCGTGGACGCCGGTTACGTAGTGCTGATACCGCTGGCAGGACTGGTGTTTCAGCTGGCCGGCCGCCCCCCCATCGCCGGTATCGCCACCGCCTTTGCCGCAGTTTCTGGCGGCTTCAGCGCGAACTTACTGGTCGGCCCGGTGGACGCCACGCTCGCAGGGCTCTCGACAGAAGCGGCACACATCATCGACCCGGACCGCACGGTGGCGGCCACCGGCAACTACTGGTTTATCATCGCCTCCACCTTTCTGGTGACCGGGCTGGTCACTCTAATCACTCGCACGCTCACCGAACCCCGGCTGGCCCACGCCAATACCGTGGCTGACGCATCAGTGGACGCGCCGCAAATCCATTCCCGCGCCATGAAGTGGACCGGCCTGACACTGGCAATGCTACTGGCAGGGCTAGCGCTACTGGTATTGCCAAACAATGCACCACTGCGCCACCCGGATACCGGCAGCGTGCTGGGCTCGCCGTTTATTCATGGTCTGGTGGTCATCGTGGCGTTGATTGCCGGCATCTGCGGTGCGGTTTATGGCAGGGTCAGCGGACAGTTTCGCAACAGTGGAGCGGTTATCACTGCCATGGAAGTGACCATGGCGTCCATGGCCGGCTACCTGGTATTGATGTTCTTCGCCGCGCAATTTGTTGCCTGGTTTAACTACAGCCAGCTGGGCCTGCTATTAGCTGTGAAAGGCGCCGCCTGGCTCGGTGCACTGACCGTGCCCAAGGTGGTTCTGTTATTACTGTTTGTGGTGCTCACCGCACTGATCAATCTGATGATCGGCAGCGCCTCGGCCAAGTGGTCGATCCTTGCGCCGGTCTTTATTCCCATGCTGATGTTACTGGGCATTTCTCCCGAGGCCAGCCAGGCGGCCTATCGAGTGGGCGACTCCAGTACCAATATCATCACTCCACTGATGCCCTATTTTGTGCTGGTGCTGGGTTTCGCTCGCCGCTATCAGCCAGAGACGGGCATCGGCACCCTCATTGCACTGATGCTGCCCTACAGCCTGACATTACTACTGGGATGGTCGGTATTATTGGGGGTGTGGATTGGGTTTGGCTGGCCTTTGGGGCCTTGAGTTAAAAGTGAAGGTTGAAACGCGTGGCAACTTACTCGAATTAGAACGTTAAGAAACCGTACCTCCAGCCATACTAGACAGAAGGCGGCAACAAGATAACGCCAATGACACGAAGGTAAACAGCAAAACCACAAACCCGCCGCTACTTTCCCTTACTGGCGAATAGTGCGACGGTTCGGTAATGGCTGCTCACTGTTTGAGCGGAACGGATTGATATCAATTCCACCACGCCGGGTAAAACGACCGTAAACGGTCAGGTGGCGAGGCGAACATTGCGTCATCAGATCGACAAACATTTGTTCAATAATCTGCTCGTGAAAGCCCTGATGATTTCGCAGCGATACCACATAGCGCAAAAAGCTGGCCGGGCTGATAGCACGACCGGTGTAACGAACGACCACTGTCGCCCAGTCTGGCTGATCGGTAACCGGACAATGGCTGCGCAACAAATGAGAATACAACTGGCCAGTTTGTTCGGGGCCCTGATCGCATAACAGCAAATCAGGCCGGTACTCGTAATGCTCGAAATTCAGATCTATATTGTCCACGCAATCGCCGCGATCTTCCCACACAGGGAAACCCGCCGACTCCTGCAGCGAAAACAGTAATACCTCAATGTTGCCCCCTGCTGTTTGTGCCACATCTTTCTCAATAGCAGCACGCACCGCATCGCGGCTTTGAAAGCGAGTATTGGCAAACGAATTCAAATACAGCTTTAAGGACTTGGACTCAACAATGTTCGGGGTTGTGCACGGAACACGCAGCTCGCACATGGCCACAATGGGCTTGCCCTTTTCATTGAGCCAGGACAATTCGTAGGCATTCCAAATATCCGAGCCGTGAAAAGGCAGTGTGGCACTTTCCAGCTCCAGGCCCTCGCGCGCGTCCCAGCGCGGCACCGGACACAACAGCGAAGGCATGTATTGATCAACATACTCACTGGAACGACCCAGCGGCGTTTCTTTAAGATAACTCATGATAACCTCTTGGTAGCCCCCACCATGGGTCGTCGGCAATGGTTAAAGATAACCGGATTCAAGCCAATTGGTTAGTGCCGAATACCGGTACCACGATGCAATAACCATAGTGCGAATAGATAGAAAGCGATCACGAACACCAGAATTGCTGCCAATGAAGCGTACACATTCACATCACTCACGCCCAACACGCCATAACGAAAAGCATTAACCATATACACGATCGGGTTCGCCAGGCTCACGGTACGCCAAAACTCGGGCAATAGATCGATGGAATAAAACACCCCGCCCAGGTAAGTCAGAGGCGTTAGGATAAAGGTGGGGACAATGGATATATCATCAAACTTAGTGGCAAAAACCGCATTGATGAACCCCCCCAGCGCAAACAACGCTGCAGTGAGCACCACCACCGTCACCGTAATAGCCATGTGCTGCATGGAAAGATGGGTAAAAAAGAGGCTCAACACGCTGACAATTAGCCCTACCAGCATGCCACGCACCATGCCGCCGACAATATAGCCATTGAGGATCACATGGGACGGCATCGGCGACACCAACATTTCCTCAATGGAATGCTGGAACTTGGTGGAAAAGAACGAGCTCACTACATTGCCATAACTATTCTGGATCACACTCATCATGATCAAGCCCGGCACGATATATTGCATGTAATCGAAGCCTCCCATGTCACCAATACGGCTACCGATGAGATTGCCAAAAATCACAAAATATAGGGTCATGGTGATCGCAGGGGGCAACAAAGTCTGCGGCCAGATACGGGTAAAACGACGAATTTCTTTCGTTACCAGTGTGAGGAATGCAATCCACTGCTCGCGTGCATTCATGACGCCCTCCCCCCTGGCAGGTTCTGCTCAACCAATCGAACAAACAATTCTTCCAACCGGTTCGCCTTATTACGCATGCTCATTACTTCAAAGTTTTGCCTAGCCAATTCCGCAAACAGCGTATTCAGGCTTTCGCTTTTCGGCACCGCCACCTCCAGGGTTTTGGCATCACGCAGCGACACTTCAAAACCGTCCAGCTGTGGGGCCTGCGTAACGGGCCGAGCCAGATCAAGAATAAAAGTTTCTACCTGCAATTGTTCCAATAGAGATTTCATGTCGGTGTTTTCGGCGATGACACCATGATCAATAATGGCGATATGCCGACACAAGGATTCCGCTTCTTCCAGGTAATGCGTGGTCAGAATGATCGTTTTACCTTGCTCATTCAGCTTAGTGAGAAAATCCCACATAGATCGGCGCAGTTCGATGTCTACACCTGCGGTGGGTTCGTCCAGAATCAACAACTCCGGCTCGTGAACCAGGGCACGGGCAATCATTAAACGGCGCTTCATGCCCCCCGAAAGAGTACGAGATTGCTTATCGCGCTTGTCCCACAAGCCCAGTTGGCGCAAATACTTTTCTGCCCGCTCCCGGGCCAACGGGCCAGGAATACCGTAGAACCCGGCCTGGGTCACCACAATATCGAACACTTTCTCGAACTGGTTGAAATTGAATTCCTGAGGCACTACGCCGATCTGCTTCTTGGCCAGAGAGCGCTGAGTATCCAGGGAGTAGCCAAAAATACTCACATCGCCGTCGGACTTATTCACCAGAGAGCTGATCACGCCAATAGTGGTGGATTTACCAGCGCCATTGGGGCCTAGCAAGGCAAAGAAATCGCCCTTCTTCACCTCAAGATCAATCCCTTTAAGCGCTTGCACGCCATTGGCATAGGTTTTGGTCAAATTGCGAATTGTCAGTGCGGACAAGGCACACCTCATGAGAAATCGGTAAACGGAGAAAAAGGCTGTCAGCGTGGTCAGTTACCCAACGCACGGTGTCCGTGATCACCACGCCACACCCAGTGAAGTTGGCCTCCACTGAACCACAGCCACAGACCTTCCATCATCCAGGGCCAGTCGTCTTCGGTAATACGCCGATGCCCGTGCAGCTCCGCCACCAGCACAGCAAGAATGGTGTCATGGGTCACGTGCACATTAAGGTGGCCGGGCGCCGGTTCACGCTCGCCTAGATAACGCGCCAGCTTTGCGCGTCCCTCTGCCGGCGACAGCATGCCATCGAAGGGTTGCTGCAGGTGCCGATTAATGAATTTAAACGCGCCCATTTTCAAGAACGTAGGGCCAACCTGATTTAGGTCTTCTACATAGCAGCCCGGCTCCACCAAAGTGGTATCTGTGGTGATCTCGGGAATCGCCTCAAGCAGCCCAGCTTTGCGAGCACCTTCAGCCATGGCTTTAGCGGTGTTCACACAACGCCCCACCGGACTCGAAAAGAACGCATCCACCGGGCGCGCCAACCGCCCACCCCATTCGCGCGCCATATCAATGCCTTCCGGCGTCAGAGGCAACCGATAGTCCGCAAAACCGTTTTTGGCCAATTCACGCACGGAGTGGCGCGTCAGCAAATGAACGGGTTTGTCCTGCGGCAACAGGTTGAGGGCTTCCAGCAATCGCGGGTGTAGGCGCGCCATAGTCTCTTCACTTTCGGTGAAGCCTTAGTGTACGGAGCGCCGTAGCGAAAGCAAACCATGAGAATGAATTTCGCAATACACGGGCAAGTCAGCGAAGAAGCTCGCAGGTTACATAGAAGGAATCGATGAAGACACAACCACAAGCACCAATAAAAAAAGGGACCCGTTTGGGTCCCTTTTTTATTTGGAGCGGGAAACGAGATTCGAACTCGCGACCCCGACCTTGGCAAGGTCGTGCTCTACCAACTGAGCTATTCCCGCTTAACTACTTGCCAGCTAACTACTAGCGAATTAGTGGCGTCCCCTAGGGGAGTCGAACCCCTGTTACCGCCGTGAAAGGGCGGTGTCCTGGGCCACTAGACGAAGGGGACCCGGGCTTGACGTGGTACGTCAAAGCGGCGCGTAGAATAGGTATCTGCCGGGCAATCGTCAAGAAAAAAATTTTCACTAACCGCCATTGACCCAAAAAAATCATGCTGCTCTAGTAGGAAGCCTAGCGCTGGACCTATATAAACCACACCGGAGTTTGCTACTTTAACGTGAAAAGAGTGCTATCAGGTCGTGTTTGCGGATTATGACGTGTGATCATCTACATCAACAAAAGTACCCGCAGGCTGGCGTCATAAGAGCAAACGCTTCAGATTATCGGCTGAAGCGTGCAAAGAACTCTGAGCAGCCTGTTTAAGCGCGCTATAACAACCATGCCAATTCCACCAAATTGGCAAAATATATTCATTTATCGGGAGAAACGCATGTCCATCAAGCTGTACGGGGCCGCCCTGTCACCGTTCGTCCGCAAAACCCGGGTCGCCCTCGCGCTGAAAGGGATCGAATTCGAATCCGTTCATATCGACCCCAACGCCCCCCCGGAGGGCTACGAAAAAATTAGCCCCATGAAGCGTATCCCTGCACTGGAAGTAGATGGTCAATTCCTGGCTGACTCTGCCGCCATTTGCGCTTGGATGGAAAAAGTCCACCCGGAACCGGCGCTTTACCCAAGCGATGCCATGGAAATGGGGCAAGTCATCTGGCTAGAACGCTTTATTGATTACGATCTTGCCATGCGCTGTACCTTTGCAGTATTCCGTAATCGCGTACTTATGCCCCTACTGGGCAAAGAATGTGACGAAGAAAAAGTCCAGCATGCGCTAAGCACGACTATCCCTCCCCTGTTTGTCTATCTGGAAAAGACACTGGAAGGTCGGGAGTTTCTAGTGGGCGACAACATGACCGTGGCTGACATTGCGCTAGCAAGCCAAATGGTGAACTTTCATCATGCTGGCGAACAGCTGGATGCCACCACTTATCCCAATCTGGCCGCACATATCAAACGCATGCACGCGCTGCCGCCCTTCGTCCAAACCATTGAGAAAGAGTCTGGCTTCATCCAAAAAGTTCTTGGGTAAAGCGACTGGATAGCCTTGCGCGAAAGCGTGCGGCTCCTTGCTCAGAGGCCGCGACCATAGAGTGGACGCGGCCTCTGACGTTTTGAATACTGCAGCGCACCAGTGAGCTTGGACAGAGCGCCTTAGAGTCTTTCTGCTGCTGCGCACTTGAGGCCACGTCATTCAGGCCATCCTGCCTAGCTCGCTCTCATTATTACGCTTTATCAACAGGCAACCAGCCCCTTCACATTGGCAAACCGATTCGCTTGGCCTCCAAACGCCGCAAAAATTCCAGCATCACTTGCCGATACAAGTCTTCGCCTAGCCAGGCATCTTCCACCCCGGCATCAATATTGGGGTTATCGTTGACTTCAATCACGACCACCTCCTCACCGGACTGTTTCAAATCCACCCCATAGAGGCCATTACCCATAAGCTTAGCGGCCTTCAAGGCGGCTTTTAGTACCTTGGGGGGCACCTCCTGCACCGGCAGGGTACGACTGTTACCCGACGCGGTTTTGCCGCTGCTCTGGTGATGATAAATCTGCCAGTGGCCCTTGCTCATAAAATACTGGCAGGCAAACAACGGCCGATGATTGAGCACCCCAATGCGCCAGTCGTAATCGGTGTACATGAAGGCCTGGGCCAACACCACAGAGGATTGCTTAAGGTAACCTCGCAAGGCCTCCGTCAACGCTTCGCGGGTCGCGACTTTACTAATGCCCCGAGAAAAACTGCCGTCCGGAATTTTCAGCACCATGGGTAGATTCAATTCTGCAATCAGCGAGTCAATCTGGGCATCATCGTCACTGAACACAAACGCCGTCGGAGGCACCGGCACATTGTTGGCCTGCATCAACTCCGCCAGATAAATCTTGTTGGTACAACGCAGGATGGAACCGGGATCATCCATTACCACCATCCCTTCCTGCTCCGCCTTGCGGGCGAACTGGTATGTGTGATGATCCAGTGCGGTGGTCTCACGAATAAACAGGCCATCGTATTCACCCAAACGCGTATAGGCGTCACGGCCGATCAGATCCACCTTGATACCCAGTTGCCTACCAGCACGAACAAACCGCTTTAGGGCCATCTTGTTGCTGGGCGGCAGAACCTCTTCCTCGTTAACCAACATCGCCAGCTCGTAGCGATCACTGCGACGACGACGGGGATTACGCCACACCCGGGCATTAAACTGCTCAAGAGCACGGGCAAACGCATCCTCCTGCGCCCCTTGCAGCTGCTTCAAGGTCAGCGGCTTCAGCGCCTCAATACCCCAGTGTTCCCGGCGGCGGAAATCCACCTTTAGCAACGGGCACGGTAACTGGTCGAAAATCTGCCGGCCCAGGTCAATTAGGCCTTCCTGTTCGGTATGACCGAAAAACAACAGCAGGCTAAAATGATCATTGCTACCGCCCTTGTGTTTCATCGCCTTATCCAGCGCGGCCTCGAACTGACCAAAGTGCAGCCCATAGAGCGCTTTGCGACTCAAGTCATTCACCGTGCGCACAGACGGCAATACTCGCTGACCACGGGCTTCCGCCAGCAACGAACAGTAGTACCCCGGGCTCAAATACTTATAGCTGCGGCACAGGTTGATCACCTGCACCTTTTTGTCGGTACACACCGGCTGCTGCGCTTGCAGGTAGTCCTTGGCAGAAAGTAGATGACGGGCAGGATAGTAGGCGGCCCAGTCAGCGGGGTCGTCTACCAGGATGATGGCCTGACTCATGAAAAGCCCTAGAACGGTGGCCCCCCGAACGGGGTCCGATAAAGGCGAATGTAGGGCCGAAACCAGGCGTTGAGCAAGAGAAATTTACCGGCTGCCGCCAGCCGGCTTCTCGACTACCCGCTAGTAAGCTGGCCCGCTCTGCGGCTGAGCCTTGCCTTCTGGTTTTTGGGCACCCGGATGACCCGCTTTTTCCAGCGCATCCTGTACCTCCGGTGGCATATAAGTTTCATCATGCTTGGCCAGAACTTCCTCGGCTTCAAAGCGGGTCTGGCTGATCAGCGTGCCGTTGGCAACAATACCCTGCCCTTCGCGGAACAGGTCCGGCAGTATCCCTTGATAGTGCACGGTGAAGCGTCCCTTGCCATCAGTGAGCACAAAGGTCACGTCCAATGTTTCCGGGTTACGGATAACGGTACCCGGTTCCACTAAACCGCCCACGCGCATCTGGGCATCCAGCGGAGCCTCCCCTGCAGCAATTTGCTGAGGGGTATAGAACAGGTTGATGTTTTGGCGCAGCGCATAAAACATCAGGGCACAGGCAACCCCCAAGCCAACCAAAACGGCGAGTACCACCAAAAGACGCTGCTTACGTACCGGATTCATCGTTTACCTCAGGCGTTTGCTTACTGGATTGCTGTCGACGCGCCGTGTCTTGAGCTTGTTGCTTAGCAATGTCCTCAAGACGCCATTGCCGCGCCAGCGTTTGACGCACTTGTCGCTTACCGCGCAGCGCCAGCAGCATGCTGGCAATCATCAGAAACGCACTGATTCCATAGGCGCTCCAAACATAAAAACCGTGTTTTCCCATGGCGATGAAATCGGCAATGCTATCGAAATACATGCTATTGCCCTCCATCCTTCATCAGCTTGCGCACCCACTTGCTGCGCCGCTCTCGCCATACTACTTCGGTACGCGCACGCACCATTACATTGACCGCATATAGCAGCCAAGTTCCCAGCATGCTGATTAACAGCGGATATTTCATGGCCGGGTTAATCGTGGATTCCCCTAACAGCTTCAGGGTCGAGCCCTGATGCAGGGTCTGCACCCATTCCACCGAATATTTCACGATCACCACATTGATCACCCCCACCATGGCCAGCAAGCCAGCGGCGCGGGCTGCCTGGCGAGGATCGCGGATCACGTTTTGCAGGGCAATCACGCCCACATACATGAACAGTAAAATCAGCATGGAGGTCATCCGAGCATCCCACTGCCAGTAGGTGCCCCAGGTAGGCTTCCCCCACAGTGCACCGGTGGCCAAGGAGATTGCCGCCAACACAGCCCCGAAAGGGGCAATGGCTTTCATCATTACTTCGGCCATTTTCATCCGCCACACCACAGCAACCAACCCCGCAACGCCCATGGCCACATACCCCATCAGAGCACCACTGGAAGCCGGCACATGAATAAAAATAATTCGGTAGCTGTTGCCCTGCTGATAATCACTGGGGGCAAACGCTAACCCCCAGACAATGCCCACAGTAAACACCAGCAACGCAATGGGCGTGAGCCATGGCAGCAGCGCAGAACTGAACCTGTAGAAATAGCGCGGCGAACCGAGCATGTGATACCAGCGTTTTATTGTTTGCCAAACCATGCAGACACCTACTTTCAATACCGCCCGCTTTCCCGTCGGATAGCGGCGCGCTTAATTCCCTGAGCTGATTTTTAGGCCGGCAGCCACCGCCAACGGGCCTAAGCTAATGGTCAGCGCCAGCAAGGCCCCGAGAATAGCCAGAATGCCATTCACTGCACCGCCATCCACAGCGGCACTCACCGCCCCGGCGCCAAAAATCAGTACCGGGATATACAAGGGCAGCACCAGCACCGCCAACAGAATACCGCCCCGATTCAACCCCACCGTAAGCGCTGCACCAATAGCACCAATAATGGTCAGTGCTGGCGTGCCCAACAATAAACTCAGCACCACCGTAGCCAGCACCCCATTGGGCAGCTGCAGCATATGCGCCAGCACCGGTGAAATCAGTACCAACGGCAAGCCAGTGAGTAACCAATGAGCCAGCAGCTTGGCGCTCACCGGCACCACGGCCATCACCGGGGCTGTGAGCAACAACTCCAACACACCACTTTCCTGGTCGCGGCGGAACAACCCATCCAGCGATAACATCACCGCCAACAACGCGGCCACCCAAAGCACCCCGGGGGCCACCAGCGCCAATAATTCCGGTTTCGGGGAAATCGCCAACGGAAACAGGCTGATCACCATGACAAAGAAAAACAACGGATTGATGATTTCTGCCGGGCTACGCCACAGCACCAGCAACTCACGGGACAGCGCCGCGCGAAACACGCTCATACCCGCCCCCCTTCCGTCACTTCTGCCTGCCCGTGGGCCAGATGTAATCGCCGCACGCCATCGCCGACCTGGTGGTGAGAGGTATAAATCACCAAGGTGCCCGCTTCAGCCGCCTGCTGGATTTGCTGGTCCAGCGCCGCCACCCCATCTTGATCGATGGCAGTATAGGGCTCATCGAGCACCCACACGGCTTTACGGTCTAGCCACAGACGCGCCAAGGCAATGCGACGCTTTTGCCCAGCAGACAGGTGTGCCGCCGGCACCTCCTCAAAACCTTGCAGCCCCACGGCAGCCAGCGCCGCCATGGGGTCTCCCCCCTGCTGGCTTAACGCACAAGCGTAACGCAGATTTTCCAGTGGATTTAGCTCTTCACGTACCCCAGGCTCATGCCCCAAGTACAGTAATTGCTGCTGCCACTGAGGCTGCCACCACTGGCGCTCACCCTCATAGAAGCCATGGAGCCCCACCAGAATCCGCAACAGCGTGGTCTTACCTGCCCCGTTGGCCCCGGTAATCTGCCAGATTTCACCAGCCGATGCGGTGAAACTCAAACCACTGAACAACAACCGATCATCGCGCTCGCAGCTGAGCTGCTCAAGCACCAAGCGGGTGGCGGTTTCGGCGTCAGAATGGGTGGCTGGCTGGCTCAAATCGGGCTCCCTAAAACAGCGCAGCAGTATAGCACGACAGTTCAAAACGGGCTTGCTCGACGCTAATAAGCCGATCTAGGCTGTAAGCCTTAACATGGGAGAAAAAGATGTTCATGCCTCACACTGTCCGCACCACTCGCCTGCTGGCCATCTTGTTCGTCAGCGGGCTGCTTTGCGCCTGTGGGGGCGACAAACCCCTGGCCACGGTGGGTCAAGTCGACTTACAACGTTATACCGGCACCTGGTATGAAATTGCCCGTTTGCCACAATGGTTTCAGCGCGGCTGCTACGATTCCACCGCCACCTACAGCGCCAATGACGACGGCACCCTTAAAATAGTGAACCGCTGCCAACGCGAAGGCGACGAGAGCCGTGAAGCCGTGGGCACGGCACGGGTTGTCCCCAATACCGGCAATGCCAAATTGAAAGTGCGCTTTGATAACTGGGTATCGAAATTGATCCCCACCATTACCGAAGGCAACTACTGGATTATTGCTCTGGATAAGGACTACCAGACCGTGGTGATAGGAGAACCCAGCCGCAAATATCTGTGGATACTCGCGCGCCAGCCGGAGCTGGGCGATGACCAGTATCAGGCACTGTTACAGCTGGCCAAGACTAAAGGCTTCCCCGTAGATCAACTGGAACGTAACCGTGACCTGCGGCCCAGTAAGCAATGAGCGAGCACCACGTCTACTTCGCCATTTTCAATTTTGATCACGATCCGGCCCAGTTGGATGTACTAATGGGGCAAAGTGCTGACGATTACTGGCGTAAAGGAGAAAGTTTCAGCGACGCTAACCCCGAAGCCAAGCACCGTCAGAACCGCTGGATTGTGTCCAGCCAACTAGACCAGAACGCTAGTCACCGTGATCATTTCGAAAAGCTGCTGCTCAAGCTGCAACGCCTCAGCGTACCTCTGAATAACCTGCCTGCGGACTACCGCTTTGGCATCGGAGTATCGCAATACTTCTTCATGGACGATCCTTCTTTTTACCTCCCCACCGAGATCCTCAACGGTTTTCAGGCCCTCGGATTCAACATCAGTTTTGACCAACTGGGACTAGACCATGGCACTGGAAATTGAACGCAAGTTTCTTGTTCGCGACCTCAGCATCACCGACTCCCTCGCAGGAGAGCGATTAACACAGGGTTATTTAAGCCACGACAAGAACGCCACCGTGCGAGTGCGCACCACTGGCGACACGGCCTGGTTGACCATCAAGGGAAAAACCGTGGGCGCGACCCGCAGTGAGTTTGAATACGCTATTCCACTGGCTGACGCCCAGCAGATGCTGGCCGAATTGTGTGGCGCCGGCGTCATCGACAAGACCCGCTATCGATTGCCTCAAGGGGAGCTGTGCTGGGAAATCGATGTGTTTCACGGTGATAATGAGGGTTTAATCGTTGCAGAAATCGAGCTCCCCAGTGAAAAAACGTCCTTTGAAAAACCGGCTTGGCTGGGGGAAGAAGTTACGGGAGAAACGCGCTATTACAACAGCGCATTAAGCACCAAACCTTATAAAAGCTGGCCGTAACCACCGCCACCGTTAGCCAAAAAACCGGAAACAGCGAATGGAATCCAACGTATACCAAGCCCCGGCCAGCGAGATCCTAACTGCAAAACCTGAAGCCGCCGGGGTCGCGCTCTATGTGGTCGCCCCCTGGAAGTTCAATCTACTTTTCTGGGCCACTATGGGTATTTACGGCCTTTACTGGAATTTCAAAAACTGGCAATACCAAAAAAACCATCGAGGAAAGAATGTACAGCCGGTATGGCGAGCCCTGTTCAGCGTTTTTTTCTTTGGCCCGCTGTTGAAAACCATCAATCAGGAAAACGAAGGCAAAGCAAAACCGTTACCGGTCTTCGCCTTAGCCACCCTGTATATTCTTGCCAACCTGATCAGCACCGTATGCGACCGGGCCGCCGCCAGAATGGATAGCTTTGGGATACTGGACTTGGTTTCACTGGCGCTTATACCCGTGACTTGGGCGGTGATGTTCAAAGCACAAAAAACTATCAACTTTTCACAAGACGATACGCAAGGTCGGCGCAATAACCGCCTAACATTAGCCAACGGCATCTGGATAATGCTAGGCATGGTTCTGTGGGGGCTCATTCTATTGGGCCTCGCCAGTGGCTATTTCCCTGAACAAACAGAAGCCTTTCTCTCTTCCTTAATCATGACGGCCTCGTAACTATGTCATCACTAAAAAAATCCTTCGCGTGCCCGCTTATTATCGTCAGCTTGATGCTGTTGCTGGCCGGCTGTATTCCCACCATTCAACGTATGTGGGACGCACAACCGGTAACTGGCACGGTGGTTGATGGCAACACTGGCGAACCGATCAGCGGCGCCACCATCCGCTCGATTACCTTACCCGAGGACCCAGAGCAGACGCCACGCACCGCCATCAGTAATGCTAAAGGCGAGTTCACTTTACCCGGCGAATCCCATATTGGTTTTCATATGGCTATGCCCGCCAGCTACATGGCCTCGACTCATTGGAAAATCAGCCACCCGGACTACCCCGATGCAGTAGCAGAAACGCGCACCATCGCCCCCCCCACCGGTGAACAACCACGGAACATTACCGTACCGCTGTTTGCAGAGATAAACGCCAGCAAGGTGCAAGACTGCCCCTACTTTCACTACCAGCAACAATTGGCCCAATGGCTAAATCATTTGGACGAAGAGGCACGGTACCCCTTTCAAGATTCCATGCTCACGTTCTGCCATGATAGCGAGCGTATTGAGCAGATTTTTTCTGCACAAGAACGCGGAAATCATTAAACAGCCTTAACCCATACATTTGGCACAAGCCCCACCCATGAGTCGCCCGTGAGTATCGGGGCGACCCCATGCTAGAAGGCCCCCCATAGCATGGGCAGGATCATGCGCACAGGCATCGTTGAAACGGGTGGGACACTGGGGTCTCCCATCGCCCCTGACGATCACCGTCCTGAAAACCCGTATCTGGCCATGGGTAAACGCCCCCCTGGGCACCGCCGACGCAGGTAACGGCGGCATAGGCACTGTGTTCTTAAGCATCCTGCAGCCCCCCCCCAAGATTCCATCAACACGCGCTGCTTTGCCTGCCTAACAAAACCCTCAAGGCGGGCATTATCGGGCAGAAAAATCGCCCCCCTAGCGATTAAGCGATAATGCCCCCGTGTCCCCTCCTGCGGTTCCCTGTACCATTACGGCTTGAACTAGGGCAGTCGCGCCCTCCGTTTCCCTCACCACAGGTCCAGCATGCTCAACAACGATGTCCTCCGCCGCACCCGGTACATTTTCGATTTTGACGACAGCCGCATGATTGGCGTCTTCGCTGAAGCCGGAGAAACCGTCACCCGGGAACAAATCAGTAACTGGCTGAAAAAAGATGAGGACCCGGCCTTCCAAAAGTGCACCGATCGCACTCTGGCAATTTTTCTCAACGGCCTGATCAACGCATTGCGCGGCAAAAAGCCAGGGCAGCAGCCAGAACCAGAAAGCCGCCTGACCAACAACATGATTTTCATGAAACTGAAAATCGCCCTAAGATTGCAAGCCGAAGACGTGCTGGCCGTACTAGAACTGGCCGACTTCCGCATGAGCAAACATGAGCTCAGTGCCTTCTTTCGCAAACCCGGCCACAAGCACTACCGGGAGTGCAAAGACCAGATCCTGCGCAATTTCCTCAAAGGCTTACAAATTCAGTATCGCGACGGGGGCTAAGCGCCTGACGCATAGATCAGCAAACTTAGCGCACCGCTCTAATACCACTTAGCGTCTTGAAACACAGGTCCCGGGCGGTGCCGAGAAACTCCTGCACATAGGGGGTCTGTTCATCCTCCACACGCACTGCCGCATAAAGCGTTCGCCACACACCCTTTTCACCAAGCCGTACGGTTTTCAATAAATCGTGTTCGGTATATTCCGTTAGTGCCCAGTTTGGTAACGCGGCTACACCGCGACCTGCGGCCACTAATTGCGCTGTCATGGGGGTCAGCTCAGCCGTGCGTATGGCTGCGGGTTCTTTACCCGCCGGGCCCAAAAAGGCGCTGAACACATCCAGTCGCTCACGATCCACCGGGTAGGTAATCAGCGTTTGGTCGGTGATGTCGTCGGGGAGGATCCACTTTTTCCCCGCCAGCGGCGATTGTCGTGACACCGCCAGCACCAGCTCGTAGCGGAACAATGGCACATACAGCACGGCATCGTTTTCCACCGGATCGGAACTCACCACCATATCCAAGTCTCCCCGCGCCAGCGCAGGCAACGGTGCAAAACTGAACGCCGCCGATAAATCCAACTCCACTTCAGGCCAGTGTTCCCGAAACGCATCCAGGGCCGGCATTAGCCACTGAAAACAGGAGTGGCACTCAATGGCGATATGTAGCCGCCCAGTCTGGCCGGCGGCCAAGCGTTTCAGTTCCCTTTCTGTTTGCTGCACCCGGGGGAGCACATCGCGTGCTAGCGCCAGCACTCGCAACCCGGCCGTGGTAAAACGCACCGGCCGGGTTCGCCTCACCAACAGCGCCACACCCAATCGATGTTCAAGATCTTTCAACTGATGAGACAAGGCCGACTGGGTAACGTGCAGCCGCTCTGCCGCCTCCACCAGTGATCCAGCCTCCTCAATGGCACGCAACGTAGCGAGATGTCTGAGTTCAAGCATGAATGCCTTTCCTTGAGCTAATTGTAGAGGTGAAAACTGGCTTGCAGGCGATGAGACGCCTGGAGCAAGCAAATTCCATTGTTGAGAAAAATTCATACTCATAGTGAGATATTTGATTTTGCCTCATAAAGCATAGCCACCACAATACCCTCGACCTTAAACAAGCAAGGCACCACAGCAACGTATTGCGTGAAGTGTGCTTGCAAGCAATGGCGAAGGAATAATGTCATGACCACCCTGCACAACTTGGGCTTTCCGCGCATCGGCGCCCGCCGCGAACTGAAACAGGCACAGGAAGCTTACTGGGCCGGCGACCTGCAACAGAGCGAATTGGAACACGTGGGCAAAAGCCTCCGTGAACGCCACTGGGCCTTACAGGCCGACGCCGGAGTAGACTTGATGCCGGTGGGCGATTTCGCTTGGTATGATCATATTTTGGAGTTCTCCTCTCTGCTGGGTGTCGTGCCATCACGCTTCGAGCAAGATGCAAATGCCCCAGTGAACCTGGACACCTTATTCCGTATGGCCCGTGGACGTGCGCCCACCGGCACCCCGGCAGCGGCCTGCGAAATGACCAAGTGGTTTGATACCAACTACCACTACCTGGTGCCGGAGCTAGCCGCCGACCAAACCTTCCGTATTGCCCGGGAAAGCCTGTTCGAGCAGGTCGAAGAGGCCAAAGCGCAGGGCCACAACCCCAAGCCGGTGATCCCCGGCCCGCTTACTTATCTGTACCTGAGTAAGGGGGACCGCTTTGAAGGCGCCGAAGACAATGCCAAGCTCGCGTTGCTGGATAACCTGATTCCGGTTTACCGCGAAATATTGCAACGCTTCGCAAACCAAGGCGTTCAATGGGTGCAAATCGACGAGCCTATTCTGGTTCTGGATTTACCCGATAGCTGGCAACGAGCCTACCTGCGCGTATACGACCAATTGGCCTCGGCCAGCCAGACTAAACTGTTACTGGCCACCTACTTTGGCGGGCTCGGTAACAACCTGTTCACCGCACTGGAACTGCCCGTGCACGGCCTGCATCTGGACCGGGTTCGTGGTAATGACGACCTGGGCCAAGTGATCCCCCGTCTGGGTGATAAGGTGCTGTCGTTGGGTGTAATCAACGGCCGCAACATCTGGCGCACCGATCTAGACGCGGCTCTGGATAACATCACCGCCCTGCACAATGAACTGGGGGATCAGCTCTGGCTGGCGCCGTCCTGTTCTTTGTTGCACTGCCCGGTGGATCTGGAGCAGGAAGACACCCTCGATAACGAACTGAAAAGCTGGCTGAGCTTTGCCAAACAGAAACTGGAAGAACTGGCACTGCTTGGCGGTGCCCTGCGTGGCGACAGCAACGTTAATAGCGGGCTGCAAACACAGCGCGCTGCCCTCCAGGCTCGCGGTCTATCTTCGCGGATTCATAATCCTGCCGTGGCCCAGCGCCTAGCCGATGCCAGCCAGCTCTCCCGCGACCGGGTGAGCCCGTTTGCCGAACGCATTGCGCAGCAGCAACACGCCCTGCAGTTGCCCGCTTTCCCCACCACCACTATCGGCTCTTTCCCGCAGACTCGAGAAATCCGTACCGCTCGCCGGGACTGGAAATCCGGCAAGCTAAACGATGCGCAATACCAGCAACAAATGCAGGAAGAGATTGCTCGCTGCATTCGCTACCAGGAAGAGGTGGAGCTGGATGTGCTGGTGCATGGTGAAGCCGAACGTAATGACATGGTGGAATACTTCGGTGAACTGCTGGACGGTTTCGCCTTTACTCGCTTCGGTTGGGTGCAGAGCTATGGCTCACGCTGCGTAAAACCCCCCATCATTTTCGGCGATGTGCAGCGCCCCCAGGCCATGACCGTGGAGTGGGCCCGTTACGCCCAGTCTCTTACCCACAAGCCGGTAAAAGGCATGCTCACCGGGCCGGTCACCATTTTGCAGTGGTCGTTCGTGCGCGATGACCAGCCCCGTGCGGACACCTGCCGCCAGATTGCCTTAGCATTACGTGATGAAGTACAGGATCTGGAAAAGGCCGGCATCAAGGTTATCCAGATTGACGAACCCGCTCTGCGCGAAGGCTTACCGCTACGCCAAGAAGAGTGGACGCAATATCTGGACTGGGCGGTGGATTGTTTCCGCCTGGCCACTGTCAGCGTGGATGACGACACCCAGATTCACACCCACATGTGTTACTCGGAATTCAACGACATCATCGAAGCCATCGCGGCGCTGGATGCGGATGTGATTACCATCGAAACCTCCCGCTCCAACATGGAGCTGCTGGATGCCTTCCGAGATTTCCACTACCCCAATGACATTGGCCCCGGCGTTTACGATATTCACTCGCCCAACGAGCCAGACGTGGCCTGGATGGTACAGCTAATGGAAAAAGCGGCCGAACGCTTGCCTAAAGAACGGTTATGGGTAAACCCGGACTGCGGCTTGAAAACCCGCAAGTGGGACGAAACCCGAGCAGCCTTGGCAAACATGGTCAATGCGGCGAAACAGTTGCGGCAGGCGAGCTAGCCTTTCCTGTCGTTCAGCGCTGGCCTGTCCGATTACGCCTTTCAGGCTAACGCTGACCTGCTCCTGAAATGCCGAAACTTGCCTGCAACGGGTTCTTTTGAACCACGTGCAGGCAAGCCCCTCCCCGCACCGTCATCACCAATCCTGCTAAGCCTTTAGATCAAGGGCGCCCAGCAGCCGATCGGGCCCTAGCTCTACCGGCTTAGGCTCACCGGGCAACTGCCAATGGCCACCATGGCGTTCATCCGGTTTGCTGTCCATGATCGGCAGGCTGGTAAGGTCGCTCATGGCATCGCGGAACAAGTCAGTGCGATAGCACTGGGCCGCAAAAGTTTTCGCCTCCTCCAGAGAGCATTGCCGCCAACGCTGCATTTCCTGGAGCAGAAAAGCCGCATCCGAGCGCCAAGGAAAGTTAGCGTGAAAACCGGCAAATACATGGAAATGATGTGGCAGGAACGGTTGCCCTGTCAGCCCACCGGGCAACCGTTGGCTGAACGGCGCAGCGATGATTTCTGCCGGCACATCCAGCCACGCCGGATGCGCCAGCAAGGACAGACTTTCAACCAAGTTTTCATCCGCATGGCAGGCCGCTTTATACAGCGCCCGCAGCACCGCCCGGTGAGTGTCCGGATGTCGTGACACCCAGTCCCTGGAGACCGCCAATACCTTCTCCGGCGCGTTCTCCCAAATTTGATAACCCGACAAAATACAATGCCCGGCACCCGTCAGGGCGGCCAAGCTATTCCACGGTTCGCCAACACAAAAGCCATCAATGTGGCCCATTCGCAGGTGGTCCACCATCTGCGAAGGGGGCAGCACCACCAGCTTAACGTCGTGATCCGGATCCAACCCCGCAACACTTAACCAATGACGCAACTGATAGGCATGGCAGGAAAAAGGAAACACCACGGCCAACACCAGAGGGGATTCACCGCTGGAAGCCCGAGCCGCCACCAGCTTGTTCATGGCGGCAGCAATATCGTTAGGTGTCGGACCTTCCGACAAGGCGCACAAGCCCTGAAACAACATCGGCGATACAGTCACTCCGTTGCCGTTAAGGCCCATGGAAAAGGCGGTGGCCAGGGGCTTCTTGATGCACCCCAGCCCCAGTGACGTGGACAACAGCATGGGCGCCAACAGGGGTGCCGCATCCAGTTGCCCCACCAACAGACGGTCCCGCAGACTGGCCCAGCTCCACTCCGGCTGCAATTCCACATCCAGCCCTTCGGCGGCAAAGAATCCCCCCTCCTGAGCCACCGCAAGGGGCAAGCTATCGGTGAGCGGCATGTAGCCAATACGCACTTTCATCGGGGCGGCTCCGTGCACGAAGGGCGCCGGACCTCAGACGCCTGGCGACGCACACTCCGAAGGCCGTCGACAATAGGGGCGCGGCTCACGGTCTTATCCGACATATCCATAAGGCTTCGCGCCTTCATCAAGGGCATCACTCGTCGCATGCTATCTCCTGTTCAACATTATCCTTTGGGCATTAAGCGCTAGTCTTTCTACCCTTGCGCCTTGAGCATTTCGGCATAATCGAGCACCGATCGGGCCACCTGAATCAACGGTTGCCCGCTGTTCATGGCCTGGCGACGCAGGGTGCTGTAGGCATCCTGTTCGTTAAGCCGACGACGCTGCATCAGCAGCCCTTTAGCCCGCTCGATAATTTTGCGTTCGGCCAACGCTTCACGGGTTTCTTCCAGCTCTTCACGTAACGCCTGATATTCCCGAAAACGCGCGGTCGCCACACGCATTACCCCACGCACCCGGGTCAGGTCTGTTTCGCCGGCCACGTAGGCGCTAACACCCGCGCGCAATGCGGCAACCACCAGATCCTCATCGTCCTGATGGCAAAACATGACCATGGGGCGTGGCATGTCACGCTGCACCAACGCCATGCTTTCCAGGGTATCGCGGTCCGGCGCATCCATGTCCACAATCACCACATCCGGGTTACTGGAGCGCACTTTCTCGGCAAGGCCGGCAGCGCTGGTGAGCCGGCACAGAATCTTGTGGCCCTCATCAATGAGGGCCCGCTCGAGGATCGCCGCGCGGGGGGGCTGGTCATCTACCAGCATAATTGTCAGAGCCATAATGTCTGGCGCATCCGAACAAATGGAATTATTGAAGTGTTCTGCAACGGTTGTGCCAGTCATACTCTTTCTAACCCATTGTTTTATGGTCTATTTTATTTTCCATGAATAAGGCACCCCAAAAGCGAGCCATTGTGGTGCAAATCCAGGTGCCAAAATGGCCCTTATCCCTCTAGGCGCCTTAATAGTCCGCGGCGGCAATCATGGTCGTGGCCAAAATGGTGTAGGCGGCAACCCAGGCGGCTTCTGTGTCGCTGTCGAACGCATCGCCCAGCCCCTGGCCCAAAGTCCAAAGCAAGGCCTGTGCCACCGTGTCGTAGTCTGCTGGTTTCACACCATAATCCTTGTGACGAGCGCCCAGCTTCTGAACAGCGGGGACGATGGTATCGAGCTTGTCCAAGCCTCTCACTGCCACACCAATCATGGTCATCAGCTTCTTGCCCTGTTCTTCCATGTTGCCCTTGAAGAGCGGTTTCAGGGCGGGGTCATTGGTAAACAGGCGATCGTAAAACAAGCTCGCAGCCTGATCGGAAATAGCATCCACCTTGTCCCAGCTGTTCTGTACCAAAGCAATCTGTACCGGAGTCATGATGTTTCTCCCGTTGAATATAGATAATGGCCTTTAGCGCCGCCCATCCGACGCTATAATCGGTTAAGCCCGTACTTGGGTCGTTGTTGATCGAACTTTAGAGCGCCTACATCGGCACCCTAATCACCACGCCGCCCATCACATCGCCCAGTTCGAAATCGGTTTTCGGAGAATCCTTATGGTTGTTGTGGCAAGCCACACACGGCGCGGCCACAGCCACATCTGGATAAACGGCGGTGTAGTAGGTCACATCACCCAGTTTTTCTTCACCGTAAAAATTTTCACCAGGGTTATCCACGATGTACTGCAAGCCCTCTTTCTCCAGGCCGGTCTTCGGTTCGTTTTGCCCATTGATCGGCCACAGTGACTGCAACGAGTAGCTGAATTCACTGGTCATCTCACTCACCGACTCCGCCCCGTAGCGAAACATCTGTGCTGGCAGTGGTGCGCCATTTTCAAGGTCTTCCCAGTACTCATGGGGTTTGATGCTATCCGCCCCTGCCGGACCAAGACGCCCGATGATCAGCTTGGTGTAGTTGGTTCGGTCTGCGTTCATCACTGCGAACAGGGAATCGGTGTAGACCTTGGGTTCAATCCCGCTGACAGGCGTTGCGGCTTGTTCACCTCCACAGCCACTGAGTATCAGGGCGGAAATGGCCGTGGCCATCAGGGTGGTGGCTTTGCGTTTCATGACGTGTCGCATGGGTAATACCTCCTCAGGTTTTTAAACTTCGTTATGCGTAAATCAGTAAGGCCCTATTTTTTTGTCGCGGGCCTCGTCACGGTCCACCGCCATATCGATGGACGGTACATGGTGTTCGGGCTTGCCGTTGAAGTTGTTTTCCAGCAGATGCGGATCGGCTAAGGCATCCAGTGAAAACGCCAAGCTATGGCATTGCAGGCATACCGGGCGCACCATCTTTTCCACCGGGCGCATGGTCAGGCTCTGGTTGTGCTGGACAAAAATGTCGTCGCGATGCTCTTCACGGGGCATGTGGCAGGAGGCACAGGTGACACCGCTACCGGGCGGCAACTCGCCGCGCTTTTCCTTTTTCCACAGGTCATGATGAGGGGAACGCAGGTATTCGTTGCTGTGCTCGTCATTGTGGCAGCCAATACAGCTATCCACGGCAGCACGCTGGGTATCAAAGTCATGGGCGCCGTGACAGCTGATACACGTCAGCTCGCGATGACTGGCCTCCACATGCATGTTGAGCACAGACTGCGACGGCGTCATCGGCGCCAGCCCTTGGGCCAAGCGCATGCCATGCCGGCCCTGCAGAAACCCTTCTGACTCCGGCTTATGGCAGGTAGCGCACTGCAGCACCTGCGGTGAATCGACCCACTCACCGGCAGCACCATGGCAAGCGGTGCAGGTGACGCCCGCTTGTGCATGGGCCGTCCCCTCCCAGTGCTCAGGGGTTGGCGTGCCTTCAGGCGCTTTGCCCTGGCCGCGCATCAACGCCAGCAGAGCGTCATCTTTCATCTGTCTGGCAAGCAGGTTACGGGGCGGTTGCCGGGCAGGCGGCTTCAGCCAAGGCTCATCGGAATGGGCAAGCAGAAAGTCTTCATACAACGCGCGGTTATCGTGGAAATTATGACAACCCGCATTCGCACAAGTATCGAAACCCATTCCCTCATGACTCGGCCGATCTTCGGCAATGCCTTCATGACAGTGGCCGCACATGTCCATGGGCAGAGTCACCCCCAAGCCGACGTCAAGTTCGGGACGATGCTCCACATGGCAGGACACGCAAAGCCGGGCATCCACATTGGCCAGCCGGTCGGCATTACGAGGGTCAGTAAATTTGGATTTGGGATGAGAATCTTGGGCGTCTTCCAATTGCTCCCCATGACAATCAATACAGGCATTTTGCAATACGGTTTCGCTGTCGAAGCCAGGGCCATGGCAAACACTGCATTGCATCTCGATCTGATGATGGCCATGGGTCATTGGGCCAGGGATAAAAGCGGTCTTTACTGCGTCTTCATCCACTAATTGAAGACTCAACCAAATGGCCAAGCCGACCGAACCAAACAGCCAGATAGCCCACAACGCCGAAGGATGTTTCTTACTGCCCATCACCGCACCCGCCCTTTAGAAGTAGTACGCCGAAACGATGTGAAAGATCAGTAGCGTCGGCAGCGGCCAGCACACCAGAATGTGAAGCCAAGTGCTGCCTTGTCGCAGCCACCCCACTCCGTTCATGGCAACCTGCAGACGGGTTAGCAGCGCCGCAGTAATGCCAACCATGGCGGCACCGATAAAACTCAACATCAGCCAGCGGTTTAGGTTTTCCCCCAATGAAAAACCGGTGTGCCAATACAGTGTTAACAAAGCAAGCAAGGCCAGTGCTGCATGGGCAATGCGCCACCCCGTAAAACTCCCCATGGGCACTTTCGGAAAACGTTTTTTCAAGGACATCAGCAACAGCAGCACAGAAACGGCCAACACGGCATAGCCGCTCCACTGTCGCCACAAGCCGTTGCGGGAAAATTGTTCAAACAGAGAAATATTCTGTACCGAGCTGGCCGGAGCCGGTGACGGCAACCAGAAGGCCAACGCCATAACAAACGCGGCAACGGCTGAGATAATGGCTAGCGCGGTGGCCCCAGGCACCTTACGGGCGGCAGCTGCACCACCACTGCACAAACTATCCAGCAGCGGCTCACAGCCACCACATACCGTGCCGGCGCCGCTCACAGATTTCAGGGTGGCCACGTCACAGCCGTCGGCCATGAAATCCTGTAGTTGGCGACGGGACAGCCCCCGGCACTGACAGATCACGGTGGCGGCCGGCCATTCGCTCACTTGCCCGGCGCCCCCTTCATTCAGCTCACCAGTGAAGCGGAAACGCAATACTTCCCAAGGCTGTATGCGACGACCATCGGCGATGCGATTGAGCACTTTCTGACGTTCCGCCCAAGAGCCCACGGAAACCACGCCCACCAACCGCCCGGCGCGCAACATCAAGGCACGATAAATGCCAGCATTGCTATCGTGGTAAACAAGATTGCGATGCACCATGCCCCGCTCTTCGTCAGTAAAGCGCCCGGCACTGAATACCTCCAACGACAAAACTTTTAGCCAAGTGCTATCAGCCACCGGTGTATAACTGTCATCACTGCCGGCAAGGCATCCCGCAGCGACCCGGGCCTGTTGCAGTGCCGGCATCACTAGGCCGCATACCCGATCTTCAAACTGGGCGCACTCGCCCACCGCATAAATATGCGGATCTGAGGTCTGCATGCTCGCAGTGACACGAATACCATTAGCAACCTTGAGCCCCGCCTTGCGGGCCAGTGCTGTCCGCGGAGCAATTCCCGTTGCGAAGACCACCGTGTCGCAAGGCAGCTCACTGCCATCCGCAAGCACCACTGACTCCACACGTTCCGTTCCCTTAATACGCCGGACACTGGTATTGAGCCGTATATCCACACCGGCTTCGCGCAGGTTATTGGCCACCATGCTGGCCGCTTCACTATCAAGCTGGCGATTCATCAACCGATCGGCATGCTGAATCAAGGTGACGTTGGTCCCGAAACGACACAATCCGTGGGCAGCTTCAATACCGAGAAGACCGCCGCCAATGACAACGGTATGGGTACTTCGCAAGCGACGGGCGATTAACGCTTGGGCGTCGGCCATATCGCGAAAACGCAACACACCAGACAAGGTTGTGCCCGGTATGGAAGGAATATGGGCGTCACTGCCCAGCGCCAGAACCAGGCTACTGTAGTGGTGACGCTGACCGAGTCTGTCCTCTACCCAGCGACGGCCGGGATTAATCCCGGTAACGGGCCGCCCAACCAGATGCTCTACCGAGTCATCCAGTTCAGGGGGCAAGTTGGTGAGATCATCAAACTCGGTGGATCCGAAAAGAAAGGTGGAAAGCTTAACGCGATCATACGGGGCCCAATGCTCTGCACCGAACAGCTTCACTGGTGTGGTCACACCACGGCGGCGCAACTCCACCAGGCACTGTATTCCCGCCGGGCCATTGCCAACAATGATGACGGGCTGTTCGGCCTGGGCATCAGGTACCCGGGGTTGGGGCTGATAACGTTTTGCTTCCACCTGACACCTCCTTTTCTGAGGATCTAACGGGGAAGGTCGGGGATCAGAATTTCAGTTCTGCCCAGGCCCAGTACTTGCGGGTATCAGACTTGAAGTCATCGGCGCTGTAGTCTGCATACTTCAGTCCTACTACGTAGTTTTTACCGATTGGGCGCGCTACCAGCACATTGGTTTCTGTACCGTAGTCAGTGCTGCCTTCGTTGGACTTGAAGTCATGGAATACCGCCAGCAACTTGAAACCCGCCAGCTTGCCACCCACTGACACAAAGGTATCTTCCAGACCATCATCCGGTGTCGCCAAGAACTGATCCGACCAGCCATTAAAGGCATGCTTGGTGGCCAGAGGCGTCTGGAACGCTACGGTGCCATCATCAGAACCAAGCACTTCCTGTGCCACTTTTACTGTCACGCCAGCAATTTGTGCGCCCAATTCGGCAAAGTAGTACTCGGTATCACCGGCGTCCACTTCCTGCTGGGCCCCTTCCAGAGTCAGCAACAATTTGAGTGAGTCCAGATCAAAAGCACCGGCATAACGCAGGCCGAAAGTATCGTTATCGGAATCCGTCACATTGTCTGTTTCAAGCAGATAGCCATAGGCGCTTAGGGACCCACCTGGCGCGCCGGCCCAGCTAGCGTTGAACAGATAATGGGAGGTATTGGCATCAAACGATGGGGTAATGCCATTTACTTGAGTCAGGTACGCCGTGGAGAACGTCAGATCACCGACACCATAGTCCAGCTTGGCACCGTCGAAGGTTTGCTCATCCTGGCGCCAGCCCACATTGCCCACAAAGCGCGCATTGTCATAAATGATGCGTTGACGGCCATAGGTAGCAACCAGGCCTTCCAACGCATCGCTACCAGTGTAGCGAATGGCAGCGCGGTTCAGTTCAGTCACTTCCGGATCCGCAATGATCGGATAGCCACCTTGCTCCGGGGCATAATTATCCACCTGGCCAACGATGCGGGTATCTTCAAATTCGCCCATTACGTCGAAGCCGTAAAATTTGCCACTCTGGTAGCCCAAACGGGTACGCAGGGTGAGTGCCTGACCTTCGTCAGCCATACCGTCAATGTCGACTTCTTCGTAGCGCAGGCGCATGTTCAGCAGCGGAGTACCGCCTTTGAGAGCCGTAATAAAGGCATCATCTTCGGCGTTAGCGGTACCTGTAACACCCAGCGCGGAGAGCAGGACACCGGCAGCAATGGCAGCATTTTTCATCATCATTTCCTCAACACCTTCCCAAAGTTAAAATCGTTTTTTGGTTAATTCAGAGCGCACCTTCCCTGTTCCCGCTTTCCGTGCACAAAAAAGCAGGTGGGTTCATTCCATCGTTATGCGTTTACTTCAAGCCTGTTTGCGAGCCGCCTCAGCGTTATTGCTATTGCGTTTTCGCATTGGCTCCACCTTGCGCTGCTTTTCGTACAGGAACTGAAGCACCTGTTGACGACAGCGCACAAAGGTCGGGTCATCTGCCAGTGCCAGGCGATCTCGTGGCCGCGGTACGTTCACCTCCAAAATTTCGCCAATGGTGGCAGACGGGCCATTGGTCATCATGACGATACGATCGGACAGCAGTACCGCCTCATCCACATCGTGGGTAATCATGATCACCGTGGTGCCCAGCTGAGCATGGATTTCCATCAGGGAATCCTGCAGGTGAGCACGGGTCAGTGCATCAAGCGCACCAAAGGGTTCATCCATGAGCAGCACCTGGGGCTGCATGGCCAACGCACGGGCAATACCCACCCGCTGTTTCATACCCCCGGAAATTTCGTCTGGCTTTTTGTGCAGGGCGTGCCCCATGTGCACCAGTTCCAAGTTGTGCTCTACCCAGTCGCGTATTTCCGCTTTGGTCTTGGTCTTTTTGAAGACCTGCTTGACCGCCAGCTCGACATTTTCGAACGAGGTGAGCCAGGGCAGCAGCGAATGGTTCTGGAATACTACGGCCCGTTCCGGGCCAGGCTCGGTCACCTCATGGTTGTCGAGAATGACACCGCCATCGGTGGCCTGTAGCAGGCCCGCGACAATGTTGAGCACGGTGGATTTACCACATCCGGAGTGACCAATCAGAGAAACAAATTCGCCGGAATCAATTTTAAGGTTCACCTCTTTCAGGGCTTCGAACTGGCCCTTGGGCGTATCGAATTTCATACCAACGTTGGAGAGTTCCAGTAATGCTTTCATGTCGTTTTCCCTGTGCTTAGCGCTGTACGGAAGATTTGTCCCACACCAGAGCGCGTTGCAGCATGAGCATTAAGCGATCCAGCAGAAAACCGATCAGACCAATTACGATAACGGCAACCATAATTCGACCGAGAGATTGAGAACTACCGTTCTGAAATTCATCCCAAACAAATTTCCCCAGCCCCGGATTCTGCGCCAGCATCTCGGCAGCGATCAGCACCATCCAGGCGATCCCCAAGCTCAGGCGCAAACCGGTGAACATCATTGGCAGTGCAGAAGGCAGTACAATCTTGCGTATATGGCTCAGCGCATTCAGCCGCAGCACCAAAGAGACGTTGGTCAGATCCTGGCTCACAGACGTCACCCCCACGGAGGTGTTCATCAGCGTTGGCCACAGACAACATAGAGACACTGTGAACATGGACGTCAGGAACGACTTAGCCACCATCGGGTCGTCGGTCACATACAACGCGCTCACCACCATGGTGACCAGGGGCAACCATGCCAACGGTGACACCGGTTTGAACAACTGAATCAGCGGATTCATAGCCGCATACGCAGTGCTGCTCAAACCAATGACGATACCGAGAGGAATCGCAATCAATGATGCCAGCAAGAAGCCACTCATCACCGTGATCAAGCTGGTGCCAATCTGATCAAAGAAGGTCGGCGCCCCCGTGTAATTCCGTTGGACCGGCTCCCAGTCCGGCTGCTGCTGCAGACGCGAAGCAATGTATTTTTCCTGGCGTTCGTGAAACGCCTCTTCCTTCGCTCGGGACGCATGATGTTCATCCACCAGAGACCCTGCCTGCTGCCAAACATCCGCGGGCCCCGGGAATTGCCCCAACGACGTGTCGATACGTTGGGCCGCCAGCTGCCAGAGCAACAGAAAGGCGGCAATGCCCATCACCGGCCAGATCAACTGGCGCAGCAACGCCTGCCACTGCTCACCGGACATCTTGCCGGTAGCCAGCGCACGGTAGGGTTCCATCCAAGTTGGGAAAGTCAGGGTCACCATGATTGCTTCTCCTTGAAGGAGACACGCTGTTAAAGCGCGTCGCCCTCTTTCAGACCAATCGGAAACTTCTTCAGGTACGCATTAGGTTTGCGGCCGTCGTAAGTGATGTTGTCGATAAAGCCTTTTTGCGGTGCTTTAAAGCCGTCTTCGGTGGCGAAGTCAGGAAACTCATCCGCAGAGATCTTGCCTTCAGCAATCAGCGCCTTAGCCGCCTGGGCATAGATGTCCGGGCGATACACTTGCTTGGCGATATCCATGTACCAGCTATCCGGTTTGGATTCGCTGATTTGGCCCCAGCGACGCATCTGCGTCAGGTACCAGATGGCATCGGAGTAGAATGGATAGGTAGCGTTGTAGCGGAAGAACACATTGAAGTCCGGCACTTCACGCTTATCGCCTTTCTCATATTCAAAGGTCCCGGTCATTGAGTTGGCGATCACGTCATAATCCGCCCCCACATAGTTAGGCTGAGACAGGATCTTCACTGCTTCCGGGCGGTTGGCATTGTCGTTCTCATCCAGCCATTTGGCCGCACGAATCATCGCTTTCACTACACGGATATGGGTGTTGGGGTACTTGTCAGCCCAGCCCTTGCTCACACCGAACACTTTTTCCGGGTTGTTCTTCCAGATTTCGTAATCAGTAATTACCGGCACACCGATACCTTTGAATACAGCTTGCTGATTCCAAGGCTCACCCACGCAGTAACCGTAAATGGTGCCCGCTTCCAAGGTGGCCGGCATTTGTGGTGGCGGGGTAACCGACAGCAATACGTCAGCCTGCAGCTGGCCACTGGTGTCGCCCTTGTGTGGGGCGTAGAAACCCGGGTTGAGGCCACCGGCGGCCAGCCAGTAACGCAGCTCGTAGTTGTGAGTGGATACCGGGAACACCATGCCCATGTTGAAAGACTTGCCCTCAGCTTTGTACTTTTCCACCACCGGCTTGAGTGCATCCGCCTTGATCGGATGCACCGGTTTGCCATTCTCCACCGGGATGCTCTTCTTCATTTCCTCCCACACCGCATTGGAAACGGTGATGCCATTACCGTTTAAGTCCATGCTAAACGCCGTAACAATGTGCGCTTCGGTGCCGTAGCCAATAGTCGCCCCCAGCGGCTGGCCTGCCAGCATGTGCGCCCCATCCAGCTGACCGTCAATCACCCGGTCTAGCAGGACTTTCCAGTTGGCCTGGGCCTCTAAGGTCACAAACAAACCTTCTTCTTCAAAAAACCCTTTCTCGTAGGCCACAGCGAGCGGCGCCATGTCGGTCAGCTTGATGAAGCCAAACTTCAGATCAGCCTTTTCCGGCCAGCCCACAGAATCTTCCGCCATGGCGTTGGCCGAGAGCCCCACCGTCAGTGCAGTAATTGCTATGCGAATAAACTTTTTCATCCGTCTTCCCTCATTTGCCTGCTATCGCGCTGGCATAAAAAAAGCGCTCAGAGAATCCTGTCATCGTTGACCGGATGCCATGAGCGCCTTTGCTCGAATCTGATCGTGATCGCCATTGATCACGAAGAAGTATTTGGGTCACAACACTGTTGCTGTGATGTACCCACTAAGGCAATTGCTGTGCCAACTTTGAAAACACAATACTTTCAATAACTTAACGATTAATGCTGTCTACAGAAACGATCGCCACGCCCATAAATTGCACAAACAGCACTATTGTGAATCATTTCGTTCTCACCAAAATGCATCACTGTTGTGCTGCATAGCCGATCACCCCCCACAAAACCCGCTTTTGCGCCAGCATGGTGAAAAAAATGCGCACCGCTTGCGACCAAAGGCCCATTATCACTGAGAGAAATAATGAACATCATCTGAAAGGTGCAGAGCAACAAGCGCCGACCTGCTAGGCTGCCCGGCACATGACCGCAGCCATCCATCATTAATTTAGACCGAGCCCTTATGGCCCAACACGACAACGACGCCCTGCGCATTGCCCTGGCCGGCGCCCTCAGTTTGGTCATTGCCCTGGGCATTGGCCGCTTTCTCTTTACCCCTGCCCTGCCCGGCATGATTGCTGACACAGCGCTAACGGCGGTGAGTGGCGGCTATCTGGCGGCGGTGAACTACGGCGGTTACCTGCTGGGTGCCATGCTTGCCATGGCCGTCCCCTCTCACCGGGCACGTAGCGCCTTCTGGATCGCGCTGTGGGTGAGTGTGGTTAGCAGCCTATTGATGGGTCTCAGCGAGACGTTTCTTCCTTGGGCAATCAACCGCTTCTTGGCCGGCATCGCCAGCGCCATCATCATGGTCAACGGCTCTGCCCTGGTGCTTGGCGCCTTGCCCAATCACCTGCGCGCCCGGTTAGGTAATATCCATTACGCCGGCATTGGCTTGGGCATCAGCATCGCCGCCCTCACCGTAGCATTGGTTGAGTTCCTGCAAGGCCGTTATCCCTTCATGTGGTTTTCCTGCGGCGCGCTGGCACTTGTCTTCATGGCGTTTCTGCGTGTGATTCCCGCCCTGCCCCACGCCAGTGAACATGCCCATACCCGGGTACCGGTAAACCGCAAAGCTCTGGGCTTCCTTATTGCCAGTTATTCTCTCGCCGGGTTCGGCTACATCACCAGCACCACTTACCTGCCGGTAATCGCCAAACAACAACTGCCTGGGCTGGACAGCGCCGCCTTCTATACTTGGCTTGCCGTGGGCCTGGCTGCCGTTCCCGCCAACCTGCTGTGGGGCAAACTGGCCAGCCACACAAGCGAGCGCAATGCCTTGATGATGGCGCTGGTAGTGCAGGCCGTAGGCGTGAGTGCTCCCGCCTGGCTCCCCGGTCTGGCCGGGCTGGTCACCAGTGGCCTGCTGGTAGGCGGCACCTTTACCGCCGTGGTCGCCCTAAGCATGTACTGCGCCCGCCAACTGGCCCCCCACGCCGCCAGCGCCGCCCTGGGCGCATTAACCGCCTGCTATGGCGTCGGGCAGATACTGGGGCCAGTAGTCACGGCATGGTTACTGGAAAGCAGCGGGAGTTTTTCGCCCGGGTTGCTCGGCGCAGCAGTGGCGTTGATAGGCGCAGCGGTGCTGTTGATGCCACTGGGAAAGGAACGGTTTTAGGGTTTGGCGCAGGAACGCACTGACAGAAAAGGTATAGCCCAATAACTCGATTTCAATCTCTTCCTGCGATTATTTAACGCCCGCATTTGCGGCTGGTTTGGAGCGCAGCGGAAAACCAGTCCGACAACATGCGTTTGTTGTATGCTTTCTGGCTCAGCCTACCTTTTGAGTGTGATTCCATCATAGAAGTAGCTCAGAATGAAAATGTCGAACTTATCTAGATCAGGCACATTAGCTACGATTTCCTGAAGACCAATATCTAGAAACTTATTAATGGTGCAGTGCAGATCATTATCTATATTTTCAAAGTCGATAACATTAGCATCATGCACCTTTCTGGAAATCATCCTTGGCAGACCATACTCTTCTAACTGATAGACTGCAGGGGGAAGAAATGCATGTGAGACTTTGAATATAAAGGGAGAAATATCAACTGTTGTACTTTTTGATACTTTTTTCAGTATAGCATTCACATCATTTAGCAAAGCTGAAAGCTTATAAGTGATACTCCTCTCTAGACCAAAAAAACTGTCGACACTGATATTTTGGTCGTTCAAATTTTCCAGAAGCTGAGGAAATGGGAGTTCCCAACCATCCGAGATTGTTTTCGTAAAATTAACTATATCTGTATACTTAGCATCCCACCCAGACGGAACCATCCTTAGCAGCCTATAGAGGGAGTAATCCCAATCATCTGGATTCAAAGAATTCAGATAGGACAAATTTTTCCATTCTTCCGGGGCCCTTGATATTTCTCTAGCGACTTTAAGAATTGTGGCGGTGCTGCTGCTTTGAAATATGCTTTCCTTAGAAATAGAATCATATGAGTCCGCTCCTAGAAGTTCGGCCATTTCTTCTTTATAGCTGATTATTTTTGCAACCTGATCTGAAGTTAAATCTTGTTTGAAATCATTTTCATCTAAGTCTGGTAAGAGATCGTCTGGAAAGTCTATATTTAGCTGAGATTCAGTCGGGTCTGGAGGGGTGTCAAGCAGATAAATATTGCCCACAAAATGCTTGAACATCCTTCCGCCTCTGCCAATTATATTCCTATAGGTAAAATCTTTTAATTTGCTTCCTCCGTTTTTGTTTTGCCAGATAACAACGTTCTCAGCGGAGGTGTTCACACCTTCGATTATATGAATCGCCACCAGTTCATTAGACAC